>NZ_JAQFWQ010000044.1 GCF_027706725.1 Nocardiopsis endophytica
GCACCGGGGTGCGGGCGCCACGAGCGCGGGCGGGCACGCGCCTCCAGTACCGCGCTGCCGCCCGGACCGAGAGTGGCCCGACGGACGGCAGGCGGGGCCGGGGACCTGGCCGGCTCATCCGTCGCCGCCCATCACGGTGACCACGCACACGCGCCGCGCCCGACAACGCTGCCGCAAGGGCCGCCGGCCTGTCCTCGTCGCTGCCTTCTACCTCGCACCCCGCCGACCCTCAGCCCGGGCGGGGGCCGTGAGCGGGGGACGGCGTCGTCGTCCGTTCAGTCGGCTCCGTCGTTGCGCATGGTGGTGAACACCAGCGCGAGTACCAGGAACGTGGTGATCCTGTCGGCGGCCGGGATCCCGTTCCATGCCGGGCTCATCCACATGGCGAACCACTCGCCGCCGATGGTCTGGAAACCGGTGAACCACAGCAGGATCCCGGCCAGCAGGCCGACCACGCCCCACACCTTGGCCGCGTTGAAGTCCCGGTCCGGCCTTCGCAGGGAACGGGCGGTGCGCCAGGCGCCGAGGCCGCAGGCGACGGCGGTGAACAGCTCGGCGGCGATGATCACGATGTAGACGGCGTGGTGCAGGACCGGCGAGGTCACCGCCCGGTAGTCGGTCCGGCTCAGTTCGTCGAGAGCCGGGTCATGGGAGTCCATGGACAACACCCGGGCGACGAACTCGAAGTTCACCGCGTAGTCGGTCACGTTGCCGAACACGACGAGGAGGAAGAACAGCGAGACCGAGCCGAGCACGGCCGCCTTGGCGGCCCGGACCGTCAGGACGTACCCGCTCGGGGCCTTCTCCGCCGGGGCCGGTGCGCCGCCGTCGCCCGTCGCCATGGTGCCTCCCGCCGGTCGGTGTCGCCGCTGTCGCCGACCGTGTCCCTGCCCTCGCCGAGGGTCGCCGAACCGGCGCGGAGGGGCCCGGATCCGGCGCCCTTCGCGGCCGGGACCACCCTCCGGTGGCGGTTGCGACCGGCGAGAGATCACCCCACGCGGCGGGACGCCATCGGTCGGTCCGGCGCCGGGCCGGTCCGCCTCACCACATCCTGCGGGCGCCTGCCGACGGGGTGGCCTCGAACAGGGACGGCGCCGTGAAGCCCTCCTCGCGGTAGGCCTCCTCCACGGCCCAGCCGCACTCCTCCACCTGCTCACGCTCAACCAGGGCGATCACGCAGCCCCCGAACCCGCCGCCGGTGATGCGCGCCCCCAGCGCCCCTGCCGCGAGCAGTGCCCGCACCGCCGTGTCCACCTCCGGCACGGTCACCTCGTAATCGTCGCGCAGCGACATGTGCGACGCGGTCAGCAGCGGCCCCACCTCGCGCAGGCGGCCGGCGCGGAGGTGGTCGACCGTGTCCAGCACCCGGGCGTTCTCGGTCACCACGTGGCGCACCCGGCGGCGGAGCTCCGGGGAGGCCAGTGCCGCCAGCGCCGCCTCCAGGTCCGTGACGTCGCGCAGCGCCGCCACGCCCAGTGCCTTCGCCGCCTCCTGGCAGGCCCGGTGGCGGTCGGCGTAGTGCCCCTCCACCAGCCGGTGCGGCGCGCGGGTGTCGACCACCAGCACCGTCATCCCCTGCCGGTCCGGCGCGAACGGCACCTGCTCGGTCTCCATGGTCCGGGTGTCCATGAACAGCGCGTGCCCCTGGGCCGACAGCATCGACGCCGACTGGTCCAGCACCCCGCACGGCATCCCGACGAAGTCGTTCTCCACCCGCCGCGCCATGCGGATGACCTGCGACGCCGACGGCTCGGCCCCGTGCAGGGCCGCGCCCGCCATGACCGCCGCGCAGCTCAGCGCCGCCGACGAGGACAGGCCCGCGCCGCTCGGGATGGTGCTGTCCACCAGCAGGTCCAGCCCGTCCACCCGGTACCCCTCCTGCCGGAGGACCCACAGCGCCCCCGCCGGGTAGGCGGCCCACCCCTCGACCGTGCCGGGTGCCGGTTCGGTGACGTCGAACTCGATCCCCTCCGGCGCCTGCAGGGACCGAAGGCGCACCCTCCCGTCCGCCCGCGCCGCCGCCGCGGCGTGCAGCGTGTGGGGGAGCGCGAACGGCAGCACGAACCCGTCGCTGTAGTCGGTGTGCTCCCCGATCAGGTTGATCCGCCCCGGCGCGGCCCACACCCCCTCAGGTGCGTATCCGAAGTGCCGGGTGAAGGCGTCCGCGGCCTGCTCGGCCCGGCGGTCCGCGTTCACCGGCGACGGCCCGTCCGCCGGCGCCTCCGCCTGCCCGTTCGCCGCCTCAGTCATGGTGCGCCTCCCGCTTCAGGAAGAACTCCCAGGCGTCCCCCACCGTCTCCTCCAGCGTCCGCTCCGGCCTCCAGCCCAGCTCCTCGCGGGCCCGGTCGTTGGCGGCGACCAGCACCGCCGGGTCGCCCGCACGGCGCGCGTGGTCCTCGGCCGGGACCTCGCGCCCCGTCACCCGCCGGACGGTCTCGATCACCTCGCGCACGCTGCTCCCGCCGCCGGTCCCGAGGTTGTACACCCGGTGCGCCCCCGGCTCGACCGCCTCCAGCGCCCGCAGGTGCGCGTCGGCCAGATCGGCCACGTGCAGGTAGTCGCGCACGGCCGTCCCGTCCTTCGTCGGGTAGTCGGTGCCGAACACGCGGGCGCACTCGTCCCGCCCGGCCGCCGCCTTCAGCAGGTTCGGCACCAGGTGCGTCTCGGTCGCGTGCCGCTCCCCGAACCCGAGGTGGGCCCCGGCGACGTTGAAGTACCGGAGGCTCACCGCCCCCAGCCCGTAGGCGCGCGCCCAGGAGGCGAGCAGGTGGTCGGCGGCCAGCTTGGTGGCGCCGTAGGGGTTGGTCGGCACCGCCGGGTCGGTCTCGCGCAGCGGCGCGCCGGAGGCGGGCTCGCCGTAGGCGGCGGCGCTGGAGGAGAACACCATGCGGCGCACCCCGTGCCGTACCGCCGCCCGGGCGAGGGCGAGCGTGCCGCCGACGTTGGTGTGCCAGTACTCGTCGGGGTCCTCGACCGACCGGCCGACCAGCGACTTCCCGGCGAAGTGCAGGACCGCGCCGTAGCCGGGCTCCAGGACCTCGGCCGCATCGTGCAGGCCGGCCTCGACGAGGCGCGCCCCGTCCGGCACGGCGTCCCGGTGGCCGGTCGACAGGTCGTCGAGCACGGTCACCTCGTGTCCGGCGCCGAGCAGCAGCGCGGTCACCACGCTGCCGATGTATCCGGCGCCGCCGGTGACGAGCAGTCTCACACGGTCCTCCGGGGGGTTCGGGGGTGAAGGGGGTCGAGAGGGACGATGGGGCGAGGGCAGCGGCGGGGGAGGGGCGGCCTCACGGCGCCGCCGCCCGCAGCCGCTCGGCGACGGCCTCCGGTGCCACGTCGCTGATGAAGACCCCCATGCCGGACTCGGTCCCGGCCAGGTACTTGAGCTTGTCGGCGGCCCGCCGCACCGAGAACAGCTCCAGGTGCAGCCGGGCCAGGTCGCGCCCCTCGTGCACCGGCGCCTGGTGCCAGGCCGAGATGTAGGGCAGCGGCGCCCCGTAGAGCGCGTCGAAGCGGCCCAGCACGTCCAGGTAGACCCCGGCGAGGTCGCGGCGCTCCTCGTCGGTGAGGGCGGGCAGGTCGGGCACGGCCCGGTGCGGGTACAGGTGCACCTCCACCGGCCAGCGCGCCGCCGCCGGGACGAAGGCGGTCCAGTGCGCGGTGCGCGCCACCACCCGCAGCCCCGACTTCTGCTCGGCGTGCAGCACGTCGGCGAACAGGTCGCCGCCGGTCCGCGCGCGGTACTCGGCGGCCGAGTCGAGCATGCGCCGGGTGCGCGGGGCGACGAACGGCAGGGCGTAGATCTGCCCGTGCGGGTGGTGCAGGGTCACCCCGATCTCCCGGCCCCGGTTCTCGAAGCAGTACACCTGCTCCACGCCGGGCAGCGCGGACAGCGCGCGGGTGCGGTCCACCCAGGCCTCCACGACCGTCTCCGCCCGCTCGTGCCCGAGGTCGACGAAGGAGGCGTCGTGGTCGGAGCCGAAGACCAGCACCTCGCACCGGCCCGCCCCGACCCTGCGGGTGTGCTCCAGCTCCCCGACGTCCTCCAGCACCCGCCCGTCGTCGGCGACCAGGGACGGGAAGCGGTTCTCGAAGGCCACCACGTCGTAGGAGGAGGCGGGGATCTCGGTGGCGCGCCCGTCCGTGGAGGGGCACAGCGGGCAGTCGTCGCTGGGCGGCAGGTGGGTGCGGCCCTGGCGGTGCGAGGCGACCACCACCCACTCGCGCAGCAGCGGGTCGAACCGCATCTCCGACCCCGTCGCCGACGGCGGCAGGTCGCGCGGGTCGGGGGCGGGGTCGCGCGGCGCGTCCCCCTCGTCGAAGTAGATGATCTCGCGTCCGTCCGCCAGGCGTGCGGCGGTCCTGATCATGCGTCCTCCCCGTCGGTCGGCCGGTCGCCGCCGTGCTCGCGGTGCCCGCCGTCCTCGCCGTCCTCGCCGTGCTCCGCGTCCGGCCCGGTGCCGGGCACGTCGGCGACCACCAGCCGCCCCACGCGCTCGGCCAGCGCCGCACGCGCCTCGGCGTCCATCCCGTCGTCGGTCACCAGCACGTCGCACCGCTCCAGCGGGGCGATGGTGCTGATGCCCACCGTCCCCCACTTGGTGTGGTCGGCGGCCACCACCAGGCGCCCGGCCGCCTCCACCAGCGCCCGGTCGGTCTCGGACTCCATCAGGTTGGGGGTGGTGAACCCGGCCCGCTCCTGCATGCCGTGCACCCCCAGCACCAGCGTGTCCAGGTTGAGGCCGCGGATGGAGGCCAGCGCCAGCGGCCCCACCAGGGCGTCGGAGGGGGTGCGGAACCCGCCGGTGAGCGCCACCGTCCGGTCGGGCCGGGGGGACTCGTGGAACACCTCGGCCACCCGCAGCGAGTTGGTGACCACGGTCAGGCCGGGCACCTCCGTCAGGTGCTCGGCGACGGCGGCCGTGGTGGTGCCCGCGGACAGGCCCACCGCGGTGTGCGGCTCGACCAGGCCGGCGACGGCGCGGGCCACGGCCCGCTTCTCGGCGGCCTGCCGGGTGGACTTGGCCTCGAAGCCGGGCTCCTCGGTGCGCGGCCCCTCCGGGGCGACCGCGCCGCCGTGGACCTTGCGCAGGGCGCCGCGGGCGGCCAGTGCGTCCAGGTCGCGGCGCACGGTCATGTCCGACACCGCCAGGCTCTCCACGAGCTCGGCGACCCGGACGGCCCCCGTGCGCCGCAGCCGGTCGAGGATCAGCTCCTGCCGTTGCGCGGCCAGCATCCGCCCCCCTGCGTGATCGAAGTTGTCGGATCTTGTTGGAATCACTGTCGTGCAGGGGGCCCGTCGGTGTCAATGTTCGGATCGGGCGGGGTCGGATCAGGGGACCACTGCGGAAATTTGTTGGAAAAAGTTGGAGTCCGTTGACAAGTGGGGGCCTAGGTGTCGAACATGTCTGGAACGCCGGAGTGACCCACTTCACGCACCTCGGAGGTCCCCCGATGCACCACAGACCTACGGGCCCACCGGCCCTGGGGCGCCGCGCCCTGCTGCGCGGCCTGGCCGGCGCCGCCGCGCTCACGGCGGTGCCGGGACTGGCCGCATGCGGTTCCCGGCGCGGGGATCCCGGGGTGGTCACCATGGGCTCCAACCGCGCCAACGACGCCCAGCGCGAGGCCGTGGGCGAGATCCTCGGCCTGTGGGAGGCCGACTCCGGGATCACCGTGGAGCTGAACACCATCGACTCCACGAGCTTCCAGGAGAGCCTCAACAACTACCTGCAGGGCACACCCGACGACGTCATCGCCTGGTTCGCCGGGTACCGCACCCGGTTCTTCGCCGAACGGGGCCTGATCAGCGAGGTCAGCCAGGTGTGGGACGAGCGCTTCCAGGGCGCCTTCTCCGACCAGGTGCGCGACCTGTGCAGCGCCCCGGACGGGAAGCAGTACATGATCCCCGACTCCACATCCCCCTGGGCGGTCTTCTACTTCAAGAGCGTCTTCGAGGAGCGCGGATACGACGTGCCCGCCACCCGCGAGGAGTTCGTCGACCTGTGCGAGCGCATGAGCGAGGACGGCCTGCAGCCCCTGGCCTACGGGGTGCGCGAGGGCTGGCCCGCGATGGGCACCTTCGACCACCTCAACCTGCGCATCAACGGCCCCGAGTTCCATCTGTCCCTGCTCGACGGCGACGAGTCCTGGGACAGCCCCGAGGTCCGCAGCGTCTTCGGCGCCTGGGCCGAGCTGCTGCCCTACCACCAGGCCGCCCCGCTCGGGCGCGGCATCAACGAGGCGCAGACCTCCCTGGTGCGCGGCGAGGCCGGGATGATGCTCTGCGGCCTGTTCCTCACCCACGTCATGTCCGAAGACCAGATCGCCGACCTCGACTGCTTCCCGTTCCCCGAGTTCGACCCCGAGATCGGGTCGGACGCGATGGAGACCCCCGTCGACGGGTTCATGGTCTCCGCCGACCCGCGCAACCCCGAGGCCGCCATGGACCTGGTCGGCCACATGGGCACGCTGCGGTCCCAGGAGATCTACACCGCCATCGACCCCCAGGCGCTGCCCGTCCACCAGGACGCCGACACCTCCGGGCTGAGCGATCTGGACGCCAAGATCATGGGGATGATCGCCGGCGCCGACACCCTCACCCAGTACATGGACCGCGACACCCGGCCCGACTTCGCCTCCATCGTCATGATCCCCGCCATGCAGCGCTTCCTGCGGCGGCCCGACGACATCGCCGACCTCACCGCCAGCATCCAGCGCCAGAAGGTCTCCATCTTCGGCCGTTGAGGCCGCCCACCCCCGGAAGGAGGAACGCGTGGTCCCCAGCACCCCCTCGCCGCCGCACGCGGCCGAGCCCGGCGGGGCGCCCCCGCGCTCCGCACCCCGCCGCTCGCGCACCGCCCTGCGCAACGGCCGCGCCGACCGCATCACCCTGGCACTGATGATCGGCGTGCCCACGCTGCTGGTGGTCGGCCTGGTGTGGCTGCCCGCCGCCGCCACCATCGTGTTCTCGTTCACCCGCTGGGACGGCATCGGCGGACTCGACACCCTGGAGTGGGTCGGCACCCAGAACTACACCGACGCCTTCACCCTCTACCCGCCGTTCTGGCCGGCCCTGCGCAACAACCTCATCTGGCTGGTGTTCCTGTTCCTGGTGCCGACCCTGCTGGGCATGTTCCTGGCGGTCCTGCTCGACCGGGAGCTGCGCGGCGGCCGCATCTACCAGAGCGTGTTCTACATGCCCGTGGTGCTGTCGCTGGGCCTGGTCGGGTTCATCTGGCAGCTCATCTACTCCCAGGACCAGGGGCTGCTCAACACGTTCCTGGGCGCCACCACCGGGGCCGAGCCCGTCGACTGGTTCGGCGACCCCGACATCAACCTGTACGCCGTGCTCGTGGCCGCCGCCTGGCGGCACACCGGCTACATCATGCTGCTGTACCTGGCCGGGCTCAAGGCGGTCGACCCGTCGCTGCGCGAGGCCGCCGCGATCGACGGCGCCGGGCCGGTGCGCACCTTCACCAGCGTCGTCTTCCCGGCGCTGCGGCCGATCAACCTGGTGGTGCTCGTCGTCACCGTGATCGACGCGCTGCGCGCCTTCGACATCGTCTGGATCATCAACCGCGGCCGCAACGGCCTGGAGCTGATCTCGGCGCTGGTCACCGCGAACGTGATCGGCGAGGCGAGCCGGGTCGGCTTCGGCTCGGCGCTGGCCGTGATCATGCTGGCGTTCTCGCTGGTGTTCATCCTCATCTACGTGTCCACCCTGCTGAGAGGGGCCGACCGGTGACCGCCACCACCACAGCCGCCGCCCCCGCACCGCCCCGCGGCGCGGCGCCGCCCGAGCCGCGGCGCCGCGTGCGCCCGGCCCGCGCGGTGCTCCAGATCTTCCTCGCCGTGACGGCCCTGGCCTGGCTCTTCCCGATCGTGTGGGCCCTGGTCAACTCCTTCCGCGACTACGAGTTCACCGCTCAGCACGGCTACCTGTCCTTCGGCGGGTTCACCCTGGAGAACTACCGCCGCGCCTGGGTCGAGGGGGAGCTGCCCGGCTACTTCGTCAACTCGCTGATCATCACCGTCCCCTCGGTGCTGCTCATCCTGTTCCTGTCGTCGTGCGCGGCGTTCGTGCTGACCCACTACTCGCGCCGGTTCAACCTGGTGATGCTGGCGGTGTTCCTGGCCGCCAACCTGCTGCCGGTGCAGGCGCTGCTCGTCCCGCTCTTCCGGATGGCCAACGCCGTCCCGCTGCCGTACTGGATCAGCGAGTCCGGCGCGGTCTACGACAGCCACATCGGCGTGGTGCTCGTGCACACCGCCTTCCAGATGGGCTTCTGCACCTTCGTGCTGAGCAACTTCATGAAGGCGCTGCCGCCCTCGCTCATCGAGGCCGCGCGGGTGGACGGGGCCAGCGTGTTCCAGCAGTACTGGAGAGTGGTGCTGCCGCTGTGCCGCCCCAGCCTCGCCGCGCTGGCGACACTGCTGGTGACCTGGATCTACAACGACCTCTTCTGGGCGCTGGCACTGCTGTCCAGCGGCGACAAACTGCCCATCACCACCGCGCTGCAGAACCTGCAGAGCTCGTTCTTCGTCGACTACAACCTGCTGTCGGCCGGGTCGGTGCTCATCGCCCTGCCGACGCTGATCGTGTTCTTCGTACTCCAGCGCCACTTCGTGGCCGGACTGACCCTGGGAGCCAGCAAGGGATGACGGACCGCACCGCAGCCGCCGACGGCGCAGCCCGTTCCGAGCAGACCGACGAGACCGGCGGGCCCACCGGGCCCGCCGGCCCCGTGAACACGACCCGTACCGTCCGCCTCAGTGCCGCGGGGACCGCACTCGTCGTGCGGGTCCCCGCGGACGGGCTTCCGTATGTGCTGCACTGGGGTGCCGACCTGCCCGGCGGCGCCCAAGGGCTGGCCGAGGCATCGGTCCCGCCCGCCATGAACAACGACACCGACACGCCCCGGCACATCTCCCTGGTGCCGACCCAAGGGGAGGGCTGGCGCGGCCACCCCGGCATCGCCGGGCACCACGAGGGCCGGGCCTCCTTCCCCCGCTGGCGCGTGCGGGAGGTCGACGACGGGTCCGAAGGCGGCTCCCTCACCGTCACCGCCGAGGCCGACGGCCTGGAGCTCACCTGCGAGCTGCGCATGGAGCTCTCCGGCCTCGTGCGCGTCCGGCACACCGTCACCAACACCGACCCGGCCCCCTGGACCCTCGACACGCTCATGGCCGCGCTGCCCCTGCCCCGTGAGGCCGAGGAGGTCCTCGACCTCACGGGCCGCTGGTGCCGCGAACGCTCCCCCCAGCGCAGCGGACTCGGCATGGGCACCCGCATGCGCGCCTCCCGGCGCGGGCGCACCGGCCACGACGCCCCGCTCGTGCTGACCGCCGGGACCCCCGGCTTCGGGTTCCGCACCGGCGAGGTGTGGGGCGTGCACACCGCGTGGAGCGGCGACCACGTCCACCTCGCCGAGCGCCTGCCCGAAGGCGCCGGACAGGCCGACGCCCTCCTCGCCGGGGGCGAGGCGCCCCACCCGGGCGAGGTGCGCCTGGCCCGGGGCGAGTCCTACACCACCCCCTGGGTCTTCTTCTCCTGGTCCGACCAGGGGCTCGACGGCATGTCCGCGCGCTTCCACCGGTGGCTGCGCTCCCGCCCCCACCACCCGTCCGCGCCGCGCCCGGTCGTCCTCAACACCTGGGAGGCCGTCTACTTCGACCACGACCTGGACAAGCTCAAGCGGCTCGCCGACACCGCCGCCGACATCGGCGTCGAACGCTTCGTCCTCGACGACGGGTGGTTCCGCGGCCGCCGCGACGACACCGCCGGGCTCGGCGACTGGACCGTGGACACCGGCGTGTGGCCCGAGGGGTTGCACCCCCTCTTCGACCACGTGCGCGCCCTGGGCATGGAGCCGGGGTTCTGGGTGGAGCCCGAGATGGTCAACCCCGACTCCGACCTCGTCCGCGCCCACCCCGACTGGATGCTCACCACCGAGGGCCGCCCCTCCCTGCCCAGCCGCAACCAGCAGCCGCTCGACCTGTCCCGGCCCGAGGCCTTCGACCACGTCTTCGGCCTGCTCGACGCCCTGGTGACCGAGTACCGCCCCGCCTTCCTCAAGTGGGACCACAACCGCGACTTCCTCGAACCCGTGCACGCGCCCACCGGGTCGGCCGGCACGCACGGCCAGACCCTGGCCGTCTACGAGCTGCTGGACCGGCTCCGCAAGGCCCACCCCGGCCTGGAGATCGAGTCCTGCTCCTCCGGCGGTGGCAGGGTCGACCTGGGCATCCTGGAGCGCACCGACCGGGTGTGGGGCTCGGACACCAACGACCCGCTCGAACGGCTCGCCCTGCAGCGCTGGACCGGGCTGCTGATCCCGCCCGAGCTGGTCGGCTCGCACGTGGGGGCGCGCACCGCGCACACCACCGGCCGCGACGCCGACCTGTCGCTGCGCTTCCTGACCGCGCTCATCGGGCACGCCGGGATCGAGTGGGACATCACCGCGTGCACCGACGAGGAACTGGCCGCCCTCGACGCGTGGATCCGCCTCTACAAGGAGCTGCGGCCGCTGCTGCACACCGGCCTCACCGTGCGCGGCGACGCCCCCGACCCGGCCGAGCAGCTCGACGGGGTCGTCGCCGAGGACGGGAGCGGGGCCGTGTTCCGCTACGCCCGCACGGCCTCCTCCGTGCGCGCCGCACCTGGACGGGTGCGCCTGCCCGGCCTGCGGGAGGACCGCACCTACCGGGTCGAGTGGCGCCGAGAGGCCGGGACGCCCTCGACGTTCGAGACGGCGCCGCCCCTGTGGACCACCGCCGGGGGGCTCACCGCCTCGGGGGCGGTGCTCGCCCGGTCGGGCCTGCAGATGCCCGTGCTCAACCCGTCCCAAGCCCTGCTCCTGCACCTGACGGAGGTCTGACGTGACCGCGCCCGACAAGCCCGCCTACCTGGAGGACTTCGCCCCGTCGCGGGGCGTGCGGCCGCCGCGCGCCCGCTTCACCACCGACGCGCCCTCGGTCGGCCTGAACGGGACCTGGCGCTTCCGCCTGCACCCCCGGGCCGAGGAGGCGACCGACGGTTTCGAAGAGCCCGGCTACGACGAGGCCGCTGGGGGCGGCGGCCCCGCCTGGTGCGACCTGCCCGTGCCGTCCCACTGGCAGATGCACGGCCACGGCGCGCCCGCCTACACCAACGTCGTGTACCCGTTCCCGGTGGACCCGCCGCACGTGCCCGACGAGAACCCCACCGGCGACTACCGGTGCGGGTTCGACCTGCCGCAGGGGTGGCCGGACGGGCCCGCGGTGCTCCGCTTCGAAGGGGTGGACTCCTGCTTCCGGGTGTGGCTGAACGGCACTGAGCTGGGGTTCGCCACCGGCAGCCGGCTGGCGTCGGAGTTCGATGTCGGACCCCTGCTGCGCCCCGGCAGGAACACGCTGGCCGTGCGGGTGCACCAGTGGTCGGCCGCCAGCTATCTGGAGGACCAGGACATGTGGTGGCTGTCGGGGATCTTCCGCGACGTCACCCTGCTCGCCCGGCCCGAGGACGGGGTCGCCGACCTGGCCGTGCACGCCGGCTACGACCCGGAGACGGGCACCGGCACGCTGCGGGTGGACGTCGACGGGGCGGCCGGTGCGCTGGTGTCCGTCCCGGAGCTGGGCCTGGAGGAGGCCGAGGCCGGGGTGGAGCACCGGGTCGGGGCCGTCGAGCCCTGGTCGGCGGAGCTGCCGCGGCTCTACGAGCTGGAGGTGCGCACGCCCGGGGAGCGGGTGCGCGCCCGCGTCGGCTTCCGCACCGTGGAGCTGGCCGGGGGGACGATCCGCGTCAACGGCCGCCCGCTGCTGCTGCGCGGGGTGAACCGGCACGAGTGGCACCCCGACCACGGGCGGGCCGTGTCCCTGGAGACCATGCGCGAGGACGTGCTGCTGATGAAGCGGCACAACATCAACGCGGTGCGCACCAGCCACTACCCGCCGCACCCCGACTTCCTGGACCTGTGCGACGAGCTGGGCCTGTGGGTCATCGACGAGTGCGACCTGGAGACGCACGGGTTCGAACTCCTGGGGTGGGAGGGCAACCCCTCCGACGACCCGCGCTGGGAGGAGGCCTGCATCGACCGGATCCGGCGCACGGTCGCGCGGGACCGCAACCACCCGAGCATCATCGTGTGGTCGCTGGGCAACGAGGCCGGGACAGGGCGCAACCTGGAGGCCATGGCCGCGTGGGTGCGCGAGAACGACCCGTCGCGGCTCGTGCACTACGAGGGCGACCGGGACTGCCCCTACGTGGACGTGTACTCGCGGATGTACGCGCCGCACGCGGAGGTCGAGCAGATCGGCCGGGGCGAGGAGGAGCCGACCGGCGACCCGGGGGCCGACGCGCACCGGCGGGGGCTGCCGTTCATCCTGTGCGAGTACGGCCACGCGATGGGGACCGGGCCCGGCGGCCTGGAGGAGTACCAGCGGCTGTTCGAGCGGTACGACCGGCTCCAGGGCGGGTTCGTCTGGGAGTGGATCGACCACGGGGTCCGGCGGGAGGAGGCCGACGGGACGGAGTGGTTCGCCTACGGCGGCGACTTCGGAGAGCCGCTGCACGACGAGAACTTCGTGGCCGACGGGCTGCTGCTGCCGGACCGGACGCCGGGCCCGGGGCTGGCGGCCTACGCCAAGACGATCGAGCCGGTGCGCGTGGTGCCCGACCCCGGTAAGGGGACGGTGACGGTCACCAATACCTGGGACTTCCGGGACACGTCCGGGCTGGCGTTCAGGTGGTGGCTGTCGGAGGACCACGCGTTCGGATGGCCCTCCCTGGTTCCCGGCAAGGGCGATCTGGACGTCCCCGTGCTCGCGCCCGGCGAGCAGGCGGAGGTCCCGCTGCCCGCCCTTCCGGAGGCGGTGGGCGACCGCGAATCGTGGATCACCGTCTCCGTGGTCCTGGCCAAGGACGAGCCCTGGGCGGAGGCGGGCCACGAGCTGGCCTGGGGGCAGGCGAGGGTCGGCGAGGCGCCGGCGGCCGCGCACACCCCTGAGCCGGTCGCCTCTTCGGGCGATGGCGGGGCGGTTCTCCGCATCGGCCCAGGGGAGATCGACGCGCGCACCGGTGACCTCCTGGCGGTCGGCGACGTGCGGGTGGGGCCGCTCGCGGTGGAGCTGTGGCGGGCGCCGACGGACAACGACGTCGCGCGGCACGGTGTGTCGGTGGAGCGCGGGTGGCGCGCGGCGGGCCTGCACCGGCTGACGTCGCGACTGGTGTCCCTCGGTTGGGAGGGGGACGAGTTCGTGGTCCGCAAGCGGGTCGCACCTGCGGCGCAGGGCTTCGGGATGCGGGTGGTGTACCGGTGGGGGACGGCGGACGGACGGCTGCTGCTGACCGTTGAGGGCGAGGCGGAAGGGGAGTGGCCGGGGCCGCTGCCGCGCTTCGGTGTGCACACGACCCTGCCGGAGACCCTGGACCGGGTCACGTGGTTCGGGGGCGGCCCGGGGGAGGCGTACCGCGACATCGCCCAGGCGGCGAGGGTGGGGCTCCACTCCAGCACGGTGGATGAGTTGCAGACGCCGTACCTGCGTCCTCAGGAGAACGGCAACCGCGTGGACGCGCGGCGGCTGGACCTGTACGGGGCGGACGGCACGGGCATTCGCGTCAGCGGGGCGCCGGTGTTCGACTTCAGCGCGCGGAGGTGGGACACGGCGGCCTTGGACGCGGCGGCCCACACGCACGAACTGGAGCCGGACGGGAGGGTGCACCTGTACCTGGACGCGGAGCACCAGGGGATCGGGACGGCGTCGTGCGGCCCGGAGACCCTGCCCCAGCACAGGCTTGAGGCAGGGAGCCACGTCCTGAGGCTGGCGTTCACGCCGGTGGGGTGAAGCCGCCCTTGAGGGAGTAGAGGAACCTCGCCCACTCGTCGGCGGGGAAGTCGAGGTGTCCGAGGTGTCTGTAGCGGCTGTCCCGGACGGCCGTTCTCAGCCCCTCGGACACCTCGACGCAGCTACTTGAGGCGCCGCTGTAGCTGGACTTATGCCATCGCTCAGTCGGCACCTTCCGCCTCCCCTCGCAGGGCTCCAAGGAACACCTGCCACTCGCTGGTAGGGAACTCCAGGTGGCCGAGGTGTCTGTGCTGGGTGTCGCGGACTCTGGCTGAACACCGAGTCTCCGCGACCTCGACGCACTGCGGGCCCGTGTTCGCGCTGTAGCTGGACTTGTGCCACCGGAAGGCGGTCATTGCAGTGATCTCCTGATCTGCTCGATGACAGTCTTGGACACACTCGGGGACAAGGATTCCGCCTGCATATCGCCGAAGATGGCGACCATGAAGTTGACTTGGTGAGGGTCGGAGACGACGTTCTCGCCGAACATGTGCTCTGCATGTCCGATAAGTCTCCCATCAGGGAGATTCATGATGCGAAACGGTGCAGACACCACGGGCCTGAGCGGAGCGTCGTCCGGAATGACCGAGAGACGTATCCGACGGTCCTCGAGCAGGGCCAGCACATGGGTGAGGCATTCGACCATCGCCTCCTTCGACCCGAGCACGCGGCGGAGAGCCGTCTCCTCAAGTACGAACGATAGTCGAGTGTTGTGCAGGTGTGCGAGGCGAGAGGTCCGTGCCTGGGTCAAATGGTCGATCTGTTCATCGGTGTCCTGTTGATCCCGTCCTTGGCGCATCACGGCGCGAGCGTACGCCGGGGACTGCAGCAGGCCGGGGATGAGCGCCGTCTGGTACTCGCGGATCTCCGACGCCTGGCGTTCCAGGACCGCGAAGGATCGCCACTCGTCCGGGATCTCACGGGTGTCGTTGATCTCCAGCCATAGTCGTTCGAGCTCGCCCGCCGTTGAGAGCGCCAGGTCGCCATCGGCCGCGTGCGCCCGTTTCGGGATACGTGTTCCGCGCTCGAATCCGCTGATCAACGCACTTGAGACATTGATCGCCGAGGCGAGTGACTGCTGAGTCATACCTGATGCGTTCCGGTGGCGTCGGAGTTCCGCGCCCCAACGGAGCCAGGGGGTACGGGGGGATTCGCTCACCACTACAGAATTACACGTAGCGCTGACAATGCACCACCAGATCTCCAGTATTGGTCAATGGAGTAGGGATTATGGCAGGTCACAGACTGTAGGGGCATCGTGGCTGCATCGAACAGCCCTTCACGAGGTGAAAAAATGTCCGATCTGTCCTGTGGTCCGCTTGTCCTCAGTGAGCGGGAACAGCTTCCCTGCACCTACGACGGGCTTCGCATCGCCCGTTCCCTCACCCGCATCCGGCTTCGCCCCCTGTGGGCGGACCCGCTCGTGGACGATGCCGAGCTCTGTGTCGACGAGGCCTTCTGCAACGCCCGCCGCCACACCCGCAGCGGTCACCCCGGCGGCACGGTCACCCTGGCCCTCTACGCCGCCGCCGACGGACCGCTCTACATCGACCTCGCCGACGCCGGCCCCCTCCGCCCAGGCGACCGGCCGCGCGTGCGCGCGGCCGCCCTCGACACCGATGTCGAGAGCGGCCGCGGCATGTTCCTCATCGACTCCCTCGCCGCCCACTGGCTCTACGTCCCCCGAGCCGACGGCGGGTGCCTGTCCCTCACGCTCCTCACCCCCGACCGGGCGCCCCTCCCGGTGCAGGGATGAACGGCACCGGACCTCAGGTCGCGAAGACCTGCGAGTCGTCCGCGAAGGCCTTGAACTCCAGCGCGTTCCCGGCCGGGTCGAGCAGGAACATCGTCCACTGCTCGCCCGGCTGCCCCTCGAACCGCACGTACGGCTCGATCACGAACCGCGTCCCGGCCGCGCGCAGCCGGTCGGCCAGCTTGTGGAACTCCGGAACGGCCAGGACCAGGCCGAAGTGGGGGACCGGCACGTCGTGGCCGTCGACGGGGTTGTGGATCCGCTTCTGCCGCTCGGGCGCCACGTGCGTCACGAACTGATGGCCGTGCAGGTTCCAGTCGATCCACGTGTCGGAGCTGCGGCCCTGCTCCAGCCCCAGCACCTCGCCGTAGAACCGGCGCGCGGCGTCCAGGTCGTCCACGGGCATGGCCAGGTGGAACCGGGGGATGGGCGAGTCGAGAGTGGTCATGGGCGGCCGCCTTCCATACGGGGAGAGGGTTCGCCGGCGGAGGCGCACGACGCCTCCGACCAGGCAATGTCTGAATGTTAACATTCGAACATCGCGGGCGGGAGGGGCCGGAGGTCCCGAGGCAAACGGCCGCCCCCGGATCGGTCAAGATCGCGTTGGCGGCGGGGCGCGGAGCCGTGACCGGGAAGACCCTGAGCCGGGTACCGGGGGCCGGCACGGCCGACCGGCGCCGCGGGCGAATCGCGCAGCCGCACCGAGCACGAGGAGGGGCCCATGTCGGCGAACGTCAACGATCCCGCCGTCCGAGCGTTCATCGAGGCCGTCAACTCCGGCGACCGGGAGGCGTTCGACGCAGCGCTCACCCCGGACGCCACGATGACCGACGACGGCAGCGAGCGCGACCTGAACCAGTGGGCCGACCGGGAGATCTTCTCCTCCAACGGGCGCATGGACGTCGTATCCGCCGAGGACGGCGGCCGGGACCTGGTCGCGGACTACACCAACGACACCTGGGGCGCCATGCGCACCCGGTGGAGGTTCACCGTCCGGGACGGCCGCATCGCCCGGTTCGACACGGGCCAGGCCTGACGGCCGGGACCGGGCTCGCGATGATCTCGGGAAAAAGGACCCTACGGGCGCGGTTTTAGCGTCGCTTTTCCCGAGATCATCGCGAAAGGGCCCACGGGGTCAGGAGGGCACCAGGTCGGGACGGACATCCCTGACCATGGCGAGCAGCTCGTCCCGGCGGGAGTTCCCGGGCAGGATGCGGACCGTGCGCCCCGTGGGGACCGCCCAGCCCGGGAACAGGGCGGGCGGCGCGTCGCCGTGCAGGTCGACCGCGACCACGAGGTCCCGCGCCCCGTCCGTCCTCCGCTGGGAGTCCGCCCGAACGCCGCTGATCGCCGACCAGGGCAACGGGATCTCGACCCCGGGGAACCACCACTTGCGCTCCTGGACGAGGGTGATTCCCTCAGCGTCGACCCGCACGCCCTGCCGGGCCGCCCGACGCGGCAGTCCGCGCGCCAGTAGCGTCGTGAGCACGGCGAACACCGCGAACAGGGCCGCGAAGAGGCCGAAGAACCCGGCGGCGTCCCAGAAGCCCGTCAGCGGGGCCTCCGACAGGAGGGGGAGGGCGACCGGCAGGACGGCCATTCCCACGGTGATGTAGGCGCAGAAGACCGCGGCGACCAGCCAGCCCTTGAAGTCCGACGTGCGCCCGCGCAGGTCCATCCAGTGGGAAGGGGCGGGGGCGTCGGCCTCGGGCGCCGCGCGCTCCGGCACCGCCGGCGGCGCACCCTCCGCCCCGCCGCACCACGCCCCGGGGCGGACCGCTTCGACCCCGGCACGAAGCCGGGCGGCGTGCGGGTGGGGGAGCCAAAGCAGCAACGCGGGGCCGTCGACCGGGGGCGAGGGCGTGAACGACCCGCCGAGCGGGCGTGCCCAGTAGGGGAGCCCCGGCGGGACTGGGCCTCGGCGCAGCTCGACGACCACGGTGTCCGTAGCGGCCGGGGGCGGGAAGGCGGGGCGCAGCGCCTTCACGTTCCGCCAGGGGACCGATACCTCGCGCCCGCCGAACCACCAGGCCCGTTCCTGCAGGAGGGTGAGGCCGCCGCCGTCGACCCTGATGCCCTGGGGCGCCCTGTCCCGGGGAGTCGAGCGCACGGTGAGCGCGGTGAAGAGCAGGAGGAGTGCCCACAGTGGGAGCGCGAAGAGCAGCGAGGCCGTCCCGCCGCCGGTGACGGGGAAGGCCAAGGCGCTCGCGGTGACCGCGACCGTGGGCAGGGCGGCGAAGAGGACGATGAGCGCCCACATCCACCGGCGGGTGTTCCGCCGGAGGCGGGAGAGGTCCACCCACGCGGCCGCCGTGGACGCGGTGGAGTCGGTCGGCCCCGCCTGTTCGCGCATGCCCAGAAGCGTGCCACAACCTCGTTGATCTCGGGAGAAACGACGCTAAAACCGTGCTTGTAGGGGCGTTTCTCCCGAGATCAACGAGGGGGCGGCGGTGCGGGGGCGTGGTGTTGTTGATCTCGGGGAAGTCGGGCTTATCGTGTCCGGTTCAACCCCGAGTTTCCCGAGATCAACGCGAGGATGGCGGGGTGAGTACGCGTACTCTGTCCCGGCCGCGGCTGATGGGGTGGGATGGAGGGCATGAGCGAGAACACCCCTCGGCCCCAGGACGGCGACGGCACTCCGGCCGTGGGCCCGGTCGGCAGTGGACCGGCCCCGGACCAGCCCCGATCCCAGACGCCGCCTCCGACCCCGGGCTCCCCACTGATCACCGCCGCCGCCTACGGGTTCGCGATGCCTTGGGCCGGAATGGGTGTGGTCTTCGGGGCCTTCATCGCCCTCATGGGGGCCGCCTTCTCCGACCTCGGCCCGTTGCTCGTCGTCGTCATCGTGCTCGTCCTGGCCGCCCTGCCCGCCAGTGCCCTCGGGGTGTGGTGGCTCGGCCGCACCGCTCTGAAGAGGAACGGGGGGCGTGCACCGAAGGCCGTGGCCTGGGTCGGGACCGGCTGCTTCGTCCTTTCCGCATTGACGTTCTACGGCGGCTCCACGGTCGACCATCTGGCCGCCGTGGGTCCGGCGGCCGGCCTGGTGGTGGGTGCGGGGTGCGCGCTCGTCGAGCGGTCGCCCCGCCTACGGGCGGTCGGCATCGCCGTCGCGGTCGTCGGGGCCCTCGCCGCGCCGCTCGCCATGCCGCCGCTGATCGAGTGGTACGAGGAGCGTTCGGAGCGCAGCACCGCCATGGGCGACCCGGGCACGGACTTCGCGGTCCTCGACGGCCCGGACTGGACGCGGACGGGCTTCAGCGACCAGTACGGGCGGCTCAACCTCTACTACAAGCACCGCGGCGGGGACCGTGTACGCGTCGAAACGTGGAACGGGACGCACGACGAACCGGTGGACGTCCAGTGCGACTACCCCCAGATGGAGTGCGAGCGGCGGGACGGCCTGGTGATCGTCCGCGAGGAGGGGGAGATCGACAAGGTCCGCACCGTCCTGCCCGACGGCACCGTGGTCGCCGTGTTCCCCGCTCAGCACGACGGCGAGGCCGACCTCGTGGCCGCCGCGCAGGACGTCCGCCCGGGGACGCAGGAGGAGCGCGAGCAGATCATCGACTCGCCTGAGGAGTGACCGGGGCCCCGGCCCCGCTTCGATCCGGACCGGTCACCCGTCCGAGGGGGTGACCTCCTCCGCCCACGCCCGCAGGCCTTCTGCGAACCCCTGCCTCGCCTCGGGCGACAACCGGTCCAGCACCCTCAGCAGCGGTGCGGCCCGGCTCGCCGCGAACCGCTCCATCAGCGGGCGGTACTCGGCGGACAGCGCCACGAGGACCCGACGGCGGTTGGCGGGGTCCTTGCGCCGCGTCACCAGCCCCGCGTAGGCCAGGTCCCCGACGAGCTCGCTCACGGTCGACAGGCGCACGCCCAGCCGGGACGACAGTTCGCCCACGGTCGGCTCCTGCCCGTGGACGAGCTGGGAGAGCACACTGCCGTGCCGCCCGGTGAGCCTGTTGCGCTCGAAGGCGTCGGCCAGCTCCCGGGGCATCTCCTCAGGCGCACGCCGGTACCAGGCTTCGAGCAGCGGCACGAAGCGCATGAAGCCGTCGATCACCTCAGGGGGCGGAAGCGCGTCGGGGGACGGGGCCGCCGTCCCGCCGTCGTCCACCGGCCCCGTGCCGCCGCCGTCGTTCATGGGATCCGACATTACTCCGGGCTCCGGGCTCCGGGCTCCGGGCTCGTCCCGTGTCCTCAACGCCGTCAGCGCCCTCAGTACGCGACCCCGAGCGGGCCGCGCTCGGTCTCCGGGCGTTCGAGGACCTCCAGCACCGCGTGGGCCAGGTCCGCCCGGGAGATGGTGGCGCCTCCCGGGGGGTTGGCACCGACGACGGAGCGGTAGGTGCCGGTCTTCGGGCGGTCGGTCAGGCGCGGAGGCCGGACCGCCGTCCACGGGGCGCCGCTGTCGCGCAGCGTCCGCTCCATCGTCCGCAGGTCCCGGTACACGTCGGCGAAGATGCGGCCGATCAGGGGGTGGACGACCAGGCGGTGCAGGAGCGGGTCGCCGGGGACGGGGCCGCCCAGGGGAGCGGCGCTGACGGCGACGATCCGCCGCTCACCGGTCTTCTCCATCGCCGCCACGACGGCCCGCGCCCACGCGGTCGCCGGGGAGCCGGCGCGGGCGCTCGCCCCGAGCCCGGAGAGGACGGCGTCCGCGTCGGCGAGGACGGGGACGAGCGCGTCGGCGGTGAACGAGTCCATCTCGACCGTGGAGAGCCGGTCGTGCTCGATGGGCAGCCGCGCCGGATCGCGGACGACCGCGGTGACGGTGTGCCCGGCGTCGAGGGCCTGCGCGGTGATCTCCTTACCCGTCCCGCCGGTGGCGCCGAATACCGCGAGGTGCATGGTGTCCTCCTTGGGCCCGATCCGGGTCGGGCGGGGCAGGGTCGGCCCCGCCCTGGCCGGGGACGCCCGCCCGTCCCGCCGATGCGGGTGATAGTTCGGATATACGAATAGTACAGCGGGTTTCCTCTCCTGCGGGACCGGGGCGGCCCGCGGCACTCGCTCTCACAGAGGAGGGGCGGCCGGGGCCGGTCGGGTTCCGTGTCCGTCCTTGCCCGCCCCTTCCCGTTCCAGCGTGCGCGAAATGGAAGGGCCGATATCCCGGTTGTGCGCTTCTCCATCGGATGACCCTGCGAAATACGGGGCGCTCGGCCCTGCGGGCGGAGCGGCGTGTGCGCGGACGCCGCGGGGTTCCGTCCCGTCCGCACCGGTTCCCTTCTGATGCGTCCGTGGAAAACGGGTATATCGGTGGACTCGGCGGATGCGCCCCCTGCATCCTGGAAGGAACGGCGGCCAGGAACGCGGATCCCCGGTCCTCCGGGAGCCCCGGCCGACCCGGGCGGCCGGCCTCGGCCTCCCCGACCTCTGCATCCCCCTGTCCACTGTTTTCGGAAATGCCCCACGGAGTGTCGTGATGCAGGTCCACCTCTCGTTGCAGGGACCCAGGAGCCGGACCGAGATGCGCTCGCTCGTCCGCTGGCTCCGGAGCAGGAAAGGAGAACTCTCCGACAAAGGGATCGCCTTCGATCCGGGCGGCCCCGCGCCTCCCGACGGTGCCATGGGCCCGGCGTTCGAGGTCATCGAGTTCGTCTTCAATGCGGTCGCCCAGTACGGGGCCCTCGCCGTCGCGCTCGCCTCCTGGCGCCGGGCCCATTCCCCCGCTGAAGGCGCCGACAGCAAGGTCGTCCTCGAATGCGATGGCGTCGTGGTCACGTTGAGCGGGGCCGAGGCGGCCGACCCCGAAGCCGTCGCGCAGAAGATACGGGAGCTGCGCGACCTGCGGGAAGCGGAAGCGGACGCCCCGGACTCCAGGGACGCCCCGGACTCCGAGGAGGAACCGGGCGCGCCGCACGGGGAGGACGGCACGGCCACCCCCGGCGAGGAGGAAGGCGGAGGGGAAGAGGGCGACGGGAGGGAGGCATGAGCGGCTCCGACCCCCCGCCCCCGGCCGATGAACCGCCGGGCGGCGACCGGATCGACCCGCGGCGCTCGGCGTGCGTCCTCATCGGCGTCGGCGGCTACACCCGCATGCCCCCGCTGGGGACCGTCCGCAGCAGTGTGGCCGGCCTCAGGCAGGCCCTCACCGACCGGCGCATCTGGGGGGTCCCCGACTCCCGCGTCTGGCAGCTGCTCGACCCGCGCTCGCACGACGAGCTCACCGAACCCCTCTACGACGCCGCGAAACGGGCCGAGGACACCCTCATCGTCTACTACGCCGGGCACGGCCTCCTCGACGCCCAGGACGACCAGCTCTACCTGACCCTGCCCCGCACCATGAAGGGGCGGCCCGAGACGGCGCTCGCCTTCGGCATGTTCCGGGACGCGCTCCGGCGGGCGCGGGACGAGGGCAGGGCCCGGCGCTGCGTGCTGATCCTCGACTGCTGCTACAGCGGCCGCGCCACCCAGGACGCGGGCGCCATGGCCGGGACGGGCCACATCATGCCCGACCGCCGCCACGTGGAGGTTCAGGGCTCCTACGTGCTGACCTCCACCGGCGACGCCGAGCACGCCGAGGCGCCGCCCCGGGACACCTACACCGCCTTCACCGGCGCCCTCATCAGGGCCCTCGAACACGGCGACCCGAAGTCGCCCGGCGACCGGGCGCTCAGCCTCGACCGGATCCACGGCCTGGTCCGGGACGAGCTGCTCGACCGGAGGATGCACACGCCCTGGCGGCTGGACCAGAACGGGGTGGGCGCACTGCCGTTCGTGCGCAACCGGGCCTCGGCGGTGCCTCCCCCGCGGCCCGCGCCCGCGCGGCGCGCCCTGGCGGCGGTGGGCGCGGCGGGGCTGGCCGTCGGCCTGTTCGCGGGCGTCGCGGTCGGGTACGGGCTGCGTGAGCGGCTGCGGCCGGTCGCCGAGGCCGCCGGGGACGCGATCCCCGGCCCGTGCGGGGAGGAGGGCGCCGAGCTGCTCGACGTCTCGGACCGGCTGGCCCGGCCCCCGGGGAACGAGCACCTGGGCAGCCGGGTCGAAGGGCTGTCGGCGCTGGCCCTGACCGGGAAAGGGGGCGAGGCGCTGGCGATGCGCGACAACGAGCCCGCCCACCTGTTCGGCGTGCGGATGGGATCCCCCGAGGAGCTGCGGCCCGAGGTCACATCGGTGCGGACGCTCAAGGGGGCCGACGGCGGGCGGCTCGACTCCTTCGACGGCGAGGGCCTGGTGGTGGAGGAGGGCGGGGAGACCGTGCTCGTCGCCGCGGAGGGCGGCCCCTCGATCCGGCGGTTCCGCCTGTCCGACGGGACCCAGGCCGGCGAACCGCTGCCGCTGCCCTCCGGCTTCGGGTACGCACCGCAGGGCCGGGCGCAGGAGGGACGCAGCCTGGAGTCGCTCGCGGCGTCGCCGGGCGGCCGGTACCTCTTCGCGGGGATGGAGGGGCCGCTGCTGGGCGACGCGGACGTCCACGGCCGCCACCAGGTCCGGATCCAGCGGTACGAGGGGGAGGCGGGCGGCGGCTACACGCCGGACCGGCAGTTCGGCTACCAGACCGAGGAGGGGCTGTACCTGGTCGAACTGGTGGCCGTCGCCGAGGACCGCCTCCTGGCCCTGGAGCGCGGGTACCTGAAGGGGGTCGGGAACGCCGTCCGGGTCTACGACGTCGACCTCGGCGGCGCCCGCGACGTCTCCGACCGCGTCCTGGACGCGAACGCGGCCGAACTCCTGGTCGGCAAGCGGCTCGTGGTCGACCTGGGCCGGTGCCCGCCGGGCGGCGTCCGGGTCCAGGAGGCGCAGCCCAACCCGGTTCTGCAGAACGTCGAGGGCATGGCGCTGGCCCCGGAGCGCACCGCACCGGGCGACGACGGCCGCCGCACGCTGTACCTGGTGAGCGACGACAACGGCCGCGAGTCGCAGGAGACGCGCGTCCACGCGCTCTCCGTCGACCTCGGCGGGTAGGCGGGGAGGCACGGGCGCGGCGCCGGTCGGCCGGGAAGGGCCGGGCAGGTCCGGCCCGAAGCGGCCGCGGTCGTGCCGACCACAGGGCGGACGGAGGCGCCGCTCCTCCGAGGGGCGACGGTGGTCCGGACCCGGCCCGGGGCCGTCCTCCCAGGGCCGGGTCCGTGCTTTCACCGGTCGGCGGGCTCGTGCTCGCGGTCGGTGCCGCCGGACGCGCCGCCGGCCCCGGAGGCGTCCTGCTCGTCGACCGGCGTGACCGTCCCGGCCGATCCGTCGACCGTGATCAGGTCGCCGTCCTTGATCCGCCGGGTGGCGTCCCGCAGGCAGATCACCGCCGGGATGCCGTACTCGCGGGCCACCGTCGGCCCGTGCGCGATCGGCGACCCCGTCTCGGTGACCAGCCCCGCCGCCGTCATGAACAGCGGCGTCCAGCCCGGGTCCGTGGTCGGGGCGACCAGGATCTCGCCCGGCTCCAGCGACGCCCCCGCCGGGTCGCGCACCACCCGGGCCCTGCCGGTGGCCCGGCCCGCCGCCGCGGGCTTGCCGACCATCGCCCCCTCCTCCGGGGGCGGCGCGGGCAGCAGCGCCTCCACGTCGGTGCCGTCCGACAGCAGCAGCGCGGGCACCTCCGGGCGGCGCAGCTCGCGGCGGTAGAACGCGCGCCGCTCGGCCACCGTCTCCCGCTGGTCGGCGCCGTCCTCCACGATGCTCCGCAGCTCGGGCACCTTGAGGAACATGACGTCATCGGCCCGCTCCAGCAGACCGCGCGAGACCAGCTCCTCACCGATCCGGACCAGCTCGCGGCGGGTCGTCCAGAACGGGATCAGCCAGGCGAACTTGGCGACCTCCCGCAGCCCGGTCAGCTCCCGCGAGCGCCGCATCAGGAACAGCCCCAGCCGCCCGCGCACCCGGTGCCTGCGCCGCACCCTCTGCGCCACGTCGGCGATGACCGCCTCCGCGCGCTCGGCCGCCCGGGCGAAGCGCCGGTCCGGCGCCTGCTCGGGGTCCTCCACCCGCAGGTAGTTGGCGATCGTCGCGAACAGCGGCGACGGGTCGTCGCCCCAGCGGGGCATGCCGATGTCCACCTCGGCGGCGGCCCGGTGGCCGTACAGCCGCAGGAACCCCTCCATGCCGATGTCGGGCAGGGTGCCCGCCCGGTACTTGTCGGCCAGTTCCTCCGGCGGGGTGGACACGAACAGGTCCCCGTGCTCGCGCGCGCGGGTCGCCATCCGCCACAGCGCCATGTCCATCTGGGTGGTGACGTTGTGCGGCATGCCGCCGAGCGCCGCGTCCCCCTCCTCCTCGGTCATGATGCCCTTCAGCACCGCCGACGGGAGCCCGGTGAGCACGATCCCGGCGAACAGCGGCCACATCAGCATCATGATCCCGCGGAACATGGTCTCGTCGCTGACGGACCCCTCCACGTAGCGCAGCCGGGCGGACAGGGGCGCGCCCTCGGGCGGGGGAGCGGGGGTCTCCTCACGCAGGATGCGGATGGCCTCGTCCACCTTGGCCCGCGCGGCCGCCGGCTTGGCCAGCGCGTGGACCATGCCCGCCACGGCGGGCCCGGCGTGGCGCAGCGTCAGGCGGAGCATCGGCCCGATCTTGTAGGGCAGCCCCGACACCGGGGAGAAGCGCGGGTCCTTCATCAGGTGCTCGATCCCCGCCTTGGCGCGGGGACCGTACACGTCCGCCATCGACCCCAGCCGCGGCCGCATCGCCTTGCTGCGGAGGAAGTCGGTCATGTCGATGTAGAGGCGCCCGCCGATCCCGGCCATCATCGGCGCCGACGGGCCGCTGCGCGGGGCCTTCATGAAGTCCCCGAGCCAGTCCTCCAGCATGGTCTCCATCATGGAGAAGCCCATGGGCGTCATCGGGCGCAGCAGCCCCTGGATGTTGCCCGCCTCCATGTAGGCGCGCGGCTGCGGCAGGTGCGCGTCGTCCGGGAGGGGGAACAGGGTGGTGATGGCCCGCGACTGCAGCATCCACAGCACGCCGTCGGCGTCGTAGGCCCACTCGGCGTCCTGCGGGGAGCCGAAGTGCCGCTGCAGGCGCTCGCCCGCCGCGCGCAGCTCCTCCACCTGGGCGCGGGTGAGGCACCCGTCCTCGGGGCCCTCGACGCCGTCGGGGCCCACCGTGTAGTGGTCGGGCTCGCCGGTTCCGTCGACCACGCCCGTGCCCAGCCCGTACACCGCGTCGGCGACCATCACCGAGCGGCTGCCGCTGAGCGGGTCCGCGGTGAACAGCACCCCGGCGGTCTCCGCCTCCACCATCCGCTGGACGACGACCGCCATGTGCACGTCGTCGCCGTCGATCTCGTTGTCCCTGCGGTAGGCCACCGCCCGCTCGGAGTCCAGCGACGCCCAGCAGCGGCGGACCGCGTCCACCAGCTCCTCCACGCCCTCGACGCCGAGGATCGTGTCCTGCTGCCCGGCGAAGCTGGCATCGGGCAGGTCCTCGGCGGTGGCGCTGGAGCGCACCGCCACCCGGCCGCCCCCCAGCTCGGCGTAGGCCGCGGCGAGCTCCTCCTCGGGGACGGCGCCCGCCCGGTGCGCCTCGGTGGTCAGGCAGAAGCCGGGCGGGACCCGCTCGCCGGCGGCGATCATCTCGCCCAGCCCGGCGGCCTTGCCGCCGACCAGGCCGATCATGCCGGCGTCGATCTCACTCAGGCCGACCACGTGCATCGCGTTCACTCCTCATCCTGTGCGCCGCCTCGGCGAGCAGCTCCATGGCGCTCACCACGGCCTCCAATTCCTCCGCCGTCAGGTAGTCCCACAGCGCGGTCTGCGCCTCCATCCGGACGCGGGCGATGCCGTCCAGCACCTCCCGTCCCGCGTCGGTGAGGCGGACCCGCCTGACCCGGCGGTCGGCGGCGTCCTCGTAGCGCTCCACGAGACCGCGCCGCACCATACGGTCGACCACACGGCTCGTCCGCGAGGTGGAGCGGCCGAGCACCTCGGCCAGCCCGCTCAGGGGCGGATCCCCCGGGAACGGCGGGCGGTCGTGGTCGAGCGTCTGGAGCAGGGCCATCTCGATGAGCGAGAGGTCCTCGTCGTCGTTGACCCGCACGAGGCTGGGAACCGTGTCGCGCTGCATGGAGCGGATCACGGCCTCTAGACGTTCACGCTGATACTTGTGCGTGTCTGCATCGATTGCCATTGCGCAATCAAATCTAGGGCGGCCGAACCGCGGGTGTCCAGAAGGCGGAGGCGATCCATACGCGCTCTTGACGCGGGGCGACGGGGCGCGTCAGCGGGGCCCCCGGGGGCGGCCCGGCCCGCGCCGCCCCGGGGCCCAGGCGCGCGCCCGTCCGGGAGTAGGCTCTGGGCGGAGATCCGCGCCGCTGCCGACCGGCCGGGCCGCCCCGCGCCCGCCGTGCCCAGCGCTCCTGACCGATGCCCACCGGCCTCCGCCGGCCCCGCGCATGCGGGCCCGGCGCGCCGTGTGCAGAAAGGAAGGACCATGGCCGAACGCCCTGGACGGAAGGCGCCGCGTGTCACGACGGCGACGGTGGTGCGCACGGAGCGGCTCACGCCGCACATGGTGCGCGTCGTGCTCGGCGGCCCGGAGATCGCCGCACTCGGTGCGGACCGGTTCTCGGACCACTACGTCAAACTGTTGTTCCCGCGCGCCGGGGTGGAGTACCCCGAGCCGTTCGACCTGGAGCGCATCCGGGCGGAGATGCCGCGCGAGCAGTGGCCCGACATGCGCACCTACACCGTCCGCCGGTGGGACGCCGCGCGGGCGGAGATGGACGTCGACTTCGTGATCCACGGCGACGAGGGGCTCGCGGGCCCGTGGGCGGTCGCCGCCCGGCCCGGGGACGTCCTGCGGTTCGCGGGCCCCGGCGGCGCCTACGCGCCGGACGCCGGGGCCGACTGGCACCTGATGGCGGGCGACGAGAGCGCCCTCCCGGCGATCGCGGCCTCCCTGGAGCGCCTCCCCGAAGGGGCGGACGCGCACGTCTTCATCGAGGTCGAGGGGCCCGAGGAGGAGCAGCCGCTGCCGAACGCGGCGGGTGTCAAGCCGACCTGGCTGCACCGCGGCGGGGAGCGGGTGGGGCAGGCCCTCGTCCGCGCCGTCCGGGAGCTGGAGCGGCCCGGGGGCGAGGTGCAGGCGTTCGTCCACGGCGAGGCGGGCTTCGTGAAGGAGCTGCGCCGCCTGCTGCGCAAGGAGTGGGAGGTGCCGCGGGAGCGCCTGTCGATCTCGGGCTACTGGCGCCTGGGCATGGACGAGGACGGATGGCAGTCCTCCAAGCGCGAATGGACCCGCCAGGTGGAGGAGGAGCAGGAGGGCGCCTGAGGGCCGCCGGACCCCGCCCCTGCGCCGTTGATCTCGGGAAATGCGCCCCTACAAGCGGCCCGGTAGCGTCGTTTCTCCCGAGATCAACGCCGGGCACACCCTAGCGGGGTGCCCGCTGCTCCCATGCGACCCTACGTCTGGGGTGACGGACTCCGCTAACGTCCTGTGCCGCCCGCGATGCGGTCGAGGAGTTCTTCCAACAGGGTCCGCTCTCCCCGGGTGAGGGGGGCGGGGGAGTCGTCGAGGATCGCCCGCAGGGCGATCGCGCGGCGTGCGGGCTCGCGGTCGGGGCCGCCGGCGTCCTCGTCGGCGGCGCTGTCCCCGCCCCTTCCGGCGTTCCGGTCCGGCGCGTCGGTGGTGATCGAGGCGAGCACCGCCTCGCGCATGCGGTCCGACAGGTCCGGGTCGCGCTTCTCGGGAGGCACCTCGATCTGTGAGAACGCGACGCCGCGCCCCGCCGAGTGCACCATCCGGGCCGCGTGCTCCACGCCAGTCACCAGCCGTCCCGCCTCGGCGATCGCCCGGATCAGGCCCTGCAGGATCTCCTCGGACCGCTCGAGCGCCCCGCTCGTCGCGTCCGTGCGGTCGGGCCGGTACATCAGCCGGTAGTGCGCCGGGTGCTCCATGGCGAACTCCTGGTGCAGGTCCCACCCCGCGCGCAGGTCGTCGACCGGGTCGCCGGTGGCGGGCTGGGCCTCCTTGCGCGCCAGGTAGCGGGCGAAGCCCTCGGCGGCCACGGCGTCCAGCAGGCCGCCCATGTCGCCGAACAGGCGGTAGATGGCCGGGGGCTGCACCCCGGCGGCGGCGCTGACCGACCGTGTGGTGACGGCCTCGGGGCCCTCCTCGTCCAGCAGCCGTGCCGCGGCGCCGACGATGCGGGCGCGTGTGTCGCTCCGTTCAGCCATGTATCGATGATAACGGATTCTCGGTATCAACGCTTGCGTTAACGATGGAAGCGTCATACCGTTATCAGCGATAGCGGCCGGACACGCGCCGGCCGCGCCAGAGGGAGGAGACCACCATGACCGCGACCACGATGCGCGCCGTCCAGGCCACCGAGGCGGGCGGACCGTTCACCCCCGCCGGGCTCCCCGTCCCCGAGCCCGGCCCCGGCCGGGTCCGGGTGCGCGTGCGCGCCTGCGGCGTCTGCGGCGGCGACGCCGTCCCCCGGTTCGGCGCCATGGGCACCCGCCACCCGCGCGTGCCCGGCCACGAGATCGCCGGTACCGTCGACGCCCTCGGCGCCGGGGTGCGCTCCTGGAGCCCCGGAGACCGGGTCGGCGCCGGATGGCACGGGGGCCACTGCTTCACCTGCGCCTCCTGCCGCCGGGGCGACTTCGCCAACTGCACCGAGCGCCTGATCCTGGGCGCCGACTACGACGGCGGGTACGCCGAGTACGCCGTCGTCCCCCAGGAGGCGCTGGCACGCATCCCTGAGGAGCTGGCCTTCGAGGAGGCCGCCCCGCTCATGTGCGCGGGGGTGACGGTCTTCAACGCGCTCCGGAACACCGGCGCCCGCCCCGGCGACACCGTCGCCGTCCAAGGCGTGGGCGGCCTGGGCCACCTGGGGATCCAGTACGCCCACAAGATGGGCTTCCGGACCGTGGCCGTCAGCCGGGGCCGCGCCAAGGAGGAGACCGCCCGCTCGCTGGGGGCCGACGCCTACATCGACGGTGCCGACGGCAGCGCGGGCGAGGCCCTGGCGGCGGCGGGCGGCGCGCGGGTCGTCCTCGCCACCGTCGACGACGCGGCCGCCCAGGCCGACATCGCCCAGGGCCTGCAGGGCAACGGGGAGATGATGGTGATCGGCACCCCGCACGACCCGATCCCCGTCTCCAGCCTGCTGCTGGTCACCGGCCGCAGGAGCGTCCGGGGCTGGTACAGCGGCCACGCCATGGACAGCGAGGAGGCGATGGAGTTCGCCGCCCTCAAGGGCGTGCGGCCCATGGTCGAGCAGTACAAGCTGGAGGAGGCCGAGCAGGCGTTCGAGGCCATGGGCAAGGCGCGCTTCCGGAACGTGCTGGTGCCCTGAGCGGGGAACACGGGAAACACGGGAAACGGCCGTAGGCGCGTACGCGCCTACGGCCGTTCTGTGCCGTCCCCCCCGTCGTCCCTCGCCGGTTCCACGGTCCCCGCCGTTCAGCGCCCGCCCAGCACCGCCTCGACGGTGATCGGAAGGTCCCGGAAGCGCCTTCCGGTCGCGTGGTGGACCGCGTTCGCGATGGCCGCCGCGGCGCCGACCACGCCCACCTCGCCCACGCCCTTCACCCCCAGCGGGTTGACCATCCGGTCCTCCGCTTCGACGAACTCCACGCGCACCTCCGGGGCGTCCGCGTTCACCGGGAGCAGGTACTCGCCCATGCTCGCGTTCGCCCACCGCCCCGAGTCGGGGTCCATGCGGGTCGCCTCCAGCAGGGCGTGCCCCAGCCCCCACAGCATGCCGCCCATCAGCTGGCTGCGCGCCGTCTTGGCGTTGAGCACCCGCCCCGGGGCGAACACCCCCAGCATCCGCCGCACCCGCACCAGCCCCAGGTCCGGGTCGACCCCCACCTCGGCGAACTGCGCCCCGAACGTCGCCGCCGCGAACCCGGCGTCCGACCGCGGCGGGTCCCACGACCCCAGCGCCTCCGCGTCGAACATCATGTGCCGCCGCAGCAGCTCGGTGTAGGACTCGCCGCCGCCGTCCCGCACGAACATCCGGCCCCCGGCCACCTCCACCCGGGCCGGGTCGGCGCCGTGCAGCGGCGAGTCCGGGTCGGCCACCGCCCGCTCCACCATCTGCTCGCGCAGCGCGGTCGCCGCCGTGTGCACCGCCGACGAGATCGCCCCCGCTCCGGCCGAGCCCACCGCCGCCACCGTCGTGGGCAGGTCGGTGTCGCCGTAGCGCGCCTCCACCTGCTCGGCGTCGATGCCCAGCGCCGCCGCGGCCACCTGCCGCATCACCGCGCCCACCCCGGTGCCGAACTCCGCGCACGCCGTCTCGGCGACGGCCCGGCCGTCGGCGTGCAGCCGCACCCGCGCCCGCTGCGGGTTCATCGCCTGGTAGACGGGGTACACGGCCGAGGCCATGCCGGTGCCCACCAGCCAGTGCCCGTCGGTGCGGGTGCCCGGCACCGGGTCGCGGTCGCGCCAGCCGAACATCTGCGCACCGTGCTCGTAGCACTCCCGCAGCCCCTTGCTCGACCACGGCAGCCCGCTCACCGGGTCGGTGTCGCAGTGGTTGCGCAGCCGTAGGTCGACCGGGTCGACGCCGAGCTCCGAGGCGAGCTTGTCCATGGCGGTCTCCAGGGCGAACATCCCCGAGGCCTCGCCCGGCGCCCGCATGAACGCCGGGGTCATCGTGTTCGCGCGGAACAGCCGGTACACGCCCTCGTGGTTCGGGCAGGCGTACATCCGCGCCGGCATCTCCAGCGACGGCTCGGTCCAGTCGTCGAACGGCGAGGTCGGCGAGAGCTTGTGGTGGCGGATCGCGGTCAGCGTCCCGTCCCGGCGCGCCCCCAGGGTGATGCGCTGCTCCTGCTCCTCCCGGTGCCCGCAGGCGGTGAACATCTGCTCGCGCGTCACCACCAGCCTCACCGGCGCCCGCACGTGCCGGGCCGCCATCGCCGCCAGGGTCGGGTGCGCCCAGATCATCGCCTTGGACCCGAAGCTCCCGCCGACCGCCGTGGCCACCACCCGCACCCGCGACGGCGGGACGCCCAGCAGCTCGGACACGGTCAGCCGGGTCGCGGTCGGCCCCTGCGTGGAGTCGTGGACGGTCAGCCGCCCGTCCTCCCAGTACGCCGTGGCCGCCGCCGTCTCGATCGGGTTGTGGTGGTTGGCCGCCATCCGGTGCACCGTCTCCACGACCGCGTCCGCCTCGGCCAGCCCGGCCTCCACGTCGCCCCGGCCCAGCCGCCCCGGCAGGAACCCGGCGAGGATCCGGTCGGGCTCGTAGGCGCGCTCCCGGCCCTCCTCCAGGGTGGTCACGTGCGGCTCGCCCCGGTACCCGATGCGCAGCAGCGAGGCCGCGTGCCCGGCCCGCTCCAGGGTGTCGGCGACCACCATCGCCACCGGCTGCCCCGCGTAGTGCACGCGGGCGTCGCGCATCGGGAAGAAGCTCTGCCCGGAGGCGCTCGCGCCCGCGATCGACGGCAGCAGGTGCGGTTCGGCGGCCAGCGGCGGCAGGTTCAGGTGGCTGAGCACCGCCAGCACCCCCTCCGAGCGCAGCGCCTCCCGGTCGTCGATCCCGGTCACCTCGCCGGCGGCGATCCCGGCGCCCACCAGCACCGCGTGCACCGTCCCCGGCGGTGCGTACTCGGCGGCGTAGCGCGCCGCCCCGGTCACCTTCGCGCGGGCGTCGGCCCGGTCCATCGGCCGCCCGGTCTGGGCCGCCCGCGCCTCCTGCGGAACGGTGCTCATCGCGCCCCTCCCTGCCGTTCGGCCGCCATGCGCAGCGCGCGCACCATGGTGCGCTGGGCCAACTCGATCTTGAAGGCGTTCATGCCCCTGGGGACCGCGCCCCGCATCTCCCGGACCGCGGCCAGCTCGTAGGAGGCGCCCTCGGCCGGGGACCCCACCAGTTCCTCCTCGGCCGCGTGGGCCCGCCACGGCTTGGTCGCCACGCCGCCCAGGCCGATTCGGGCCTCGGCGACCATCCCGTCCTCCACGCGCAGCACGACCGCCGCCGAGGCCAGCGCGAACTCGTAGGACTCCCGGTCGCGCACCTTGAGGTAGACCGAGGTGCGGGCGAACGGGATCCGCGGCACGTCGACGGCGGTGATCAGCTCCCCGTGCGCCACGGGGTGCTCGCGTTCGGGCGTGTCCCCGGGCAGCAGGAAGAAGTCGTCGACGGGCACGGACCGCTCGCCGTCGGGTCCGCGCAGCCGCACCACCGCGTCCAGGGCGGTCAGCGCCACGGCGGCGTCGGACGGGTGAGCGGCGATGCAGTGCTCGCTGGTGCCCAGGACGGCGTGGCCGCGGTTCACCCCGCCGACCGCCGCGCACCCGCTGCCCGGCACGCGCTTGTTGCACGCCGCCCCGCCGTCGCGGAAGTAGGCGCAGCGCACCCGCTGCATCAGGTTCCCGCCGATGGTGGCCATGTTGCGCAGCTGCGGTGAGGCGCCCATCTCCAGCGCCTGGGCGAGCGCCGGGTAGCGCTCGCGCACGACGGGGTGGGCGGCGACGTCGCTCATCCTGGCCAGGCCGCCGAGCCGCACGCCGCCGTCGGGGCCTTCCTCGATGCGGGAGATCGGCAGCGCGTTGATGTCGACGACGCGGCGCGGGCGCGCCACGCCGATCCTGAGCATGTCGACCTCGGTGGTGCCGCCGGCCAGGAACTCGCTGCCGGGGTCGGAGGCGACCTCTTCGACGGCGGTGGCCACGTCGGACACCCGTGTGTAGGCGAAGGGGCGCATCACTGTGCTCCTTCCGTGCGCGGGCGGTCGGAGCCGTGGGCCGGGTCGGCCGGATCGGCAGGGTCGGCCGGTCCGACGGAGTCGGGGCCCGGGTCGGCGGCGAAACCGCGCGCCTGCGCCGCGGCGGCGTCGGAGGCGGTGCCGCCGGGCCCGGCCGTGCCGACCGCGTCGGAGGCGTGCCCCTCGTGCCGGTCGCGCACCTGGCGGATGGCGGCGCGGATGTTGGGGTAGGCGGCGCACCGGCAGATGTTGCCGCTCATCCACTCGGCGATCTCGGCGTCGTCCCCGGTGTGGCCCTCCTCCAGCAGCGCGACCGCGGACACCAGCTGGCCCGGGGTGCAGAAGCCGCACTGGAAGGCGTCGTTGGCGATGAAGGCCTCCTGCACGGGGTGCAGCCGCTCGCCGTCGGCCAGTCCTTCGACCGTGGTGACCTCCTGTCCTTCGCAGGTGACGGCCAGCGTGAGGCAGGCCAGGACCCGGCGGCCGCCGACCATCACCGTGCAGGCGCCGCAGGCGCCCTGGTCGCAGCCCTTCTTCGGCCCGGTGACGCCCATGCGCTCGCGCAGCGCGTCCAGCAGGCTCACCCGGGGTTCGACGCGCACGGTGCGCGCGGTCCCGTCGACGGTGAGTGCGACGTCCACCTCGCCGGGGCCGAGCTCGGGCGGGCGGGCCTCCCCCCGTCCCTCGCGGCGCGCCTGTGCGGGCAGGCGCGGGCGGCTGGTCTGGCGGGTCACCGCGGCCACCTCCCCGGCGCCTCGGGCTCGGTCATCGCGACGCGGTCCATGGGATCCCCCCGGTTCTGCGCGGACATCGCCGCCCGGGCCGCGCGCTGCGGCGCGCCCCCTGTCACCTCCCAGGCGGCATCGCCGACCAGCCTCCCCCGGGAGACGGGTCGCGCCATACCGACGCGCGGCAAAGCCCGGTGCAACTCTGCGCAAGTCTGCGACCTGGGGGAGAGGGAGGGGAGCGTTCGCCGGGACCGGATGGCCGTCGGTGAGCGCCGTGTCCCTAGGAGCGGTGTGATTCCCATCCGCCCAGGCCCGCGCGCCTGTGACGTCCCTGGGACGGGACCTGCCCGGCCTGACCTCTGACCTGAGGCCGGCCCTACGGCGAGGCGGCCTTCGGCCGCCCGCCGAGGGCGGTCGCGAACGGCGAAATCCACACCACTCGGGGGCAGATGGAAGGCGCTCGCGGCTCGGTGCCGGTCCTGAGCCGGATGGCCGACGATCGTGCCTTTCAAAGGTGCCAGGCGGACAACGTCAGCCTTCCCCTGTCGCGGCGGCGATCGCCTTCAGCCAGCCCTCCACCGGGCCGACGGTGACCATGCCGCTGCCCGCGCCCGCGATCTCCTTCCGGGCGGGGAGCAACCGGTTGCGGACCTTGACCAGCGTCCGGTGGTCGCCGAGTTCGAGGGCGGTCGCCGCCTCCAGGCAGCACAGCGCCTCATAGAGCAGGTCCGGCGCGGGCTCGGGGAGCGCACGCAGGGCGGCCCCGGCCTCGTCGGCCTTCCCCGCGTGCAAGAGCAGGAGCGGTTCGACCCAAGGTCGGTAGGGGCCCCAGTCAGAGTCCGGGGACACACACCCCACTGCCGCGAGCACCGACGACCCGGGCGCCCCGCCCCCTTCGGCTTCAGGCGACTCGGGCGCCTCCTCCACGGCACTCGGCGCGCCCGGGTGGGCCCTCGAAAGGTGCAGGCACAGCAGCGCCAACGGCAGCAGCCCCTCCTCGACACCCGGCATCCCCGAGCCCCGCAGTTCCGCGGCCGCGTCGCGGTAGGCCTTCTCCGCGTCGTCGGTGCGCCCCGACACGGCGACCCGGAGCGCGCGGTACCAGCGGGTGAACACCCGGGCCAGGGGCAGCTCGTTCTGGAGGGACAACCGGTCGACCGCCGCCGCATGCTCATCGGCGGCGGCGAAATCGCCCAGGCCCGCGCGCGCCTGCATCCGCACCATCCGGCCGAAGACCTCATAGGTCGGCAGCGCGTGCCGGGCCCCGAGCGCGGTGGCCTCCGCGCCTATGGCGTCGCGCCGCCCGGCCCCGCCCGCGCGCGTGCACGACTGCATGAACACCGCGTTGAGGGCGAACGCCAGCAGCGCCGGGTCGTCGAGACGGCGCGCGATCGCCTCCGCTTCGCGGGCCGCCTGCGGCCCTCGGGGCGAGCGGACGCCGCGCATCTCCAGGCCGATCGTCGCCAGCAGGCGGCAGCGCGCCGCCGCGTGCTCCCCGCCGTCCGAGGGGAGCGCCGCGAGCGCCCGCTCTGCGGCGGCGACGATCTCGCGGGCCTGGGCCGGGTCGTCGCTGCGCGGCCAGATCGCGGGAACGTCGTAGGCGCCGATCACCCGCGCCGCCAGCTCCGGGTCGTCGGCCTCCTCGGCGGCGCGCACGGCGGCCAGACGGTTCTCCCGCGCCGCCTCCAGGCCGCCGCCACCGGTCACCGCCAGGCTGCGCAGCAGGCCGACCGACGACTCCAGCCGCGCGCGGGAACCGGCCGCCACCGAGCGGTCATAGACGGCGGCGGTGCGCGCCCACACCTCGGCGGCGGAGCGGGCCGCCTCGGGCCGGTCCAACGCGGGGTCCTGGGCGAGCACGTCCGCCTCCAGGCGCCGGAGGCGCGGCCCCGGGTCGACCCCCAGGGCGTCGGCGAGGGCCGACCGGGCCCGGCGCAGCACCGCCAGCGCGTCCCCCTGCCGCCCGGAGCGGTACAGGGCCAGCGCCAGGAGCCGCCACCTCTCCTCCCGCCAGGGGTGGTCGGCGGCCTGGGCGTCCAGGTCCGGGACGGCGTCGGCCGCCTCACCCAGGGCCAGGAGGGAGTCGGCGCGCCGCTCTACCGCCTGAAGGCGCAGCTCGTTCAGGCGGGCGCGTTCGGCCTGCGCCCAGTGCTCGTCCGCGAAGTCGGCATAGGCGGGGCCCCGCCACAGCCAGAGGGCGCCGTCGAGCAGCTCCAGCGCGCGCTTCGGCGGCCGGTCCGCGGCCTCGTGCAGGGCGTCCTCGAACCGCCAGGCGTCCACGGTGCCGGGGGCGGCGCGCAGCGCGTACCCCGGGCCCTCGGTCACGAGCAGCCGGGGCGGGGTGCGCGGCGGGCGGTCCGGCTCCAGGGCGCGCCGGAGCGCGGCCACGAAGGTGCGCACGGCGCCGACCGCGCCGTCGGGCGGGTCCTCCCAGAGGGCGTCCACCAGGCGGTCGACGGGGACGACCCGCCTTCGGGCGATGAGCAGGAGCGCCAGCACCGCCCGGTGCCGCGGCCCCTTGAGGGGGACCGCCGCGCCGTCCCGCTCGGCCGCGACCGGCCCGAGCACACCGAACCCGACCCGTTCCATGCCCGCCTCTCCTGCTCGCACGCCGGTCCAACGGTATGCGCTCATCGGATGCTCATCGGCGCGCGGCACGCTCGGGGCGAAGGCGGACGGAGGGCCGGACGGGGTCCCGCCCCGCGCCGCCACCGCATCGGACCACCACCACGAAAACGAGGAGAACACCATGGCGCCGACCATTCCCGGATTCGACCTGCGGAGGGTGCCCGTCGCCGACGGCGTCGAGCTGAACGCGGCCGTGGGCGGCTCGGGCAGCCCCGTCGTGCTGCTGCACGGCTTCCCGCAGACCCACCTGATGTGGCGGCACGTGGCCGCCGACCTGGCGGCCGACCACACCGTCATCGTTCCCGACCTGCGGGGGTACGGCGCCAGCGACAAGCCCGCCGAGGACGGCGGGGCCTACTCCAAGCGGACGATGGCCGCCGATGTCGTGGCGCTGGCCGGCGCCCTGGGGCACGAGCGGTTCGCCCTGGCCGGGCACGACCGCGGGGCCCTGGTCGCCATCCGCGCGGGGCTGGACCACCCGGGCCGCGTCACCCACCTGGCCAGCCTGGACGTGCTGCCGACGCTGGACATGTGGGACGTGATGCACGGCCGGAGCGCGGCCGTCGGGTTCCACCTCTACCTGATGGCCCAGCCGCCCGGCCTGCCCGAGCGGATGATCGCCGCCGAGCCGGACGCCTTCTTCTCCTTCTTCCTCGACGCCTGGGGCGCCGACCCGGAGACGATCCCCGCCGACGTGCGCGGGGCCTACCTGGAGGCGTCCAGGAACGCGGTCCCCTCGATCGTCGCCGACTACAGGGCCTCGGCCGGGATCGACGCCGAGCACGACCAGGCCGACCGGGACGCGGGCCGGAAGCTGGGCATGCCGGTCACCGTCCTCCAGCAGGACTGGGGCGCGGCGCTGGGGTTCGACGCCGAGGGCATCTGGAAGGGGTGGGCCGACGACCTGGTCCACCGCACGGTGGCGGCGGGCCACTTCATGGCCGAGGCCGACCCGGCGCGCGTGGTCGCCGAGCTGCGGGAGCTCCTGGAGCGGTGACCTGGTGGACCCGTCGGGCGCGGGAGCCCGTTGGGGCGGGCGCCGCGGTTCCGACGGCGCCGCGGACGGCGTTGGCCGGGCTCCCGGCCCGGGTCGGCCCCGCCGTCCACCGCGCCTGCGGGCCGCGGCCGGGCCCTGCGCGCTAACGGGTGCGGTTGCCGACCGAGACGCTCCCCTGCGCGACGGCGACCAGCGTCTCGACGCCATCGGCGTCCACGGTGACCAGGTCGCACCGGCACACCACGCGTGTGCGCCCGGCGCGGACCACCTGCGCCTCGGCGCGCAGCAGGACGCCGTCGGCGGGCTTGAGGTAGTCGATGGTGTACCCGGCGGTGATCAGGTCCGTTCCGGCGGCGGTGCCCGCGGCGAAGGTGAGCGCGTTGTCGGCGGCGTAGCCGAGCACGCCGCCGTGCAGCACGCCGTACTGCTGGCGCAGCTCGTCGCGGATGTCCAGCTCCAGCACGGCGCGCCCGTCGCCGAAGGCGGTCAGCCGGGTGCCGAGCAGGGCGCTGAACGGCTGGGCGCGCAGGACGGCGCGGGCGTCCAGGAGGGCGGGGTCGTCGGTGTCGAGAGTGTCCACGGTTCCTCATTTCACTAGTGAAGTGAGGATCGCGCCGCCCGGGGCGCTCTGTCAAGATCGGACCATGCCCGGACCTGACGAGCGCCTGTACTTCCTGCTGCAGCGGGCGGCCAACCGCCTGCGCACCGACGCCGACCGCCGCCTGGTGGAGGCCGCCGGGGTCACCAGCGCGCAGCTCGGGGCGCTGTTCGCCGTCCGGGCCGAGCCGGGCATGACCCAGCGCAGGCTCGCCGAGGTGCTCGGCCTGCGCGAGTCCGCCGTGACGGCGCTGGTCCGTCGGCTGGCCGACGGCGGCCTGGTGGCCAAGCGGGCGCACCCGGAGGAGCACCGGGCGGTGGTGCTGAAGCTGACCGGGGAGGGCGAGGACGCCCTGCGCGAGGCCCGCCCGGAGATGGACCGCTTCAACGCCGAGGTGCGCGGCCTGCTGGGCGAGGAGGCGTTCCGCGCGACCGCCGCCGGACTGCACCGCCTCGCCTTCGGCCCCGACGAGGGCGGGGGCGGGGGAGGCGGAGAAGAGGAAGAGCGCGGAAGGGCGTGACCCTCCCTCCGAGCCGCCCGTGGTGGCCGGAAGGCTACGGGGCCGGTGTCCCGAACGCCTCCCGGCAGCATTCGACGAAGTCGGCCACCACGGGGTCGCCGTCGGCCTCCGGGAGCCATGCGACGCCCGCCTGGACCGGGCTCACCCCCGCCAACGGGCGGTAGACCACCCCCGGATGCGCGTAGTAACGGGCGCCCGACTCCGGGGCCAGCGCGACGCCGAGCCCGGCGGCGATCGCGTTCAGCCACTCGTCCGGGTGCTCGGCCACCGCTCCGACCCGCCGCGGCCGCGACGTGCGCTCTCCGGCCGCCAACCAGTGGTCCCGCCATGCGCCCGTGTGCTCCGGCGCGGCGACGAAGGGCTCGTCCTCCAGCTCCTCCAACCGGACCACCTCCCGCTCGGCCAGAGGGTGGCCGACGGCGAGGACCACACTGCGGGGCTCGGTGTACAGCACCTCAACGCGCAGGTCCTCCCGGGCGGGGACGGGCAGGAGGACCAGGGCCGCCCGGACCCGCCGGTCGGCCAGCCCAGCGGTCGGGTCGGACCACGGCGCCTGGCGGAGTTCGATCCTCCAGTCCGGGCGGACCCGGGCGAAGGCCGCCTGGACCGCCGATGCCGGTCCGCCGCTGGCGATGAACCCCACGGGCAGGACCCGCGCCTCGCGATCGGCGGCCAGGCGGACGTCGCGCGCCGCCTCCTCCCACGCGGCGAGCAGCGCCGGGGCCCGCCCGGCCAGGGCGTGCCCGGCGGCGGTGAGCCGCATCCCGGTCGGCGTCCGGTCGAAGAGGCGGGCCCCGAGCAGGTCCTCCAGGCGGTGGATCTGCTTGGTCACCGCCGGCTGGGACACATAGAGCCGTTCGGCGGCGCGGGTGAGCCCTCCCTCTTCGGCCACGGCGGTGAAATAGCGGAGCAGCCGGGTGTGCACGTCCATGCGATCAGGTTATGGAAACGGATATTGGACGGGCCGGTCCACGGGGCGGAAGGGTGGCGCACAGAGGCGGCGGGCGGGGCGCCCTTATGCGGGCGCCCCGCCCGTTCCGACCATTCGGTCGGCGCCCGATGGAATCCCACACGGAGGATGGACCCCGATGCACACCGTCTACCTGGTCGTCGTATGGGCCACGATTCTGGCCAATGCGGGAATCGCCGTCGCGGACTTCGCGCGCGCGGGATTCGTGATGGACAATTCCGCCGCAGTGGGCCTGCCGCCGTCGTGGATCATGCCTCTCGGCGTCCTGAAGACGGCCGGTGCCCTCGGACTCCTCGCCGGTGTGGCAGGGTTCCGATGGATCGGGGCGGCAGCGGCGGCGGGCCTCGTCCTCTTCTTCATCGGTGCGGTGGCGGCACACGTGAGGGCACGCGTGTTCTCCAATATCGCCTTTCCCGGTGCCTACCTGGCGCTCGCCGCGGGGTCACTGGTGCTGACCCTCCTCCGGTGAGCGGCGGACGCCGGTCTCCGAGCACCCCGCCGGTTCCGCCTGCCGGAGCGGAGCGGCGCCGCGGGGGCGGGGCAGGGCGTCGGTGCCCTCCCTCGGCCCCCGTGTCCCCGGGCGGGGCGGCCGCCGCCCTAGCCCTCGTAGTTCTCCAGCGCGTCGAGGGCCGCCTGGGCGATCTCCTCGTCGATCGAGCCGTCGGGCGCGCCGCCCACGCCGATTCCCGCGATCGGGGCCCCGTCGGAGGCGACCGGGACACCGCCCGCCAGGAACAGGGTGCCGGGGATGTCGCCGATGCTCGGCGCGTCGCCCCCGGCGTTCTCGCTCAGCGCGCTCGTGGGCTGTCCGAAGGACACCGCGGTGAACGCCTTCTGCTCGGCCGACTCCTGCGTCTGCGGGCCGGCGTTGTCGGTCTTGAGCACCAGGCGCGTGGCGCCGGAGCGGTCCACCACCGCGATGGAGACCTGCTGGTCCTGCTCCTGGGCCTCGTCCAGCCCGGCCTGGGCCGCGGCGACCAGCGCGTCGCCGCCCAGCACCCCGCGGTCGACCACGGCCTGCGGGGCCGCGTCGGCCGCCGCGGACGCCGGGGCGCCCGGGGAGCCCTGCGGCAGGGCGGTGGCGACGATCCCGCCGACCAGGGCCAGCCCGGCCGCGCCCCCGACGGCGGTGGCGATGATGTGGCTGCGCTTCATGTCCGATCAGTCCTTCCGGTGCGGATGGTCCGGGCCGTCCCAGCGGCCCCGCCGGCGTCCGTCCGCCGACACCCCCAACAGTGCTCCCGCCGGCCCCCCGCCCCATCGGGCCTGCGGCGGAACGGGGCACACCGTCCGGATGGGCCTCGTTGTCATCCGATCGGATGACGCCGATACTGGTGCGCGTGGGGAGCATGGGGCAGATGCGACGCGATCCCCGGCAGGACGAGGGAACGGCCCCCGCGCCCGGCACCGCCGAGCCGCGCGACCGGGTGGGCAGCCCCCGGCTCGCCGCCGTCATGCACGCCGGGTTCTTCGCCCTGATGGCCTCCTCCTCCGCGCGCCTGGTCCTCCGGCACGACATGGACGCCCACACCGCCGCCTCCCTGGAGCTGGCCGCCCTGGTCGCGGTCCTGTACGCCGTCGGCATGCTGCTGTGGGGCCGCGCCCGCCGCCCGGTCCTCATCGGCTGGCTCGCCGCCGTCGTGGTGTGCTGGATCGCGCTGGTCACCATGGCGCCGTCCTTCGCCTTCGCCGCGATCCCGCTGCTGTTCCTCGCGCTGCGGCTGCTGCCGGTCCCCGCCGCCGTCGCGGTCGCCGCCGTGCTGGCCGTCGGCACCTCCGCCGCCTGGGCGGCGCTGACCGACATCCGCGACCCCACCGTCTACCTGGTCCCCGCCGCCATCGCGCTGATGGTCGTCGTCACCGTCGCCGAGCTGCGCCAAGAGAGCGAGCGCCACCGGGCCGCCATCGCCGACCTGCTGCGCACCCGCGGCGCCCTGGCCGAATCCAACCGCCGCACCGGCGTGCTGGAGGAGCGCGAGCGCATCGCCCGCGAGATCCACGACACCGTCGCCCAAGGCCTGTCCAGCACCGGCATGCTGCTCCGGGCGGCCGACCGGTGCTGGGACTCCGAACCGGAGCGCGCGCGGGAACTGGTGCGGCAGGCCGCCGTGAGCGTGCGCGACAACCTCGACGAAGCGCGCGCGTTCGTCCAGGGGCGGGGCCCGGTGCGCCTGGACGCCGAGACCCTGCCCGACGCCCTCGAAGCGCTGTGCGCGGACACGGCGGCCCAGAGCGGTGTCGACGCGCGCTTCCACCTGGACGCCGACCCGGCGGAGGCGGCGGCGCTGCCGGAGCCCGTCTCTGCCGCCCTGCTGCGCATCGCCCAGGGGGCCCTGGCCAACGTGCGCGAGCACGCGGGCGCCACGGGCGCCGTCGTCACGCTCACGCTGATGGGGGACCGCGCCGTCCTGGACGTCATCGACGACGGGGCCGGGTTCGACCCCGCGACGGCCGCCCCCGGCGGCGGACGCGGCTTCGGCCTGGCGGCGGCACGCGCCCGCGCCGAAGAGCTCGGCGGCGAACTGACCGTGGAGAGCACCCCGGGCGAGGGCACCGGGGTGTCGGCGGCGATCCCCCTGGAGGACCGGTGAGACTGTTCCTGGTGGACGACCACCCCATCGTGCGGACGGGGCTGACCGCCCTGTTCGCCGGGGAGGAGGACGTCGAGATCGCCGGGGAGGCGGACAACGGCGACGACGCCGTCCGCCTGATCGCGCTCCGCGCGCCGGACGTCGTGCTCATGGACCTGCGCCTGGGCGGCGACCCCGACGGCGTGGAGACGACCCGCCGCGTGCGCGCGCTGCCGGACCCGCCCAAGGTGCTGGTCCTGACCACCTATGAGACCGACACCGACATCATCCGCGCCATCGACGCGGGTGCCTCGGGGTACCTGCTTAAGGACAGCCCGCCCGAGCGCCTCTTCGAGGCCGTGCGGGCCGCGGCGCGAGGGGAGACCGTGCTCTCCCCGCACGTCGCCGCCCGCCTGATGCGCCGCGTGCGCGACCCGCTGCCGACCCTGACCCGGCGCGAGATGGAGATCCTGGCCCTGCTGGCCGAGGGGCTCGGCAACAAGGACATGGCCAAGCGGCTGTTCGTCACCGAGGCGACGGTGAAGACGCACCTCCAGCGCATCTACACCAAGCTGGGGGTCGACACCCGGACCGCCGCGGTGCGCGCGGCCGTCGAACAGGACCTGATCCGCCTGGACTGACAGGACCCGCGTTGATCTCGGGAAAACCGCCCCAAAAACCGTGCCGGTAGCGTCGTTCCTCCCGAGATCAACGAGCGGGGCTACTCGGCGGTCGCGTCGATGCTCTCCTCCAGGCCCTCGGAGACCCTGGTGACGAGCATCAGGTCCTCGTCGGGCAGAGTGGTGTCCTCGGTCCGGTACTGCACCGTCACGGCGACATTGCTCATGCGGAAATTGGCCCGGTGGAGGAGGCTCTCCTCGCCGGAGGGGGCCGTGTACGACGCCTCCTCGACGATCTTGTACAAGGTGGCGAACCCCTCGTCGCCCACCTCGATGTCCTTGGCCGCGAGCTTCTCGCTGTCGTCCTCGGGCCCCTCGTCCGCTCTCTCCCTGACGGAGGCGAGGCGATCCTTCACGGGCTTGTAGTCCGAGGCCGCCGTGTCGGGCGAGTAGAGGGTGATGTCCACGACCAGCTCGCCCTCACCGACCCAGCCGCCGCAGGCCGAGTACTCGGGGCCCGTGTCGTCCTCCGCCGTCGGCGGCGCCGTGAACGCCGGTTCCAACTCCACGACCTTGACGTCGTCCTTGGTCACGTGCCCGACGGCGTCCTTGAGCAGCTCGTCGCAGTCGCCGATGCCCTCGTAGGCCGCCGGGGGTGTGGCGTAGACGCCCAGGGAGACGGCGGCGGCCAGCCCCACGGCGACGCCGCCGCCGATCAGGTACCGCCGGTCGGACCACCATGTGGGCCGGGCGTCCGCCGAAGGGGTCTCCTGCGGTTCGGGGGCGGGGGAGGAGCCGGGGGAAGAATCGGACATCGGTGGGAATTCCTAGTGGGGATGAGGCGGCAGGGAACAGGGGGAACTGGCCCGTTCCATCCTTTACCCCCGGCGCCGCGAACATCACCACCGGCCCTCTCGCCCCCGGGGCCACGCCGCTTACTCCGCTCCGTCCGCCGCCAGGGCGGCATCCCCCTTGTAGAGCCGCGCGACCACCCCTTCGATGTCGGGCTCCTGCACGGTCAGGTCCGCGACCTGGTGGTCCCGGGCCACCTCCGCGATCACCGCCGCCGGGTTCCCGTCCAGCTCCAGCCACTGGCGCGGCCCCTGGCTGCGGACGCAGCGCGCCCCCGGCACGGCGATGGGCGGGCCGGGCTCGGCGAGGTCGACGACGAGCGTGCGCGGCCCCGGGGCGCGGTCCCGCAGCCCCGCCAGGTCACCGTCGTAGGCCAGGCGGCCGTGGTCGATCACCATCACTCGGCGGCACAGCCGCTCCACGTCGCCCAGGTCGTGCGTGGTCAGCAGGATCGTGGTGCCGCGCTCGGCGTTGAGCCGGGTCAGGAACGCGCGGATCGTGGACTTGCTGACCACGTCCAGCCCGATGGTCGGCTCGTCCAGCACCAGCAGGTCCGGGTCGTGCAGCAGTGCGGCCGTCAGGTCCCCGCGCATGCGCTGGCCCAGGCTGAGCTGGCGCACGGGCGTGTGCAGGAACGGGCCCAGCTCCAGCAGCTCGGTCAGCTCGGCCAGGCGCCGCGCGTGGTCGCGCGGCGGGACCCGGTACAGGTGCCGCGTCAGCGCCAGGCTGTCGCGCAGCGGCAGGTCCCACCACAGGGTGGTGCGCTGCCCGAACACGATGCCGATGCGCGCCGCCAGCCGCGTCCGGTGGCGCGCCGGCTCGGCGCCCAGGACCCGCAGGCGGCCGCGGCCCGGGGTGAGCAGGCCGATGAGCATCTTCATCGTCGTGCTCTTCCCGGCGCCGTTGGGCCCCAGGTAGCCCACGACCTCGCCGGGGTGCACCTGGAAGGTCACCCCGTCCACGGCGTCCACGGTGCGGCGCCTGCGGCGCAGCAGCGGCCCCTCGGAGACGGTGAACGACCGGCCGAGCCCGCGGGCGTCGATGATGGGCCCCTCGGCGGGGGCGGCGGAGGAATCGGAGGAGGGCAAGGTCAGCTCCCTGTGGATCGGTAGCGCCGCAGCCCCGTGCGCCACGCCAGGGCGGCCAGGGCGCACAGCACGGCGGCGACGGCCGGAGGGGCGAAGCGCAGCGCGTCCGGCAGGCCGGTGGGGTCGGGGCGGTCGAGCAGGTACAGCGCGGGCTGCCAGGTGACGAACGCCAGCGGCACGGTGAAGGTGGCGGCGCGGACGATCTCGCGGCCGTAGACGGCCAGGGGGTACTCGGTGAGGGCCTGCCCGCCGTAGGTCACCGAGTTGGCGACCTCCCGGGCGTCGGTGATGAAGAACTGCAGGCACGCCCCGATGGTCCAGATCGCGCAGCAGATCGCCACCCCGCTGGCGAGCAGCACGGGCGTGTACGCCGCGCGGCCCGGGGTCCACGGGACGTCCAGGGTGGCGAGCGCGTAGCCCGCGATGGCGGCCGCGGGCACGACCTTGCCCAGCCGGTGCGGGGAGAAGCGGTCCGCGGCCAACTGGAGCAGCGGCGAGACCGGCCGCACCAGCAGCGTGTCCAGCGAACCGGCGCGGATGTGGTCCCCGATGCGCTCCACCGACCCCATCAGCAGGTCGGCGGTGCCGAACGCCAGTGCCGCCAGGCCGTAGACGAGCATCGCCTCGCGCGCGGTGAAGCCCGCGAGCTCGCCCGCGTGGCCGAACACCACCAGCACCGCCGTCAGCTCGGCGGCGGCCGAGAACGCCTGGGCCAGGCCCAGCAGCGCCAGCGAACCGGGGTACTGGGCGCTCGCCCGGCACCACGTCCAGACCAGCAGGAGGTAGACGGGCACCCGCGGCGCCCGGCCGTGCCGGAGGGCCGAGGGGAGGCTAGCCACCCTGGACCACCACCTTGCGCGCCGCGCGGGCGGTGGCCAGCGCCCCCAGGCCGAGCAGGACCGCCGCCCAGGCGGCCTGGAGCGCCAGCGCCCCGGCGGGCCCGCCGCCGGGGACGGTGTCCTTGCCGAGGAACACCTCGACGGGCACCTGCACCATCGCCGCCCACGGCAGGACGCGCAGAACGTCGGCCACCGGCGGCGGGAAGAGCACCAGCGGGATCAGCATGCCCGCGAACACCGGCGCGAGCAGGTGGGACAGGGCCGACACGCCCTTGGTGTCCAGGAGCCAGAAGCCGCTGACCGCGTACAGGTAGCGGAACGCGAAGCCGATGAGCGCGGCGAGGGCGAGCGCCCCGGCCGACCACGCCCACTGCGCCGGGGCCTCCGGCAGGGCGAGCGGGAACACCAGCGCCCCGGCCGTGAAGGTGGGCACGCTGCGGGCGGCGACGGTGAACGCCGCCCGGCCCATGTCGTGGGAGAGCCACCAGGCCAGCGGCGAGGCCGGGCGCATCAGGTCCACCGCGACCTCGCCGGTGCGGATGCGCTCGGCCAGCTCCAGCGGCGGCCCCATCACCGCGGCCGGGCCCATCAACGCCTGGGCGACGAAGACGTGCGTGACGGCGTCCGCGGCGTCATAGCCGTTGATCTCCGGGCGCGCGTGGAAGAGCGCCAGAAGGACCGAGGCATTGATCAGGCCGAAGACGACATTGGTGAAGACGGCGGCCGCCGTGGCCGCACGATAAGTGGAATAGCGGCGCAGCCCGAGGGCGAACACCGCACAGTAGACGCGCACCGGCGCACTCCCTGGCAGTTCGAGACCGTGCGAATGGAGAACGATCGGGCCAGGGGCCGGAAGCACTGCGGAAGCGGATCCGGACCGGGGCCCGTTGTCCGGCACGGCCCTGCGGGAGCAGGTCCGGGTCGCCGCGAATGACGGATGCTAGCACGGTCCGGATCCAGGGAGGGAATCCATTCCGGAATCGGCCGGAGAGGCGAATGCCGGTCGAATGGAGCGAATGCGTTCACCCGGCGGCGGAGTGCGTCCAGGTCTGCAGATACGCCCTGATCGCCTGCGGGGCGTCCGCGGGGCCCACCGCGGCGATATGGCCGTCGGGCCGGATCAGCGCCGCCGACGCCGGGGCCAGCACCCCGGCCGCGTCCCCGGCGCCGATGCCGTGCACCCGCACCGTCGCCGCGGTCCCCTCCACAGCCTCGCGCAGGGGCTCGGGGACGCGCCGGCCGGGCCGGGTGCGCAGGAGGGGGCGGAGCGGACCGGGCCGTGACGCCCGCCGGCCGTGCGGGGCGGCGGGTTGTGCACTGCACAAGAATTGAAAAGATTCCTATCTTTTTCTTGGGCGCCTTCTTAGGTTCACCAGGGCCGGTCGGCGCTCCGCGTGTGGGCCGTCCGGCAGGGGCCGCCCGCCGCCCCGATCCCCGCTGAACGGCGATCCTCCCGGCAGGCCGGACCGCCCACACGGTCCGAGGGGGACGCGACCCGCACGAAAGGGCACGCGATGCACCTGCGCAGGAAGTCCATCCAGGCGGCCACCGTCCTGGCCGCCGCCCCACTGGCCCTGGCCCTCCTTCCCACCAGCGCCGCCTACGCCCACGGATACGTCTCCTCGCCCCCCAGCCGCCAGGCGCAGTGCGCCGAGGGCACCGTCGAGTGCGGCCCGATCAAGTGGGAGCCGCAGAGCGTCGAAGGCCCCAAGGGCCTGACCAGCTGCAGCGGGGGCAACGAGGCCTTCGCCGAGCTCGACGACGACTCCAAGGGCTGGTCGGTCGAGCCCGTCGGCACCAGCCTCGACTTCACCTGGACCTTCACCGCCCGGCACGCGACCGCGGACTGGCAGTACTACGTCGGCGGCGACCGCGTGGCGACCGTCGACGGCAACGGGCAGCAGCCCCCGTCCACCGTCACCCACAACGTGGACCTGAGCGGCTACAGCGGCCAGCAGAAGGTCCTGGCCGTGTGGAACGTCGCCGACACCGCCAACGCCTTCTACGCCTGCGTCGACGTCAACGTCGGCGCGGCCTGACCCCCCTCCCTCCGCCCGCGGAGGCCTGCGACGGAACGGAACGCGGGGCGCGCCCTGAGGGGTGCGCCCCGTTCCCGTGTCCGGGGCACGGCGGCCCCGCCGGCCACGCGGGGCACTTCGCGCGCATCCGTCGCCGAAGTCGCGGTTTCCCTGTGAACACGGGATGCCCGCGCGACAATGAAGTGTGCGGCAGTCCGCCCCTCCCGGCTGCCGCACGCCTCTTGTGCACGGCGCCCCGCGGCCCGCCGACCACCCCGCCTTCCACCGCACCCGGCGACGGGCCCGCCCCGGGCCCACACGCGGAGCGGACGCCCTCCCCTCCCGCCCCCTCTGGCCCCGGCCCGCCATCCGAGGGATCCTGTACACCGTCGACGCCCACCGGCGCCCGCCCCCGCCACGGCCCGAGAGGGGGACGTTACGGGGCAGTTGGGAGTGGACGCTTGAGAGGCCCAAGTGGTTGACGGGTTTGCGCAGGTCGGCCGAAGGTGGCCGCAGGCGGCCGACGCGGCCTGACGACCTGGGGCGACCCGATACTGTTGCATCAGTTCCGGTCCCCGAGACCGGAACCGCGGGTGGTCGTCGAGCGGGGACGGCCACCCGCTTTGCGTTTCGCGGGGTCCGCGGAGGTTTCCGCGCAGACCTGTGCGGCGGTCCCCTCAGGGCCCCCGCTCCGTCCGCCCCTACTCCGACCGGGCGCCCCGCGCCTCGTCCGGGGACATGTAGGCGCCCACCAGCCGGGCCACCACGGTCGTCAGGAAGAGCGTCCCCGACACCGCAAGCGTCCGCGCCCACGCGGTCATCGGCAGCACGTCCCCGTACCCCAGCGTCGCCAGGGTGACATAACTGAAGTACATGAGCCGCTGCCAGGTGACCTGCTCGCCCGGGGCCTGCGCGTCCTCGAAGCTCTGCGGCCACAGGATCTCCAGCGCGCCGTAGGTGGCCGCGAACAGCCCGCCCAGCAGCAGGTACACCGCGATCGCGGCCAGGATCAGCTCCAGTCCGTGCGCCCTGCTGTGCCGGAAGATGAAGGCGGCCAGCGCGTGGACGAGCACCACCTGAAAGACCGCCACCGACGCGAACATCCCCAAGTGGGCCGCCTTGCTGTCCTGGTCCACGGCCACCCACAGGCCGAACACCAGGAACACCGCGGCCACGATGAACGCCGGGGCCGTACGCTGCCCCTCGTCGCGGCAGATCATCACCCCGAAGACGATCATCACCGCGTACAGCGACATGTACAGCGCCGTCCACACCGGCCCGTGCAGGGTCACCGGGTAGCCGAACTGGAGCAGCGCCACCGCCGCCAGGAACCCCAGGAGCACCTTGTCGCGCACGTTCCACGCCTCCTCTGACCGGTCCCCGTCCGGGCCCGCCCCGGAAGGTCGGCAGGTCAGGATCGTAGGGCGGCTCGGCCGCCGCGCGGGGGCGACACTCGGCGCGGGCACGGCACGGCTCCCGGACGGAAAATCCGTTGTTCCTCCGGCCCCACCCGCCGATAGCCTGACGGGCATGTCGACGCCCCGAATCTCTTAGCGAAGGACACCGCTTCCCCGCCTGAAGTGTGTCCTTCTGCTTATTCGGAGCGTATCTCCCATGATCACCCTCAGTGGTGTCGAGCTGCGCGCGGGCGCCCGCACGCTGCTCGCCGACGTCACCCTCACCGTCTCCCCGGGCGACCGCGTCGGCCTGGTCGGCCGCAACGGCGCGGGCAAGACGACCCTGATGACCGCGATGGCCGGAGCCGCCGCCCCCTCCTCGGGGACGATCGTGCGCCACGGCCCGGTGGGCTACCTGCCCCAGGACGCCCGCGCCGCCGACCAGACCGCCACCGTCACCGGGCGCATCCTGTCCGCGCGCGGGCTCGACACGGCGTCGGCGGCGCTGCGGCGCGCGGAGGAGGCCATGGCCCGCGCCGCCACACCGGATGCCCTCGAACGCGCAATGCGCGCTTATGGCAGGGCGGACGCCGAGTTCCAGGCGGCGGGAGGCCACGCGGCGGAGGCCGAGGCGGCGCGCCTCGCCGCCGGGCTCGGCCTGGACGACCGTGCGCTGGACGCACCGCTCGGCACGCTCTCGGGGGGCCAGCGGCGGCGCGTCGAATTGGCGCGCATCCTCTTCTCGGGCGCAGACGGCATGCTGCTGCTGGACGAGCCCACCAACCACCTGGACGCCGACGCGGTCCACTGGCTGCGCGGGTTTCTGCGCGCGCACCGAGGCGGCCTGGTACTGATCAGCCACGACACCGGTCTGCTCGCCGACGTCGTCGACCGCGTGTTCCACCTCGACCCCCGGCGGGCCGCGCTCGACGTCCACAACGTGGGCTGGCAGGGCTACCTCGACCAGCGCGCGGCGGACGAACGCCGCCGCGCCCGCGAGCGCGCGGGCGCCGAGCGCAAGGCCGCGTCCCTGCACGCCCAGGCCGCCAAGATGAGGGCGCGCGCGTCGACCGCGGTCGCGGCCAAGAACATGGCCCGGCGGGCCGAGCGGATGCTGGCCGAGACCGAACCGGTGCGCGGCGCGGAGCGGACCGCCCGCATCCGCCTGCCCGAGCCCGCGCCGTGCGGCAGGACGCCCCTGGGGGCGGTGTCCCTGGCCAAGTCCTTCGGTGGCCACCAGGTCCTCAAGGGGGTGGACCTGGCCGTCGACCGGGGGACACGCCTGGTGGTGCTGGGGTTCAACGGTGCAGGGAAGACGACGCTGCTGCGGCTGCTCGCGGGCAGGGAGGCGCCGGACGACGGGCGCGTCGTGCACGGCCACGGCCTGCGCCTCGGCTATTTCGCCCAGGAGCACGACACGCTCGACCCGGAGCGCACGGTCCTGGCCAACCTCCAGGCGGCGGCGCCGGGGCTGGCCCGGGGCGAGGCCCGGCGCGTCCTGGGCGGGTTCCTGTTCACCGGGGACGACGCCGACAAGCCCGCCTCCGTGCTCTCGGGAGGGGAGAAGACGCGGCTGGCGCTGGCCGGGCTGGTGCATTCGGGCGCCAACGTGCTGCTGCTGGACGAGCCGACCAACAACCTCGACCCCGCCTCGCGCGGCGAGGTGCTCTCCGCGGTCGGGGCCTACCCGGGGGCGATCGTGATGGTGACGCACGACGAGGGGGCCATCGACGCGCTCCGGCCCGACCGGGTGCTGCTGCTCCCGGACGCCGACGAGGACCTGTGGAGCGAGGACTACCGGGAGCTCGTGGCGCTCACCTGAGAACGGGGCGGGCGTTTTGCCACCAAGTGCCCCTTCTTTACGGGAACGTGGCCGTCACGGGTCGTGCCGTGGGCATCACGGCCCTGAGGAACGACCGCGGCCGCCCCGCCGCCCGGCGGGGCGGCCGCGGGGAGCCCGTACCGAGGAGGCCGAGCATGGAAGCGTCGCGCACGAACGGATGGATGGTCTTCGGAGCCGTACTGCTGCTGATGATCGGAGCGGTCAACCTGGTCCAGGGGATCGTCGCCATGACGCGCCCCGACTACTACGCGGTGGCCGGCGGCGAGATGCTCGTCCTGGACTTCTCCGGGTGGGGCCTGCTCCTCACCGTCTGGGGCGTCGTGCTGATGGCGGCGGGGCTGGCCCTGTTCACCGGGCACATGTGGGCGCGCACCCTCGCGGTGGTCCTGGTGGCGGTCAACGCGGTGGCGCAGCTGGGGTTCCTGGCCGCGTTCCCGCTCTGGTCGCTGGTGGCGATCGGCGTGGACATGCTGGCCATCTACGGCCTGACGGCGGGCTGGCCGAGCGGGGCGCCCGGTGCGGGCGGCGTCGGCGAGGGCCGCGCCTACCGCGCGGGGCAGTCCGACGCCCAGGCGGCCCCGGCCGGGGCGGGCGCGGCGTCCGGCCCCATGGGGGAGCCGGACATGCGCATGGACCAGGAGCGCGCGTCGGACGAGGGCATGCCCCCGCCGCCCAAGGGCAGGCATGCCCAGCCGATGGAGTGACCGGCGCACACCGGCGGCGTGCGGGGCGCGGAGGAGGAGGCCTCCTCCGCGCCCCCATGTGAGGGGGCCGGTGCGAGGGCCAGCGTCAGGTGTCCGTCACCGGTGTCCGGCGTCCTCGGCCAGGCGTCCGCTGCGTTCGGCCGCCGCCGCCACCGCCTCGGCGACCGCCTCCGGGACACCGTGCGCGTCCAGGCGGTCCAGCGCCTCCCGGGTCGTCCCGCCCGGTGCGGCCGCCTCGGCGGCCAGTTCGGCCGGGCCCCGGTCGGCCTCCCGCAGCAGCGACGCCGCGCCGAACAGGGTCTGCACCACCACCGCCCGCGCCTCACCGGGTGGGAGGCCCTGGTCGACGGCGGCGCCGGCCATCGCGGCGGCCAGGTGGTACAGGAGGGCCGGGCCCGACCCGGCCACCGCGGTGACCGCGTCCATCGCCTCCTCGCCCACCCAGGTGATCGAGCCGATCCCGGAGAACAGGCCGCCGACCCGGGCCCGGGCCTCGCCGTCCAGGTGGATGCCGCCGACCAGCGCCGTCATGGCCCGGCCGACCGCCGCGGCGGTGTTCGTCACGGCCCGCGCGGCCGGGCGCCCGGGGCCCAGAGCCTCCTCGAACCGCGCGAGCGGCACCGCGGCCGCGAGCGAGACCGCGACCGCCCCTTCGGGCAGTGCGGGGCCGACCTCGGCCGCGGCCGCGGGGACGGCCGGCGGCGGCACGGCGACCAGGGCGATGTCCGCGCCGTCGGCGGCGGCCGCGTCGTCCGTCCCCGCCGCCACCCCGTAGCGCTCGGCGAGGATGTGGGCCCGCTCGGCGGGCAGGGCGCTCACCGCGACGTCGCGCGCGGGAAGGCCCGCCCGCAGGAGGCCACCGAGCACCGCCTCCCCGAGGTGCCCGGCGCCGATGACCGCAATCCGGGTCCGTTCCGGCTCGTGGAGTGCATCTGTGCTGATCACAGCGGGAAGGTTACTGAAGGTGGCGAGGCGGCTGCGGGAGATGCGCGGTGTGGCGGCCGATCACCCGAGGGCCGGTTCCATCGAAGGCGCGCGGACCGACGGGTGTGCTCGGCGATGATCTCGACAAGGGTGCTGTCAAAACCGCCGGAATGGCAGCACTCTTGTCGAGATCGTCGAGGGGGCGGCGGTGCGGGGGCGCGCTGGTGTTGATCTCGGGGAAGTCGGGGTTATC
>NZ_JAQFWQ010000045.1 GCF_027706725.1 Nocardiopsis endophytica
ACTTCCCCGAGATCAACACCAGCAGGAGCCTGCACCGTTACTCCCTTGTCGATCTCGGGGATATGGACGCTAAAACCGGCCCGGTAGGGGCGTTTTCCCCGAGATCATCGCTGAGGAGGCGGACAGGGGGTCCGGTTTCGCCGTCGCCGCCGCTCACGCCGACCATCCACACGCCGGACGGCCGACGGCGCTGCCGGATGGGCCGCTGACCTTCGTCGTCGCCGCCATCTCGCTCACACTCAGGTGGCCTGCCGCCCGGCCGGGGCCCGGGAGCGGGGTACCTGCTCAGCCGCCTGCCCACCCAGGCCGTAAGCGACCGGACAGACGGCAAGCAGGGCCGGGGAACCGCCCCGCTCTTGCCGTCGCCGCCATTCACGGCGACCACCCACACGCCCGGTGGCCGACGACGCTGCAGCAAGGGCCACCGACCTCCGTCGTCGCCGCCCCGCCCTACACCCCGACGGCCCGCCGCCCGGCTGAGGGGCGAGTGGGCACCTGTGCTGTGCTGTCGCCGCAGGCCGCGGACGCTCGACGCTTCCCTCAGTGGTCGTCGGGGTGGCCCAGGCGGTGCAGCCAGCTCGTGCCGCGGGCCGGCGGGGTCACGCGGCGCCTGATCTGGTCCACGATCCTGCTCGCGGCCAGGTCCGCCGCCAGCATGCACGCCCGCTCGATGCCGCGGGCGCGGCTCGCCCCGTGGGCGATCACCACCGTCCCGTTCAACCCGAGCAGCACCGCCCCGCCGGTGCTCTCGCTGTCCAGGCTCTCCCGCAGCCCCCGGAGGGCCTTGCGCTGCAGCAGCGCCCCCGCGCGGGCGCGGCGGGTGGAGGTCAGCGCGTCGTGCACGGCGTCGAAGGCGAAGCGCACCGTCCCCTCCACGGTCTTCAGCGCCACGTTCCCGGTGAAGCCGTCGGTGACCACCACGTCCACCTCGCCGGCGAGCAGGTCGTGCCCCTCGATGTGCCCCCGGTAGTCCAGCCGCGGCGGCTCGGACGCCGTCGCCGCCAGCAGTTCGGAGCTCTTGCGCGCCAACCGGTTGCCCTTGCCCGGCTCGGCGCCGATGGTCAGCATGCCCACCCGCGGCTCGGCCACCCCGTGCGCCGTGTGCGCGTAGGCGGCGCCCAGGTGCGCGAACTGCACCAGCATCTCCGGCTTGGCGTCGGCGTTGGCCCCCGCGTCCAGCAGCACCGTGGGGCGCGGCCGCGTCGGCAGCACCACCGCCAGGGCCGCCCGCAGCACCCCCGGCTGGGTCCGCAGCCGCACCGTCGACGTGGCCACCACGCCCCCGGTCGACCCGGCCGACACCAGCGCCGACGCGTCCCCCTGCCGGATCAGCTTGCACGCCACCGCGACGCTGGAGCGCGGGCGCCGCCAGCTCGCCAGCGCGCCCTCGTTCATCGCCAGGGTGTCCTCCGCGTGCACCACCGGCACCTCCCCGGCCGCGCCGTGCTCGGCCAGCAGGCCGGTGAGCTCGGCGAGCCTGCCCACCAGCACCACCCGCAGCCCGTGCTCGCGCACCGCGGCCACCGCCCCGGCCACCGTCTCGGCGGGGCCGTGGTCGCCGCCCATGGCGTCCAGGGCGATGACCGGGCCGCCGCGCGGCGGCCCTGCGGTGCCCGCGGGTCCGGCTTGGTTCACGTGTGGATCCTCACTGCTCCACCGGGGTGCCGCGGTCGCCCGCCGTGCCCCGGTCCGACGTCTTCTCGCACGTGGCGGGGGGTGTGCCCGCCCCCGGGGCAAGCGTATGCCCGAACAGCGGGAGGCGCGCGGGGCGCCCCCTGTCGTTCGAGGTCAGGAGGGTATTTAGGGAAAGTGGGTAAGAATCAGCGAAGATCGGGTATGTCGGACTGCTGGTCAGGAGGGTGACCACTCCGGGCCCGACAACCGACACGAGAGATCTCGCCGGGCGCCCCCGCTCTGCCGGGGGCGCCCGGATCAGGCCTGCCCTGCCGACCGTAGGGCGCCTGCCGCACCCTGAAGGGAGACGCGTGAGCTTGACGCAAGACGCGGCTATGTCCCCGTCCGCGGGACGTCGCTTCCGTGCCTACACCTCGAAGCACTTGGACGAGTTGACGGCGCGGGCCGGCCTCGGCGAGGACGAGCGGCTCGCCGTCCGCGCCGTCGCCACGGTGCTGCCGTTCCGGGTGAACAGCTACGTCATCGACGAGCTGATCGACTGGGACGCCGCCCCCGACGACCCGATCTACCGGCTCGTCTTCCCGCAGGCGGACATGCTGCCCGCCGAGGACGTGGCCCGGATGGCCGATCTTCTGCGCCAGGACGCGCCGAGGAAGGAGATCAACGCGGCCGCCAACGAGGTGCGGGCCAGGCTCAACCCGCACCCCGCCGGCCAGATGGATCTCAACGTGCCCAAGGTCGACGGGCAGGACCCGCTGGAGGGCATGCAGCACAAGTACCGCGAGACGGTGCTGTTCTTCCCCAAGCAGGGGCAGACCTGCCACGCCTACTGCACCTACTGCTTCCGCTGGGCGCAGTTCGTGGGCGAGCCCGACCTGAAGTTCGCCTCCGGGGAGGTGGACCACCTGGTCCGCTACCTCAAGGAGAACCCGCAGGTCACCAGTGTGCTGTTCACCGGCGGCGACCCGATGATCATGGGCGAGGGGGTGATCTCCAAGTACATCGAGCCGCTGCTGGAGGTCGACACCCTGGAGTCCATCCGCATCGGGACCAAGGCGCTGGCCTACTGGCCGCAGCGGTTCGTGACCGACCCGGACGCCGACGACACCCTGCGGCTGTTCGAGAAGGTCGAGGCCTCCGGCAAGAACCTGGCCTTCATGGCCCACTTCAGCCACCCCAACGAGCTGGAGCCCGAGCTGGTCCAGGAGGCCGTCAAGCGGATCCGGTCGACCGGCGCGGTCATCCGCACCCAGGCGCCGCTGATCCGCACGATCAACGACGACCCGAAGGTCTGGGAGCGCATGTGGCGCACCCAGCTCCGGATGGGCATGGTGCCCTACTACATGTTCGTCGAGCGCGACACCGGCCCGCAGGACTACTTCGCGGTGCCGCTGGCCCGTGCCTACGAGATCTTCCGGGACGCCTACAAGAACGTCTCGGGGCTGGCCCGCACCGTGCGCGGCCCGTCGATGTCGGCCACACCGGGCAAGGTGTGCGTGGACGGCGTCACCGAGATCGCCGGCGAGAAGGTGTTCATGCTCCACTTCATCCAGGCGCGCGACCCGGAGCTGGTGGGCAAGCCGTTCTTCGCCAAGTACGACGAGAAGGCGGCCTGGCTCTTCGACCTGGAGCCCGCCCTCGGCGCGACCCACTTCCCCTACGAGGAGGCCCCGCCCGCGGACGTCTCCGCGCTCGTGGACCCCGCCCGCGCCTGACGGCCCGGCCCGCGGGCCCGGCGGCGGCACCGTCGGACCTTCCCCACCCGGGGCGCCCCGCCCGTTCCGTGCGGACGGGGCGCCCTCCCGGGGCCGCCCGACCCAGGCCCCCGGCCCCGGCCGCCGACCGGACCTCACTCCTGCGACGGCCGCCGTGCCCGGTCCGGGGACGGGCGCCTCTGCGGCCCGCGCATGTTGCGGGAGAAGGCGGTGGCCGCCAGTCCGGCCGCCATCGCCCCCACCGCCACCCAGCCGACCTCGCGGAAGGTGTCGGTGAAGGCGTGCGAGAAGACCTGCCCGGCCAGTTCGGCCAGGCGTTCGGCCGCCGCCCCGGACATGCCCTCGGGCGGTGTCGGCGGGGCCGGCCCGCCCAGCTCCACCCCGGCGCCGTGCTCGGGCCGGACCGCCGTGATGAACGCTTCGCGGTCCTGAGGCGGCAGCGCGTCGGCGGCCGTGCGCGCCTCGCGCACCGTGTTCGCCGCCAGCGACGCCTGCATCAGCGCCCCCACCACGGCACCGCCCAGCACCGACCCGAGCTGCCGCAGGGTGTTGAGCACCCCCGAGGCGGCGCCCGCCATGCGCGGGTCGACCCGGTACATGGCCAGCGAGTTCATCGGCCCGAACACCGAGGCCACCGCCAGCCCCATCAGCGCCAGCGGCAGGGCGAACTCCCACCAGCGCGAGTCCGGCCGGGCGGCCAGGAGCAGCCACCCCAGGCCGAGGCAGAACAGCGCGAACCCGCCCATCAGCAGGTACTTGCCGCCCAGGCGGTCGACCCAGCGGCCCACCACCGGCGCGGCCACCATGGACAGCACCGACATGGGCGCCATCGTCAGCCCCGCCGCCAGCGCGGTCATGCCCAGGGCCGACTGCAGGTAGATGGTGAACAGCAGGGAGTGCCCGATCATCGCCACCGACACCAGGGCGGCGTTGAGGCTCATCAGGCTGAAGTTGCGGTCGCCGAACAGCCCGAACGGCACCAGCGGGTCGCGGCCCTGCCGCGCGCGCTGCTGCACGATCAGCGCGGCGAACAGCACGGCGCTCAGGGCGAACAGCAGCGGGATGCTGATCGGCCCGTAGACCGTTCCCCAGCCGAAGCGCTCCCCCTCGACCAGGGCGAAGGCGAGCAGCCCCAGGGAGCCGGTGGCCAGCGCGACCCCGGCGGGGTCGAAGCGGGGGCGGTGCTCGGGCTTCGGGTCGGGCGGGATGAGGACCACCCCCAGCACCAGGGCGATGGCGCCGAAGGGGATGTTGACGAAGAAGATGAACCGCCAGTCGAAGGCGGTCACCAGCAGCCCGCCCAGCGTCGGCCCGGCGACCGTGGCCAGGCCCGCCACCGCGCCCCACACGCCCATGGCGGTGCCGCGCCGCTCCGGCGGGAAGACGCGCACCAGCAGCGCCATGGTCTGCGGCATCATCACCGCGGCGCCGACCCCCTGCACCGCGCGGGCGGCGATCAGCCACCCGGCGCCCGGGGCCAGCCCGCACAGCACCGAGGCGGCGGTGAACGAGGCGACCCCGACGATGAAGAGGCGGCGCTGGCCGTAGAGGTCGCCCAGCCGCCCGGAGGTGATGATCAGGACCGCCAGGGCGAGGGTGTAGACGTTGACCACCCACAGCACCTCGTCGGCGGCCGCGCCCAGGCGCCGGATCATGTCCGGGATCGCGATGTTGACGATCGTCAGGTCCAGCAGGGTCATGAAGAACCCCAGGCACAGGGCCGCGAGCACGGCCCACGGATTGCCCCGGATCGAACGCATTCGGCCCCCTCCCGCGCGGACCCGGTCATCCTATGTGCGCAGGCAGGGGCAGCTGGGGCGAATTCGGCGGAATCCGGCGCGCCGTCCGCGTCAGTCCGCGCGTGCGGACGGCTCCTCGCGCTCCGGGGCGCCGCCGGCGCGACCGGCACCGCCCGCGGCGCGCAGGTCGTCCTCGATCCCCTCCAGGGTGCGGCCCTTGGTCTCGGGGACGCCGAACCGCGCGAAGGCGATGGCCCCCAGCCCCGCCGCCGCGAACAGGAAGAACGTGGTGGTGATGCCGACCCCCGCCACCAGCGACGGGAAGGTCAGCCCCACCGCGAAGTTGGCCGTCCACAGCACCGCCCCGGCCAGCCCGAAGGCGAAGCCGCGGATGCGCATCGGGAAGATCTCCGCCAGCAGCACCCAGGTGACCGGGGAGACGAACCCCTGCTGGAAGACCAGGAACAGCCCCATGCAGGCGAGGATCGCCTCCGCCCGGCCGGTCCCGGCCGGGAGCAGCGAGGAGAACGCGCCCACCAGCAGCAGCGCGCTGGTGGTGCCGCACAGCCCGGCGACGAGCATCGGCCGCCGCCCGATACGCCCCAGCAGCCAGATGCCCAGGAACGTCGCCAGCACCGAGATGACGCCGTTGGAGATGTTGGCGACCAGCGCCGTCTCCCGGGCGAACCCGGACTCGGTGAGGATCTGGGTGCCGTAGTACATGATCGAGTTCACGCCGGTGATCTGCTGCACGACGGCGATGCCGACGCCGGTCAGGACCACGCGGCGGATCCACGGCTCGGACAGGTCGCGCCAGCCGCCCCGGGCGCTGCGGGCGTCCTCCTCGGCCGCGCGCCGGACCTCGTCGAGCTCCTGCTCGGCGGCCCGCTCCTCGCGCACCCGCCGCAGCACCGCGAGGGCGTCGCCGAACCGGCCCTGGGCGGCCAGCCAGCGCGGGCTCTCCGGCATGGCCTGCATGCCCAGCCACAGCACGACGGCGGGCACGGTCGCCAGCACGAGCATCCAGCGCCACACGCCGTCGGCCTCGCCCCACACGTTGCCGATCACGGCGTTGTTGACGTAGGCGAGGAGCTGGCCGGTGACGATCATCAGCTCGTTCTGGGTGACCAGGCGTCCGCGCCTGGAGGCGGGCGACATCTCCGCCAGGTAGCTGGGCACGGTCACCGAGGCGCCGCCGACCGCCAGCCCGAGGGCGAAGCGGGCCAGGACCATCACCCCGGTGCTCGGGGCGAACGAGGCGGCGAGGGTGCCGACGAGGAACAGCACCGCCAGGCCGATGATCGCGGTGCGCCGGCCGCGCCGGTCGGCCAGCCGCCCGGACAGCACCGACCCGAAGGCCGCGCCGAGCAGCAGTGAGCTGGTGACCAGCCCCTCGGTGAAGGGGGTCAGGCCCAGGTCCTCCTGCATGTACGGCAGGGCGCCGTTGATGACGGCGGTGTCGTAGCCGAAGAGCAGGCCGCCGAAGGTGGACAGCACCATCACCAGGCGCAGGTACCTGCGGGGGCGGCGGCTGCCGGGAGAGGTGCCCGCGCCCTCGGGCGCGGACACCGCCCCCGACAGTCGTCCGTCCGCGGTGCCGCGCGGCGCGCCGTCGGGTCCTTCGATGCCGTCGGTGGAGGGGTTCATGGGGACAGGGCTCCGGTCGGGTCGGATTCAGGGTAGGCGGCGGGGCGGTGTCGGGCGCCCCACAGGGGGGTGTGACGAGCGCCCCACCGCCAACGGAAGGTAAACAGCGCACCGGACTTTGTCAAGACAAACGAACATCAGGACCAATGACCGGAGCAGGGGTGCGGCGGCGGTAAAGTGGGCAGGCCATGGCACTGAGAAGCAGGGGGCGTCGGCGCGGGCTCGTCATCGGCGTCGACATCGGGGGCACCAAGGTCGCCGCGGGGGTGGTCAACCCGGCGGGCCGGGTGCTGGCCCGCGGACGCGCGCAGACCCCCAACCGCAGCAAGAGCCCCAAGGTCGTCGAGGACACCATCGCCGACGTGGTCGAAGGGCTGCGCCGGGAGTACCCGGTGACCGCGGTCGGCGTGGGCGCGGCCGGGTTCGTCGACCGGGGCCGCTCCTCGGTGCTGTTCGCCCCGCACCTGTCGTGGCGCGGTGAGCCGCTGCGCACCGCGCTGAGCGCCCGCCTGGGGCTGCCCGTGGCGGTGGAGAACGACGCCAACGCCTCGGCATGGGCGGAGATGCGGCTGGGTGCCGGGCGCGGGTCCTCCGACGCGGTGGTGGTGAACCTGGGCACCGGCATCGGCGGCGCCGTCGTGCTGGACGGGGCGCTGTACCGGGGACGGCACGGCATCGCCGGGGAGTTCGGGCACATGGTGGTCGTTCCGGACGGCCACCGCTGCGAGTGCGGCAACCGGGGGTGCTGGGAGCAGTACGCCAGCGGCAACGCGGTCACCCGCGAGGCGCGCGAGCTGGCGGCGGCCGACTCGCCGGTGGCCCGCGGGCTGCTGCAGGCGGTCGGCGGCGACCCGTCGCGCATCACCGGCCCACTGGTCGCCGAGCTGGCGGCGGAGGGCGACCGCGCGTGCGTGGAGGTGCTGGAGGACGTCGGCCGGTGGCTGGGCAAGGGCCTGGCGGACCTGGCGGCGGCCTTCGACCCGGAGGTGTTCGTGATCGGCGGCGGGGTGTCGGAGTGCGGCGACCTGCTGCTGGGGCCGGCGCGCGCGGCCTACCGCAGGAACCTGACGGGGCGGGGGTACCGCCCGGAGGCGAGGATCGTCCGGGCCGAGCTGGGCAACGAGGCGGGCCTGGTGGGCGCCGCCCTGCTGGCGCGGGAGGAGCCGCCCCAGAGGTTCCGGAGCGTGGGACGCGGATCCCGCCGCATCACCCGCCGGAGGGTCCACTAGACGCCGGCCCTTGCCGGGCGTCTCCACGGACACGGGCGATCGGCAGGAGCCCGGCCCTGCCGACTCCGTTGCCGAACTCCGCCCTGCGCCGTTGATCTCGGGAAATGCGCCCCAAAAAGCGGCCCGGAAGCGTCGTTTCTCCCGAGATCAACGCTGGGCACACCCGCCTACGGTCAGGGGGCGGTGTCGGTGGGAGCGGTCCTCAGGGCAACGGGACCGTCATCGTCTCGCCGCCGTAGCCGTTGGTGCTGTCCCTGGCCTCGACGGTCACCTCTTCGGTCTCGTCCGGGATGTCGACGCCGCGCTGGGTCCGGGTGAATGGCTGTTCGTCCGCGTGGTCATGGGCCAGCACGTGCTCGCCGAAGACGGTGCCGTCCGGCCCCACCACCCGCCAGCCGTCGGCGTACCGCTCGGGCGTGTCGTACGGGGAGCTGATGGTGACGGCGAAGTCGTAGCCCGCGTCCCCCTGGGTGACGACCACGTCGACGACGTCGGGGAACTCCTGGTCCTGTGCCGCGCCCTCCTCCGTGTCCGCCGTGCCCGCGGTGTCGGACGCCTCGGCCGAAGGCGCCGCGCCGTCCTCGTCGTCCGTGGGCGGCGAGGGCTCCGCTCCCGTGCACGCGGCGGCCGTGAGGAGGGCTCCGGCGAGGAGGGCGGTCGTCGGAAAGCGTCCCATGCGGCCGTCCCTACCCCCGGCGCCCCTGCCGCACACCGGGCGGGGTGCGGGTCGTCCCCACGGCGTCCGTTGTGCACCACGGACATACGTTCGTGCGGATTGCGCCGTTTCGGGACCTTGATCATCGCCCGGCGGCGGTGGTTTAAAGGTCCCCTGATCAGCGTCCCTACTCCCGAGACGGAGGGGATCCCCCATGCCGGACGCCCCTGACTCCCCCCAATCCTCCGCCGCCCCCGGCCCCTCCGACGCGCCCGCCGCACCGGGGCAGGACGGCTTCCTCAAGGTCCTCGGCCGCGGCGACGTGCTCGCGCTCGCCTTCGGGGCCATGATCGGCTTCGGCTGGATCGTGCTGACCGGCGACTTCATCGACGCGGCGGGCAGCGCCGGCGCCGCGGTCGCCTTCGTCATCGGCGGCGTGGTCATCGCCCTGGTCGGGCTCACCTACGCCGAGCTGGTCGCGGCCATGCCCCGGGCCGGGGGCGAACACCACTACGCACTTCGCGCGCTCGGCGCCCGGGGCGCCTTCACCGCCTCCTGGGCGATGGTGCTCGGCTACGTCTCGGTGGTCGCCTTCGAGGCCGTCGCCGTCCCGCAGACCCTCGGCTACCTGCTGCCCGGGGCGATGGAGGCCGGGCACCTGTGGACCGTCGCCGACTACGACGTGTCCGCCGCCCAGGTCGCGGTCGGCGTCCTGGCCGCGGTGGTGATGACCGGCGTGAACTACATCGGCATCCGCCCCGCCGGCGTCTTCCAGACCATCGCCGTGCTGTTCCTGCTGGCGGCGGGTGCGGCCATGGTCGCCGGGGCCGCCGTGGGCGGGTCCGCGGCCACCATGGAGCCGCTGTTCACCGGCGGTGTCTCGGGCATGTTCGTCGTGCTGGTGGCGGTGCCGTTCCTGTTCGTCGGGTTCGACGTGATCCCCCAGTCGGCCAGCGAGATCCGGCTGCCGTTCCGGCAGGTCGGGCGGCTGCTCGTGGTCTCGGTGGCCTGCGCGGCCGCCTGGTACGTGATGATCATGCTCACCGCCGGTGCCGCGCTCGGCCCCGAGGAGCTGACCGCCGCCGATCTGGCCTCGGCCGACGCCATGGCCGCGCTGTGGAACAGCCCCGCCATGGGCAACCTGCTCGTCGTCGGCGGCCTGGCCGGGCTGCTCACCAGCTGGAACGCGTTCCTGATCGGGGGCAGCCGCCTGCTGTACGCGATGGCGGAGTCCCGCATGGTCCCCGCCTGGTTCGGCCGCCTGCACCCGCGCTTCCGCACGCCCGGCAACGCGCTGCTTTTCATCGGCGCGCTGTCGGTGCTGGCCCCGCTCTTCGGCCGGCCGATGCTGGTGTGGCTGGTGGACGCGGGCGGCGTGAACATCGTCATCGCCTACATCGTGGTCGCGGTCTCCTTCCTGGTGCTGCGGCGGCGCGAACCGGGCATGGAGCGCCCGTTCCGCACCGCGGCGGGCCCGGCGGTCGGCGTCGCGGCGCTGCTGCTGAGCTTCGGGCTGCTGGTGCTCTACCTGCCGGGGATGCCCGCCGCGCTGGTGTGGCCCTCGGAATGGGTGATCGTCGGGGCGTGGTGGATCGCCGGGCTGGCGATGATGGCCCGCCTGCCGAAGGTCGCCCCGGGCGCGGACGCCGAGGAGCGCCTGATCGCCGAGATCGAGCGCCGTACCGGAAGGAAGTGACCGGAGCCGGGGCGCCCCCCCCGCGGCGGCGCCCCCCCCGGCCGGTGGGCCGTCAGAGACCGGCGCGGGAGCCCACCGGTCCGGCGCCCCGTTCGGCGGAGCGCCGGGCCGCCGCCTCGGCGAAGGTGCGAACGACCGGGTGCGGGCGCGGGCCTTCGGCCAGTTCCGGCTGGAACAGGGTGGCCAGGAAGAACGGGTGCCCGTCCAGCTCGGCGACGCGGGCCGACCCCTCCTCGTCGTGCCCCGTGAACCGCAGGCCGCGCCCGGTCAGCAGCCCCTCGGCCGCCGGTGCGGGCCCGTATGAGCAGTGGTAGCGCTCGACCCTGCGCTCGGTTCCGAGGACGCGTGCGGCCAGTGACCCGGGCGTGCACCGCACCTCGCCCTGTCGGCCCACCAGCGAGCAGGCCAGCGGCGCGATCAGGGGGTCGTCGGCGCCGGGGTCGGATTCGGCGTGCTGGGCCCCGGCCAGCCCGCACACGTTCCGGGCGAACTCCAGCAGCGCGTGCTGGAAGCCGCCGCAGGTGCCGAGGAAGGGCAGTCCCGCGGTGCGGGCGGTGCGCACGGCGGCGAGCGCGCCCTCCTCGCTCCGGTACGGGCTGCCGGGCAGGAGCCAGACCCCGTCGAACCCGTCCAGCCGACCGGGTTCGGCGGCCTCCTCGGTCGGGATCCAGTAGGCGTCGGCGAGCAGGCCCTCGTGCCGCCGCAGCCCTTCCAGCAGTTCGGGGACACGGGCGTGGGCCCGCACGTGCGGGGAGCGGTCGGCGACGAGGGCGAGGCGGGCGGCGGTCGGGGCCGCCTCCGGTCCGGTGGTGTTCGGCATGGCTCCAGCATCACCCGCCAGGGATGAGAAGATCCAACGATGGTTTCGGATCACTCGATCAGTGATGCTGATAGCGGCCGGTCGGAGGCGCGCGACCCGCTGAACGCCCAATGGCTGCGGACGTTCGCCGCGGTGGCGCGCCTGGGCTCCTTCTCGGCGGCGGCCGAGGAGCTGCGCTACACCCAGTCGGCGGTCTCCCAACAGGTGGCGGCGCTGGAGAAGGACCTCGGCACGGCCGTGCTGCGGCGACGCCCCGTGGAGCCGACCGAGGCGGGGGCGAGGCTGCTGGAGCACGCCGGACCGGTCCTGCTGCGCCTGGCCGCCGCCCGGACCGATGCGGAGCGGGCGCGGGAGCCGGTGGCGCGCCGCCTGGCGGTGGCGGCCTGCCCCGGCGCCTTCGGGGCGGCCGCGGCTTGGGCCCTGGCACGGGTGCGGGCGGCCGAGCCCCGGCTGGAGGCGTCCGTGCGGACGGCGCCGCTGCCGGCGGTGGTCGGCGGCGTCGCCTCCGGGGAGTTCGACGCGGGGCTGGTCGACGGGGTGGCCGCGCCGAGCGACCCGCTGCGCCTGGGAGCGGCCGAAGGAGGCGCGGAGGCGCTGCGGACGGAGCTCGTGGCCGAGTCGCCGCTGGTGGTCGCGCTGCCCGCGGCCCACCCGCTGGCGGGGCGGAGCGGGGTGCGCCTGGCCGACCTCGTGGACGCCCTGTGGATCGACGCGCCGGGGGCGTCGGTGCCGCTGGAGGTGCTGCGGGACACGGACCCGAACGCCTCCCCGCGGGCGGCCCTGCGCCTGGACGGCGGAGACGCCGGAGCTCTGGAGGCCCTGGTCGCCGCGGGGCACGGGGCGGCGCTGGTGCCCCGGGGGCGCCTGCGCGGCGTCGCGGAGGCCCCGGTCGTCGCGCCGAGGCTGGTCCACCGGACGGAGCTCGTCCACCTCGACCCGCGGGGCCCGGCCCAGGATTTCGCCGAGGCACTGGTGAGGCGGGGGACGAGTGCCGCGTCCGCGGCCCGCTGACCCGCCGTCGCCCTGTCACCCCGTCCGGAACGGCCCCTCGACGGTGCGTCCGCGCCGCGCCGCTTCGGCAGCACGGCCGACACGGTCACCACCACCGGAGCCGGTCGCCCATGACGTCGATGTTCCACGTCGGCGGCGGGGCGGCGAAGTACCCCTCATCAGGGCGTTCGGGATCCTTCCCGGAAACGTCCGGGAGCGGGCCGCCCGTGTCCGGTGGCAGAGGGGTGCCTGGCAGGTCCGCCGCGTCGGTCCACCGCCTCCCCGGTGCCGCGCCCGGCGCGGAGAGTGGGCCGTCGAGAGACAGGATCGGCGGGAATCCGCCGTCGCGGTGCCGCGTCCGATTCCCGCCGGAGTGCGGGGGTGCGCCTCGACAGGATCGTGGGCATGGACAACGCATCGAACACCGGAACGAACCACCTGCCCCTCCTCGGTGCCGCCGCGCTCGTCACCGGGGGCAGCCGCGGGATCGGGGGCGCCACGGCCGTCCGCCTCGCCGAGCTCGGGGCCGACGTCGCCATCACCTACCGGGAGAAGGAGGAGCGCGCCGCCCAGGTCGTCGACCGGGTCAAGGCCGTCGGCCGACGGGCGCCGGCGATCCGCGCCGACGCCGCCGACGTCGGCTCCGTCACCGGGGCGGTGCGCCGGACCGCGGACACCTTCGGCCGCCTGGACATCCTGGTCAACAATGCCGCCGCCTTCATGATGGGGGCGACGGAGGACGTCTCCGACGACGACCTGGGCCGTGCGGTGGCCGCCAACGTCGAGGCGCCGTTCGCGGCGGCCCGGGAGGCGTTCCGCCTCATGGGCGAGGGCGGCAGGATCATCAACCTGGGGAGCAACGTCTCGGAGAGGCTGCCGTTCCCCGGCCTGACCCTGTACTCGATGACGAAGTCCGCCATGGTCGGCCTGACCAAGGGCCTGGCCCGGGAGGGCGGTCCGCGCGGGATCACCGCGGTGATGGTGGCGCCCGGTCCGACGGACACCGACACGAGCCCGGCCGACGGGCCGATGGCCGAGACCATCAGCGGGATCACCGCGCTGGGCCGCTATGTCCGCCCGGAGGAGGTGGCCGAGACCATCGCGTTCCTCGCCGGCCCCGGCGGGAGCGCCACGACCGGGACGGCGGTGTACGTGGACGCCGGGTTCACCGCCTGACGGCCGCCCCGGCCCGACGGCCCTTTGCCCAGGCGAAAGGTTCCCGTGGGGTGATGGTCCGCCGATCGCGGGCAGGACCGCGGGGGACGGCGGCGGCCCGGTCGGCGGCCGGGCCGCCGACCGGGCACGGCCCAGGGCACCCGTTCACCGGCTGGGGGACGCATGACCACGGCAGACGTCGACATTGCGGGCGCGATCGACCACGCCGCCGACAGGATCGCCGACAAGGTGGTCGCCTGGCGGCACGACATCCACCGCCATCCCGAGCTCTCCAACCGCGAGGAGCGCACCGCCGCCCTCGTCGCCGACCACCTGCGGTCGGTCGGCCTGGACGAGGTCCGTACCGGCGTGGCCGGGCACGGGGTGGTCGGGGTGCTGCGCGGCGGGCGCCCCGGCGGCCGGGCGGCCGGCCTGCGCGCCGACATCGACGCCCTCCCCGTGAAGGAGGCCTCCGGGGTGGACTTCGCCTCCACCGTCGTGGACGCCGACTACCCGGGCGGCCCCTTCCCCGTCGCCCACGCCTGCGGGCACGACTGCCACACCGCCATGCTCATGGGCGCCGCCGAGGTGCTGTCCGGGCTGCGCGAGCACCTGCCCGGCGCGGTGGTGTTCATCTTCCAGCCCGCCGAGGAGGGGCCGCCGGTCGACGAGAGCGGGGGCGCCCGGGCGATGGCCGGCGACCCGGCCCTGGCGGACCCGGTGCCGACGATGGCCTTCGGCATGCACGTCGCGCCGCTCCCGGCGAACACCGTCGGCTACCGGAGCGGCAACACCTATGCCGCGTCCTGCGTGATCAAGATCAGGATCGACGGCAAACAGGTGCACGGGTCCACGCCCTGGGAGGGCACCGACCCGATGCCCGCCGCCGCCGACACGATCTCGGGGCTCGGCCAGGTCTACCGGCAGGTCCCGGCGACCTCGCCGGTGACCGTGTCCATCGGGCACGTGGAGGACGTGGGCCGGTTCAACATCATCGGCGGCAGGGTCACCCTGTGGGGCACCATCCGGTGCCTGGTCCAGTCGGACATGGACACCGTCCAGGACCACGTCCGCCGCACGGCCGACCACATGGCGCGGGCGTACGGGTGCACGGCGACCACGGAGTTCCTGCAGAGGGTGCCGCCGGTGTACAACGCGCCGGAGTGGGTGGACGCGGCCCTGCCCACGCTGCGGCGGGTCATGGGCGAGGACGGCGTGCACGAGACGCCCCCGGGGCTGCCCTATGACGACGTCTCGGAGTTCATCGACCGCTACGGCGGCCTGTACGTGAACCTGGGCTGCCAGGACCTCCGGTACCGCGAGGACGGGACGATGGAGGCGGTCCCCGGCGGGCGGGGGATGGTGTTCAACCACCACCCCGGCTTCTACGCCGACGACTCGGTGCTGAAGACGGGCGTCCGCCTGCACGCCAACGCGGCCGTCGACCACCTGGAGGGCCGTCTCACCGCCTGATGGCGCCACGCGCCGTGCAGGGCCGGTCCTCCGCGCGCTCGGGCCGGAGCGGTGCCGGTCCAGGACCGGGCGGCGGAGTCCACTTCGTGGCCGGGGCCGTCACCTCGCCGCCGGGTTGCCGCAGCACTTCTTGTACTTGCGGCCGGATCCGCACCAGCAGGGGTTGTTGCGCCCCGGCGGCCAGGCGGTGTTCTCGCCGGTCCGCTGCAGTTCGGCTCCATAGTCGGCGATGACGTTCTCATCGGCCTGGGAGATGCCCCGCTCCTCCAGGAAGCGGACGAACTCCGCCACGTCCCCACGGCCCACGGAGAGCCGCTGCACGCCCTGGGCCGACAGGAGGCTCAGCATCTTCTCGAAGTTCGCGGTGTACTCGGCGTGGTCGGTGCCGATCTGCTCGGCCAGCTCGGGCCGGGCCTTGAGGAGAGGTCCGAACTGCTCCTTCGGCCAGTAGAGGGTGCCGACCTCTTGGGGAACGCGGTGTCCTTCACCGTCGGCGTCGTATTCGTCCGCGAAGCCGAACGCGTCGTATGCGTCGAGGGTGCCGCCGTCCTCCGCCGCCTCCTCGTCCAGGGCGGCGTCGTTCAGGGCGCCGAGGACCTCGGCGAGCGCGTCGAGTTCGTCCTTCGGCTCGTCGGCCTCCCGGCGCACCCGCGCCCGGCCGAAGATCAGGTGCTCCACCTCGGCCGGATCGTCGCACTCGTCGATGGCCTCCACGGTGAGGGGCGCCGCCGGTCCGAGGGTGCGGGTGATGCCCGCCGTGAACCACTCCTGGGCGGTGCGCAGGTCCCCACGGTTCTCGTAGGTCTCGCCCATGATGGCCCAGACCTCCGCGTCGTCGGGGTTGCGCCTGCGCAGCCGTGCGGCCTCTTCGTCGGCCTCGTCGCTGCGTCCCGCGTCGTAGAGTGCGCCGATTCGGAACGCCTCGGCGGGCCCGGCGAAGTCCGAACCGATCTCGGGGTCGGAGAGGAGACGGAAGATCTCGGCGGCCCGATCGTGGTCGCCGGAGAGCGACCACATACCGGCCGCCTCGAAGAGGAGGTCCGCCCGCTCTTCGGGACGTTCCTCGGCGAAGATCTCCAGCTGCCGCGCATCTTCGGCGCTGGTGGTGTGGGGGCGCTGGTTGCGAGCCATGGACGCAGGCTATCGCCGCACGCCCCGCCGTCGGGACCCGTCCACAGACCTGACGGGACCGGTGGGTCCGGCCCGGACAGGCTGGCGACTTCGGGGCGCTGTGCGATGAGGGCGCGGATGAGCGAGGCGAGTTCGGCGTCCTGCGCGGCATCCGAGGCGTGCCGCGCGTTGGGCGCGGGGGTGCAGGTGAGGACGGTCATCGGAGATCTCCCAAGAGGTGCGTCGTGTGGGCGTCCGCCCCGCCCCCTCCTCGGTCCGGGGCGGACGCCGGGGATGCGCCGAAGGCCCGTTCAGGCCGGGCGCATGGACGGGCGGTCGAGCATGAACCAGACCGTTCGTGAAGCGGCGTCGCCGTAGGTGCCCCACCGCTGGGCCATCGCGTCGACCCAGGTCAGTCCGCGACCGGTCTCGGCGAGCGGGTCGGGGGAGGGCGCGGGGGCGATCGTGCAGTGGCCCGAGCCCGCACCGCATTCGAGGACGTGCAGGTAGCCGTCGAGGAGCCCGATCGTGACGTGGAAGGGGCGGGGACGGGCGAGGAGACCGGTCGCCGGGCAGGCGGTGTTCGGGGCGTCGCCGTGCACGAGTGCGTTGGTGGCCAGCTCGCTGGTGAGCAGGATCTCTACGGCCTGGCGTCGGGTGACCGCGACAAGCTCGTCGCCTTGGCCAAGAGGCGCGAGCCCGGCTGGTGGCAGACGGGGGCGGTCCCGGAGTGGTTCACGCCCTACCTGGGCGTCGAAACCGAGGCGTCAGAGCTGCGCAACTACGACGATGCGCTGATACCCGGGCTGGTGCAGACAGCTGACTATGCCCGTGGGTTCATCGAAGTGAGGCTCGGGGAGAGGGCTGACGAGTCAGAGGTCGAAGGGCGTGTGTCAGCCCGGATGCGGCGCCAGGAGCGTCTCTCCGGAAGTGATCCGCTCATGTTCTCGGCCGTCTTCAACGAGAGTGCGATCCACCGGGTCGTCGGAGGCTCTGCAGTCATGCGGGATCAGCTGCGCCGCTTGGTGGAAGTGTCTGACCTCCCGAACGTGGACCTGCGCATGCTTCCATTCGAGCGGGGCGCGCATATCGCGAGCGAAGGCAGCTTCGTGGTCTTGGGGTTCCCTGACGTCATCGAGGGCGTCAGCTCGGGGGAGGCCGTGTACATCGAGTACGCGACCGGGGCGCTCTTTCTGGAGCGCGAGGAGGAGACAGCGCAGTACAGAGCGATGTTCGCCCAGGTCCAGGAGGCGGCTCTGTCTCCGCGGGACACCGCTGCCACCATTAAACGTGTTCTGAAGGATCGCTATGAGGGGTAGAGGAGCAAGCCTCATGTTCGATGAATCGATCTGGCGTACGTCAAGCTACAGCGGAGGACAGGGCCAGTGCGTGGAGGTCGCCGACCTCCCCTTCGGGGCCGCTGTTCGTGACTCGAAGCGGCCGGACCTCGGCCACCTCATTTTTCCCGCTTCGGAGTGGGCGGCTCTCCTCAAGGGCGTCGATCGGCTTTGAGCGGGCAAGGTTGAGGGCGGGCACAGCTCTCCCCGGGAGGAGAACATGGGCGTCGGTCCGACCGTCGAGTGGCGTACGTCCACCTACAGCGGCAGCTCCGGTGGCGAGTGCGTGTAGGTCGCCGATCTTCCCTCCGGGGTCGCTGTCCGGGACTCTAAGCGGCCGGACCTCGGTCATCTCGTCTTTCCCGCCTCTGAGTGGGCGGCGTTGCTCACCAGTGTCGACCGGCTCTGAGGCCCCGCCCCTTGTGGTTCAGCTCGTCAATGTGAGCTCGAAGGAGTACCTCGACGCCCGGTACACGTGGGAGCCGACCTCCACCACGCGGCCGATGTCGTCGTAGGCCGTGCGGTCCATGGTCAGCAGCGGGGTCCCCTTGGTCTCGCCCAGGGCCTTGGCCTCGGCGGCCGTCGCCCCCCGGGCGCCGATGCTCTGGGACGCGATCTTCAAGGTCACGCCCGCCGACCGCAGCAGCCGGTACAGCCCCGTCTCCGCGAGGCGCTCGCGCGTCAGGTCCACCAGCCCCAGCGGCAGGTAGTTGTGCATCAGCGCCAGCGGCTCGTCGCCCACGTGGCGCAGGCGCTCCAGGACGTACACGTCCGCCCCCGGGTCCACCTCCAGCGCCCGCGCGACCGACTCCGGGGCCGGGCGCACGCTCAGCTCGCGCACCTCCGTCCGCGGGGCCTGGCCGGCCTGCACCAGGTCGTCGTAGAGGCTGGACAGCTCCACCGGCCGCCGCACGCGCGGGGTGACCACCTGGGTGCCGACCCCGCGCTTGCGCACCAGCAGCCCCTGGTCGACCAGGTACTCGATGGCGCGGCGCAGCGTCGGGCGGGACAGGCCGAGCCGGTCGGCGAGCACGATCTCGTTCTCCAGGCGGGTCCCCGGCGGCATCTCGCCCTCGCGGATGCGCCGCTCCAGCTCCTGGGCCAGTTGGAAGTACAGCGGCACCGGGCTGGTGCGGTCGAGCGCCACCTGTAGCTGCGATTCGGCCACGCGGCTCCGATCGGTCGGGGGACGGGTGCGGGTCGGCGCGGGGCGCGCGTCCCGTGATGGGACGCCCTCACGCGCCCCTCCAGTCTACGTCGCCGTCCTGTTGATGGCAGATGATCAAGTCCATATGTCTAGACATACTATTGACAGGCAGGTCAGCGAGGCGTAGAAATCTTCTCGGACGTGACCCAGGGGACGGACCCCTGTGGCCCGGGCCACACGGCCCGGAACCGGGAGGAGGCGGCACATGCGCATCGGACTCGTCGGCGCCGGCCGGATCGGTGCCTCGCACGCCGCGGCGGTCGCCGCGCGCCCCGAGGTGGACGAACTGCTGGTGGCCGACGTCGCCCCCGGGCGCGCCGGCGCGGTCGCCGCGGCCGTGCCCGGGGCCCGCCCCGTCGCCTCCCCCGGCGACCTGCTCGCCCCCGGCGCCGTCGACGCCCTGGTCATCACCTCCGCCACCGCCTCCCACCCGGAGTTCATCCTGGGCGGCGTGCGCGCCGGCATCCCCGTGTTCTGCGAGAAGCCGGTCGCCCCCGACGTCGCCGGGACCGTGCGGGTCCTGCACGAGGTCGAACGGACCGGCGCCGCCGTGCACATCGGGTTCATGCGCCGCTTCGACGCCGGATACGCCCGCGCCCGGCAGGCGCTGCGGGCCGGGGAACTCGGCGACGTGCACCGCGTGCACGCCGTGACCTGCGACGCCGCACCGCCGCCCGCCGGGTACGTGCCCACCTCCGGCGGCATCTTCCGCGACTGCCACGTGCACGACTTCGACATCCTGCGCTGGGTCACCGGCCGCGAGGTCGAGGAGGTGCACGCCTACGGCGCCAACCGCGGCGCCGCCTACTTCGCCGAGGCCGGGGACGTCGACACCAGCGCCGCCGTGATGCGCCTGGACGACGGCACCCTGGCCACCCTCCAGGGCTCGCGCTACAACGGCGCCGGATACGACGTGCGCATGGAGGTGGCGGGGACGCTCGGCACCATCGCCGTCGGGCTGGACGACCGGACCGCGCTCGCCTCGGCCGAGCCCGGCGCCGCCTTCCCGGGCGGCGAGCCGTGGCAGGAGTTCTGGTCCCGTTTCACCCCGGCGTACGAGGCCGAGATCGCGGCCTTCCTGCACATGGCCGCCGAGGGCGGACCGAGCCCGTGCACGGTGGCCGACGCCCTGGAGGCCGTGCTCATCGCCGACGCCGCCGACCGCTCAATGCGCCTGGGGCGCCCGGTCCGCCTGGACGAGGTGCGCCAAGAGGCGGTCGCCGTATGACCCCCGGTCCGGAACGTCGGGAGGGCGGGCGCGGGCCGGGCGATGCGGCCGGCCCTGATGCGCGACCGGCGTCATCCGCCCCGCGGCGCAGCGGTGGTGCCGCGCACCATCAGCTCGGGTTCGAGGAGCTCGTCCCGGGGCTCCATGTCCGGGTCCTCGGCGCGGGCGGCGGCCGTGCGGACGGCCGCACGGGCCAGCCCTCCGGCGTCCTGGTGCACCGTGGTCAGGGCGACGTGCGCCATCGCGACCGCCGGGATGTCGTCGAAGCCGACCAGCGAGACGTCCCCGGGCACGTCCAGCCCTCCCCGGGTGGCCGCGTCCAGGAACCCGATCGCGCACCGGTCGTTGCCCGCGATCACCGCGGTGGGCCGGTCGCGCTCGGGCCCGTCGAGAAGCGTGCGCGCCGCCGCCGCGCCGGAGGCCTCGGTCTGGTCGCCGGACAGCACCCGCACCCGCCCGGCCAGGCCGTGCCGCCGCATCGCCTCCCGGTAGCCGCGCCGCCGCTCGGCCGACCCCGCGGCGTTGCCGCCGTCGATGTGCGCGATCGCCCGGTGCCCGAGTCCGACCAGGTGGTCGACGGCCAGCCGGATGCCGCGCGCCTCGCGCGTGTGCACCGCGTCCGCCCCGCTGCCCGGGTAGCGGCGGCCGACCGTGACCACCGGCAGCTCCCGGGCGAGCCCGGCCACCTCGGCCGGGGCCGCCACCGGGCCCAGCAGGATCAGCGCCTCGCACCGGTTGCGCAGCAGCGCCTCGGTGGCCTCGGCCGGGCTGCGCGTCCGGGTGAGGGCGGACAGCAGCACCGCGTACCCGGCCTCCTCGGCCTGCGGGTACAGCGCCTCGACGAGCTCGGCGTGGAACGGGTTGGCCGGGGTCATCACCACCCCGAGGACGCGGGTCCGGCTGCGCGCCAGCATCCGCGCCGCGTTGTGCGGCCGGTAGCCCAGCTCCTCCGCGGCGTCGAGCACGCGCCGGCGCGTCTCCGGTCCCGCACCGGGTGCGTCGCGGAAGACCAGCGAGACCAGCGCCCGGGACACGCCCACGTGCCGGGCGACGTCCTCCATGGTCGGGCGGCGTCCCCGTCTCGGCTGCGGAGTGGTGGTCACGACAGGTCCTTCTCGTTCGTGGTGCGGCGGTGCGGGCACCCGATGCGCGCCGCGCACGTGTCGGCGTCGAGGGCTGCGTACGTAGTCTCCCGCTTCGCCGGTCCGCGGTGTGCCCTGGCCTTGTCGGGCCGGGCGCGTGGTGGCCGAACGCGGGTGAGGCCCGACGGGCCGCCCGTCGGCGCGCCGCACCCCGCCCCGACGGGGTGCCCCGGCCGCCCGGCCCGGGTGGACCGGTGGGCGCCCTCCCGCACCCCGGCTTCGGATCGGCGCAGGTCATGCGCCATCCGCCCGGGCCGCACGGCCGTCCCGCCGGGTGGACCGGCCGGAACGGTAAAGCCTGACCGAATGTATTGACATCCCTCTGTGACGCGGCTCACCATAGGGGAAATACTAGAGCGCTCTAGTAGAGCGCGCTAGTCCCATCGGGGAGATCCGCCGTCCGCAGACCGCCACGACCAGGGCGGACGCACCGGCGTCCGCCGCGACCGACGGAGGTCCGAGTTGAGTGCCACTGACCGCCGACCCGGCGGCGACCCGTTCGAGGTCGTCACCATGGGCCGCGTGGGCGTCGACATCTACCCCGAGCAGGTCGGCGCCGGCCTGGAGCGGGTGCGCTCCTTCGCCAAGTTCCTCGGCGGCAGCCCGACGAACGTGGCCGTGGCCGCCGCCCGCCACGGGCGCCGCGCCGCGGTGGTCACCCGCACCGGGGACGACCCCTTCGGCCGCTTCGTCCGCGAGGCGCTCGCCTCCTACGGCGTCGACGCCCGCTACGCCACCCCGGTCCCCGGCGCCGCCACCCCGGTGACCTTCTGCGAGATCTTCCCGCCCGACGACTTCCCGCTGTACTTCTACGGCCGCACCCCCAAGGCGCCCGACCTTCAGATCCGGCCCGAGGAGCTGGACCTGGACGCGATCGCCGCGGCCGAGGTCCTGTGGGTCACCGTCACCGGCCTGTGCGCCGAGCCCAGCCGCACCGCGACCCTGGAGGCGCTGCGCGCCCGCGGCCGCCGCGGCACCACCGTCATCGACCTCGACTACCGCCCCATGTTCTGGGACTCCCGCGAGGACGCCCGCCGCTGGGTGGCCGAGGCGCTCCCCTACGCCACCGTCGCCGCGGGCAACCTCGACGAGTGGGAGACCGCCGTGGGCACCCGCGACCCCGGGGCCGCCGCCGACACCGCCCACGACCGCTTCGGCGTCTCCCTGGCCGTGGTCAAGCAGGGCCCCGCCGGGGTCATGGCCTCCGACGCCTCCGGCCGCACCACCGTGCCGCCGGTGCCGGTGGAGGTGGTCAACGGCCTGGGCGCGGGCGACGCCTTCGGCGGTGCCCTGTGCCACGGCCTGCTGTCCGGCTGGGACACCGAGCGCACCATGCGCTTCGCCAACGCGGCCGGGGCGATCGTCGCCTCCCGCCTGTCCTGCTCCGACGCCATGCCCACGCCCGACGAGGTCGAGGCCCGGATGAAGGAGGCGGCCGATGCGCGCTGACACCCTGCGCGAGCTGACCGCGACGCGCATCGAGCGCCCCGAGGCCATCGCCGAGGCGGCCGCCGCCCGCACCCGCCCCGCCTCCCCGCTGGGCGAGCACGGCAAGGCGATGATCATCGCCGCCGACCACCCCGCCCGCGGCGCCCTGCGCTCGGGGGACCGCCCCATGGCCATGGCCGACCGCGCCGACCTGCTCGACCGGCTGTGCGCGGCACTGGCCCGGCCCGGCGTCACCGGGGTGCTCGGCACCGCCGACATCCTTGAGGACCTGCTGCTGCTGGGCGCCCTGGAGGGCAAGACCGCCATCGGCTCCATGAACCGCGGCGGCCTGACCGGCGCCGCCTGGGAGATCGACGACCGGTTCACCGGCTACGACGCCGCCGGCCTGCGGGCCATGCGGTTCGAGGGCGGCAAGATGCTGCTCCGCCTGCACTACGGCGACCCGCGCACCGCCGACACCATGGAGGCCTGCGCGCGCGCCGTGGACGAGCTCAACACCGCCGGGCTGACGGCCATGGTCGAGCCGTTCATCTCGCACACCGTCGACGGGGCGGTCAAGAACGACCTTTCGCCCGACGCCGTCGCCCGGTCGGTGGCCATCGGCTCCGGCCTGGGCCGCACCACCGCGCACACCTGGCTCAAGCTGCCCGTCGTCGACGAGATGGAGCGCGTGGTGGCCGGGTCGACCCTGCCGGTCGTGCTCCTGGGCGGCGAGCTGTCCGCCGACCCCGACGCCGCCTACGCCCGCTGGGCCGAGGCCCTGAAACTGCCCACGGTCAAGGGCCTGACCGTCGGGCGCTCCCTGCTCTACCCCGCCGACGACGACGTCGTCGGTGCCGTCGACACCGCCGTGGGGCTGCTGTGAGACGCCCCGGACCGAGGAGGCAGACCGTGCCCGGAGGCCGCCGATGACCGCGAACCACCATGTCCCCGCGGGCTCGACCGCGCAGGGCCCCTACGCCACCGTCGTGACCCCCTCCTCAGCGGGGTGGGGCTACTCCGGCCTGAAGGTGCTGGAGCTGGCCCCCGGCCAGAGCGCGGAGGTCTCCACCGGGGACGCCGAGACCCTGGTCCTGCCGCTGAACGGCTCCTGCACGGTGGAGTGCGGCGGCGAGCGCTTCGACCTGGCCGGCCGCCCCGACGTGTTCTCCCGCGTCACCGACTTCGCCTACGTGCCCCGCGACGCCGCCGCCACGGTCACCAGCGCCGACGGCGGCCGGTTCGCGCTGCCGTCCGCGCGCTGCGACAGGCGCCTGCCGTTCCGCTACGGCAAGGCCGAGGACGTGCCGGTCGAGCTGCGCGGCGCGGGCCAGTCCAGCCGCCAGGTGAACAACTTCTGCACCCCGCAGGCCTTCGAGGCCGACAAGCTCATCGCCTGCGAGGTGCTCACCCCCGAGTCGAACTGGTCCTCCTACCCGCCGCACAAGCACGACGAGGCCACCGAGGGCGAGTGCGAGCTGGAGGAGATCTACTACTTCGAGGTCGGCTCCGGCCCCGCCGGGCCGGGCGTGGCCTACCAGCGGGTCTACGGCACCGAGGACCGCCCCATCGACGTCCTGGCCGAGGTCCGCAGCGGGGACGTGGTCACCATCCCGCACGGGTGGCACGGCCCGTCGATGGCCGTCCCGGGCTACGACCTCTACTACCTGAACGTCATGGCCGGACCCGGCGAGGAGCGCGCCTGGCGCATCTGCGACGACCCCGCCCACGGGTGGGTCCGCCGCACCTGGGAGCACCAGGGGATGGACCCGCGCCTGCCGCTGTACACCGCCGACGGCCCGAACCCCGGCCGCACCACCGGTGCCGACAGCGCCGACCGCGCAGGGAAGGGGGAGTGATGACCACCGACAGCACCGGAACCGTCCGCCTGACCACCGCGCAGGCGCTCGTGCGCTTCCTCGCCGCCCAGTACAGCGAGCGCGACGGCGAACGCCGGCGCCTCATCCCCGGCGTGTGGGGCATCTTCGGCCACGGCAACGTCGCCGGGCTGGGCCAGGCCCTCCTCCAGGCCGCCACCACCGGCGAGGCCGACCTCCCCTACTACCCGGCGCGCAACGAGCAGGCCATGGTGCACGCCTCGGCCGCCTACGCCAAGATGCGCGACCGGCTGCAGGCCTTCGCCTGCACCGCCTCCACCGGCCCCGGCTCCACCAACATGGTCACCGGAGCCGCGCTGGCCACCACCAACCGGCTGCCGGTCCTGCTGCTGCCCAGCGACATGTTCGCCACCCGCGGGCCCGACCCCGCATTGCAGCAGCTGGAGGACACCCGCGGCGGCGACGTCACCGTCAACGACGCCCTGCGCCCGGTCTCCAAGTACTGGGACCGGGTGACCCGGCCCGAGCAGCTCGTCCCGGCCGCCCTGGCCGCGATGCGGGTGCTCACCGACCCGGCCGAGACCGGCGCGGTCACCCTGTGCCTGCCGCAGGACGTCCAGGCCGAGGCCTACGACTGGCCGGTCGGATTCTTCCGCGAGCGCACCTGGCACATCGACCGCCCGCAGCCCGACCCGGCGGCCGTGGGCCGCGCGGCCCAGGCGATCCGCGGCGCCCGGCGCCCGCTCATCATCGCCGGGGGCGGCACGGTCTACTCCCGCGCCACCGGGGAGCTGCGCGCCTTCGCCGAGGAGACCGGCATCCCCGTCGCCGACACCCACGCCGGGAAGGGCGCGGTGCCGTGGGACCACCCGTGCGCGGTCGGCGGCATCGGCTCCACCGGGACCTCGGCCGCCAACGCCCTGGCCCGCGAGGCCGACCTGGTCATCGGCATCGGCACCCGCTACAGCGACTTCACCACGGCGAGCCACACCGTGTTCGCCGGCCCGGACGTGGAGTTCGTCAACCTGAACGTGGCGCGCCTGGACGCCGCCAAGCACTCGGCCCACCAGCTCGTCGCCGACGCGCGCTCCGGCCTGGAGACGCTGCGCCGCGAGCTCTCCGGGTGGCGGGTCGAGGACGCCTACCGGGAGCGCGCCCGCGCGCTGGCCGAGGAGTGGGCCCGCACCACCGACGCCTGCTACGCGGTCGACAACGGGCCGCTCCCCGCGCAGACCGCCGTCCTGGGCGTGCTCAACGACGCCCTCGACGACACCGACGTCATCATCAACGCCGCCGGGAGCCTGCCCGGCGACATGCAGATGCTCTGGCGCGCCCGCGACCCCAAGGCCTACAACGTCGAGTACGCCTACTCCTGCATGGGCTACGAGGTCGCGGCGGGGCTGGGCACCAAGATGGCCGCCCCCGAGCGCGAGGTCGTGGTCCTGGTCGGCGACGGCTCCTACCTGATGCTCTCCCAGGAGATCACCACCATGGTGGCCGAGGGCGTCAAGGTCGTCATCGTCGTCCTGCAGAACCACGGGTTCGCCTCCATCGGGTCGCTCTCGGAGGACCTGGGCTCACAGAGGTTCGGCACCCGCTACCGCTACCGCGACCCCGGGACCGGGCTGCTCGACGGGTCCACGCTCCCCGTCGACCTGGCCGCCAACGCCGCCAGCCTGGGCGCGCACACCATCCGCGCCGACGGCCTCAAGGAGCTGCGCGCGGCGGTCGAGGCCGCCAAGGCCGCCGACACCGTGACGGTCGTGCACATCGAGACCGACCTGACCGGTCCCAACCCGCCCTCGAACGGCTGGTGGGACGTGCCCGTGAGCGAGGTGTCCGAGCTGGACAGCACCCGACGGGCCCACCGCACCTACGCCGAACACAAGCGCGAGCAGCGCCATTACCTGTGACGCGCGCAGAGCCGCGCCTCTGAAAGGCAAGACCATGGAATTCATCCAGCACTGGATCGACGGGGCCGCCACGACCGGTGTCTCCACCCGCACGCAGCCCGTGTGGGACCCGGCCACCGGCGCCGAGCAGGCGAAGGTGCTCATGGCCGAGACCGCCGACGTCGACGCCGCCGTGGCCGCCGCCGCCAAGGCGTTCGAGACCTGGGGCGAGTCCTCCCTCACCAAGCGCGCCCGCGTCATGTTCCGCCTGCGCGAGCTGCTGGTCGAGCACGAGGACGAGCTGGCGCGCGTCATCTCCTCCGAGCACGGAAAGGTCGTCGACGACGCGCGCGGGGAGATCGTCCGCGGCCGCGAGGTCGTCGAGTACGCCTGCGGCATCGTCTCCGCGCTCAAGGGCGGCTACTCCGACCAGATCTCCACCGGGGTCGACGCCTTCGATTTCCGCCAGCCCCTCGGCGTCGTCGCCGGCATCACCCCGTTCAACTTCCCGATCATGGTGCCGCTGTGGATGCACCCGGTCGCCATCGCCTGCGGCAACACCTTCGTTCTCAAGCCCAGCGAGCGCGACCCCTCGGCCTCCAACCTGGTCGCCGAGCTGTACAAGGAGGCCGGGCTGCCCGACGGCGTGTTCAACGTCGTGCACGGCGACAAGACCGCCGTCGACGCGGTGCTCGACCACCCCGGCGTCTCCGCGGTCTCCTTCGTCGGCTCCACCCCGATCGCCAAGTACGTGCACGAGCGCGCCACCGCCTCCGGCAAGCGCGTGCAGGCCCTCGGCGGCGCCAAGAACCATGCGGTCGTGCTGCCCGACGCCGACCTGGACGACGCCGCATCCCACCTGACCGCCGCCGCCTTCGGCTCGGCCGGGCAGCGGTGCATGGCGATCTCGGTCGCCGTGGCCGTCGGCGAGGCCGCCGACGCGCTCGTCCCGGCCCTGGCCGACAAGGCCCGCGCCGTCAAGGTCGGCCCCGGCCACGACGCGGGCAACGACATGGGCCCGGTCATCACCGCCGAGGCGCGCGACCGCGTCGCCTCCTACGTGGCCTCCGGCACCGAGCAGGGCGCGGTCGCCGTCGTCGACGGGCGCGGCCTCAAGGTGGAGGGCCACGAGGACGGGTTCTTCATCGGCCCGTCGGTCCTGGACAAGGTCACCGCCGACATGGACGTCTACACCACCGAGGTGTTCGGCCCGCTGCTGGTGGTGGTCCGCGCGGCCGACCTGGACGAGGCCATCACCATCGTCAACGCCAACCCGTACGGCAACGGCACCGCGATCTTCACCGGCGACGGCGAGGCGGCCCGCCGCTTCCAGCGCCGGGTGAGTGTGGGGATGATCGGCGTCAACGTGCCGATCCCGGTGCCCATGGCGCACTACTCCTTCGGCGGCTGGAAGGACTCCCTCTTCGGCGACACCCACATCCACGGCCCCGAGGGCGTGCGGTTCTACACCCGCGCCAAGGCCGTCACCAGCCGGTGGCCGCGCGTCGACCGCTCGGTCCAGGCCGCGTTCAACTTCCCGACCCACGGCTGAGCCCGGCCCGCCCGCACCCCTTCAGCTTCAGCAAAGGACGGCACCAATGAGCACCGTGAAGGACAAGCTCGTCCTCGGATCCGCCCCCGATTCCTGGGGCGTGTGGTTCCCCGAGGACGAGTACCAGACCCCCTGGTACCGCTTCCTCGACGAACTCGCCGAGGCCGGCTACGAGTGGGTGGAGCTTGGCCCCTACGGCTACCTGCCCACCGACCCCGACCGGCTCGCCGACGAGGTCGGCAGGCGCGGCCTCAAGGTCTCCGGCGGGACCGTCTTCGGCGCCCTCCACGACGACGCCCAGTGGGACGGCATGGTCTCCACCGTGCGCAAGGTCGCCGGGCTGACCCAGGCCATGGGCGCGCACCACCTGGTGTTCATCCCGCCCATGTTCCGCGACGAGAAGACCGGCGGCTTCACCGAGTCGCCCACCCTCGACGACGGGCAGTGGAGGACCCTGTACCGCAACGCCGACCGGCTCGGACGGCTGCTGATGGAGGAGTACGGGGTGCGGCTGTGCCTGCACTCCCACGCCGACTCCCACATCCAGACCCAGCCCGAGATCGAGCGGTTCCTGGACGGCACCGACTCCGATTACGTCTCGCTGTGCCTGGACACCGGCCACGTCGCCTACGGCGGCGGCGACGCGGTGGACCTCATCCGCCGCTACTCCGAGCGCATCGGATACGTGCACATCAAGCAGATGGACCCGGAGGTGCTGCGGCAGAAGGACGCCGAGGAGCTGTCCTTCGGCGAGGCCGTCAAGCGCGGGGTGTGCGTCGAGCCGCCCGCGGGCGAGCCGGTGCCCTCCAAGGTCCTCGACGCCCTGGACGACGTGGACGCGCGCGTGTTCGTCATCGTCGAGCAGGACCTCTACCCGTGCGAGCCCGACGTGCCGCTGCCCATCGCGGTGCGCACGCGCAAGTACCTGAACAGCTGCGGCCTCGGCGCCCGCTACCAGCAGGCCTGAGGAACGCGGACACCCAACGGCTCCCGGGCCCGCGACGGCGGGCCCGGACATCCCCCGATTGGAACGACCGGGACGACCGGACAGCGCCGGCGACCGAGAGAGGACCCACCCCAGCAGTTCCCGGAATTCAGACAGAGGTACCACCCATGAACCGCACCCCCAAGCTCTCCGCCTACCTGGCAGCGGCGTCCGTCCTGGCCCTGGCCGCGGCCGCGTGCAGCTCCGGAGGCGGTGCACAGCAGGAAGACGCGGGCGGCAACGCCGAGGCCGGCGACCTGACGATCGCGATGATCACGCACGAGGTGCCCGGCGACACCTTCTGGGACCGGATCCGCGCCGGTGCCGAGGACTCGGCCGCCAACCACGGCATCACCCTGGACTACAACTCCGACCCCAGCGCCTCCGAGCAGGCGACCCTGGTGCGGACCGCGATCGACAAGGGCGTCGACGGCATCGCCGTCACCCTCGCCAAGCCCGACGAACTCAAGGGGGCGGTGCAGGAGGCCGAGGACGCCGGTATCCCGGTGGTCGCCTTCAACTCCGGCATCGAGGAGTGGCAGGACATGGGCGTCACCGAGTACTTCGGCACCGACGAGGCCCTGGCCGGGGAGGCCTTCGGCGAGCGGCTGAACGAGGCCGGGGCGGAGAAGGCGCTCTGCGTCATCCAGGAGCAGGGCCACGTCGCCCTGGAGACGCGCTGCTCCTCGCTGGACGAGGCCTTCGACGGCGACTCCGAGACCCTGTACGTCGACGGGTCGAGCATGCCCGACGTGAAGTCCTCCATCACCTCCAAGCTGCAGTCCGACAAGGACATCGACCACGTCGTCACCCTGGGCGGCCCGTTCGCCATGGCGGCGCTGGACGCGGTGTCCGACGCCGGGAGCGACGCGAAGGTGGCCACCTTCGACCTGAACAAGGAGGTCGTGGCCTCCATCGAGGACGGCACCATCGAGTGGGCCGTCGACCAGCAGCCCTACCTGCAGGGGTACATGTCCGTTGAGGGACTGTGGCTGCTCAACGCCAACGGCAACGACATCGGCGGCGGCACCGAGCCGGTGCTGACCGGACCCAGCTTCGTGGACTCCGACAACGTCGGCCAGGTCGCCGAGTTCGCCGAGAAGGGAACCCGGTGACGCGCAATGGCGAGCACCCTCGCACCGCGGCCGGCGCCCGCGGCCACCACTGAGAAGGAGCTGCGGGCCGGGCGCCGCCCGCTGCTCAACCGCCTGCTGAGCCGCCCCGAGCTGGGCTCGCTCATCGGCGCGGTGGCGGTCTTCGCCGTCTTCTTCGCGCTGGCCCCCACCTTCCGCCAGGGGGACTCCTTCGCGACCGTGCTGTACGCCGCCTCCGTGGTCGGCATCATGGCGGTCGGCGTCGCGCTGCTGATGATCGGCGGCGAGTTCGACCTGTCCGCCGGGGTGGCGGTGGTGACCGCGGCGCTGACCGCGGGCATGGCCGGCTACTACCTGAACCTGAACGTGTGGGCGGCGGCCGGGATCTCCCTGCTGGTCGCCCTGGCGATCGGGTTCGCCAACGGCGCCATCCTGGTGCGCACCAAGCTGCCGAGCTTCCTGGTGACCCTGTCGATGTTCCTGATGCTCCAGGGCCTGAACATCGCCGTGACCAAGCTCGTCACCGGCAGCGTGTCCGGGCCCAACATCTCCGACATGGACGGCTACGAATCGGCGCGGGCGGTGTTCGCCTCCTCCGTGCCGGTCCCGGTCCTGGGCGGTGTGCGCATCACCGTCATCTGGTGGCTGGTGTTCGTCGCCGCGGCCACCTGGGTGCTGATGCGCACCCGCGTGGGCAACTGGATCTTCGCGGTGGGCGGCAACGCCGAGAGCGCGCGTGCCGTCGGCGTTCCGGTGACCCGGGTGAAGATCGGCCTGTTCATGACCGTCGGCTTCTTCGCCTGGTTCAGCGGCATGCACCTGCTGACGGCCTCCGGGCGCCAGCAGTCCGGCGAGGGCGTGGGCATGGAGCTGCTGTACATCATGGCCGCCGTCGTCGGCGGGTGCCTGCTGACCGGCGGCTTCGGATCCGTCATCGGCGCCGCGATCGGCGCGTTCATCTACGGCATGACCACGATGGGCATCGTCTACGCCGGCTGGGACAACAACTGGGTGATGTTCTTCGTCGGCGCGATGCTGCTGCTGGCCGTGGTCGTCAACGCCTGGGTCCGCCGCCAGGCGAGCAAGAGGTGAGGACCATGACCGACACGACACCGCGGAGCACCGCGGACACCGAGGGCGCCGCCGGCACCGCCGGGGCGGCCGGGGGCGGGGCCGACGCGCCGCTGCTGGAGCTGCGCGGCGTGGGCAAGTCCTTCGGCAACATCAGGGCCCTGTCCGGGGTCGACCTCAGGGTCGGCGCGGGAGAGGTCACCTGCATCCTCGGCGACAACGGGGCGGGCAAGTCCACCCTGATCAAGATCCTGGCCGGGCTGCACGCCCCCACCGCCGGGTCCTACCGGGTGGACGGGGAGGAGGTCGCCTTCGCCTCGCCCCGCGACGCCCTGGACCGCGGCATCGCCACCGTCTACCAGGACCTGGCGATGGTCCCGCTGATGCCGGTGTGGCGGAACTTCTTCCTCGGCTCGGAGATCCTCAGGAAGGTGGGCCCCTTCTCCCGGCTCGACGTGGCGGCGATGCGGCGCATCACCGACGAGGAGCTGAAGAAGATGGGCATCGACCTGCCCGACATCGACGCGCCGGTGGCCAACCTGTCCGGCGGCCAGAAGCAGGTCGTGGCCATCGCCCGCGCCGTGTACTTCGGCGCCCGCGTGCTGATCCTGGACGAGCCCACCGCCGCGCTCGGCGTCAAGCAGTCCGGGGTGGTGCTCAAGTACGTCAGCGCCGCCCGGGAGGCGGGGCTGGGGGTCGTGTTCATCACGCACAACCCGCACCACGCCTACATGGTCGGCGACCACTTCGTCATCCTCCGGCTCGGTGAGACGGAGCTGGACGCCCCGCGTGCGGAGCTGACCCTGGGGGACCTGACCCACCACATGGCCGGGGGAGCCGAGCTCGACGCCCTGGAGCACGAGCTCGCCCGGAGCGAGGGCCCCGACGGCGGACCCGCGGTGCCGCACCCGACCGCACCGGCCGACGGCCCCGCGTGAAGAAAGCCCCCGGCCGGTGCCGCGGCCCCCTCGCGCGGCACCGGCCGGGCCCGCATACGCACCCCTGTGAGAGGAACGAGAAGATGACCGTGAACGTCGGCGTCATCGGCGCCGGGATGATCGGCACCGACCACATGCGCAGGCTGGACCGGGTGGTCAGCGGCGCCCGCGTCGCAGCGGTGACCGACATCGACCCCGCGCGCGCCGCCGAGGCGGCCGCCGGCGTCGGTGCCCGCGCCCTGGCCTCCGACGCCGAGGTGGTCGCGGACCCGGAGGTGGACGCGGTCCTCGTCGCCTCCTGGGGGCCCGCGCACGCCGCCTCCGTGCTGGCCGCCATCGGGGCGGGCAAGCCCGTGCTGTGCGAGAAGCCGCTGGCCACCACCGCCGAGGACTGCCGCCGCATCATGGAGGCCGAGCGGGCGCACGGCTCCCGGCTGGTGCAGGTGGGCTTCATGCGCCGCTACGACACCGGGTACCGGGCGATGAAGGAGCTCATCGACGAGGGGGCGATCGGCGTCCCGCTGATGGCGCACTGCGCGCACCGCAACCCGACCGTGCCCGAGGCCTACCACTCGGAGATGGCGACCAAGGACACCGCCATCCACGAGATCGACACGCTGCGCTGGCTGCTCGGCGAGGAGCTGGCCACGGCGCAGATCATCCGGCCGCGCCGCACCTCCAAGCGGTTCGCGCACCTGGTGGACCCGCAGCTGCTGCTCTTCGAGACCGAGTCGGGCGCGCGCATCGACCTGGAGGTCTTCGTGAACTGCCAGTACGGCTACGACATCCGCTGCGAGGTGGTCGGCGAGGACGGCGCGGTGCGCCTGCCCGAGCCGCAGGAGGCCGTCCTGCACGCGGCCGGGCGCAGCGGGTCGTCCGTGCACCAGGACTGGAAGCGGCGCTTCGGCGCGGCCTTCGACGCCGAGGTGCAGGCCTGGGCGGACGCGGTCGCGGCGGGGCGGATCGAGGGGCCGAGCGCCTGGGACGGCTACGCCGCCGCGATGGTCGGCGACGCCGCCGTCCACTCGCTGGAGACCGGCGAGGTCGTCCCGACGAAGGTGGAGGAGCGACCGGACTTCTACGCCTGACGCCGAACGCCTCCCTGCCTGAAAGGAGCCCACCGTGAAGATCGCGCTCGACCCGTACATGTTCCGCAAGCTGCCCATGGCGGAGATGGTCCGCACGGTCGCCGACATCGGGTACTCCCACATCGAGCTCTCCCCGCGCGAGGAGTTCATGCCCTTCTTCCTGCACCCCCGCGCCGACGACGACCGGGTCGCCGAGCTCAAGGGGGTCCTGCGGGAGACGGGGGTGGAGCTGTCCAGCGTGCTCCCGCTGTACAAGTGGTCCAGCCCCGACGAGGAGGAGCGGCGGGCCGCCGTGCGCTACTGGAGGCGCATGATCGAGGTGACCGTCGAGCTGGGCTGCACCCTGATGAACTCCGAGTTCAACGGGCGCCCGGAGCGGGCCGCCGAGAGCGAGGCCGCCTTCTGGAGGTCGATGGAGGAGCTGCTGCCGGTGTTCGAGCGCGAGGGGATCGCGCTGAACCTGGAGGCCCACCCCGACGACTTCTGCGAGGTCAACGAGCCCGCCGTGGACCTGGTGCGGGCCATCAACAAGCCGTGGGTGAACTACCTGTACTGCGCCCCGCACACCTTCCACCTGTCCGGCGAGGACCCGGGGGCGGACGTGCGGCGGATGATGGCCTACGCGGGGGACAGGCTGAAGCACGTGCACATCGCCGACTCCTTCAACCACAAGGGGTCGGGCGGGCTGCGCTACATCCTCAACCCGCCCGGCACCCCCGCCCGGATCCACCAGCACCTGGACATCGGCCAGGGCGAGGTGGACTGGGAGGCGTTCTTCGGCACGCTGCGGGACATCGAGTTCGACGGCGTTGCCACCGTGTGCGTCTTCGCCTGGGAGGAACGCGCCCGCGAGTCGAGCGTGTTCATGCTGGAGCGCGTCACCAAGGAACTGGGGTCCCTGGTGGCGTAGGGGCAGGGGCGGGGGACGGGCTCCCGTGGTCCCCCGCCCCTGCCTCGCCCCGTTCCCAAGGAGGTCACCGCACGGGCGCCCCGTTCTCCAGGTACAGGTGGTCGCCCTCCCACGTCCGGCGCAGCCACCGGTCGTGGCTGGCGACCGCCACCGCCCCCGGCGCCGTCTTCAGCGCCTCCTCCAACTCCTCGCTCAGCGCCAGGGAGATGTGGTTGGTCGGCTCGTCCAGCAGCAGCACGTGCGGGGCGGAGGCCACCATCAGGGCCAGTGCCAGCCTGCGGCGCTGGCCCACGCTCAGCTCGCCGACGGGGCGCCGCACGTCGCGGCGGGCCATCAGCCCCAGCTCGTCCAGCGACGGCGCGTCCGCGACCCTCAGGACCCCCTCCTCGTTCAGCCGGGCCAGCTCCGCGGTGTAGATCTCCCGCGGGGTGCGCTCCGGGTCGGGGAACTCCACATCCTGCTCCAGCAGCGCCACCCGGGTACCGCCGCGCACCTCGACGCTGCCCGACACGGGGGCGATGCGCCCCGCCAGGACGTGCAGCAGCGTCGACTTCCCGGCGCCGTTCGGCCCGGTCACCAGCAGCCGCCCGTCGGGGAGCAGGTCGAGCCGGTCCAGGCGGAGCCGCCCCGGCACCTCCAGGCCGCGTGCGCTCAGCGCCGCGCCCCCGCCCGCGGCCGCGCCGCCGGTGAGCGTCCCGGAGAACGACAGGGGCTTGGGCGGCCTGCGCACCTGCGTGCTCTCCAGCTCATCGAGGCGGCGCTGGGCGTTGCGCACCCTGCGGGACAGCTGCTTCTGGACACGCGCCCCCTTGAAGTCGTAGAGCATCTTGCTGTTGTTGCCCAGCGGCCGCCCCGGGGCGACCTGGCGCGCTGTCACGTCCACCGACGTGCGCAGGGCGCGCAGCTCCTCCTGCTCATCCCGGAACCGCTGCTCCCAGCGCTGGTAGGCCTTGCGCTTCTCCTCCAGGTAGAAGGTGTAGGCGCCGCCGTAATAGGTGGGCCCCTGCTCGGAGGACGGGTCCAGGTCGAGCAGGCCGGTGCACACCGCGTCCAGGAAGGCGCGGTCGTGGCTGGCCAGGACCACGGCGCCGGGCAGGTCGGACAGGAACCCCTCCAGGAACGCGACCGCCTCGTCGTCGAGGTGGTTGGTCGGCTCGTCCAGGATCAGCGCGCGCGGGCGCCGGATGAGCAGCGCGGCCAGGGCCAGCCTGCTGCGCTGCCCACCGGACATGGCGGACACCGGCCGGTCGGACTCCACATCGTCCAGGCCGAGCCCGGCGAGCACGAGTTCGGCGCGTCGGTCGGCGTCCCAGGCGTCCAGGGCCTCCGCGCGCTCCAGCGCCGCCGCGTAGGCACGCTGGGCCGCCTCGCCCCCGTCCTCCAGCGCCCGGGCGCACGCGGTGAGCTCCCGCTCGGCCGCGCGCGGCTCGGACAGCGCCTCGGCGACCGCGTCCCCGAGCGTGGTGGTCTCGGTGAACGGCGGCTCCTGGGCGAGGTAACCGGTGTCGCGGGGCCGGGTGACGCTGCCGGCGTCGGGGTCGGCGGTCCCGGCCAGCAGCGACAGCAGGGTCGACTTGCCCGCACCGTTCTCGCCGACCAGCCCGAGGCGCTGCCCCGGGGCGACGTCGAGCCGCAGGCCGTCCAGGACGGGCCGGGCGCCGTAGGCCTTGGCCAGGTCGCGGGCGCTCAGCAGCGGGGTCGGGCCCTCGGCCGCGCCCCCTTCGGCGGGGGAGCGGTGGGTGCGGCGGAACCGCGGTTCGGTCGTACGAGAGGTCAAGGCCACCTCCGAGGAAGGTCGGGGCGGGCCGCGGCGCCGGCGTCCATGGGGTGCCCGAGGGCGGGCCCAGACGCGCGGAGCGCGCCGGACGCCGTCGTCGAGACCACGCCGGTTCAGCGAAGAGCACGTCCCTTACCGGGGACGGGCCGAAACGGACGGAAGGCGCCGGGAGGGGTCTGCTCCAGCCTCGGTGGGCGAGCTCCCGCTACTCCCGGCGCGTGGTCTCGACGGTCAGTTACGCATCGGATGAGACGTTACTCCGGGCCCGGGAGGGGGGCAACAGGTTTTTCCGGCGGGGCGTCCCGCCGGAATCCCGGCACTTTCACCGGGATCATCGCGGCCGCGCCGTGCGGGATGGCAGGCTGCAGGCAGCGGCGGCCCCGAGGGCGCGGCCGCGCACGGACCCCCTCCGACAGGAGAAGAGAGCATGGCCTGGCCCCCCACGGACCCGCTCGGCAGGATCCTCATGGACCTGGCCGGAGCCAAGGTCGTCGAGTACCACGGCACCGAGCGCACCGACCGCGGCCGGGTGCACCGGATCACCACCGCGCACGGATACGAGATCGCGCTCGCCGACGACGAGGTGCTGCCCTTCGCGGTCGGCGCGGGCGCCGCCGACTTCAACCGCACGCACGCCTACACGCTGGCCGCCGAGCTGGTCGACGAGGCCGTCTACGAGCGCTGGCAGAGCGGCCCCGACCAGGCCTGACGGCGCCGGGGCGGGGGAGGGGAGGACGAGAACCGAACCCGGTTCTAGTCGTCGGCGGGGCGGGTCTGTAGTGTTCCGCACATGGATCTCAACGGAATTTCCGCCGTCGTCTCCGGCGGCGCGAGCGGGCTCGGGGAAGCGACCGTCCGGCAGCTCGCCGACGCCGGGGCCACCGTCGTGGTGGCCGACCTCAACGCCGAGCGCGGCGAGGCCGTCGCCAAGGAGGTCGGCGGCGTCTTCGTCGCCACGGACGTCTCCGACGAGGAGCAGGTGCAGGCCGCGGTGCAGGCGGCCGTCGACACCGGCCGCCCGCTGCGCGCCGCGGTGGCCTGCGCCGGGATCGGCTGGGCGACCCGCACCGTCAACCGCGACGGGCAGCCGCACGACCTGGCCAGCTACAAGAAGGTCATCGACGTCAACCTGATCGGCACCTTCAACCTGCTGCGCCTGTCGGCGGCGGCGATGGGCAGGACCGAGCCGGTCAACGAGGACGGGGAGCGCGGCGCCATCGTCAACACCGCCTCCCTGGCCGGGATCGAGGGCCAGATCGGGCAGATCGCCTACTCCTCCTCCAAGGGCGGCGTCATCGGCATGACCCTCCCGGCCGCGCGCGACCTGGCGGCGATCGGCGTCACCGTGAACACCGTGGCCCCGGGCATCCTCGACACCCCCATCTACGGGCAGGGCCCCGAGTCCGAGCAGTTCAAGGAGCGCCTGGCCGCGCCGGTGCCCTTCCCCAAGCGCCTGGGCACCGCCGATGAGTTCGGCCGTCTGGTGCGCTCGCTGCTGGAGATCAGCTACATCAACGGCGAGGTCGTGCGCATCGACGGCGGCCTGCGCATGCCGCCGAAGTAGGAGGGCGCATGGCAGCGGAAGAGGGACGGGGCCCCGAGGTCCGGTTCGAGGCCGCCGACGGCGTCGCCGTGGTCACCATCGACCGGCCCGAGGCTAAGAACGCGGTGAACGCCGCGGTGGCCCGCGGTATCGCCGAGGCCCTGGACGAGCTGGACTCCCGCTCGGACCTGACGGTCGGCATCCTCGCCGGAGCGGGCGGCACGTTCTGCTCGGGCATGGACCTCAAGGCCTTCATGAAGGGCGAGGTGCCCGTGGTGGAGGGCCGCGGCTTCGCGGGCTTCGCCCAGCGCCCGCCGCGCAAGCCGCTCATCGCCGCGGTGGAGGGCTACGCCCTGGCCGGGGGGTTCGAGGCCGTGCTCGCCTGCGACCTGGTGGTCGCGGCCGAGGACGCGAAGTTCGGCATCCCCGAGGCCAAGCGGGGACTGGTGGCGGCGGGCGGCGGCCTGCTGCGGCTGCACCGGCGCATCCCCCGCAACATCGCCATGGAGTTCGCGCTGACCGGCGACTTCGTCGGTGCGCAGCGTATGGCCGAGCTCGGCCTGGTGAACGCGGTCACGCCCGGCGGCGGCGCGCTGGAGGGCGCCCGCGCGCTGGCGGCGCGCATCGCCGAGAACGCCCCGATGGCGGTGCGGGTGTCCAAGGAGGTCATGACGGCCTCCGACGACTGGTCCACCGAGGAGATGTGGACCCGCCAGGACGCGATCACCGGCCCGGTGTTCGTGAGCCACGACGCCATGGAGGGCGCGGCGGCCTTCGCCGAGAAGCGCAAGCCGGACTGGAAGGGCGAGTAGCCCCGCAGGCCTCCAGGCCGCAGAGACGACGGGCCGCCCCGGGACCCCCGGGGCGGCCCGTCGGCGTTCGCGGGGCGCCGGCGGCAGCCCGGGAAACGGGCCGACGGGCGGGGATGTAAGGAATCTTCATCCTTTAGTAAACCCATCTCAGACAAAGGGCGTCCTACGGGTGAAATCTGGGGGACGAGAGGTCCGTGTTCGCCGAGTCCCGGGGACGGCGGGCGGACCCCCGATCTCCCGGCAGTGCCGAGTGCTCTGGGATGCGCAGGTCAGAGGTCCGCGGAGCGAAGAGAAAGGGAGAAGCGCATCCCTCGACGGCGCGCGCTCAAATGAGCGGTCCGCCGTTTCATCCCCCGTTTCCAGGGTGCCCGACGCTGTCTTTTCCGTGCCCGCCTGCAATCACACGGAGTAGTCATCCATGCCCTTTGACGGGTTCACTCTCGCCGATGTGCGCGAGAGGACGTATAAGAAGCGCGATTCCTGGTGGACGGTCTACCTCGTGGACCCCGTCGCCTCGCGCCTGGTCCTGTTCACCGCGAACCGGACCTCCGTGACGCCCGACCACCTGACCATCGCCGCGCTGCTCCTGGGCTGCGCCGCGGCGTTCTCCTTCGGCCGGGCCGACGTGCTCGGGCTGGTCCTGGGTGCGGTCGTCTTCCACATCAGCTTCCTGCTGGACTGCATGGACGGCAAGATCGCCCGCCTGAAGGGCAACGGCACCGTCTTCGGGTCCTGGCTGGACTACGTGTTCGACCGGGTGCGCGTCCTCATCTGCACGATCGGCCTGCTGGGCGGGCAGTTCGCCGCCACCGGGGACACGGTCTACATCTGGTTCGCGCTGGCCGTCGTCTTCACGGACATGTTCCGCTACCTCAACTCGCCGCAGATGGCCAAGGTCCGCAAGAAGATGCGGCGTGCGCAGAAGGCGCGGGTGCGCCGCGGGCTGACGGAGGCGGAGATCGAGGAGGAGGCCTTCATCCGGGTGCTCGGGGAGAAGCGGTTCGGCGAGCTGCGGCCCCGCTTCCTCGACGAGGCGGCCGACGACGCCGCCGACGACGCGGCCGACGCGGCCGACGAGGGGGCGGGCGGCGCGGCGCACGGGGACGGCGCCTCCCGGCTCGCGTACGTACCCGAGGAGCCCCCGTCGGGCAGCCTCGCCGAGCGCTTCCCCGCCTACGCCCGCTTCCGGGACGCGCTGCTGCGCCACCGCGTCCGCCCCCACCTGTTCAGCGGCATCGAGTTCCAGATGGGCGTGTTCATCGTCGCCCCGCTGGTGGGCGCCTTCTTCCCGGGCGCCATGCTGTGGGTCGTGGGCGCCTCCTGCGCGGGCCTGATGTTCTTCGAGCTCTTCATCGTGGGGCGGCTCTGGCAGGCCTCGCGGCGCTACGAGCGCGAGGCGGTCGTCCTGGACGAACTCGTGCTGAGCGCGGCCCCCGAAGGCGCCGGGCCGCCGGAGGCGGGCCGGGCCGGAGAGAAGGCCGCCGCGTAGGAGCGGACCGGGCCGGGGCGGTGGTCGGGCCCCGGCGGAGCCGTCGTGGGGCGGGCACCGGCATCATGTCGGTGCCCGCCCCACGTGCTCTGCGCGGCCTGAGCGGCGCGAAGCGTGACGGTGCGCCCGTTCTCTAAAGGAAACAGTGGTTGGCGTCGCCATCGCGTGAGGGATCGATGGCAAAACTCGATTTTTACAACGGAATCCCTTGTCTCAAGCCTGTGTGCTCTGTCAAGGTACCGGGGACAGCAAATGTGCCTTGCATCACCTTCGTCAGGAGTGCCACGCATGACCGAGCAGGCCAGGCCGCGTCAGCTGCGGAACTTCGTCAACGGCGCCCATGCCGACGCCGCCGACGGGCGCACGAGCGACATCGTCGACCCGGCGACCGGACGGGTCATCGCGCAGGCGCCGGTCTCCTCGGCGGCCGACGTGGACGCGGCCTTCCGGGCCGCCCTCGCCGCCTTCGAGGGCTCCTGGCGCGACAGCACCCCCGCCGACCGCCAGCTCGCCCTCAACCGGTTCGCCGACGCCGTGGAGGAGCGCGCCGACGACCTGGTCGCCGCCGAGGTCGCCAACTGCGGCAAGCCGGTGCAGGCCACCCGCGACGAGGAGCTGTGGCAGGTCACCGACGCGCTGCGGTTCTTCGCCGGGGCCGCCCGCACCCTGGAGGGCAGGGCCGCCGCCGAGTACCTGGCCGACCACACCTCCTGGGTGCGCCGCGAGCCCATCGGCCCGGTCGGGCAGATCACCCCCTGGAACTACCCGATGGCGATGGCCGCCTGGAAGATCGGCCCGGCCCTCGCGGCGGGGAACACGGTCGTGCTCAAGCCCTCCGACACCACGCCGATGACGACCCTGCTGCTCGCCGAGATCGCCGCGGAGTTCCTGCCCGCCGGGGTGTTCAACGTCGTCTGCGGCGACCGCGGCACCGGCCGCGCCCTGGTCGAGCACCCGGTCCCCCGGCTCGTCTCGCTCACCGGGTCCACCCGGGCCGGGTTCGAGGTCGCCCAGAGCGCCTCCGCCGACCTCAAGCGGCTCCACCTGGAGCTGGGCGGCAAGGCCCCGGTCGTCGTGTTCGACGACGCCGACGTGGCCAAGGCCGCCCAGGGCATCGCCGAGGCCGGGTTCTTCAACGCCGGACAGGACTGCACCGCCGCCACCCGCGTCCTGGCCACCCCCGGCGTCCACGACGACCTCGCCGCCGCCCTCGCCGAGCAGGCGCGCAAGACCCGCACCGGCGGCCCGGACGACACCGGCGCCGACTTCGGCCCGCTCAACAACCCCGACCAGCTCGCCCGCGTCTCCGGCTTCCTCGACCGGGTGCCCGCGCACGCCGAGGTGCTCGCGGGCGGGAGGCCCACGGGCGGGGACGGGTACTTCTTCGAGCCCACCGTGGTCGCCGGGCTCCGCCAGGGCGACGAGATGGTCACCGACGAGGTGTTCGGCCCGGTCATCACCGTGCAGCAGGTGCCCGACGAGGACACCGCCGTCGAATGGGCCAACTCGGTCCGCTACGGCCTGGCCTCCAGCGTGTGGACCCGCGACCACGCCCGCGCGCTGCGCGTCTCCCGGCGCCTGGACTTCGGGTGCGTGTGGATCAACACCCACATCCCCCTCATCGCCGAGATGCCGCACGGCGGGTTCAAGCACTCCGGCTACGGCAAGGACCTCTCCCTCTACAGCCTGGAGGAGTACACCCGCGTCAAGCACGTCATGAGCCACATCGGCCGGGACTAGGGGAGGGCACGATGGAGAGCATGACCGAGCCCACCACCGCCGCCGGCGCCGCCGAGGCGCCGTCGCCTCCCCCCGACGTGCCCGCCATCGCGCTGGAGGGCGTCGCCAAGACCTACCGCTCCGGCCGCGAGGAGGTGCACGCCGTCTCCCGGATCGACCTGGAGATCGCCCAGGGCGAGTTCTTCTCCCTGCTCGGCCCCTCCGGGTGCGGCAAGACCACCACCATGCGGATGATCGCAGGGTTCGAGGACCCCACCGAGGGGACCGTCCGGCTCAAGGGCGCCGACGTCACCCGGACGGCGCCGGACCGCCGCGACGTCAACATGGTGTTCCAGAGCTACGCGCTCTTCCCGCACATGACCGTCTTCGACAACATCGCCTTCGGCCTGAGGCGCAAGGGCACGCCCTCCGACGAGATCCGCCGCCGGGTCGGCGAGATGCTGGAGCTGGTGGAGCTGTCCGGGCGGGAGAGGACCAAGCCCGGCCGCATGTCCGGGGGGCAGCAGCAGCGGGTCGCCCTGGCGCGGGCACTGGTCAACCGCCCCAGCGCGCTGCTGCTGGACGAGCCGCTGGGGGCCCTGGACCTCAAGCTCCGCCAGGCCATGCAGATGGAGCTCAAGCGCATCCAGCGGGACGTGGGCATCACCTTCGTCTACGTCACCCACGACCAGGGCGAGGCGCTGACCATGTCGGACCGCATCGCCGTGATGAACAAGGGGTCCGTCGAACAGCTCGGCGACCCCCGGCAGATCTACGAGCGGCCCGCCTCGCGGTTCGTGGCCGGGTTCATCGGCACCTCCAACCTGCTGTCGGGGGGCGTCACCGACGCCTCGGGCGGCCTGGTCACCTTCCCGGTCGGCGAGAGCGGTGCGGTCTGCGCCACCGCCGCGGCCGCGGTCGGCGACACGGTGGAGGTCACCGTCCGCCCGGAGAAGATCGCGCTGCACACCGCGCGCCCGGACGGCGCGGGCGCGCGCTCCCGGGTGCCGGGCACGGTCCGGGAGGTGGTGTACCTGGGGGCGTCCACGCACTACACCGTCGCCCTGGAGGGCGGCGGGGCCGACGGTGCGGGCGCGGGGCCCGAGCTCACCGTCTTCACCCAGAACGCCGCCGGGACCGGCGACGGTCCGGGCCGCGGCGACCGGGTCTGGCTGGAATGGAGCCCCGAGCACTCCTACGTGCTGCCCGCCTGAGGCCCCTGGGCCTCCGAGGCCCCGCGCACCACCGGGATCCACCATCCCCCGACACGGAAGAGAGTCCTCCCGTGAGCAGAATCGACCGCGCCCTCCTGCGAGGGATGACCCGTGCCCGCATGAGCCGCCGCGGCCTGCTGGGGGCGGCCGGGCTGGCCGCCGCCGGCGCGGCGCTGACCGGCTGCGGCGTCAGCGGGCAGGGGGCGGGCAAGGCCCCCGAGTCCGAGGACTTCTGGGCGGGCAAGGAGAGCAACGGCGAGCTGGACTTCGCCAACTGGCCGCTGTACATGGACGCCGACCGCACCCAGCTCAAGGAGTTCACCGAGGCCACCGGCATCAAGGTGAACTACGACGAGGCGGTGCAGGAGAACCACTCGTTCTTCGGCAAGATCCAGCCCAAGCTCGCCGACGGCGAGTCCATCGGCTACGACCTCATCGTGCTGTCCACCGGCATCGAGCTGGTCAAGCTGGTCGAGCTGGGCTACCTGGCGCCGCTGGACCACACGAAGATGCCCAACTTCGCCGACTACGCCGGGCAGAAGTACAAGGACCCCAGCTACGACCCGGGCAACCGGTTCACCGTGCCCTACACCTCCGGCATCACCGGCATCGCCTACAACCCCGAGTACGTGGACCGGGAGATCACCAGCATCGCCGACCTGTGGCGGCCCGAGTTCGAGGGCAAGGTCGGCATGATGGCCGACCCGCAGGAGATCGCCAACTTCGGCCTGCTGCTCAACGGGGTGGCCCCGGCCGACTCCACCGTGGACGACTGGGAGAAGGCCGCCGACAAGCTCAAGGAGCAGCGCGACAAGGGCATCGTGCGCCGCTACTACGAGCAGGACTACATCCAGCCGCTGACCAACGGCGACGTGTGGCTGTCCATGGCCTGGTCGGGCGACGTGTTCCAGCAGAACGCCGAGGAGGGCGCCGGGCTGGAGTTCGTCGTCCCCGAGGAGGGCGCCACGCTCTGGAGCGACCTGATGATGATCCCGAACACGGCCGCCAACCCGGTCGACGCCCTGATGCTGATGGACTTCCTCTACGAGCCGGACGTGGCCGCGGGGCTGGCCGAGTACATCAACTACATCCCGCCGGTGCCCGAGGTGCAGACCATCCTGGAGGAGAAGGCCGCGGAGGCCTCCGGCGAGGACAAGGAGTTCCTGGAGGACCTGGTGGGCAGCCCGCTGGTGTTCCCCACCGAGGAGGACTACGCCAAGCTGCACAACTACGTCCCGCTGTCGGTGGACCAGGAGGAGTCGTTCTCCCCCCTGTTCCTGTCGGTGACCCAGTCCTAGGGCGGCGCGCATGACCGACGAACGCAGACCGCGGCTCGCCGCGCGGGCCGCCCCCTACCTCCTGGTCGCCCCGGCCTGGCTGTGGCTGGCGCTGTTCTTCGTGGTGCCGATCGCCACGATCCTGTCGATGTCCCTGATGAGCGGGAACCTCTACGAGGGCTACTCGCTCACCTGGGAGTTCGGCAACTACGCCGCGGCGGTCGGCACCTACTGGGAGCAGATCGGCCGCTCGCTGGTGTACGGCGCCTGCGCGACCGTGCTGTGCATCCTCATCGGCTACCCGTGCGCCTACTGGATCGCCTTCCGGGGCGGGGCGTACAAGAACGCCTACCTGCTGCTGCTCCTGCTGCCCATGTTCGTGTCGTTCGTGCTGCGGACGATCTCCTGGAAGGCGTTCCTCGCCGACGAGGGCGTCATCCTGGGCACGCTCAAGGGCATCGGGCTGCTGCCGGAGGACGCCTACGTCCTCAACAGCGCACCGGCGGTCGTGTTCGGGCTGGCCTACAACTTCCTGCCGTTCATGGTGCTGCCCGTCTACGCGGTGCTGGAGCGGATGGACCACCGCGTGGTCGAGGCCGCCCGCGACCTGTACGCCGGGCCGGTGCGCGCGTTCACCCGGGTGGTGCTGCCGATGTCGCTGCCGGGCGTGTTCGCCGGGGTGATCATGACCTTCATCCCGACCTCGGCCGACTACGTCAACGCCACCGTGCTCGGCGGCGCGGACAACACCATGGTCGGCAAGGTCATCGAGAGCCAGTACCTGGTGAACAACGCCTACCCGATGGCCGCCTCCATCACCTTCGTGCTGATGGCGGTCCTGCTGGTGGGCATCTTCAGCTACGCCCGGGCACTGGGGACCGAGCGAGTGATGGAGGCGAGCACCCGATGACCGCGACGAGCGCGCCCGCGCCGGCCGCGGCGCCCGCACCGGCCCCGGCCCGCCGCCCGCGGCGGCGCGTCGACTGGGGCAAGTACTTCACCTGGGCGGTCATCGTCTGGCTGCTGTCCCCGATCGCGTTCATGATCGTGTTCAGCTTCAACGACATCAAGGGCCGCCACAACGTGACCTGGCAGGGGTTCACCCTGCACTGGTACGCCGACGCCCTGGCCTACCCGGACCTGACGCGGGCGCTGGTGAACTCGCTGCTGATCGCCCTGCTGACGATGGTGTTCGCCGGGCTGCTGGGCGGGCTGCTGGGCCTGGCCCTGGGGCGGTACACCTTCCGCGGGCAGGGCGCCACCAACCTGGTGATGTTCTCCGCCATCTCGGCGCCCGAGGTGGTGATGGGCGCCGGGCTGCTGTCGATGTTCCTGACCATGAACATCGCCACCGGGTTCTGGACGATCGTGGTCAGCCACGTGATGTTCTCGGTGTCGTTCGTGGCGATCACCGTGCGGGCCCGGGTGCTGGCGCTGGACCCGTCCCTGGAGGAGGCCGCCCGCGACCTGGGCGCCTCGGCGTGGACCACGTTCCGGCTGGTGACCCTGCCGATGCTGACCCCCGCGCTGATGGCCGGCGGGCTGATCGCCTTCGTGCTGTCCATCGACGACTACATCATCACCACCTTCGTCAGCGGCAACACCAGCACGTTCCCGCTGTGGATCTGGGGCACCACCCGGGTGGGCACCCCGCCGCAGGTGAACGTGATGGGGACGCTGATCTTCGCGGTCGGCGTGCTGCTCGCGGTGGTGAACGCGGTGATGGCCCGGCGCCGGGCCTGACCCCGGCCCCTCCGCCGATGATCTCGGGGAAGTCGGGCTTAAGAGGCCTGTTTTAAGCCCGACTTCCCCGAGATCAACAAGGGGCGGCACCCCTTCCCCGGGGCGGGAGGGGCACGGGGGTGCCCACCTGTCCGTTTAATCGATGAACCACCCGCAGAAGACGGTTCGGCCGAATCCCCGGCCGACCCGACCGGCCCTGGTCCGCCCGGGGCCGCCGCCGAGGAGTTGAGAATGTGACCGCGAGCGTGCCGCGACCGTTGGCCTCCCTTGTGGAGGAGTCCCTGGCGGAGGCCCACCCCCGCACCTTCTGGCTCGACACGTCCGTGCCCGGCCACGACGCGCCCGAGGCCGCCCCGCCGCTGGGCGGGGAGTCCGCCGCCGACCTGGCCGTCGTCGGAGGCGGCTACGCCGGGCTGTGGACAGCCCTGCTGGCCAAGGAGCGCGACCCGGGCCGGGACGTGGTGCTCATCGAGGCGCGGACCTGCGGGTGGGCGGCCTCCGGGCGCAACGGCGGGTTCTGCTCCTCCAGCATCACCCACGGCTTCGGCAACGGCGCCGAGCGCTGGCCCGAGGAGATCGCCGACCTGGAGCGGATGGGCCGGGAGAACCTGGACGGCATCGAGGAGGCCGTGCGCCGGTACGGCATCGACTGCGAGTTCGAGCGGACCGGCGAGATGGCGGTGGCCACCGAGTACTGGCAGCTGGAGGAGCTGGAGCGGGAGGCCGCCGAGCTGGAGGAGCTGGGGTACGCCCCCGAGGTGCTCACCGCGAGCCAGGTGCGCGCCGAGGTGGACTCGCCCACCTACGTCGGCGGCATGATCGACCGCTCCGCCTGCGCCATGGTGCACCCGGCCAAGCTGGCGTGGGGGCTGCGCGAGGCCTGCCTGCGGCTGGGGGTGCGCATCCACGAGCACTCGCCGGTCCGCACGATCGAGCCGGTGCGCGGCGGGCTGCGCCTGGCCTCCGACGGCGGCGCCGTCACCGCCCGCCGCACCGCCTGGGCCGCCGGGGCCTTCCCCGGGCCGCTGCGGCGCCTGAAGCACTTCGTGGCGCCGGTGTACGACTACGCGCTGATGACCGAGCCGCTCACCGCCGAGCAGAAGGCCGCCATCGGGTGGAAGGGCCGCCACGGGATCGGCGACTCGGCCAACCTGTTCCACTACTACCGGCTCACCGCCGACGACCGCATCCTGTGGGGCGGCTACGACGTGGTGTACCACTACGGCGGCCGCATCCGCCCCGAGCACGACCAGCGGCCGGAGACCTTCCGCCGCCTGGCCGAGCACTTCTTCACCACCTTCCCGCAGCTGGAGGGGGTGCGGTTCGGGCACTCCTGGGGCGGGGTGATCGACACGTGCAGCCGGTTCTGCGCCTTCTTCGGCAGCGCCTACCAGGGGCGGCTGGCCTACACCGCGGGCTACACCGGGCTGGGGGTGGGGGCCACCCGCTTCGGCGCCCAGGTGATGCTGGACCGGCTGGAGGGCGCCGACACCGAGCGCACCCGGTCGGCGATGGTGCGGGAGCGGCCGATCCCCTTCCCACCCGAACCCGCCCGATATGCGGGGATCGCGCTGACATTGCGTGCGACCGCGGCGGCCGACCGGGACCGCGGCCGACGGAACCTGTGGCTGCGCACCCTCGACCGCCTGGGAATGGGATTCAACAGCTGATCGGAGCCCAGGGGCGCGCTCTTGGCAGGTCGCGGGAGGGTGTGCTTCGATTCACACCGGTACTTGCTCGGGGGAGGGGCGAGGACGGTGATGGCTTCGGAGTATCGGGCCGTGCCCGCGCAGGGGCGGACAGGGGAGGCCGACGGCGTCGCGGGCGCCGCGGACGGGGGAGCGGTGACGCTGACGCTGCCCCGGGGGTTCGCGTCCTGGCTGACCGGGGCCGACGCGATCCGCATGCCGGGCGGGGACCCGTTCCACGCCTCGGCCCGCCGCGCGGTCGCCGGAGCGCGCGCCCGGCCCACCGGCGACGTGGACGTCACCTGCGACATCGGCGGGATCTGCGTGATCGGCGAGCAGGCCTACAAGCTGGCGCACACTCCGGGCATCCCGGAGGCGCTGCTGGACGAGGCCCTGGTGACCCTGGAGCGGTTCCACACGGCGATGGACGCCTGGACCGCCAAGGAGGGCATGTGCGTGGACTGCGGCGGCAGCGGCCGCGGCCCGGACGGGGCCCCGTGCCCGCAGTGCAAGGGCACGGGGCGGATCCCCACGGGCTGGTGAGGGCCGCGCGGTGCCCTCCCGGCCCTCCCGGGCCCTCCCGTCAGGCCTTCTTGTCCATCAGGGTGATGAGACGGGCGAAGGTGCTCTCGCCGAAGCCCGCGTCCATGCCCCGCCGGAACAGCGCCAGGACGGCCTCGGGGAGCGCGGTGTCCACGCCCGCGTCGCGGGTGGCCTGCAGGACGTGCTCCATGCTGGCGGTGTCCATGGCCAAGCGGTCCTCGTCGCCGGGGAAGCGGCCCTCGGCGACGACCTTGGAGGTCATCTCGAAGAACATCGGCATGTCGTTGCCCTCGATGATGTAGGGCGTGATGGTCTCCACCGGGACGCCCTCGGCGCGGGCGAGGGCCAGGGCGTGCAGGAACCCGGTCATGGTGGTCCAGAACAGGTCGAGCTGGATCTGGTAGTAGACCTGGGCCAGGCCGGGGTCCTCGCCGCGGAAGTCGGTGGCGGTCAGGACCTCCAGGAGCGCCTTGTTCTCTTCGAAGGCGGCGCGGTCGCCGCTGTAGTAGGTCGACATCGACGGGTCGCCGATGCCCGGGGCGGGCGACATGACGCCGCCGGTCAGGTAGCGCGCGCCGTGCCGCTCGGCCCACGCGGCGGCCTCGCGGGACGCGGCGGGGGTGTCCGAGCCGAGGTTGATGACGGTGCGGCCGTCGAGTGCGGCCTCGGCGCCCTCCAGCACGCTGTACATGACCGCGTGCTCGGTGAGGCTGAGGAGGACGGGGCCTCCGGCGCGCAGGGCCTCGGCGGGGGAGCCGGCGACGTGGGCCCCGCGCGCGGCGAGGGCGTCGGCCTTGGAGCGGGTGCGGTTCCAGACGGTCAGGTCGTACCCGGCCTTGAGGAAGGCGTCGGCCATCGCCCGCCCCATGGGGCCCAGGCCGATCAGGGTGACGGGGGCGGTGCTCGCCTGCGTGCTCGCCTGCGTGTTCGCCATGGTGGTCCTCCTCGGTCCCTCCGGCCGCTCGTTCGGCCGGTCGCGATGGGTCCACAGTGGCGGCGGGCGCTACGGATCCGCCGTCAGAGCGCTACGGGGGCGCTACCGGTACCTTTGGCGCCATGCGCTTGGGGGTGCTCGGTCCGCTCGTACTGTGGGACGACGAAGGCGGCGAGGTGCCGCTTCCGGGTCCCAAGGTGCGCGCGCTGCTGGCGTCCCTGGCGGTGCGGCGCGGGGCGCCGGTGCCGGTGGACACGCTCGTCGACGACGTGTGGGGCGACGCCCCGCCGTCCGACCCGGCGGGGGTGCTGCAGGCGCGGGTGTCCCAGTTGCGCAAGGCCCTGAGGGATGCGCACACCGGCTCGGGCGAGGCCCCGGGCGTGGTGTTCCGGGCCCCGGGGTACCGGCTGCACGGGGACCTGAGCGTCGACGCCGACGAGTTCGAGGAGAAGGCCGACCGGGCGGCGCGTCTGCTGAGAGGGGCCGACGCCGTCGCGGCGGCGGCGCTCTTCGCGGAGGCCCTGGCGCTGTGGCGGGGCCGTGCCCTGGTGGAGTTCGCCGACGAGCCCTTCGCGCGCGCCACCGCCGCCCGTCTGGAGGAGCGCAGGCTGACCGCGGTGGAGGACAGGGCCGAGGCGCGGTCGGCGCTGGGCGAGGACGCGGCGGTCGCGGGGGAACTGCGGGCGCTGGTGGACGCCCACCCGTTCCGCGAGCGCCTGAGGGCGGCCCACATGCGGGCGCTGTACCGCGCGGGGCGCCAGGGGGAGGCCCTGGACGCGTACGAGGAGCTGCGGGCCAGGCTGGCCGACGAGCTGGGCACGGATCCGGGGCCGGAGATCGCGGCACTGCACACGGCCGTGCTGAGGCACGACCCGGAGCTGGGCCCACCTGCCGGGGCCGCGGTGTCCGCCGCGTCCGCCGTCTCCGCCGGGGCGTCGGCCGCGCGCGGGCGGCGGGGACGCCTGCCCGTCCCCGTCGGGCCGCTGATCGGCCGGGAGGGGGAGGCGGCGCGCGTCGGTGCCATGGTCGAGAACGGGCGCCTGGTCACGCTGACCGGGCCGGGCGGCGTCGGCAAGACGCGGCTCGCGGTCGAGGCGGCCTCCAGGCTCGGGGAGCGGTTCCCCGGCGGGGTCGTCCTCGTCGACCTGGCGCAGGTGGAGCGCGGGGGCGACCCGGCGCCCTCGGTGACGGCGGCGCTCGGCCTGCGCGACGACGCGCACGCGGCCGACGGCGACCCCGCCGCCCGCGTCGCCGCCGCGCTCGCCGGAGAGCGCGTCCTGGTCGTCCTGGACAACTGCGAGCACGTGATCACCGGGGCGGCCGAGCTGGCGGCGCGCCTGACGGCCGAGGCCCCGGAGGCGCGCCTGCTGGCGACGAGCAGGGAGCCCCTGGGCGTGCCCGGCGAGCGGGTGCGCCCGGTCGCACCCCTGGGGCTCCTCGCGTCCGGCGCCCCGCCCGACGCGGGAGCGCTCCGCCGCACCGGCGCCGGGCGCCTCTTCGCCGAGCGCGCGGCGGCGGCGCGGCCCGGGTGGGAGCTGACGGACGAGAACGCGGCGGCGGTGGCGGCCGTCTGCCGCCGCCTGGACGGGATCCCGCTGGCGCTGGAGCTGGCCGCCACACGGATCAGGGCGATGAGCGCCGCCGAGCTGGAGGAGCGGCTGGACGACCGGTTCCGGGTGCTGTCGGGCGGGCGCCGGGGGGTACCGGAGCGGCAGCGGACCCTCCGCGCGGTCATCGACTGGAGCTGGGAGACGCTGGAGGCCGACGAGCGCGCCCTGCTGCGCCGCCTGTCGGTGTTCAGGGGCGGCTGGACCCTGGAGGCCGCCGAGGCGGTGTGCGGGGACGCGGCGGCGCTCCTCCCGGCGCTCGTCGACCGGTCGCTGGTGGTGGCCGTGGACGAGGGCGACGGGACGCGGTACCGGCTGCTGGAGACGGTGGCGGCCTACGCCGCCGAGCGGCTTGCGGAGGCGGGCGAGGAGAAGGGGACCGGTGTCCGGCACGCCGCCTACTACGCGGAGTTCGCGGAGCGCGCGGACGTGGGGATTCGCGGACCTGAGCAGGGGGTGTGGCTGGAGCGGCTGGACGTGGAGTGCGCGAACATCAAGGCCGCGGTGGGGGAGGCCGGGCGGTCGGGGGACGCGGCGACGGCGCTGCGCACGGCCGTGGCGTGCGCCTGGTTCGGCGCGGTCCGCGGACGGGTGGGGGAGGTACGCGCCCTGCTGGAGGAGGCGCTCGCCCTGCACCCCGGTGACCGTCCCGACCGGCCCGACCGTTCCGACCGGCCTGACCGTCCCGACCCTTCCGACCGGCCCGACCGGCCCGACCGGCCTGACCCTTCCGACCGGCTCGCCGTGCTCTCGCTTGAGGCCGAGGCCGTCCATGCCGCCGTCACGGCCCTGAGCGTGGCGTTCGACGGGGACGAGGGGCCCATCGGCACCGCCCTTCGGGAGCGTCTTGCGCGGGGCAGGGCCGACGCGCGCCTTCGGCGGGCCGAACTGTTCCTGACCTACGCCGAGTGGGGGATGGGCGACCTGGAGGAGGGCGGCAGGCGCGCGTCGCAGGTCCTGGAGGCGGCCCGGGCGGCCGGGGACCGGTGGGGGACGGCGGCGGCCCTGGTCGTGGAGGCGTGGTGCGCGCAGATCCGGGGCGACCTCGACCGCCACCGCGGTGCCGCTCAGGAGAGCGAGCGGCTCTTCCGGGCGGAAGGGGACGCGTGGGGTGTGCTCCAGGCATCGGACCTGCTGGCGCAGGCCGCGGAGATGCGGGGCGAGTACGGGGAGGCCGAGCGTCGGCTCCGGGAGGGGCTGGAGGACGCCGAGCGCCTGGGGCTGTGGGGCGTGGTCGCCGCCCGGCTGTCGGGGCTCGGGAGGATCGCGATGCTGCGCGGGGACCTGGCCCAGGCGCGGCGGTCGCTGGAGCGGGCGCGCGCGATCGCGGTGGAGCGGGGCGACGAGGGCGGGCGGGAGTTCGCCGACGCGGGGCTGGCGCTGGTGGCCCGGAGGGAGGGGCGCCTGGAGGAGGCCGAGGAGCGGACCCGGGCGTCCATCGCCCGCAACGACCAGGGGCAGGGGGACATCGGGCTGGCGTTCATCGAGGCGCAGCTCGGGTACGTGGCCGAGCAGCGCGGGGACGCGGAGGCGGCGCTGGCCCACCAGAGGCGGGGGTTGGAGCGGGCGAGGGTGTCCGGCGACCCGCGGGCGGTGGCACTGGCGCTGGAGGGGATGGCGGGGGCGCTGTCCCTGGGAGGCGCCCCCGGCGACGCGGCCAGGGCGGCGGAGCTGCTGGGCGAGGCCGATGCCCACAGGCTGTGGACAGGGGTCCCACTGCCGGAGGCGGAGCGCTTCGACATCCGGAGGGCGGAAGAACGCATCCGGGAGGTTTTGGGCGAAGAGGCCTTCGAGGAATCCCGAATCCGGGGAAGGACGAGACGGGCGGCGACGGCTTAGAGCCGGCGCGGATAGGCGGGCGGACCGCAGGATGCCCAGCCTCGACGACT
>NZ_JAQFWQ010000046.1 GCF_027706725.1 Nocardiopsis endophytica
TCGGGCCCCTCGGCGATGATCTCGACGAAAGTGCTGTCAAAACCGCCGGAATGACAGCACCTCCGTCGAGATCATCAAGGCCAAGGGCCCGGCAGGCCCGACGGCCGCCACGAACGCGGACGACCACCCGGCCGAGGCCCGTAACCAGCCCAGCCGCCTGCCCTCCCGGACTGCGAGAGGCCTGCCGCCCGGCTGGTGGGGCCGGGGAACCGCCCGGCTTGCTCCATCGCTGCTCTTCACGGTGACCGCCCGCACGCGCTGCGGCCGACAGCGCTGCCGCAAGGGCCGCCAGCCTGCCCTCGTCGCCGCCCTCCCGCCTCACACCCCACCAGCCCGCCGCCCGGCTGGGGCCCTGAAGTGCGGGACCTGTTCAGCCGCCCGCCGACCCGGACAGCGAGAGACACCCCGCCCGGCAGGCAGGGCCCGGGAACCACCCGGCTGGCTCCGTCGCCGCCAACCACGGCGACCGCCCACACGCGCTGCAGCCGACAGCGCTGCGACGAGGACCGCTGACCTTTCCTCGTCGCTGCTCTCCTCGCCGCACTCTGTCGGCCCGCCGCCCGGCCGGGGCCCTGTAGCGGGGGACCTGCTGATCCGCCCGCCTCCGGTCGTATGGGGCCTGACGCCCGACAGACAAGGCCCGGGAACCGCCCGGCTTGCTCCGTCGCCGCCCGCTCCGGTGACCATGCACGCGCCGGATGGCCGACGACGCTGCGGCGAGGGCCGCTGACCTGTCCTCGTCGCCGCCCTCCCACCTCACCCCCCATCGGCCTGCCGCCCGGCCGGGGCCCTTGAGCGGGGTACCAGCCCAGCCGCCTGCCGCTCTGGACCGCGAGGAGCCCGCCGCCCGGCACCACCGCACGCGTTGGGGTGGGGTGGGCCCACAAAGCAGGAGCGACCGCCCACCTTCGGACGGTGGGGATAGAACCTGAACCACACTTCAAAAGCGAACCGAAGGCCGCCGAACGGCGGGCAAGACCGGCGGCCCGCCTCCCGGCCGGGAGCGGTGAGTGGGGGCCTGCCCAGCCGACCTCCTGTATGAACCGCCAGCGGCCCACCGGCCGGTGCCACCGCGCACTCTCGGGTGGGACGGGCCCACCACGTAGCAGTCCCCCAAGGGGGTCCCCACGATGGGCTCTCCACGAAGGGTGGCTCGCTTGCGTCGTCAAGGGGGAGGGGCGCCTCCGCTGCCTGGGGTGGGCTCTCCTGCTTCCCTCAGGGCTTGAGGAGCGGTCAAAGCCGCGCGGACCATCTCGGCGATCTGGTCGGGGTGGCGCAGGTCGCTCCAGGTGAAGCGGAGCAGCACCAGCCTCCCCGGGGCGGCGGCCATGCGGTTGTGCCGCTCGCGGTCGGCGAAGAGCGCCTCCGGAAGCGTGTGCGGCCCCGCTCCGTCGGCCTCGGCCACCACGCCGCGGTCCGGCCAGGCCAGGTCGGCGCGCCCGGCCAGCTCGCCGGCGGCCGTGAACACCGGGTACTGCAGCTCCTGCGGCGCCAGCCCGCGGTCGGTCAGCACCAGCCGCAGCCGGGTCTCGAACGTGCTCTCCGCCCGCCCGTCGGCCTCGGTCCACCAGGCGCGGCTGCGCGGGGCGCCGATCCGCCCGGCGTTGGCGGCGGCCAGCTCGGCCAGGTCGCCCCGGTCCACCAGGCCCAGGTTGAGCGCCGAGTCGACCACGCTGACCGCGCAATAGCGGTCGGTGAGCAGCACCGTGTCGCGCACGGTGCGCCCCGGGGTGGTCAGCCGCAGGCCGCCGCGGACCGTGGTCTCCCCCGCCGGGACGTCCCAGCCGTGCCGCCGCACCCCCGCCGAGGCGCCCGACCCCCGCCCCGGCGCGCTGACGTGGACGTGCTCGTACCCCGGGCCGGGCATGGGCCCCTGCATCCCCCACAGCCGGGCGGCCGTGGGCCCCACCGCCACCGCGCGGGGCCCCAGCACCAGCTGCACCGCCTTGACCCGGGCGGCCAGCGGCGGCGGCCCCGGTTCCACCCGGTAGACGTTGGGGCGGACCTTGGCCCACCGGCGGGACCGCACCAGGCGGTCGACCGCGCGGTCGGACAGCCCGCAGGAGCGGGCCTGGTCGCGGGAGACCACCCCGTGCTGGGAGGCGGCCAGGGAGGTGACAGCGCCGAACTCGTCCATGGGCCCCATCGGACACCCGCGCGCCCGGCGCCGCCATACGGTTCCGTCCGCCTGTGGACAACGGCCGGGGTCCGCGCCGGTCCCGGCGGTCGGTAGGCTCACCCACCATGATCACCGCCGTTCGCGACGTCTTCTCCGGGGCGGGGCTGCTGGTGCGCGGCGCCGGCATCGTGCTGAGCCGCCCCAAGCTGTTCTTCCTGGGGGCCATCCCCCCGCTGTTCACGTCGCTGCTCTTCCTGGGCGCGCTCGTGGCGCTGCTGTACAACATCTCCGACCTGGCCGCCTGGGCCACCCCCTTCGCCGACGCCTGGGCCGAGGGCTGGCGGAACACCGTGCGCATCACCGCGGGGGTGCTGATGGTGGGCGCGGCCGTGCTGGTGATGGTGGTCGGCTTCACCGGCCTGACGCTGGCGCTCGGGGCGCCGCTGTACGACCTGATCGCCGAGGACGTCGAGAACCGCCTGGGCGGCGCGCCCGAGGTGGACGAGTCGCTCGCCGGGTCCATCGCCCGGTCGGTGCGCCAGTCGCTGGTGCTGGTCCTGATCTCGGCGCTGGTCTCGCTGCCGCTGCTGATCGCCGGGTTCGTCCCGGTGGCCGGGCAGACGGTGGTGCCGGTGGTCTCGGCGCTGTTCGGCGGGTTCATGCTCGGCATGGAGCTGGTGGGCGCCGCCTTCGACCGGCGGGGGCTGCGGCGCCTGGGCGACCGGCGGCGCGCCCTGTGGTCCCGCAAGGCCCTGTCGCTGGGCTTCGCCGTGCCCGCCTACTTCCTGCTGGCGATCCCGTTCGTGGCGGTGGTGGTCTTCCCCGCCGCGACCGCCGGAGGCACCCTGTTGGCGCGGCGGATCCTGCCCGCCGCGCCCCCGGCCGCGCCGCCCGCCGCGCCGCCGCACGGGTACCCGCAGGGCGGGTACCCGCCGCACCCGCCCCACCCGCCGCAGCACTGGCAGCCGCCCCACGGGCCGGGGCAGGGACCGGGGCTGCCCCGCTAGCGCAGCCCGGCGGAGCGGTTCAGCGCCGACGTGATCAGGCGGTCCACCAGCTGCGCGTAGTCGACGCCGGTGGCCGCCCACATCTGCGGGAACGCCGAGCTGGGGGTGAACCCCGGCATCGTGTTCAGCTCGTTGACGTAGACCTCGCCGTCGTCGCCGTAGAAGAAGTCCACCCGGGCGAGCCCCTCGCAGCCCATGGCCTCGAAGGTGCGCACCGCCAGGGCCCGGATGCGCTCGATGACCTCATCGGGCAGGTCGGCCGGGATGGTCAGGCTGCTGCTCGACAGGTACTTGGCCTCGAAGTCGTAGAAGTCGAACCCCTCGGCCACGTGGATCTCGGCCGGCAGGGACGCCTCCGGGGCGGCCCCGTCCACACCCTCCAGGACGCCGCACTCCACCTCGCGCCCGGAGAGGGCCGCCTCCACGATGACCTTGGGGTCGTGCTCGCGCGCGGCCTCGATCGCGGACACCACCGCGTCGGTGTCCGAGCCGTCCTTCACCTTGGTGATGCCGACGCTGCTGCCCGCGCGCGCGGGCTTGACGAACAGCACCTCGCCCAGCTTGGCGATGTCGTCGAGCACCCGGCGGCGCTCGGTGCGCCACTCGCGGTCGGTCACCGGCACGTAGGGCCCCGTGGCGATCCCGTGCCCGGTGAGCATCGCCTTCATGAAGACCTTGTCCATGGAGGCGGCGCTGGCGAACACGCCCGCGCCCACGTAGCGCGCGCCCATCATCTCGAAGAGGCCCTGGATGGTGCCGTCCTCGCCGTAGGGACCGTGCAGCAGGGGCAGGACCACGTCCACCTCGGCCAGCCGCTCGGGGACCGCGCCGGGCTCCATCACCGCCAGGCCGGACCCGGCGTCGAACGGCAGCGCCAGCGCCCTGCCGCCGCCCGCGTCCTCCACGGTAGGCAGCTCGCCGCCCTCGATGGCCAGGCGGTCCGGGTCGCCGGAGGCCAGCACCCATTCGCCGGAGCGGGTGATGCCGACCGGCACCACCTCGTACCGGTCCTCGTCGATCACCGACAGGACGCTTCCCGCGGTGACGCAGCTGATCTCGTGCTCGGAACTGCGACCGCCGAAGACCACGGCGACGCGGACCCTGTCGTTCCCGCCCGTTCTGCGCTGCTCGGCCATGCTGACCTACCCGATCTCGCCTCGTTCCGACCCGGGCGCCGCGGCGGCGCTCCGGTGCTGTCCGATCGGCCCCGTCCCCGGTGACCGCATACCCGCCCCGGCCCGGCTGTCACGCACCGCCGCAGCGGTCGAGCGCCGCGAGGGCGTCGCGGACCAGGTCCCGCGGCTCCTCCAGGCCGATGGAGAAGCGTACCGCGCTCGCCGCGATGCCCGCCCCCTCCAGCTCGGCGTCGCTCATCTGGCGGTGCGAGGTGGAGGCGACGTGCCCGGCCAGGGTGTGCGTGCCGCCCAGCGACGCGGCCACGTCGGCCAGACCCAGCGCGTCGGCGAAGGCCATGCCCTCCTTGCGGCCGCCGTGCGGGGCGACGGTCACGACCGCGCCGTAGCGCCCCTCGTCGAACAGCGCGCGGGCGAGCCCGTGCCCGGGGTGGCCCGGCAGCGAGGGGTGGTCCACGCTCGCGACCGCCGGGTGGGCGGCCACGGCGGCGGCGAACTCGGCGGCGGTGGCGCACTGCCGGGCCACCCGCAGCGGCAGCGTCTCCAGCCCCCTGTGCAGCAGGTAGGCCTCGTCCGGCGCCAGGCAGGGCCCCAGGTCGACGCGTGCGGCGCGCACCCGGGCCATCGGCTCGCCGAACCCGGCGACGGCGCCGCCGGTGGCGTCGCTGTGCCCGCCGATGTACTTGGTGGCCGAGTGCAGAACGATGTCGGCGCCGTGCTCCAGGGGGCGGCACACCGCCGGGGAGGCGAACGTGGAGTCCACCACCAGCAGCGCCCCGGCGTCGTGGGCCGCGTCCGCCAGGGCGGGGATGTCGGAGACCAGCATGGCCGGGTTGGACAGCGTCTCGGTGAACACCAGCGCGGTCTCCGGGCGCATCGCCGCGCGCACCTGGTCGGTGTCGCCGATGTCGACGAAGTCGGTCTCCACGCCGAAGCGGCGCAGCATCCCGTCCAGGAGCGAGTAGGTGTTGCCGTACAGCGCGCGCGAGGCCACCACGTGCGACCCGGCCGAGGTCAGGGCCAGCAGCACCGTGCTGATGGCCGCCATGCCGGAGGCGAACGCCTGGCCGTGCACCTCCCGGCCGGTCCCGGCGCCCTCCATGGCCGCCAGGGCGGTGGCGAAGGCGTCGGTGGTCGGGTTGTCGATGCGCGCGTAGGAGTAGCCGCCCCGGACGCCGTCCAGCACGTCGGCGTAGTCCTGGGAGGCCTCGAAGGCGTAGGTGGTGCTGCGGTGCACCGGCGGGCGCATGGGGCGCTCGCCCCGGGGGCCGCCGCCGGTGGGCAGCCGGACCGCCCGTGTCGCCTCGCCGTACCCTCCGCCGTTCTCTCCGCCGTTCCCGGTCATGCCGCCCCTCCTCAGACTCCGTACCGCTCCGGCTTGGCGGTGCGGGCCATGAAGGCCTGCAGCGCCTCCGCCGGGGAGAGGTCGTGGTGGATCATCCCGACCACGGCCTCGGTGATGGGCATGTCGATCCCGTTGGCGCGGGCCAGCGCCAGGATGGACTCGGAGGACTTGACCCCCTCGGCGGTCTGCTTGGTGTTCTCGACGGCCTGCTCGACCGTGAACCCCTTGCCGAGCTGCTCGCCGAAGGTGCGGTTGCGCGACAGCGGCGAGGAGCACGTGGCGACCAGGTCGCCCATCCCGGCCAGCCCGGCCAGGGTGTGCTCGTCGGCGCCGAGCGCCACGGCCAGCCGCACCGTCTCGGCCAGGCCCCGGGTGATCAGCGCCGCCTTGGCGTTGTCGCCGAAGCCCATGCCCACGGCCACCCCCACCGCCAGGGCGATCACGTTCTTGACCGCGCCGCCCAGCTCCGCGCCGACCAGGTCGGTGCCGCTGTAGGGGCGGAAGTAGGAGGACTTGCACAGGTGCTGGAAGCGCACCGCGGTGGGCTCGTGCGGGCAGGCGACGACGGCGGTGGCCGGCTGCCGCTCGGCGATCTCCCGGGCCAGGTTGGGGCCGGTCACCGCGGCGACCCGCTCGGGCGGCAGGTCCAGCTCCTGGGCGATCACCTCGCTGGCGCGCAGCGAGGTGCCCAGCTCCACGCCCTTGATCAGGCTGACGACCACGGCGCCGGGCGCGATGTGCGGGGCCCAGGCGCGCAGGTTGGCGCGCAGGGACTGGGAGGGCACCGCCACGACGGCGAACTCGGCGCCCGCGAGCGCCTTGGCCGGGTCGGCGGTGGCCGCCAGGGCCGGGTTGAGCGCGATCCCCGGCAGGTAGTCGGGGTTCTCGTGGCGGGTGGAGATCGCCTCGGCCAGTTCGGCGCGGCGGCCGCAGACCTCGACGTCGGCGGCGCCGGCGTCGGCCACCACGTTGGCGAAGGCGGTCCCCCAGGAACCGCCGCCCATGACCGCGACCTTCGTCATGCGGCCCCTTTCCGGTCCTACTCGTGCTGTCGGTGCGCTCAGGAGCGCTCGGCCCCGTTCTCGGGCGCGCCGTCGTCGGCGGACCGCTCCTCCACGGCCTCGCGCCGCGCCTGCCTGGGGTCGAAGGGCACGGCGGGGGGCTCCTCGCCGCGGATGCCCGCCTGCAGGTCGGTGATGGCGCGCATGATGTCGGCGGTGGCCTCCTTCAGGAGGGTCGACGTCAGCGGCTTGCCGCGGTACTCCGACAGGTCCACCGGCGGCCCGGCCACCATCTCGACCTTCTTCGGCGGGAAGGGGCGCAGCTTGGAGGTGCCGTAGGGCAGCAGGTGCTGCTCGCCCCAGTGCGCCAGCGGCACCACCGGGACGCCGGTGGTCAGGGCCAGCCGCGCCACGCCGGTCTTGGCCGCCATGGGCCACAGCCCCGGGTCGCGGGTGCAGGTGCCCTCGGGGTAGAAGATCACCGAGCTGCCGTCGCGGACCAGGGCCTTCTCCGCCTCGTGCAGCGCCTTGACCGCGTCGGTGCTGCCCCGCTTGACGGGGATCTGCCCGGTGCTGCGCGCGACCGACCGCACCACGGGGATGCGCATGACGCCCTCCTTCATGGTGAAGGTGGGCCACCGGCGCGCCCCCACGTACAGGAAGTGCGCGATGGTGAGCGGATCGGTCATCGACAGGTGGTTGGCGGCGATGATCACACCGCCCTCGCGGGGGACGTTCTCCTGCCCGCTCCACCGGGGACGGGTCACCACCCGCAGGATCGGGCGCACGATGGAGGCCACCACGGCCTTCACCCACCGCGACTCGCGTTGCTGGGCCACTGCTTCCTCCGGATTCGCCCCTGGTCATCGGCGCACTCCGCGCGGCCCCAGGGGGTGGGACGGTCCGTGCGCGGTCGATCCAGTCTAGGAGCCCCGGCGATCGCCCCATGTCACGGGCGCGGTGTGCGCGCCCGCACCCCGTCCTGTTTACCCTTTTTCCGGGTCCGTTTCAGTGTCCGCCCGGGTTGCCCTGTTCCAGGGGCCCATCGAAGCGAGGGGGAAGTGCGCCGGTGACATGGTCGGTGCTGGTCCCGGTGAAGCCCCTGGAGGGCGCCAAGACGCGGCTCGTGGGCCCCGACGACGGCCCCGACGACGCCGCGCGCGCGGAACTGGCGCTGGCCTTCGCCTGCGACACGGTGATGGCGGCGGCCGCCTGCCCGCGCGTCGGACTGGTCTTCGCGGTGACCGACGACCGGCGCGCACACGAGGCCCTGGGAGCGCTGGGGGCGCGCATCATCGACGGAGAGCCGGGCGGCGGGCTGAACCCCGCACTGGCGCACGGCGCGGCCCGAGCGCGCGCCGTGCGGCCCGACGAGGGTGTGTGCGCGGTCTCGGCGGACCTGCCCGCCCTGCGCCCCGACGAGCTGGACCGGGTGCTCGCCGACGCCGGGCTGCACGCGCGCTCCTTCGCCGCGGACGCCCAGGGCGTGGGGACCACGCTGTACGCCGCCGCGCCGGGGGCGTCGTTCCTGCCCGCCTTCGAGGGGCGGTCCCGCATGCGGCACCGCTCGCTGGGCACGGTCGAGATCCTCCGCACGGACGTGCCGGGGCTGCGCCGGGACGTCGACACGCGCACGGACCTGGCGCTGGCGCGCGCTCTAGGGGTCGGGCCGCACACCGCCAAGGCGCTGGGGCGCCTGGGCCTCTAGTGGGCCCCGGGCGCACACGACGGCGCCGCCCGGCCCGAGTGGGCCGAGCGGCGCCGCCACCGCCCCGGGGGGCTACTTCTTCTTGCCGTTGACCAGGTCCTTGAAGTCGGCCCCGGCCCGGAACTTCGGGACGAAGCTGGCGGGGACGTTGATGGTCTCCCCGGTGGCGGGGTTGCGGGCGGTCCGGGCGGCACGCTCGGCCTTCTCGAACACGCCGAACCCGGTGATGGCCACCTTGTCGCCCTCGGCGACGGTCTTCTGGATGGTCTCCAACACGGCGTTCACGGCCTCGGTTGCGGTTTTCTTGTCTCCCAACCGGTCGGAGATCGCGTCGATCAGGTCACGCTTGTTCATTAGATCCTCCGGTTCCCCCTTGCTCGCACGAAATTAGGGGACCGGAGGGCCCTGGCACAAACACAAACACCGAAAGTTCTCAGCGTGTCGGGGGCTCGTCCACCTGCGCAGAGATCTCCTCCAGCATGCGGTCCAGCCGCTCGGAACCACGCACGGGATCCCTTTTGACCGCTTCTGTGACCGTCAAAAGCCTACGAATAACCGGAATCCGGACACCCTCGGGGAGCGCCTCGGCCCTCCGGTGGGCCTCCCGCAGGCGCCGCGCCAAGTCCAGGTAAAATTCCGCGCCGGGCGGCACGTCCGACCCGTCCGGGCCGCCCGGGGCACCCCCGTCGGGGCCTACTGTGTCACCGGCAGCCACGGCGCCCGCCGCTCCTCGAAGGCGGAGATGTCGTCGGTCTCGCGCAGCGTCAGGGCGATGTCGTCGAGGCCCTCCATCAGCCGCCAGCGGGTGTAGTCGTCCAGCTCGAAGGGGTGCGCCAGACCGGGCGCGCGCACCTCGCGCTCCACCAGGTCCACGGTGACCTCCGTGGCGGGGTCGGCCTCGACCATCTCCCACAGCCGCTCGATCACCTCCTGCGGCAGCACCACCGTCAGCAGCCCGCCCTTGAGCGAGTTGCCGCGGAAGATGTCGGCGAAGCGGGGCGAGAGCACCGCCTTGAAGCCGTAGTCCTGCAGCGCCCACACCGCGTGCTCGCGGGAGGAGCCGGTGCCGAAGTCGGGCCCGGCGATGAGCACGTCGGCGCCCGCGTACTCCTCCTTGTTCAGCACGAAGTCCGGGTCGCTCGCGCGCCACGCCGAGAACAGGCCGTCCTCGAAGCCGGTGCGGGAGACCCGCTTGAGGTACACGGCCGGGATGATCTGGTCGGTGTCCACGTTGCTCGCGCGCAGGGGGGCGCCCCTGCCGGTGTGGACGGTGAACTTCTCCATGCTCTGAGCCTTTCGGTTCCGTCGTCGCCGTCGTCGGTGGGGCCCGGCCTACAGGTCCGCGGGCGAGGACAGGGTGCCGCGCACCGCGGTGGCGGCGGCCACCAGCGGCGAGACCAGGTGGGTGCGGCCGCCCTTGCCCTGGCGGCCCTCGAAGTTGCGGTTGGAGGTGGAGGCGCTGCGCTCGCCCGGCTTGAGCTGGTCGGGGTTCATGCCCAGGCACATGGAGCACCCGGCCTCGCGCCACTCGGCCCCGGCGGCGGTGAACACCTCGCCCAGCCCCTCGGCGTTGGCCTGCTCCTTGACCCGCATGGAGCCGGGGACCACCATCATCCGCACCCCGTCGGCGACCTTGCGGCCCCGGATGATCTCGGCGGCGGCGCGCAGGTCCTCGATCCGGCCGTTGGTGCACGAGCCCAGGAACACGGTGTCCACCGCGATGTCGCGCATCGGGGTGCCCGGCTCCAGGTCCATGTAGGCCAGGGCCTTCTCGGCGGAGGCGCGCGCGCTCGGGTCGTCGAAGTCCGACGGCGAGGGCACGGCCGCGTCCAGCGGCACGCCCTGCCCGGGGTTGGTGCCCCAGGTGACGAACGGCGAGATGTCCTCGGCGCGCAGCACCACCTCGTGGTCGAACTCGGCGTCCTCGTCGCTGCGCAGGCCCTCCCAGTGCGCGACGGCGGCGTCCCAGTCCGCGCCCTGCGGGGCGTGCGGGCGGCCCTTGATGTAGTCGAAGGTGGTCTCGTCGGGGGCGATCATGCCCGCGCGCGCTCCGGCCTCGATGGACATGTTGCACACGGTCATCCGGGCCTCCATCGACAGCGACCGGATGGCCTCGCCCCGGTACTCGATGACGTAGCCCTGCCCGCCGCCGGTGCCGATCTCGGCGATGACCGCGAGGATGATGTCCTTGGCGGTCACCCCCGGCCGCAGCCGCCCCTCCACCGTGACCGCCATGGTCTTGAAGGGCGCCATCGGCAGCGTCTGGGTGGCCAGCACGTGCTCGACCTGGCTGGTGCCGATGCCGAAGGCCAGCGCGCCGAAGGCACCGTGGGTGCTGGTGTGGCTGTCGCCGCAGACGATGGTCATGCCCGGCTGGGTCAGGCCCATCTGCGGACCCACCACGTGGACGATGCCCTGGTCGATGTCGCCCATGGGGAACAGCCGCACGCCGAACTCCGAGGCGTTCTTGCGCAGCGTCTCGATCTGGGTGCGCGAGACCTTGTCGGCGATGGGGCCGAACACGTTCTCGGTGGGGACGTTGTGGTCCTCGGTGGCGACAGTGAGGTCGGGGCGGCGCACGCTCCGGCCGGCCAGGCGCAGGCCCTCGAACGCCTGGGGGCTGGTGACCTCGTGGACCAGGTGCAGGTCGATGTAGAGCAGGTCGGGCTCGCCCTCGGCACGCCGGACGACGTGCTCCTCCCAGACCTTCTCGGCCATCGTGCGGGCCATGGCGACGCCTCCTCGCGTCTCGGCGGTGCGGGTCGGTGATCGGCGGCCGGACACCCGTCCCGCGCGGATTTGCATTCCACATATCGAGACGGCAATATCAAGCCATGGACAACTCTAGCCCATCGAGCGGCGTCGGCGTCCTGGACAAGACGATGTCCGTGCTCGACGCCCTGGAATCGGGGCCCGCGTCGCTGGCCCAGCTCGTCCGCATCACCGGCCTGGCCCGGCCCACCGCCCACCGGCTGGCGGTCGCGCTGGAGCGGCACCGCATGGTCTCCCGCGACAGCCAGGGGCGCTTCGTGCTGGGCCCGCGCCTGGGAGAGCTGTCCATCGCCACCGGAGAGGACCGGCTGCTCGCGGTCTCCACCCCGGTCCTGGCCCAGCTGCGCGACCTGACCGGGGAGAGCGCCCAGCTCTACCGCCGCCAGGGCGACGTGCGGGTGTGCGTGGCCGCCGCCGAGCGCACCAGCGGCCTGCGCGACACCGTGCCGGTCGGCAGCGAGCTGCCCATGAACGCCGGTTCGGCCGCCCAGATCCTGCTGGCCTGGGAGGACGCCGACCGCATCCGCCGCAGCCTGCGCGGGGCGCACTTCACCGCGCAGAGCCTGACCCAGGTGCGCCGCCGCCGCTGGGCCCAGAGCGTGGGCGAGCGCGAGCAGGGCGTGGCGTCGGTGTCGGCCCCCATCCACGGACCCGGTGGCCGCGTGATCGCCGCGGTGTCGGTGTCGGGCCCCATCGAGCGCCTGACCCGCTCCCCCGGCCGCCTGCACGCCCCGGCCGTGACCGCCGCGGCGGAGAAGATCACCGAGGCCCTGCACCACACCGAGGGGATGTAGGGGGCACCGCCCGGGGCCGGGCGCCTGGGATTCGGTGAAACGCCGGACTAACCTGGAGGCGGATCGCTAGACTCCCGGCCGACGGGTCGATATAGGAGGTCAGGCCGATGGCCGCACCACTCCCGGAGACGCCGTTCCCGGACATGCCCTTCCGGGAGGCTCCGCGCGACCTGAACGAGGTCGCCGATCACCTGGAGCCGCCCGAGGGTTACCGGGTCGAGATCATCGACGGGAGCCTGATCTTGTCCCCCACCCCGGTCTCCGCACACGCGGCCGTCGCGACGGACCTGACCCTCGCCATGGCGCCCGTGCTTCCAAGCGACAGCAAGCTGCTGCAGAACGTGACGCTGATGATCATGCCCAGCGGTGAGCGGTACGTCCCGGACCTGGTGCTTCTCCCCAAGCCCCTCGTCAAGAAGGACCAGTGGAGGTTCCCCTCTTATGAGGCCCTCCTGAGCGTCGAGATCACCTCGCCCGGAAACGCCGAGACCGACCGGGTCAAGAAGACCCGCGGCTACGCACGGGGCGAGGTCCCCGCCTACCTCCTGGTCGACATGGAAGCCGAGAGGCTGACGCTCTTCCTGGAGCCCGAAGGCGGCGTCTACCGCAAGCAGGTCTCCGACTCCGAGGGCCTGCTCCGCCTCCCCGAGCCGTTCACCGGACCGATCGGCACTTCCGACCTCTTCGCCTTCGGGGAGTGATGGGCCGCCTCACTCCCCCAGCGGGATCCTGATGATCCGGTCGTCGTCGGCGGCCGGGTCGCCCCGGCCGTCGCGGTTGCTGGTGGCGATCCACACCGCCTTGCCGCCCGGTTCGGCCGCCACGTCGCGGATGCGGCCGAACTCCCCGGTGAACAGCGCCTCCGGCTCCTCCACCGGGTCCTCCGGGTCGCCGGTCAGGGGGAGGCGCCACAGGCGCTCGCCGCGCAGGGCCGCCACCCACAGCGAGCCCGCGGCCACCGCCGCCCCGCTCGGGGAGGCCTCCGGGGGCCGCCACACCACCAGCGGGTCCACGCGGCCCTCGCCGCCGCCCTCGCCCTCCGCCTCAGGCCAGCCGTGGTCGCCGCCGGGCCGCACCGCGTTCACCTCGTCCCAGGTGTCCTGGCCGAACTCGGTGGCCAGCAGCACGTTGCCGTGCCAGGCCAGCCCCTGCACGTTGCGGTGGCCGTAGCTGTAGACGAGGTTGTCGAACGGGTTGTCCGGCGCCGGTTCGCCGTCGGTGGTCATCCGCAGGATCTTCCCCGCGAGCGAGTCGGTGTCCTGGGCCGCGTCCCCCTGCCCGGCGTCGCCCGTGCCCGCGTACAGCAGGCCGTCCGGCCCGAACTCGATCCGGCCCCCGTTGTGGAAGCGCGCCTTGGGGATGCCGTCGGCGACCACCTCCTGCTCGCCCAGCCCGTCCTCGGGGGTGTAGGGCATGCGCACGATCCGGTTCTCGGTGTCGGCCGTGTAGTAGGCGTACACGTCCCCGCCCCCGTCGCCGGACCCGGGCTCCACCGCCAGGCCCAGCAGCCCGCCCTCGCCGCCGGCACTGACCCCCTCGACGGTGCCGACCTCCTCGGGCGCGGTGCCGGCGTCCGCATCGACGCGCAGCACCCGGCCCGACTCGCGCTCGCCGACCAGGGCCGACCCGTCCGGCAGGAACTCCATCTCCCAGGGAACGTCCAGCCCGGTGGCCACGGTCTCCGGCTCGCCGGGCGGCAGCAGGCGCTCCTGCTCCCCGGCGGCGTCCTCGCCGGAGCCCGACGCCTCGCCGGGGCCGTCCGCCTCCTGGGGGTCACCGCCCCCGCCCGCGCAGGCCGGGGCCGAGAGGAGGAGGACGGCGAGGGCCGCAGCGGCCCGCGGCGCCCGCGGTCGCGTTCGCATGTCCCCATTCCTGCCCAAGGCGCGCGGAACGGAATCGCCCCCGCCCCTCGCCGCTTATCGACACCTTGTCTAACATGACGCCATGTCTCGCACCGATGTGACCGGCACCACTTCCGTGCGCTTCTCCGTCACCACCGGGGACGGGCTCGTGCTCGCGGCGCGCTCCTACGGCGACCCCGGCGCGCCCACCGTGCTGTGCGTCCACGGCTACCCCGACGACTCCTTGGTCTGGGAGGGCGTCGTCACCGACCTCGCGGCCGACCACCGCGTCGTCGTCTACGACGTCCGCGGCGCCGGCGCCTCTCCCGCGCCGCGTGAGCGGTCCGGGTACGCCCTGGACCGCCTCGCCGACGACATGGCCCGCGTCGCCGCCGCCGCGAGCCCCGACCGCCCCGTGCACCTGCTCGCCCACGACTGGGGCTCCCTCGCCGCCTGGCACACCGTCACCGAGGAGCGCCACGCGCGCCTGTTCGCGTCCTACACCTCCGTCTCGGGGCCCTGCCTGGACCATGCGGCGCACTGGCTGCGCTCCCGACTGCGCCCGAGCCCGCGCGCGCTGGCGGAGGTGGCCGACGAGGCGCTGCGCTCGGCCTACATCGGCTTCTTCCACCTTCCCTGGGTGCCCGAGTTCGCCTGGCTCACCGGGATCGGCGGCGCCGCCGTGCGCGCGCTGGAGCGCGTCGGCCCGCCGAAGGGCCGCCCGCCCCGGGACAAGCGCTCCCTGCGCAACCACCTGAACGGGCTGGAGCTGTACCGGGTGAACATGCGCGACCGGCTGCTGCGCCCGCAGCCGCGGCGCACCGCCGTGCCCGTCCAGGTGCTCGCCCCCACGCACGAGCTGTTCATGGTCGAGAGCCTCCAGGCCTCCGCCGCCCAGTGGTGCGAGGACTTCCGGCTCCGCCGCGTCGCGGGAGGGCACTGGGTCCCGCGCACCCGGCCCGGGGCCGTCGCCGGGCGGGTGCGCGAGATGGTCGCCGATGTCGAGAAGGGACGGCCTAGGAGCGCCGCCGCGGCGGGTGCAGGTGCGTGGTGATGGCGACCCGGTTGAGCAGGTTCATGTGCGCGGCGGCCAGGATCAGCGCCGCGGTCTCCCGCTCGTCGAAGTGCTCGGCGGCACCGGCGTAGGCCTCGTCGCTCACCCCGTGCTCACCCAGGCGGGTGACCTGGTCGACCAGCTCCAGCGCCGCCTGCTCGGCCTCGGTGAAGTGCGCGGGCGCCTCGCGCCAGGCGGCCAGCAGGAACAGCCGCTGCCGCGACTCGCCCAGGTCCAGGGCGTCGGTGGTGTGCTTGTCGATGCAGAACGCGCACCCGTTGATGTAGGACACGCGCAGCTTCACCAGCTCGGCCAGGGTGTCCCCGAGGATCTTCTGCAGCTCGGGGCCGGCCTCCAGGATCTTGCCGTAGATCTCGGGGATCTGGTCCCGGACGGTGACGCGCTTCATGGGTCGCCTGCCTTTCGTCGTCGATCGCGGACGCGGTTCGTCGACAGGGGGACACGGCGGCCCGCCGGGCCGTGACGGGCCGGCGGGGTGATCCACGGCACAGTCCGCCGTGCGGTGCCCGGCATACGAAAAAGCCCGGACTCGCGATGAGTCCGGGCTCCTCCTGGTACCCCCGAGCGGATTCGAACCGCCGTTACCGCCTTGAGAGGGCGGCGTCCTAGGCCACTAGACGACGGGGGCCTATTCGTGCCTCATCCTATCGGACCCCTGTGGGCCCGGCCGGATCCGGCCTGCTCCAGTAAAAAGGCTCCCATCGGGTGGGAGCCTCTCCCTGCTGCGTACCCCCGAGCGGATTCGAACCGCCGTTACCGCCTTGAGAGGGCGGCGTCCTAGGCCACTAGACGACGGGGGCCCAAGAGAACCGTTCTACCGGTCCCGCGACCTCCCTGCCGGGAGGCCGTTGGCTGGGGTACCAGGACTCGAACCTAGACTAACTGAACCAGAATCAGTCGTGCTGCCGATTACACCATACCCCAGTGCTTTTCCCCGGGGGCCTTCCCTTTCGGGCCTGTCCCCCGCGGCGACGTGCTCAACTTTAGCGGACTTCCGGAGTACTCGCGAACCGGATTCCGGGGGCGGCCGGTGTGCACCCGGCCACCCCGGTCCGGCGGTCCTACCCCGCCGACGCGTCGGCCTGCTCCCGCTCCTGCTCGGCGCGCACACGCTCCAGCGCGGCCTTGAGGCGCGCGCGCACGCGGTCGCGGCCGAGCAGCTCCAGGGACTCGAACAGCGGCAGCCCCACGGTCCTCCCGGTCACGGCCACGCGCACCGGCGCCTGCGCCTTGCCGAGCTTGAGGCCCTGGGCCTGGCCGACCTCCTCCAGGGCGGTCTTGAGGGCCTCGGCCTCCCAGACCTGCCCGGGGTCGCTGAAGCGCTCCAGGGCGGCCGACAGCATCTCCTCGCCCACGCCGGGCTTCATCGCCTTGTTCCAGGACTTCTCGTCGAAGACGGGCTCGTCCAGGAACAGGAAGTCGACGTTGGGAACGATCTCGCTGAGCACCGCGATGCGGCTCTGGGCCAGCGGCGCGACGGCGCGGAACGCCTTCTCGTCGAAGGCGTCCGCGGGCCAGGGGGTCCTGTCGGGGGCCAGGTAGGGGCGGCACCGCTCGACGAACTCGTCGGCGTCCAGGGCGCGGATGTACTCGCCGTTGAAGGCGCGCAGCTTCTTCTCGTCGAAGAAGGCGCTGGAGCTGTTCACGTCGGAGATGTCGAACAGCGGCTGCATCTGCTCCCAGGGCATGATCTCCCGGTCCTCGCCCGGGGCCCAGCCCAGCAGCATCAGGTAGTTGACCATCGCCTCGGGCAGGTAGCCCTCGTCCTGGTAGGACTCCAGGGCGACCTTGTCGCGGCGCTTGGACAGCTTCTGCCGCTTCTCGTTGACGATGACCGGCAGGTGCGCCCAGACCGGCGGGGTGTGGCCCAGCGCCTCCCAGAGCAGCTGCTGCTTGGGGGTGTTGGACAGGTGCTCCTCGCCGCGGATCACCTCGTTGACGCCCATCTCGACGTCGTCGACCACGTTGGCCAGCACGAACAGCGGGGAGCCGTCGGCGCGCGCGATGACGAAGTCCTCGATGTTGTCGTGGTCGAACTCCACGCGGCCGCGGATCTTGTCGTCGACCACGGTCGGCCCGCCGCCGGGGACGCGGAAGCGCAGGGCGCGCCCGGCGCCCGGCTCCAGGCCGCGGTCGCGGCAGAAGCCGTCGTAGCCCAGGTGGGGGTTGCCGCGGCGCTCCTGCACCTGCTCGCGGGTGCAGTCGCAGTAGTAGGCCTTGCCGCCGGAGTAGAGGCGCTCGGCGGTCTCCTTGTGCTTGTCGGCGTAGGCCGACTGGAAGTAGGGCCCCTCGAAGTGGGGGTCCGCCTCGGAGATGCCGAGCCAGGCCAGGGCGCTGATGATGCCCTCGGTCCACTCGGGCTTGTTGCGGGCGGCGTCGGTGTCCTCGATGCGGAGCACGAACCGGCCCTCGGGCGTCTGCTGGGCCAGCGCCCAGTTGAACAGTGCGGAACGGGCGCCGCCGACGTGGAACATGCCCGTCGGGGACGGCGCGAAGCGAACGCGAATCGAAGTCTCACTCACCCGCCCAAGCCTATCGGCGCAGGATGCGGCCCCAGGGCGGCGAAGCGGCACCGCCCCGGGGCCCACGGCTGCGCGCGGGCGCGCCTCACCCCTGCGCGAGAGGGCCGATGTCCTCGGGGAGCGGCCGGTCGACCTCGGCCGGTTCGATGTCGCCCTCGGCGTTGTCGGTCACCGCCGGATCGCGCACGATCTCCAGCCCGCCGTCCTCGTAGCGGGTGATGAAGCCCCCGGCGAACCCGCCGCGGTCCTCGGCGGTGGAGGAGAAGGGCACCAGGCCGGGCCCCGCCCCGTCCATCGACTCCAGGGCCTCGATGAGCGATGCGCGGGTGGGGTCCTCCCCCGCCGCCTCCAGCGCCTGCACGAACATGACCGCCTGCACCATGCCGTAGACGGTGGTGTTGCTGATCGGGGCGTCCCCGCCGTACTCGTCGTAGACCCCGCGGAGGAAGTCGACCCACGGGTCGTCACCGTCCAGTTCGACCGGAGGGAGGTAGCCCAGCGTCATCAGCCCGTCCAGGAAGTCGTCGGGTTCGCCGCCGGAGCCGGACTCCTCGGTGAAGGACGACAGCAGCCCGCGCAGGGTGACCGTGTCGCCGCCGATGCTGCTGGTGATGAACTGCGGGTCGTAGCCGGTGCGGGCCGACTCCAGAAGCGCCAGCGCCACGTAGTTGGGGATGCAGGCGCAGACCACCACCTCGGCCCCCTCCCGCTCCAGCCCGGCGATCTGGGCGGACAGGTCCTCGGCGCCGGACTCGTAGTGCTCCACGGCCACGGACTGGTCGGACAGGTACATGTCCAGGCCCCGCTGGGAGTCCACGCCCACGTCGTCGTTCTGCAGCAGGTAGCCGACCTCGGCGTCCCCGAACTCCTCGGAGACGTACTCGCCGAGGATCTTCGACTCCTTGGTGTAGTCGACCTGGTAGCCGTAGGTCAGCGGGTACTTCTCGGGGTCGTTCCACATCAGCGCCCCGGAGGAGGGGAACAGGTCGGGCACGCCCTCGGTGTTGAGGAAGTCGACGACCTTGGAGTGGGTGGGGGTGCCGAGCCCGCCCACCATGGCGAAGATCTCGTCGTCGTGCACCAGGCCCCGGGTGACCTCGACGGTGCGGGTCGGGTCGTAGGCGTCGTCCTCGGCGATGTACTCGATGGTGCGCCCGTGCACCCCGCCGTTGGCGTTGACGAAGTCGTACACCGCCTGGGCGCCGACGGAGATCTGGCTGTACCCCGGGGCGGCGGGCCCGGTCAGGGGCATGTGCGCGCCGATGGTGACGGTGTCGTCGGTCACCCCGGTGGAGACGTCGAGGTCGGCCGCCTCCTGGTCGCCGGTCTGCCCGGCGCCGGTGCACCCGGCCGCCAGCAGGGCCAGGGCCAGGGCGGCGGCCGCCAGGGGCCGTGCCGCGCGTGTCGGATCGGTTCTCATCGTGCTTCTCCCGTCTGAAGGGGGGTGCGGAAGCGGCGGCCGAGGGCGGCCAGGGCGCCGTGCACGCCGCGCGGCCAGGCCAGGACGACCGTGATCAGGACGGCGCCGAAGAACACCACGGGCAGGTTGTTGCGCACGTCGGTGTCCAGGTGCAGGGCGTGGGCGAGCTCGGTCCCGGCGACCTCCACGTAGACGATGGCCAGCGCCGCCCAGAAGGCGCCCCACAGGCTGCCCAGGCCGCCCAGGACGAGCGCGGCGAGCAGCACCAGGGACAGCGTCAGCGCGTAGGTGGACGGGGTGGCGGTGCCGAGCACGTAGGCCTGGCAGGCCCCGGCCAGGGAGCCCGCGCCGGCGCTGATCACGAACGCGGTGACCCGCGCGCGGCCGACGGGGATGCCCGACAGCGCCGCGGCGGTGGGGTCGTCGCGCAGCGCGCGCAGGTGGCGGCCGAGGCGCCCGCGGGTCGCCGTGGCCAGCACCACCAGCCCGAGGAGCGCGGCCGTCCAGACCACCAGCGCCCGCCACTGGGTGTCGTCGACCAGGCCGGACAGGGCCGGGGGCGCGCCGATGGCCGTGAACGCCAGGCCGTTGGCGCCGCCCAGCAGGTCCGGGAAGCGCAGGGCGACGGCGGGCAGGCCCACCGCCAGCATCAGCGTCGCGCCCGCCAGGTAGGGGCCGTGCAGGCGGGCGGTCGCCGCGCCGACGGCCAGGCCGGCCAGGCACCCGGCGGCGCAGGCGGCGGCCATGCCGGCCGCCAGGGGGACGGCGGGCAGGTTCACCACCAGCAGGGCCATGGTGTAGGCCCCGACGAACATGAAGGCGCCGTGGCCCAGCGACACCTGGCCGCTGGTGCCCACGAGGAGCTGCAGCCCGGCGACGGCGAGCAGGTGCAGTCCCACGTCGGCGACGCGCAGGTCGGTGACGGGGCCGGTGGCCGCGGTCAGGAGGGCCACGGCGGCCAGGGCCGCGAGCGCCCACAGGCCGTGGCGCAGGAGCGGGTGGGTGGACGGGGCCATGGTCAGACCTTTCGGGCGGCGGCCCGGGAGAACAGGCCGTCCGGTTTGAGGGCGAGCACGGTCAGCAGCACCACCAGGGCGGCGAGCGCGGTCAGTTCGGGGCCCACATAGCCGGTGACGTAGGACAGCAGCACGCCGACGGCCAGGCCCCCGGCCACGGCGCCGAAGGGGTTCTCCAGGCCGCCCGCGACGGCGGCGGCGATGGCGAACACGAAGACCGCGTCGAAGGCGTTGGGGGTGAGGAACGGCGGCGCGGCGAGCATCCCGGCCAGCGCGCCGATGGCCGAGGCCAGTGCCCAGGCGCCGGCCAGCACCGCGCCCACCCGCACCCCGGACAGGCGCGCGGCCTCGGGCCGGATGGCGGCGGCGCGCATGCGCAGCCCGGCGGGGGTGAAGCGGTACAGGGCGAACAGGGCGAGGGCCACGAGCAGGACCGAGGCCAGGGCGAAGGCGTCGGCCGGGGAGAAGCGGCCGCGGTAGTCCAGCGGGTAGGCGAAGGACAGCGGCTCGTTGCCCCACACCATGCCCACGGCGCCCTGCAGGACCATCAGCAGGCCGAGGGTGGCGATGATGGGGCTGAGCGGGGAGGCGTTGCGCAGCGGGCGGATGAGCAGCCGTTCGGTGCCCGCGCCCAGCAGGCCGCCGGCCGCGAGCGCCGCGGCGAAGCCCGCCCAGTAGGAGCCGGTGGCGGCGGTGACGGCGTAGGCCAGGTAGGCCGAGACCAGCGCGAAGGCGGGCTGGGCGAAGTTGAGCACCCGGGTGGCCTGGTAGATCAGCACCAGGGACAGGGCCAGGGCGGCGTAGACGGCGCCGGAGGCCAGCCCGTTCAGGGTGAGGTCGGCGAAGTGCTGCATGGTCGGCTCCCTCACAGACCGAGGTAGGCGGCGCGGACGCGGGGGTCGCCGAGCAGGTCGGCCGATGGGCCCTCGGCGGCGACGGCGCCCTGGTCCAGGACGTGGGCGCGGTCGGCGGCGCGCAGCGCGGTGCGGGCGTTCTGCTCGACGAGGACGACCGTCAGGCCGGTGCGGGACCGCAGGTCCTGGAGCAGGTGCATGATGCGGCGGGTGATCAGCGGCGCCAGGCCGAGCGAGGGCTCGTCCAGGAGGACGACGCGCGGCCCGGCCATCAGCGCCCTGCCGATGGCGAGCATCTGGCGCTCGCCCCCGGAGAGGGAGGAGGCCGAGCGGGTGCGGCGCTCGCGCAGGGGCGCGAAGAGGTCGTAGACCTCGCCGAGCGCGGCGGCACGGGCGGCCCGGCCCCGGCGGACCAGGCCGCCCAGGCGCAGGTTCTCCTCCACGGTGAGCTCGGTGAGCACGCCGCCGCCCTCGGGCACGTGCAGCAGGCCGCGGCGGACCAGCTCCTCGGCGGGGGCGCCGGTGACGTCCTCGCCGAAGAGCAGGACGCGGCCGGAGCGGGGCGGGTGGAGTCCGGAGGCGGCGCGCAGGAAGGTGGTCTTCCCGGCGCCGTTGGCGCCCAGGACGGCGTGCAGGGCGCCGGGGGCGACCTCCAGGTCGACGGCGTCGAGGGCGCGGACGGCGCCGTAGTGGACGGTGAGGCCCTCGGTGCGCAGGGCGGGGTCAGCGGCCATCGTGGGCCTCCCCGGGGCCGCCGGGGGCGAGCAGGTCGCCGTCGTCCTCGGGCGGCCCCAGGTAGGCGCGCTCGACGGCGGGGTCGGCGCGCACCTCGTCCGGTGTCCCGTCGGCGATCACCCGGCCGAAGTCGAGCACCACGACGCGGTCGCACACCCGCATGACCAGGTCCATGTGGTGCTCGACCAGGAGCACCGACCCGTGGGCGCGCATCATCCGCACCCGCTCGGCCAGCTCGGAGACCTCGTCGGCGGCCAGTCCGGAGGCGGGCTCGTCGAGCAGCAGCAGCTCCGGGAAGCAGACGCAGGCGCGGGCCAGGGCCACGCGCTTCTGCACGCCGTAGGGCAGGGTGCCGGGCAGGGCGTGGGCGGCGTCGGCGACGCCGAACTCGTGGAGGGCGGCCTCGGCCCGCCCGCGCACCCGGCGCTCGTCGCGCGGGGCGCGGCCCAGGCCGGTGAGCATGCCGGGCAGGCCGCCGGTGGCCAGCGGGTCGGCGCCCACCATCACGTTCTCCAGCACGGTCATCCCGGGGAACAGGCCCAGACCCTGCAGCATGCGGGAGATGCCCAGGCGCGGCAGGTGGTGGGGGCGGTGGCGGCGGAGCGGGCGGCCGTGCCGCCGCAGGGTGCCCTCGCGGGGGCGGACGACGCCGCTGACCGCGTTGAACACGGTGGTCTTGCCGGCGCCGTTGGGGCCGATCAGCCCGACGACGCTGCGGTGGGGCACGTCGAAGGTGACGCGGTCGAGTGCGGTGAGGCCGCCGAAGGCGACGGTGAGGTGCTCGACCGACAGGACTGGGCCGTCCATGGGCTCCTCTCGGGTCGCGGCGCGCGGCGCCGGGGGAGTCCGCGACACGACCGACCATCCGGTCGGTCGGGGATCCGCGAGACCCCCGCCCACCGGCGCCGACGCCGTCGCGGCTGCCTCGAACGCTAGTCGCGGCGGCGGTGGGCCCGGAAGGTCCGCGGGCGCAGACCGGTGGTTTCCCTGACCCCCGTCACGCGTGCGCGGAGACCACGACCCCGTCGGAGTAGTCGCCCTTGTGCCACCCCTTGTCGGCGCGGACCTGGAAGGTGTACTCGGAGCCGGGTTCGACGTCCTCCAGGGCCCAGGTGCGCACGTGGGCGGGGAGCGGCCGGGCGCGCGACCAGACCTGGTCCGCGCCTTCAGGTCCCCCTTCCCCGCGCTGCTTCCAGCGCACGCGGTAGGTGGTCGCTCCCGGGACGGGATCCCAGGTCACGACGGCGCCCTGGCCGGGGACGAGTTCGGCGGCCGGCTCGGGGGCCGCCTGCGGCCCGAACTCGGTCTCGGGGAGCGGGCGGGGGTAGGCCGCGCCGTAGCCGAACTCGGTGTGCAGGGCGTCGGCGAAGGCGGCCGCGATCTTGAGCTCGCCCCGGGCGTTGGGGTGGGTGCCGTCGTAGGTGTCGCGGTCGGGGACGTAGGACTCGGCGTCGGCGATGTCGAGGTGGACGACGCGGGCGCCGGCGCGGGACTCCTCTTCGGCGATGGCGTCCAGGCCGGAGTTGTAGGCGCCGGCCTTGGCGGAGAAGGAGGGGTCGTCCACTCCGCGCTGGGTGGGGAGGACGCCGGACAGGACCACCTGGGGCGGGTCGTCGCCCTTGCGCGCCTCGTCCAGGAGGCCCCGGACCCGCTCGTGCATGCGGTCGGGCCCAGCACCCAGCCAGCCGAGGTCGTTGATGCCGAGGAGGACGAGGAGGACGTCGGGGTCGTACTCGGCGACGGTGCCGCCGATCTCCCGGGAGGCGTCGTCGAGGGTGCGGCCCCACATGGCGTCGTGGGCGGTGTCGAAGCCGGGGTCGGCGTAGCCGTCGTGCTCGTCCTCGCCCTCGGTGGCGCGGTTCTCGACCCCGTCGCGCGGGCCGACGAACTCCAGGCCGGGGTCGGTGTCGGAGAGGTGGTTCCAGAGCCGGTAGCGCCAGGTGAGGTCGCCGGTCCCGCCATGGGTGAGGGAGTCCCCGACCGCCATGACCCGGACCCCGCGCCCGCCGTCCCCGAGCGGAGCGGCGCCCCCGGGGCCGGAGGCCCCGCCCCCGTCCTGCGCCCCGTCGCTCCCGCACCCGGCCACGAGGACGACGGCGAGCACGGCGGAGAGCACAGCGGCCGGGACGGCGGACACCCGGCCGCGGAGGCGGTTCGGAACCGGCATCGGGAGACCTCTCAACGCGGGACCAAGCGACTGACCTAGGCGAACACCGAGGAATGCCGCATACAGGACTACCCGCCAAAGATCACGCGCAGGCCACTGCCCGGACGCACGGCCAGGGCGATATGTGAGGCATGTCACTCGGGCTGTGCGTTTCCGGCGCACCAGTGGGAAAATTACCTTCTGAGGATTGAAGGGCGAGGAAGGAAACCTTCACCAGGAGGGGCGCACGCATGGCCAGTACCGGGACCGACCACCAAGGGCTCGACCATCGGGGACTGCGGGACGAGCTCGCCGGGTTGGCGACCGAGGCGCGCCGGGACGACCTCGCCGACATCGACCGGATGGCCACGGCGGACATCCTGCGCACCATGAACGCCGAGGACGCCAAGGTCCCCGCCGCCGTCGCCGACGCCGTGCCCGCGCTCGCCGCCGCGGTGGACGCCGCCGCCGAGCGCATGCGCCGCGGCGGGCGGCTCATCTACGCCGGCGCGGGCACCGCAGGGCGCCTCGGGGTGCTCGACGCCTCCGAGTGCCCTCCCACCTTCGGCACCGACCCCGCGCAGGTCGTCGGGCTCATCGCGGGCGGTCCGGGAGCCATCGGAACCGCCGTGGAGGGCGCCGAGGACGATACCGCCGCGGCCGCCGCCGACATCACCGGCCTGGGCGTTGGGCCCAACGACACCGTCGTGGGCGTCTCGGCCTCCGGGCGCACCCCCTACGCCGTGCAGGCCGTGCGCACCGCCCGCGCGGCCGGGGCGCTGACCGTCGGCGTCTCCTGCAACCCCGGCTCCCCGCTGGGCGCCGCCGCCGAGCACCCCGTGGAGGTCGTCGTCGGCCCCGAGCTGATCGCCGGGTCCACCCGGCTCAAGGCCGGGACGGCGCAGAAGCTCGTGCTCAACATGCTCTCCACCGTCGTCATGATCCGCCTCGGCAAGACCTACGGGAACCTCATGGTGGACCTGCGCGCCACCAACGAGAAGCTGCGCGCCCGCTCCCTGGGCATCGTCGAGGCCGCCACCGGCGCCTCCCCCGAGGACGCCGAGGCCGCCCTCACCTCCACCGGCGGCGCGGTCAAGGAGGCCATCCTCGTCCTCGCCGCCGACGTCGACGCCGCGACCGCCGTCCGCCTGCTGCGCGACAGCGACGGGCGCCTGCGCGAGGCCATCGCCGCCGCCCCCTGAGGCCACGGCGCCCCCCGGTTGAAAGGAGCCCCCCATGTCCGACCGGTCCGGCCCCGGCACCGCCCCGAGGCCCGAGGACACCGCCCGCGCGCTGCTCCCGCTCGTCGGCGGCGCCGCCAACGTCACCTCGGTGGCGAACTGCATCAGCCGCCTGCGGCTCGGCCTGGCCGACCGGTCGCGGGTCCGCGACGCCGACGTGCGCGCCCTGCCCGGCGTCCTCGGCGTCGTCGAGGACGACACCTACCAGGTGGTGGTCGGCCCCCAGGCGGTGAACGCCGTCGCCGCCGCCTTCGGGAGACTGGTGGAGGAGGAGAGAGCAGGCGACGGAGAGCAGGGCGGGACGGATACGGCCGAGGAGCTCGCGGAGCGGGGCGCGGCCATCCGGGCCGCCAACAAGCGCCGCAACGCCACCCCCTTCAAGCTCTTCCTGCGCCGCATCGCCAACATCTTCGTCCCACTCATCCCCGCCCTCATCGCCTGCGGCATCATCGCCGGGGTCACCGGCCTGCTGCGCAACCTCGGCTGGCTGGAGGGCGCCGTCCCCGCGCTCACCGCGATCAGCTCCGGCTTCATGTCGCTGATCACCGTGTTCGTCGGAATGAACGCCGCCAAGGAGTTCGGCGGCACCCCCGTGCTGGGCGGCGCCGTCGCCGCCATCATCCCCTTCGCCGGGGTCGCCGACGTGCAGGTCTTCGGCACCGCCCTCTCCCCCGGCCAGGGCGGCGTGCTGGGCGCCCTCGGCGCGGCGGTGCTGTGCGCCTATGTGGAGCGCCGGGTGCGCCGCCACATGCCCGGCACCCTGGACGTGCTGCTCACCCCCACCATCGCGGTGCTGGTGGCGGGCCTGGCCACGGTCTTCGGGCTGATGCTGGCCGCCGGTGCCCTGTCCGAGGCGATCGGGGCGGGGGCCGATTGGCTGCTGGGGACCGCGGGAGCCTTCGCCGGGCTGGTGCTGGGCGGGCTCTTCCTGCCGCTGGTGATGCTCGGCCTGCACCAGGCCCTCATCCCCATCCACACCACCCTCATCGACCTGGAGGGCTACACCACCCTGCTGCCGATCCTGTCCATGGCCGGTGCCGGGCAGGTGGGCGCGGCGCTGGCGGTCTACCGGCGCTTGAAGCACGACGCGGGCATCCGCGCCACCGTCCGCTCCGCCCTGCCCGCGGGCCTGCTGGGCGTGGGCGAGCCGCTCATCTACGGCGTGACGCTGCCGCTGGGCCGCCCGTTCATCACCGCCTGCGCGGGCGGCGCCGTCGGCGGCGCGTTCGTGGGGCTGATGGGCCAGCTGTGGGCGACCACCGGGTCGACCGCCATCGGCCCATCCGGGTGGGCGCTGTTCCCGCTGGTGCAGGGCAGCGCCGGGATCGGACCGGCCGTGGCGGTCTACGGCGGCGGGCTGCTGGTGGGCTACGTCGCCGGGTTCGTGCTCACCGCGCTCTTCGGATTCCCGAAGGGGGCGGCGCTCCCGGCGGAGGCGGTCGAGGAGGCGGTCGCCCCCGGGTCTACTCCCGGGTGACCACGGGGTTGGACAGCTCGCCGACCCCCTCCACCGCGACGCTGACGCGCTGCCCGGGCTCGACCGGCCCGACCCCGGCCGGGGTGCCGGTCAGGATGATGTCCCCGGGCAGCAGGGTCATGAAGGAGCTGACGTAGGAGATCAGCTCGGGGATGGGGTGCATCAGGGCCGAGGTGCGCGCGTCCTGGCGCACCTCGCCGTCCACGGTGGTGGTGATGCGCAGGTCGGAGGCCTCCTCCACGGTCAGGCCGGTCTCCACCCACGGCCCGACCGGGCAGAAGGAGTCGAACCCCTTGGCCCGCGTCCACTGCTTGTCGGTGCGCTGCAGGTCGCGGGCGGTCACGTCGTTGGCGACGGTGTAGCCGAACACCATCTCCTTGGCGCGCTCCACCGGCACCTCTCGGCCCATCCGCCCGATGACCACGGCCAGCTCGCCCTCGTACTCCACCTGCGAGGAGGCCGCCGGGTAGAACACCGGGTCGCCCGGCCCGGTCACCGCGGTGGAGGGCTTGAGGAAGACCACCGGCTCGGCCGTGGCCCCGCCGGTCACGTGCTTCATCTCCTCGACGTGGTCGGCGTAGTTCTTGCCGATGCACACCACCTTGCTGGGCAGCACCGGCGACAGCAGCCGCACGTCCTCCAGCTTGGCGCGCTCCCCGGTCAGCTGGATGTTGCCGAGCAGGGGGTGCCCGCTGATGCGGGACACGAACTCCTGCCCGCTCTCGGCGTCGGTGTCGACCAGGCCGAACCCGACGTCGTCCCCGGAAGAGAATCTCGCGATGCGCACGGCTGCCCTACCTAGCCTTCATTGGGGAGAACACGACCCGTCCGAGGGTACCGAGCCGCACGGCGCGGGCGCGCACGCCGTTCCCGGAACCGCTGAACGGTCGGTGCGCGACCGTTCAGGCGCACTTACCCTTTGCGGTATGACCGACTGGGATCTGCGCAAGCTGCGGGTGCTGCGCGCGCTCGGTGAGCACCGCACCGTCCGGGCCACCGCCGAGGCCTTGAACATGACCCCCTCCGCCGTGTCCCAGCAGCTCGCCGGGTTGTCCCGGGAGACGGGGGTGCAGCTGCTGGAGGCGCACGGGCGGCGGGTGCGCCTGACCGACGCCGCCCATGTGCTGCTGCGCCACGGCGACGCCGTCTTCGCCGAGCTGGAGCGGGCCGAGGCCGAGCTGGAGGCCTTCGCCCGCGGCGAGGCCGGGCGGGTGGCCGTGGGCGCGTTCGCCACCGCGATCCCGGCGCTGGTCGTCCCGGCCGCGGCCGACCTGCGGCGGCGCTGGCCCGACCTGGCGGTGCGGGTGCGCGAGGCCGAGGCCGCCGAGGCCTACGAGCTGCTGGCCGCCGGGGAGGTGGACCTGGCGCTGTCGCTGGCGGCCGACGCCCCCTCCCCGCGCGATGCCACCTTCGAGCGCACGGTGCTGCTGGCCGACCCGCTGCGGGCGGCGCTGCCCGCGCACCACCGGCTGGCCGCCGCGCCCGGGCTGCGCCTGGCCGACCTGGCCGAGGAGCCGTGGATCTTCGGCGACTCCGGGCCGTGGCGGCAGATCACCGAGCACGCCTGCGCGGCGGCCGGGTTCACCCCCGACCAGGCGCACTCGGCCGCCGACTGGTCGGCGGTGCTGTCCCTGGTGGAGGCCGGGATGGGGGTGGCGCTGGTGCCGCGGCTGGCGGCCCCGGCGGCCCGGCCCGGGGTGGCCGTGCGCGAGCTGCGCGCCGACCGCCCGCTGCGGCACGTGGTGGCGGCGGTGCGCGCGGGCGCGGGCGGGCGGCCGCGGCTGGCCCGGGTGCTGGGGGCGCTGCAGCGGGCGGCGGCCGAGCACGCCGAGGGCCCGGCGCAACCGTTCAGTGATCATGAACAGTCTGAACAGTAATCGTCGATGGACACGAAAGATCGTCCGGGAGCACACTGGGGGACGTACGCGTCTTGAACGGTACAAAATTCACATCCCCGACAGTGAGGAGCACCGTGGCCGAGGCCCCGACCGATCCGCACGCCCACGACGCCCGGCCCTACTCCGGCGGCGACCCCTGGGCCGACTACCGGAGTACCGAGCACGCCTTCACCGGCCTGGTCGACCTGGCCGACCGCCGCCTGGGCGGCTCCGTCGTGGCCGCCAACGACGAGTTCTTCGCCCACCGCGAGAACCTGCTCAAGCCCGGGCCGGCGGAGTTCGACCCCGAGGCCTTCGGGCACAAGGGCAAGGTCATGGACGGCTGGGAGACCCGGCGGCGGCGCAACACCGCCGAGGAGCCCTTCCCCGGCGACGGCGCCCACGACTGGGCGCTCATCCGTCTGGGCCTGCCCGGCGTGGTGCGCGGCGTGATGGTCGACACCGCCCACTTCCGCGGCAACTACCCCCAGCAGGCCTCGGTCGAGGCCGTCTGCCTGCCGGGCACCCCCTCCCCCGAGGAGCTGCTCGAGGCCGAGTGGACCGAGATCGTTCCCCGCTCCCAGCTGCGCGGGCACGCCGCCAACGGGTTCGCCGTGGACAGCGAGCGGCGCTGGACCCACCTGCGCCTCAAGCAGTACCCCGACGGCGGCATCGCCCGCCTCCGCGTGCACGGCGAGGTCGTCCCCGACCCCGAGTGGCTGTCCGCCCTGGGCACCTTCGACCTGGCCGCGCTGGAGAACGGCGGCGTCGTCGAGGACGCCTCCGACCGCTTCTACTCCCCGCCCGAGAACACCATCCTCCCCGGCCGCTCCCGCAAGATGGACGACGGCTGGGAGAACCGCCGCCGCCGCGTCCGGGAGAGCAACGACTGGGTGCTCTACCGCCTGGCCGCGCACGGCGAGGTACGGGCGATCGAGATCGACACCGCCTACCTCAAGGGCAACGCCGCCGGGTGGATCGAGGTGTCCTTCGCCGACGCCGCCAAGGGCGACCTGTCCGACCCGTCGGTGTGGACGACGGTGCTGCCGCGCACCCGCCTGCAGCCCGACTCCCCGCACCGGTTCCTGCTCGACGGGGCGCCCCAGGCCACCCACGCGCGCATCGACGTCTTCCCCGACGGCGGGTACTCGCGCGTGCGGTTCCACGGCAGCCTGACCCCCGCCGGCCTGGAGGCCCTGCGCGCCCGCCGCGCCAGGCACTAGGCCGCCCCTTCCGGCGCGGCCGCCGCCCTCCTTCGCCCGCCTCAGGCCAGGGCGGCGGCCGCGCCGACGAACACGCACACCAGCACGAACAGCAGGCCCAGCAGCGGCGCGACGAACCGCAGGTAGGCGCCGTAGCCCACCTTCGCCAGCGCCAGGCCGCCCATCACCACCGCGGTGGTGGGCACCCACAGGTTCATCCACCCCGAGGCGGCCTGCCAGGCGGTGACCACGATGTCGGCCGGGACCCCGGCGAAGTGCGCCAGCGGGGCCAGGACCGGCATCGCCAGCGTGGAGTGGCCCGAGGTGGAGGGGATCAGGAACGCCAGCGGCAGGTTCACCGCGAACACCAGCACCGCGAACACCGCCGAGGAGGTCCCCGACACCGCCGCCTCCATGGAGTGCAGCACGGTGTCGGTGATCCGCGCGTTGTTCATGATCACCGTGACGCCGCGCGCGGCCACGATCACCAGCGCCGGGCCGATGAAGTCGGCGGCGCCGCGCACCAGCGTGTCGGTGAGGCGCGCCTCCCCCATCCGGCCGACCAGGCCGACCACGATCGCCGCGACGATGAACAGCGCCGAGAGCTGCCCGAAGGACCAGTCGAGCTGCCAGGGGTAGGGCGCGGCGGCCGCGTCGCCGGTGACCACGCTCGCCCACGGGACGACCGCGAACACCATGAAGGCGAACACCAGCCCCATGAAGGACACGACGACGCGGTGGGTCGGGGTCAGCGGCTCGGGTTCGGCGCCCCGGGCGGCGTTTTCGGCCGCCCCGGCGTCCCCGGGCAGGAACCCGGTGAGCGAGCGTTCGGGGCGCGCCCGCACGCGCGCGGCGTAGCGCAGGACGTAGCCGATGGTGACGGCGGTGAGCACGGCCCACATCAGCAGGCGCAGCGGAAGCCCGTCGCCGAGGGACACCCCGGCGGCCGAGGAGGCGACCCCGGTGGCGAAGGGGTTGACGGTCGAGCCGAGCACGCCCACCCCGGCGCCCAGGATGATCGCGCCGGCCGCCGTCATCCGGTCGTAGCCCAGGGCCAGCACCATCGGGACGATCAGGCCGTAGAAGCCCAGGGTCTCCTCGGCGAAGCCCTCGATGGAGCCGAGCACCGCGAAGACCCCCATCACCGCCCCGACGAGCAGGCCGCCGCGCCGCCGCAGGCGGTGGGCCAGCCGGGCGATGGCCCGCTCCAGGGCGCCGGTCGCGAAGACCATGGTGACGAAGGCGCCGATGGCCAGGACGAACAGGAAGACGCCCGCGCTGCCGAACAGCTCGCCGGTGTTGTCCGGGCCGACCGTGCCGGTGCCGGGGTCGAGGATGCCGTACAGGCCGTTGACCGGGGACAGGAACAGGTCCATGAGCCGGTCGGTGAAGGTGCGGTCGGCGTCGATGCGCGCGTAGGTGCCCGCGATCGGCGCGCCGTCGGCGTCGCGCTCGTAGGCGCCGGGCGGGATGAGGAACGCGGCGAGCCAGACGCCGATGGTGACGACGGCCAGGACGGTGAGGGCGCTGGGGAAGCGCCACTCCCTGCTCACGCCTCCCCCCTCTCCCGGTACCGGCGCGCGTACTCGCGGAAGAAGACCGCCTCGGCCACCACCGCGCGCTTGAGCTCGTCCACCAGGACGCGTTCGTTGGGGGCGTGCAGGTGGGACTCGGAGTCCTGGGCGCCGAAGAGGAGGATCTCCGCGCCGGGGACGGCCTTGGCCAGCCCGGCCACGAGGGGGATGGCCCCGCCGCTGGCCATGTGCACCGGTTCGGCGCCCCAGGCCTCGCGCATCGCGTCGGCGGCGGCGCGGTAGGCGGGGCCGCCCGTCTGCGCGGCGAACCCGGACCCGGAGTCCCCGGCGTGCACGCTCAGCGGGACGCCGAACGGGCGCAGGCCCTCCAGGTGGCGGACGAGCGCGCGCTGGGCCTCGGCGGCGTCCTGCCTCGGGTGGACGCGGAGGTTGATCTTGGCGCGCGCGTAGGGGACGACGGCCGCGGCCGCGGTGTCGACGGCGGGTGCGTCCAACCCCATGACGGTGATGGCGGGGCCGGTCCACAGGCGGCGCCCCAGGCTCCCGGTGCCGATCAGCGGCGCGTCCGGCCGTACTCCGGCCATGCGGCGGAACTCGGCCTCGTCCAGGGTGGTGCCGTCCCACTCCTCGCTGAGCAGCCCCGGCACGGCCACGTTGCCGTCCGCGTCGTGCAGGGTCGACAGTGCGTGCAGGAGCGCGATGAGCGCGTCGGGCGCCGCTCCCCCGAACTCGCCGCTGTGGCGCGGACCGTCCAGGGTGCGGACCTCGACCACGACCTCGGCGTCGCCGCGCAGCGCGACCGTGAAGGTGGGCACGCCGGGGCGGACGTTGCCCATGTCGGCGATGACCATGGCGTCGGAGCCGAACAGCTCCGGATCGCTGGGCGGGTAGGTGTCGAACGGCCCGCCGTACTCCTCCTGGCCCTCGATGACCACCTTGACCCCCACGGGCGGGCGGCCGCCGAAGACGCGGAGCGCTCCGATGTGGACGAGGATGTTGGCCTTGTCGTCGGCGATCCCGCGCGCGCGGATGGCCGGTCCCAGCGGTCCGGCGTCGTACTCGGTGGGCTCGAAGGGCGGGCTGTCCCAGTGGGACTCGTCGCCGGGCGGCTGGACGTCGTAGTGGGCGTAGAGCAGTACCGTCGGGGCCCCTTCGGGGGCGGGCAGGGAACCGGTCACGACCGGATAGGAGCCGGGCAGCTCCAGGGCGCCGACGGACTCCATGCCCGCGGCGCGGAGCAGTTCGGCCACCTGGTCGCGGGCGCGCAGCACCGGCGCCTCCGGGTGGCCCGGGAAGGCGATGGAGGGGATGCGCGCCAGCTCCACCAGGTCCGAGCGCAGCCCGTCGGCCAGGCCTTCGACGGTCCGGGCGATGTCCCGCATACGGCTCCTCCAGGTCGGCGATGCCCGCATCCTGCCTGGCCACAGGCGGGGCGGGCCGCCCGCCGCGCCCTGGGCGCGGTACGCGGTCGGCAAAGAGTGGGTGTTGCCGCGGTCATGCGCCGGGAGTGGTGGAGACTGATCGCGGATCCATTCCGAACGTGTCGCGATCGAGAAGGGACACCGCCATGAGCGTGGTCAAGTTCAACGTGCTCACCGTGCCCGAGGGCGAGGGCCGGACGCTGGAGGAGCGCTTCGCCAAGCGGGCCGGGCTGGTGGAGGGGCAGCCGGGCTTCGAGGAGTTCATGCTGCTGCGGCCGGTGGAGGGCACCGACCGGTACCTGGTGTACACGCGGTGGAGGGACGAGGAGTCGTTCCGGTCGTGGCTGGAGAGCAGCGCCTTCAAATCGGGTCACGCGCAGGCGGCGGCGGAGGCGGCGAAGGAGGCCGGTTCCGCCGGGCACGGCCACGGGCACGGCCATGGGCACGGGCACGGCGGCCCCGCCGCGACGGGGAGCGAGCTGTGGGGCTTCGAGGTCGTGCAGCGGGTGAGCGCGGAGGACGGCGGGAGCGGGGGCGCGTAATGTCCTGACATCTCCCGCCCTGGGGATGACCAGGGCCGTGGTGTCCGGATTCGAGCCGTGGCGGATTTCTGGGATGCTGGGGAGCCCGCTCCCGCCCCGATTCCAGGAAGGTCCGCGCGTGCCCGAGCGTGCTCCGCAGTCCGGCGGTCGCCGCTACCGGCCGGAGGTGCTGGTCGGTCTGGCCGTGGTCGCCCTCGGCTGCGCCCTGCTGGTGGCCGACAACCTGCCGTGGATGCCCGGCCCGGGGGCGGGCCGGGGGGCCGCCGTCTCGCCGACGCCCTCCCCGAGCAGCGGGGGCGACGCCCAGGGCGGGCCGTCCGCCTCGCCCTCCCCGTCGTCGTCCCCCTCCCCGTCCTCCTCGCCGTCGCCCATCATGCGCTCGGTGGTCGAGGAGGTGACGAGCGCCGATGGTGAGCTGGAGGCCGTCGGGGGCGGCGCGGGACCCGTGGGCGACGGCCCGGTGGTCCGCTACACGGTCGAGGTGGAGAAGGGGCTGCCCGGCAAGGCGGAGGACTTCGCGGACGCCGTGCACGCCATCCTCGGCGACGAGCGCGGGTGGACCTCCAAGGGGCACTCCTTCGAGCGGGTGGAGGAGGGGCCGGTCGACTTCCGGGTGGCGCTGGCCTCGCCGGACACGGTCGACGCGATGTGCGCGCCGCTGCGGACCAACGGCTACACCTCGTGCAAGGCGAACGGGCGGGCGATCATCAACCAGAACCGGTGGGTGTCGGGGGTCGAGCACTTCGACGGGGACCTGGAGACGTACCGGATCTATGTGATCAACCACGAGGTGGGCCACGCGCTGGGCCACGGCCACGTCGGCTGCCCCGGCCAGGGGAAGCGGGCCCCGGTGATGATGCAGCAGACCTTGCGCCTCGACGGCTGCGAGCCCAACGGGTGGCTGGAGCCGTAGCCGCCGTCAGCCGGCTCCCCCGGTGGACTCCACCTCGCCTCCGACGGAGCGGATGAGGACCCCGTCCGGAGATTCGAGGGCCCAGTCGGCCGGTCCGCCGTCGGGGTCGTATCGCCCCGGGGCGGTGATGTGCCGCCCGTCGCCGAAGACCAGGCGCAGGTGCCCGGACGGGAAGGCCACGGACACCAGCACCTTGGTGCCGACGAGCGTCCGAAGGACGTCGGCGGCGTCACGCAATGCGAGCGGCGCGGCCCCGGGGGCGCGCGGCGTCCCCTTGGAGAGCAGGCAGTCCTTCGACAGCTCCAGCACGAAGGGCGGCGCGGCGACAGCGACACGGACCTCGCCGCCCCGCTCCTCGACACTCCCGACCCGAAGCCCCCGGAGCCCGAGGTCCCACCGGTCCTCCCTGAAGCGAACCATGGAGCTCAATTCTGCGGCAGGGTCAGCGTTCCTGCATCGCTCGGCCCAGGTCGGCGAAGGCCTGCCATGCGTCGCCTTGCGCGGTGATCGCCTCGACCTCGAACACCGACTCCGACGTCGGCGGGTAGCCGATCAGCTCGATCGACTTGCTCGGTGCGGGCGGGCGGTTGCGCGCGATCGCCTCGGCGGAGTCCCACAGGTAGACGGCGCCCCAGATCTGCTGCGCGGGATGGGAGAACCACACCTTCAGGTGCATCCCGTCGACCTCGGAGAACGCCTCCACGGCGTAGTCGCGGAGGTACTCCCGCAGCCCTTCCACGGTCCGCTCCGAGTCCCGCAGGTCCCAGGCGAGGATCATCACGTACACGGCGCACTCCGGAATCGGTGGCGGTCGGGGGTCAGGGGAACGGATGCGGGAACGGGTTGATGTCCGCATCGTCCAGGGGGCGGGGTGCATACCCCAACCGGTAGGGCACCTCGCGCAGGCGGGGCAGCCCGTGGATCCGGCGGTAGGCGTGACCGAACGTCATCGGCAGCATCCCGGGCACGAGCACCTTCACGCAGCTCAGCCCGGCGCGGCGGTGCTCCGACGTGGTCTGGTCCACGGCGACCACGTCCAGCCCGTCGGCCAGCAGCCGCCCGGCCAGCGCGAGCAGGTCCCCGGTCAGGTCGGCGCCGGCGATCGGCGGCCACTCCGGCGTACCGAACGACGCGCCGATCGGCACGCCGGGACGCGGTTCGGTCCCGGTGAGGAACCGCAGCCGGTCGAACACCCGGGAGTCGGCGTACAGCAGACCGTGGTCGGCCATCCGCTGCACCTGCTCCGGATCCGCCACCATCTCCCCGACCCGCTCGGCCTCCCCGGGGTAGGTGCCGATCAGCCCGTCCAGGATCGGGCCGAGCTCGGCGAGCGCGCCCAGCACGGCCCGCTCCGGCTGCAGGTGCGCGCCGGCCGCGCAGGACAGCCGCGGCCGGCTCTCGTCGCCGTCCAAACGGACCGCCATCGCCCACACGCTGGGGACGCCGTGGTCGAGCGTGGTGTCGTACAGCGACACCGCGTAGCCCTGCTCGTGCCGGATCTGCTCGACCAGCATGGGGATCGTGCGGTCGGCCGCCGAGTAGGGGTCGACCCTCGGGACCGGCAGTCGTGCGTACCACGTCATCAGGAACGCGTCCCGCTCCACCACTTCGAGCAGGCCATGCAGGACCGCCTCCTCCAGGCAGCTCCCGGTGGCGCCGCCGTTGGAGGACTCGAGCACGAACATCGGGTCGCGCCCGGGCTCCCCGCCGGTGCCGTAGTAGGCGAGCCGTTCGGGGACCAGGACCGGTCCGCGCCGGGCGAACGAGTACCCCTGCACCCAGCCGTACTCCCGGCCGGGGTCGAACGGCGTGCAGCCGAAGCCCTCCTGTGCGTACGACTCCGGCGGGTGGAGGCCGATCGCCGAGACGTCGACCGCCCGCTCGGCGACCTCGTGGTAGGTCGCGCGCACCACCTCGGGCCGGTCGCCCTGCCGCAGCCCGCCGTACCGTTCCAGCGCCTCGCAGATCGCGACCGTCTCACTGGTCCGGAAGTCGCGGGTCCGCCCGTAGCCGGACTCGGTGCTCTTGGACCGGTGCCGGTCGCGCAGCCGCATCGGCGCCCGTACCAGCGCCATCCCGGCCGTCGTCCCGTACTGCAGCTCGCGGATCAGTCCGGCCTCGGGCTCCACGAAGCGGGCGCGCAGGTCGGCGGGGTCGAGGTCGGGCCGCAGCCGGTAGGTGTGCGGGTCCGGCTTCGGCCGCGGACGCGACGCGACCGGCTCGCCGGGGCCGCCCGGAGGGGCGGCGGAGTGCTCAGCGCAGTCCGGGCAGCGCGGGTCGGGCAGGAACGGATGCCGGGACACTTCGAGCGTGCGCAGGTCGACGCGCAGGAACGCCTCCGCTGTGCGCAGGAGCCCGCCGTCGGCCGCCCGCGCGGCTTCGGCGGCGACCAGTGCGGCCACGGTGTCGGCGGCGAGCGGGGTCAGCAGCGTCGACGGGGTGGCGGCCAGCGTGTCGCGGTGCGCGGTGAACGCGGCGAGCGTGCCTTCCGGATCGGGGCTCGCCCGGTGCCGCCGCTCCTGCGCGCACCGCAGGCAGCCGCCTGCGCCGGGCCGTTCGAGCGGGCCGACGACCACGGTGCCGAGCTCGGTGCGCACCGGAAGCCACGGCACTGCGTGGTCGCGGGCCCACCGCCGCAGCTCCTCGTCGTCGCGCCAGCAGTCGCTGACCGAGACGGCGAGCTCCGGGGGCTCGGCGGCGACCGGCTCGCGGACCGCGCCGGTCACGGCCGCGGCCAGCAGGCCGGTGCCCTCGACGCGCACCCCTGGGGAGTCAGCCATCCGCCAGCACCACCTGCAGCAGGTTCGGCATACGCCGGGTCACCTCGGGATCGTGGTCGAGCGGGACGACGACCGGGTCGTGCCCGGTGGCCGCCACCGCGGCGGCGAGCCGGTCGAGCGTCAGCGGGGCTTCGTCCGGCCTGCGGCGGATCGGGCCGCTCAGGTGCGGCGGCAGCGGGTCCAGGGCGGGCGGCGCGTACGCCGGTTCGGCGTGCCGCCTGGACTGGTAGCCGAGCAGCGACTGTTCGAGCGCGTCCCGGAGCGCCGCTCCGATCGACGTGCCGAAGGCGCAGACCCTGACGGTGCCGTGTGGGCCCGAGCGGACCAGCACGCCCGGTACGCCGAGCAGCCCGCCGAGGTCGAGCACGGTGACAGGGTCTCCGGTGGCGTGCAGCAGCGCGCGGTAGCGGCCTCCGATCGGGTCCAGCTCCATGTCGTCCAGTGCGAGCGACGGCAGCGGCTCGCTCACGGAGCGGAGGGCGGCGACGGCCAGCGCGCGGCAGTGGTCCAGTAGCGCCTTCTCGACCGCCTGCTCCCAGCTGTACCCGGCGGCGGCGCCGGGCACCGGCCAGGTCCGGACCGCGCCGTCCAGCACGGGGAACGCCTGCCGCGCGGGCACGTCCCGCGGCGTACCGTCGAGGAGCCGGAGGCCGCGCACCGTCCCGCCCGACAGCCGGCGCGGGTCCACCGCGAGCGAGCCGTAGACCGCGTATCCGCGCAGCGCGGCGTCGTAGCGGGCCGCCGCGAAGTCCGGCCCCGCGCCGACCACGCGCACCGGGCCGCCGGCGAGCGCCATCGGGTCGGCGACCACGGCCTCACTGACGTGCACGGGGAACTGCGCGTAGCCGCGCTGGGCGATCTCGGCGAACACGCCGGCGTGGTCGTCGACCAGGGGCGCGGTACGGCGGGACAGCTCCTCCTCGGTCAGCCGTTCCCCGGGGGTCGGGTCTGCGGGCGGCGGGAACTCCATCGGGTGCGGCAGGAAGGCGTGGTGGGCGGTCTCCAGGTCGGCGTACCGGATGCTCGTCAGCCGGTCGCGCTCGGCATCGTCGGCGACGCCGGTGGCGACCCGGAACACCCGCTGTACCAGCTGGTTCGCGACCACCGTGAGGTGCTCGGCGGGCGGCGCAGGGGCGTCTGTGGGCCCAGGCCGCAGCGCCGCCAGCCGCCGCCGACCGCTCGCCCCGTCCGCGGCCGTGCTCGCGACCGGGCCGAGGACGGCGCGGTCGCCCAGGTGTGCGGCGTATCCGATCAGCGAACCGGCGCAGCGTTCGCGCACCCGGCGCACCAGCGGGAGGTCCGGCCCGTCGGAGACCAGCAGCACGATGCCGCCCGCGTCCCCGTCGGGCGGCTCGGCGTCGGACGAGACGACGCTCGCGGCTCCGGACCGCTCGCAGGCCAGGGCGACCGCGTCCGCCAACGGGCCCTCACCGACCACGAGGACCGTGCTCCCCCGGTAGTCGCGGAGCGCGGCGTCCGGTGACTCCCGGAAGTATCCGAGGTAGCGCTCCTCCGGGGTGCCGCCGCCGGGGGGCTCGTCCTCCAGCTCGCGCAGCACCCCCGCCTCGACCAGCGCTCCCACGACCCGCTCCAGCATCGGCCGGTGCCGGTCGTCCAGCCGGGAGGCCAGGTCCTCGAGGCCGAACCGCCCGTCCAGGAAGGGCTCCAGCCGGTCCAGCCACGCCGCGATCGAGGTGCCCTCGAACGACACCGGCCCGTGGTGGGTCAGGAAGGCCAGCCCGGTCGGCGTGGTCGCGCGGTAGACGTCGCGGCGCAGCACCAGCCTCATGCGCGGCTCCCATCCGTACCGGGCCGGGTGCCGAGCATGAACTCCCCGACCGTGCCCTCGGCCAGCGGGTCGATGCCGGTGGCGGCGGCGAACTCCTCGGAGTCGCCGGTGCCGACCGCGCACGCCGCCAGCCCCATCGCGGTGGCCACCATGTACATCACCTGGAACAGGACGCCGACGTGCTTGAGGATCAGCGCGTAGCCGAAGGCCTCGTACTTCCACATCACCCGCCCGAACCGCGCGGTGACCAGCACCAGCACGTGCGGCGGCGCGGGGATGCCCTGGAGCGCCTGGTTGACCCCGGTGATCCGGCGCAGCGCGGCCGGGTCGGCGGCGACGCGCTCCAACCGGTGGCCGTCCTGGTCGTACCGGTACAGGCCCGGTTCGAGCCCGTCCACCCGGCGGACGAGGGGGTACAGCTCCAGTTCGTAGGCCGCTCCGCCGGACGGGTACGGGCGGCCCAGGAACTCCGTGCCGTCCTGCTTGGCCTTCGCCCGGGTGCTCGCGCACCGGTACAGGAACTCGGCCAGCTGCCGCTCGGAGAGGGGGTGCTCGTCGTCGTACGCGCGCTCGGAGGTCCGGTCCTCCAGCACCGCGGTCAGCGGCGGGTCGGTCGCGCGCAGGGCGGCGAGGTCGGGGCGGTGCAGGTCGATGCCCGGCCCGGCCGGCGCCCGCAGCGGGGGGAGCGGGGCGGCGACGCCCTCGAACCGCGCCGTCCTGCCGATGTCCTCGCCGAGCGTCCGCCGCCCGCCCAGCCTGCTGTGCGTGTGGAACCACAACTCGTGCGGGCTCCACTGCCGCATCCGCAGGTCGTCGGGGGCGTGGTCGGCCTCCGCATCGAGGACGCCGGCGTGCGCGAGGTCCTCGAGGAACCGGTGCACGACGGCGGTGTCGAGGTCCTCGGCCAGCTCGACCGCGTCGGCGCCCCCTGCCAGACGGCTCACGGCCGCGACCGCGCGCGGGTCGTGCAGGCGTACGTCGTGGGCCGCGCCGGGCACCGCGAGCACCAGCTCACCGGCGTCCGGCGCCAGCACGGCATGGCGGGACAGGCGCGCGGGCGACGGCGGGGCCGGGCGCTCCCGCCCGGGCGCGCGCAGCGGCTCCAACGTGTAGAGCGGGGTGCCGGAGGCGGGGGCGGCGACGGTGACGCGCAGCCAGCCGGCGGGCCGCAGCCGGTCCACCAGCCCGGTGCCGTCGAGCTCCTCGGGGCCGCACCGCCCACCGGACAGGCGGTCCAGTGCGCTCCGCTGCTCGGGGGACAGGGCGCCGAGCGGCTCGACGTGCGGCCAGCGGATCAGGTGCACCCCGCCGGACTCCGAGGTCGCCGCGTGCACGCCGGTGCGCAGGCTGAACAGCTCGGTGACGGCGCCGCTCATCCGGCCGCCCCGGAGATCACCTCGACGGACGTCCTGCCGTAGTGGCGCTCGGCGGTGTTCGCCGCGAAATGGCAGAGGGCGTGGCGCTCGATGGGGCTGATCCCGAGCCGGGTCAGTTGGAGGTAGGCGTAGTTGATCAGCTGCCGGAAGACCGAGAAGTCGTCGCCGCGCATCCGCTCCAGCGCCGCGGGGTTGGCGACCAGCGCGCGGTGGAACTCGCTGGACAGGTCCTCGAATCTGCGGGGCTCCACCGGCGGCAGGTAGAGGCGGCCGTCCTCGACCAGGGCGCGCACCGCCGCCTCGATCGGGCGCAGCGTGTCCACCCAGCGGCGGACGAACGGCACCGCCGTGCGGGTGCCGTCGAGGGTGGCCAGCACCCCGGTGAGCTCGGCGGCGAAGTGGTCGGCGTTGCGGGCGTACTGCGCGTCCCACTCGCGACGGCTCTCGGCGCCGCCGGCCGCCGCGTGCAGGAACGCCTCCGTGTGCGAGCGGAACGTCACGAAGTCCCGCTCCAGCCCGTCGGCGGAGAACGCCTCCACCGTCGCGAGCAGCAGGGCGAACGCGAGCCGCCGCCGCTGCGCAGGGTTCGGGGTGGCGGCGATCGCGTCGAAGGTCAGCGGCGTGGTGGCGACGTGGAAGCGGGCCAGCATCTCGGCGGTGTCGGCATTGCCGTGCACGTGAAGGCGCTCGTCGTAGGCCGCGGGGACGATCGTGTTGTTCGGCGGCCACGGGCCCAGGGGGCCGCGCTCGCCTTCGAGGGCCGCCAACCGCTCGTGCAGCGGGAGGATCGCGGCCGGATCCAGCTCGGTCGTGGACGGGTGCGCGCGCAGGAACCCGCCCACGATCTCGTCGGTGGCGGGCAGCACCAGCCGGTCGTACACCGCGTCGTCGGCGCGCACGTGGAGTCGCAGGTGCGGACCGAGCCGCCAGTGCGGGACGAAGTAGGCCTCGGGCACGTCCTCGGCGAGCCGCTCGAACAGCGGACGGACGCCCTCCAGGATCAGCCGGTCCCGGTCGTCGTCATGGTAGTGGACGTGGATCGCCCGCCACGGCATGCCTCTCCCCCTCTTCCCCCTCTGTGTCGCGCACCGCGCGCATCGCGAGCACGCGGACATAGCTCTCGTCGGCCAACGACAGCCCGATCCGGTTGCAGAACAGGTGCGCGCAGATGTCGATGACGGGCAGCACGCTGGCCGGTGTACCGGGCGGCAGCGGACCGGCGCCCTCCCACGCCCGGGCCGGGGGCGTGAACCGGCCGGCCGCGGCCTCGGCGGTCAGCACCCGCTTCAGCCGGTCGACCGACCCCGTCCATTCGGCGAGGTCGCCGCGCCCCTGCCGCCCGGCCACCGCACGCAGCCGCCCGGTCAGCGCGGTCAGCGTGGACCGCTGCCGCTGCCATCGCCGTTCCAGCTCCGCCTGGTCCAGCTCGCCGCCGATCGGGATGCGGGTGTCCATCTCCGCCCACGCGGACCGCCACGCCGGGTCGTCGCGGAAGCCCAACCAGGCGAGCACCAGCAGCGAGTAGGCCGCGGTGAACCGCTGATCGTCGTCCAGACCCCCCGCGAGCAGGCGCAGCGCCAACCGGCTGGACTCGGCGAAGTGCCGCTCGACCGCCGCCATCGCCGCCCCGGTGCCGAACCGGTGCCGCTCGCGCACGTAGGGCCGGAACTCGACGGAGTTGTTCGGGCGCAGTTCGGCGTAGGCCTCAAGCCCTTCCCATCCGGCGATCCGGGCCGCCGAGCGCTGGTATTCCGTCGGCTCCACCCGGTCGGCGGCCGGACGCTCGGCGAGGTACCGCTCGAACCGGCCGCGCACCAGTTCCCCGACCTCGGCTCGCGCGGAGGCGTCCCGGGGAAGGACACGGAACCGCAGGTGCGGCCCGCCGTCCCAGTAGCGCAGGAAGAACCACTCGGAGGCGAGATCGCGCTCCCGCAGCTCGGCGACCAGCGGCGCGACCGCCTCGACCAGCAGGGGGTCGAGCCGGTCGTGGTAGAAGACGTGCGCGGCGAGCCAGTCGGCCTCGGTGTGCTCAGCCATCGGCGCCCCGTTCGGGGTCGCGTTCGGGGATCTCCACGACGAACTCGGCGACCCGCTGCTCCCCGTCGTGCGCGGTCGGCGCGTCGCCCGGCTCCGGCAGCGCCTCCTCGATCAGGAGTACGGCGGTGTCCGGGTCGGCCGCCAACTGGTCGAACAGCTCGACCAGGAAGGGGTTTCCGGCATCGACGTACAGCGGCTTGCGGGACTTGCGGAACGCCCAGTAGGGCAGCGATTCCGCGGCCAGCTCCTGGTCGAACAGCGCGGCGCCGAGCGCGCGGACGAAGCAGGTGCGCGGCATGCCGTGCTCGTGGAGCCAGTCGAGCAGCCGGTAGAGGTGGTCGGCCGGGCGCTCCCCCGGGCCGCGGACCGGGGCGAGGCCGGCGGGCACCAGCCAACTCGCGCGGCGGAGTACGACGTGGCCCATGCGCAGCCTCGGCTGGTGGACGAGCCGGTCGGGGACCCCGGTCTCGGCCAGGTCGCTCAACAGCGTGACCGCGGGGTGCTTGAGGTAGCTGCCGCCGAACACGTGCGTGAGCAGACGGGCGGCCGGGGGCAGCAGCGAGTCGGCCATCGTGCCCAGGTGCAGCGGCGTCACCGGGCGGCCGAGCGACTCCGACTCCAGCCGGGGCAGCTCCCGCTCTGCGTCGAGGGTGACGACCAGATCGTGCAGGGCGATCCGCGCGTGTTCCGGGGCGGCGGTCACCACGCCGGGGTAGTCGAGTTCCCGGTCGGCGGTCGGCCGCTTACGGTTCAGTCCCGATCCGAACGCTCCGGCGAGCTCGGCGGTCAGGGCGCCGTCTCCGGCGGTGGTGACGCCGAGCGGTTCCGGTCGGGCACCGGCCGTCTCCAGCTGGCGGTGCAGCCGGTTGCGGCCGCGGCCGAAGCCGGTGGCGGCGGCGTTCAGCACCAGGTGGGCGGAGGGGTGGGCCGAGGCGTCGGCGGGACGGCCGGGCACTTGCTGGACGAAGCACACGAGCGAGCGCGGCGGCCGGATCCACGCGGGCCAGCCGTCGGTCATCGCGGCGATCCGCGCGGGGTCGGTGTACAACTCGCCGTCCATCTCGCCGTCGCTCCCGCCCTCGGTGAGCAGGGCGCGCGCGGCCTCGTCCTGCAGCCGGTAGAGCTCGCGCACTCGGTCCAGCCCGCTGGACCGTCGCAGCAGGGGGTTCGTGGTGAACGCGAGCTCCATCGCGGACCGCAGCTCGTCGGCGTACGGCCCTCCTCCGTCGATCTCCTCGTGGATCGCACGCTGCAGGTCGACCACCGGCAGGCGGCAGCCGGGCCCGAACCGGGCGGCCAGGAAGGAGCCGAGCACCAGCCGCAGCGGCGCGACCGGGTCGTGGACGGCCAACCAGCGGCGCACGACGTCGAGGTCGTCCAGCGCCGACCGCCACTCCGGCAGCGCGCACTCCGCGGGTACGCCGGTGTGGACGGCGTTCTCGTGCAGGGTGATCCGGTCCGGCTCGGCGTCGGTGAGCGCGGCGGCCGTCTCGCGGACCGCGCGCGCCCGGGCCGTACCGGCGTCGAGGTCGGCGGGCGGGACGGTCCGGCTCAGTTCAAGGTCGAGCGTGCTCGCCGACTTCCGGCACGCCTCGAAGCCGTCCGGCGCGGCGCGCTCGAGCCAGTCGGCCAGCTCCGCGAACGGCCGTTCGGCCTGGTCGGCGACGGGCAGCTGCGCCTCCAACAGCCCGCCGGCGAGGAGCTTGTCGACGTACCGGCGGACCGCGTCGGGGTTCCCGCCCGAGCGGCCGAGGTGCGCGCACAGCTCCGAGACCGTGAGCGGCCCGTGCTCGCCGACGGCCCGCAGGACCGCGGCCACCGTCGCCGAAGCGGGCAGCGACACGATCGGCTCGTCCCGGCTCGGCGCGAGGAACCGCACCGTGCCGTCGCGTTCGGTCGCGCTCGGGTTCACCCGTACGACGAGCTCACCGGCCAACCGCGGGTCGTGCGCGAGCGCGTCGCGGACCCGCTCGAAGACGAGCCGGTCGGTTTCGAGCAGCACCCGCGCCTCGCCGGGATCGGGGAGGCGCGTCGCCGGCCGGTCGGTCCACCGGCCGAGGCCGCTGATCGTGAACGTGCTGTTGGGGCTGGTCTTCGCGGCCGCGCGCGCGACGTACTTGACCAGCCGGTCGATGCTCTTCCGGCGCGGCCGGCGCCCGGGGTCGGCCTGCCATTTCCGCAGCACCGCGTACAGCGGCGGGCTGGACAGGGAGAGCGCGTGCAGGAACAGCGGGTCCGCGGTGACCTCCCGCAGCCGGTTCCGGGCCGCGCGGGTCTCCGCCTCGAACACGCCGCGGGCGTCGGCGAGGCGCGTGTGGTGGGCGCGCAGGCGGGTCACCCAGTCCGCGACCCGGTCGCGCAGCCCGTCCGGCAGCAGCGCCGCGATGCCGTCGTTCCACTCGCGTGCGCCGGGCACCCGGGTCTGGAACACGGCCCGGCGCAGGCCCACGAGCCCGGGCCTGGCGGCCGGATCGGCCAGGCCGCCGATCACCGGGTACAGCTCGTCCGACAGCAGTGCGCCCCGCTCGGTGAGCCGCTCGCGGTCGGCGCGGCACGCGTCGAGCAGGGCGATCGACTCGGGGCACCTCAGGTCGGAGAGCGCGGACAGCGGGAGGCCGGCGATGCGCACGGCGGGCGGGTCGGTTGCTGGCAATACGGCTCTCGTCCCTCTCCTGCTGGGAGCCTGGGGGCGCCCGCGCCGGCGGGGCCGTTTCCGGCACCCACCGGCGCGGGCGGATCACGCAGGGGTCGTCGTCAGGAACACGAGCAGCAGGAACCCTGGTCCAGGCTGCAGCACGACGCGCCGTTCTCCGGAAGACCGTGTCCGGCGGTCAGCGATTCGACGGTGAGGCCCTTCGACGTCAGCGAGAACACGTCCATGGGCAGGTCGTCGACCTCGAAGTCCACTTGGTCCGGGCTGTCAGGGGATTGCATTGACCACTCCTTTTGCCGGCACTCTCCAGCTACCGCGGGCCGCGGTCGAAAAGAAAGGACGGGATACCGGTCGGCTGTGAAGGGCGCGGCATTCACCGGCACGGGAACACAATGCACCAAGGAAAGCGCGGATCGCCTTTCTCAGCCCCCCTCCGCCCCTCGAACCGCCGCCTGCGGGCCGCCGGACCCGCATGCCGCAGGATCCGGCGTTGGCCGGGAGCGTAAGCGAGATACGGACGAGTCGTCAATACCGGAAATTTCCCCCGCTGGTCAGGCGCTACCAGGCCACCGGAAGCCCGGTCGAGCCCACCGCGAGCCGGGGATCGCGGGGCCGGATCTCCTCCGGCGGAACGGCGGGGCGCATGGCCGGAAAACGCCCGACCAGGGTGTGGAAAAGAATGCTCAGCTGCATGCGGGCCAGCGGCGCGCCCAGACAATAATGCGCACCGGCACCGAAGATCAGCGTGGACTTTCCGGACCGGCGCACGTCGAGCCGGTCCGGCTCGGCGATGTGCCGCTCATCATGGCTCGCCGCGTGGATGTCGAGCAGCACCAGCTCGCCCTTCCGGATCGTGGTCCCGTCGACGGTGACGTCGGTGGCGGCCCAGCGGGGAATCCCGAACGGCGTCCGTGTCCCGGCGGCCGTGATCGCCGAGAGGCGGAGCAGCTCCTCCACGGCGTTCTCGACCAGCTCGGGGTCCTCGCGCACCGCGGCCCACTGGTCGGCGTCGGCCGACAGCCTCACCAGCGAGTCGTCGATCGCGTCCATCGTCGGGCCGACGCCCGCGAGCAGGACCAGGCAGGCCACCCGGGTCAGCCGCTCCATCGTCCAGCTCTCGGGGTCCTCGGCGTGCGCGGCCGCGAGATCGGTGGGCACATCACCGCGCGGCTCGGCGGCCCGCCGCTGAAGGAGCGTCCCGACGTACGCCGAAAGGCCGGTGATGCCGCGCACCATCCGGCCGGGATCGTGGTCGCTGATCGCGTCGTGCAGCCATCCGTCGAAATCCGCGCCCTCGTCGTCGGGGACGCCGAACAGCTCGCGCAGCACCAGCGGCGGCAGCGGAGCCGACACCAGGCGGTGGAAGTCGGCGGGTCGCGGGGCCTCGGCGAGGTCGTCGAGCAGGCCGTCCACGATCGCCTGGATCCGCGGCCGCAGTCCCGCGAGCCGGCGCGCGGACATCGAGCGGCCGACCAGCCTCCGCATCCGCAGGTGCTCGTCCGCGGCGTCGGGCGTCCACTGCTGCGGCGGACCGAAGGGGCCGGAGTCGAAGCAGCGCGGGGCGCCCGCCGGATCCTCGTGGTAGACGTCCAGGCGCGGATCGGTGAGCAGCCGCCGCACCGTGCCGTGGCCGCCGACCAGCCAGGCCGGGTGGCCGCTCGCGGTGGTGGTGCGTCGGACCTCGCCGTCTTCCATCACGCCGCCCCCGGAGCCGAAGAGAACTCAAAACAGGACCGCCACCCAACCAGGCGGGCCGAGGACCCGCAAGCGGTCGGCGCCGCCCGCATTGAAGGCTTCGGCCCGTCTCGGGCTAACGCTCGAACGCCTGGGCGACGGCGAGGCTGTCCTCGTAGATGTGGAACCGGGTGACGCGGCCGTCCTCAACGGTGAGGTGCAGGGCGAACCGCGCGCGGTAGGCGCGTCCGGTGGGTCGGGCGGTCCGGCGGATCTCGCCGAGCACGACCGCGTCGCCGCCGTCGATGAGGATGCGCTCGACCTCGGTCGCCGCGCCCTCGGCGACGTGGTGCTCGGCGAGCTCACGGAAGTTGGCGGCGGCGTCGGCCGGGGTGGACCGGTGGCGGATCCACGGAGTGGCCGGGCGCCCGTGCTCGGCCTCGGGCCAGTCCAGTTTCCAGTCGACGTCGTCGGCGAACAGTTCGGCGATGCGTTCGGTGTCGCCCTCGCCGATCCTGTACAGCAGCTCCTCGGCCACGGTGCGCGTGCTGGTGGGCATCGCATCTCCTTCTGTTCCGGCCCGCGTCGTGTCGTCGCCGATCTTGGCAGCGCGCGTGGAACACGGCGATTACCTCTGAGGTAAGGCGGGAGCGGAGCACTGCCGTCGGCGGAACCGTGTCGTAGGGGTGAACTAGTGTTCGACGCATGTCCGACTCCTTCTCCGCGGTTCCGGGACTGAAGTACATCGCCGACTGGCTGGCCGCCGACGCCTGCCGGGACCTGCTCTCGGAAATCGACGCGGCGGAGTGGTCGGCGCAGTTGAAACGGCGGGTGCAGCACTACGGCCGCCGTTATGACTACGGTCGCCGCAGCGTGGCGGGCGATGGGCGGGACGACGCCCCGCCGCTGCCGCCATGGGCCCACGCAATGGCCGCCCGCCTCGCGGACGAGGGGCTGATGGACCGGGAGGCCGAGCAGGTGATCGTCAACGAGTACCTGCCGGGGCAGGGGATCAGCGCCCATGTGGACTGCGTGCCCGCTTCGGCCCGGTCGTCGCCGCGGTGTCGCTGGGGTCGGGGTGCCTCATGGACTTCACCGATCCCGAGGACGGAGCGAAGGCGGCGGTACCGCTCGCGCCGGGCGGCCTGCTGGTCATGACCGGCCCGGCACGCTACACCTGGCGCCACGCCATCGCCGCCCGCAAGAGCGACCCCGGCCCCGCCGGCCGCGTCCCCCGCGGCCGACGCGTGTCGGTGACCTTCCGGACCCTTCTGGAGTCCGACCGGTAGCCCTCACTGAGCCGGGTGGTCAGGCCGTATCCGTGCGTGCCTCATCGAGCAGGCGCAGCAGCCAGCGGTCCACACCGCCATCGCTGCGGTCGAAGTCGAAGTGGCGCAGCCAGCGCGCGCCCAGCAGAACCGAAGCCGTCCCGCGCGACACCTCGTCGGTGACCAGCTCGGACAGCTGTTCCGGCGGCGGCACGTCGGTCAGGCACAGCCACCCGACCGCCGCCGCCAGACGTGTCCCGGGCGGCTCGCCGGCGTCTTCCCACACGCTCTGTGCCCAGCGCATGCCCTCGGCACGGCTGCCGTAGGTGCTCATCCGTTCGGCGATGGCGAGAACGAGGCCGGCGCATACGGCGGCTTGGGCCTCCCGGCTCAACTGCCGGCGCAGCAGCGCCGTCGGCGTCTCCCCCGCAGCCGCGGACGCGGTGGCCAACGCGAAGGCCGCACACGCACGCGTTCCGGCGTCGGCATCGGCGAGGAGCCGCGCCAGCAGCGGGGTGTCGGCGGCCAGCGCATCCCGCGCCGCCTGCTGCGTCCAGTTCATCGGGTACCCGCAGTTGTCCACCATCAACGCGGTCTCCCCGGCGACGGCGTTGAGCACGTCGGTGCGCAAGGTGCCGAACGGGTTATCGCGCCCGGCCGCCACCGCCACGGAGACGAGGCCGACGCGGCGCGGGGCCGGTGCGTCGACCGCCGAGCGCAGCAGGAACGGGATGCAGAACGGCGCCGCGACGCTACTACCGCCCTGATGACAGATCTTGTTGTCCAGGTGAATGAGGGCCTGCTTCGCGGCCGCGTCGTCACCACCGCGGACCTGAGCAAGCAATTCCGGAACATCCGTGGCCCACCCGTAGGCATGGCAGAGCCGATCCCACGGCACGTCGCCCATCACCGGACCGCCGGGGCTCGCGTACAGCCGGGCCACCTCCACCCGAACGTCCCAGATGGGCCGCGCCGTGCCGTGGTCGTCCTCGTACCACAACGAAGTGAGGTCCAGGGCGGCGGCATCGTCGTCGCCGAGAGGTACGCCCCAGACCGGCCCCGGGCCTGGAGTACCGGCATCTTCAGTGACGTCGGGGGTGCCCGCCATGGACTCTCCTTTTGTCGGCATCGTCGCCTATGGGCCAAAGATTATGGCGAAGGCCGACGACACCGAGGCACGCGATGAACCCGCCCGGCGAGGGGCCCCGCGATCCCTCGCCGGGCGGGGCGGCCGCCCTCCCCCTCCGTGCAGGGGCGGCCTGGGAGGCCGCCGGTCCGGGGGCGTGGACCGGCGGCGGGCCATAGGAGAGCGGTGGCCCGCCCACCGCGCCGCCCGGCATCGGGGCAGGGCATCGGGCGCGGCGGGTGCACTTCCGCCCGCGGTGATCAGGTGTTCGGGGCCCTCTGCACGATGGCGTTCGCGGCCTGACGCCTGAGGGACGGCTCCAGCAGCGCGGCGAGGTCGATGCGCTCCTGTGCGGCCGCCTCGGCTTCGCGCGCGTCGCCGTCCTTCACCTTGGTCGGCGCAAGGCCCAGGTACCGATCGGCGGTCCCCAGGAGAAGGGCGAAGACCTCCAGGTCGTGACAGGCGAGCCCGAAGCCGTGGACCGCGTGTTCGGCGGTCGACCGGCCACCTGAAGCGTCTGCTCGCTGATCATCCAGAGGAACACCATTGATTAAGCAACTCCACGACCTGGATTTCCGCAAGTCGAGCTACAGCGTCGGCAAGGGCCAGGACTGTGTAGAGGTCGCCGACCTTCTCAAGGGGGCGGCCGTTCGGGACAGCAAGAACCCCGAACGCGGGCATCTCGCCTTCAGCGCTGACGAGTGGAGCGCCTTCTTCCAAGAGATCAAGACCGACAGACTCTAGGCGCAGTACGAAGGCCCCGGCGTACGCCGGGGCCTTCCTGCTGTACCTGAACAGCATTCCCAAGGAGAGGCTGCCCCGCCCCCAGGTGGATGGCCACCACGCCGACCACTAGGGATGGGGTGGCCAAGGGGACGGGCGGAACAGCAGGTACCCCGCTCACGCTCCTTGGCCGGGTGGCGGCCGACCGGAGTGTGAGGTGGAGGGCAGCGACGACGAAGGTCAGTGGCCCGCACCGCAGCGCTGTCGGGTGCCCGGCGTGTGCGTGGTCGCCGTTGTCGGCGGCGACGGCGACAGCAGGGTGGTTCTCGGCCCTGCCTGCCGGGCGCCGGGCCCCTCCGCGATGATCTCGGG
>NZ_JAQFWQ010000047.1 GCF_027706725.1 Nocardiopsis endophytica
GCGGCCTGTCGCCCGGCAGGCGGGGGCAGGGGAACCGCCCCGCTCTCGCCGTCGCTGCCATTCACGGTGACCACCTACGTGCGCCGCGCCGACAGTGCTGCCGCATGGGCCACCCGCCCGCTCCCCGGTGGCCGCCGCGCATTGGCCGTGCTTGCGGGTGCCGGTGGCGAGGCATGCCCCGCCACCGGCACCTTCCCCCTCCTCAGCGGACCGCTTGGCACCGGTGGCGGGGCGCGGTGCCCTCGTCGGCGTCCTCTCCGGCGCCCGCGCCCTTGTCGGCGCTCTCCGGCACCTTGAGCCATCGCAGCACCGCCGCAGCCGTGTCGGCGGCGCGGCCCTCCAGCATCGTCAGGTGGTCGCCGCCCGTCACCTCCTCCTCGTGCGGGGGCTCCCACGTGAACCGGTGGGTCCGGCCCTCGTCCCCGGGGGCGCCGTCCTCCGGGCGCAGGACGAGCGCGGGCGCCGCCACGTGCTCCGGCGTCCACCCCCGGAACAGCGCCAGGTGGCCGCCGCTCGCGGTCGCCCGCGCGTCGTCGGCCAGGCGCATCTCCTCCTCGCGCTCCAGCAGGACCCGGGCCGCCACCTCGGGCAGGCGCTCGTCGCCCGGCATCGGCGGGTCCAGCAGCACCAGCCCGGCCGGGCGCACGCCCGCGCTCTCCAGCTGGGCGGCCAGCGCGTGCGCCGCCCACGCCCCCGACGACCGCCCGACCAGCGCGAACCGGCGCCCGCCGACGTGTTCGCGCAGGCTGCGGGCGTGCAGCTCGACCAGCGCGTCCACCGCCGCCGGGAGCCGCTCCCCCGCCGAGAACCCCGGGTGGGTCACGCACAGCGCCTCGGCCCGCCCTTCGACGGCCGCCGCGAAGCGCGCGTACTCGTGCGGCCCGGAGTTCATCAGCAGCGACGGTACGCACACCAGCACGGGCGCCGCGTCGGACCCGGCCGCCGCCAACCGCTTGGGCGGCGGCACGTCCCCGGCGTCGAGGGCGGACTCGAACACCGGGCGCAGCGCCGCCGCGGCCTCCAGCATCCGCATCCCCTCGGCGGCCCTGCCGGTCCTGCACGCACGGAGCATCAGGTCGACCAGGCCGTGCCCCTCCCGGGACGGGTTCCCCCCGCCCGCAGGCGGCGGGGCGGGGGCGGGAGGGGCGGCCCCGTCGGCGGCCCCGGTGCGCGCGCCGTCGACCGGCGTTCCCGGCCCCCCGGTCGCGTCGGGCGCCGCGTTCGCCCCCGCCGCCTGAGCGGACGCGCCGCCCGGCGCGTCGGCGGCCAGCAGATCCGCCAGGTGCGCGGCCAGCCGCTCCGGCGTCGGGTAGGCGAAGGCCAGCCCGGCGGGGAGCCTGCGCCCCAGGTCGGCGGCGATCCGGTTGCGCAGCTCCACCGCGGTCAGCGAGTCGAACCCCGACTCCAGGAACTCGGCGTCGGCGGGCACCGCGGCGGCATCGGCGTGGCCGAGCACCTCGGCGGCGTGCCCGCGCACCGCTTCCAGGAGCGCCGCGCACCGCTCGCCTTCGGGGAGCGCGGCCAGTGCGGCGGCGTCCGGCCGGGCAGGGGCCCGCTCGGACGCGGCGGCCCGCAGGACCCTGCGCCGCGGGCGCGCAGGGGCCACCAGGCCGCTCAGCAGCGGTGCGGCCGAACCGGTGCGGCGGGCGTGCTCGCGCGGGCCCGAGGGGTCGAACAGCATCGGCACCAGGTGGGTGTGCTCCCCCGCGAGGCCGGTGTCGAGCAGGCCGGTCCCGGCGTCGGCGGGCATGGGCAGCAGCCCCGCGCGCGCCATGCGCGCCTGGTCGGCGCGGCCCAGGCGCCCGGCGGGTCCGCTCTCCACGTCCCACAGGCCCCAGGCCAGCGACAGCGCGGGCAGCCCGAGCGCGGCCCGGTGGGCGGCCAGCCCGTCGAGGAAGGCGTTGGCGGCGGCGTAGGAGCCCTGCCCCGCGCTGCCGAGGACGCCCGCCGCCGACGAGAACAGCACGAACGCCGCCAGGTCGTCCTTGAGGGTCAGCTCGTGCAGCGCCCAGGCGGCCTCGGCCTTCGCGGCGAGCACCCGCCCGGACCGCTCCGGGGTCTCCGCCTCGACGGTGGCGTCGTCCACGACGGCGGCCGCATGGAACACGCCGGTGAGCGGGTGCTCCGGCGGCACCGCGGCCAGGGCGCGCTCCAGGGCGGCCCGGTCGGCGGCGTCGCACGCCAGGACGGTGGCCTCGGCCCCCAGGGAGCGGAGCCCGTCCACCAGGTGCCGCGCCCCTTCGGCGTCGGGACCGCTCCGGCTCAGCAGCAGCAGGTGCCGCACCCCGTGCTCCCTCACCAGGTGCTCGGCGACGAGGCGCCCCAGGGCGCCGGTCCCGCCCGTGATGAGGACGGTCCCCTCCGGGTCGAGCGGCCTCGGCACGGTGAGCCCGAGCTTGCCGGTGTTCAGGCCCATCTGCAGCCGCCGCAGGCCGGCGCCGATCTCCCCCACCGGCAGGCAGGCGGCCGGAAGCGGGGACAGGCGGCCGCGCTCGAACAGGGACAGCAGGTCGGTGAGCATCTCACCGATCCGTTCGGGGTCCACCTTGGGCAGTTCGAGGGAGTGGTAGCGCACGCCGGGGTGCCGCTCGGCCACCTCGGCGGGGTCGCGCAGGTCGGTGCGGCCCAGCTCGACGAAGCGGCCTCCGCGCGGCAGCAGGCGCAGCGACGCCTCCAGCATCTCGCCGGTCAGGCAGTTGAGCACGGTGTCCACGCCGCGGCCGCCGGTGGCGCGCAGGAACCGGTCGGCGAAGGCGGGGGTGCGGGAGTCGGCGATGCGCTCCTCGGGCAGGCCCGCGGCGCGCAGCAGGTGCCGCTTGTGCGCTGCGGCGGTGGCGTACACCTCGGCGCCCAGGTGGCGGGCGAGCTGCACGGCCGCCATGCCGACACCGCCGGTGGCGGCGTGCACCAGCACCCGTTCGCCGGGGCGCACGGCTGCCGTGCCGACCAGGGCGTGGTAGGCGGTCAGGAACACGCCGGGGCTGGTCGCCGCCTGGGCCGGGGTCCAGCCGTCGGGACCGCGGGCCAAGGTGCTCCGGTGCGCGGTGCCGACGGGGCCGACCGCGCCCACCACCAGGCCCATGACCCGGTCGCCGGGGGCCAGGTCGCGCACGTCGGCGCCGACCGCTGTGACCACCCCGGCGGCCTCGAACCCGATCGGCTCCCCAGGGGAGAAGTAGCCCAGCGCCAGGAGCAGGTCGCGGAAGTTCAACCCGGCGGCGCGCACGTCGATGCGCACCTGGTCGGGGGCGAGGGGGCCGTCGGCGCCCGGGTGCGGGAGCCGCTCCAGCCCGTCGACGCGCCCGCTGCCGTCCGGCACCAGGCGCCAGGTTCGGTCGGCCGGGTCGGCGGCGGGGCGCCGACGGGGGGCCGCCAGCCGCGGTACCAGGACCCGGCCGTCCCGCACGGCGGCCTGTGGCTCACCGGAGGCCAGCGCGTGGGCCGGGTCGGGGGCGCCGGGGGCCGCCGGGTCGGCGTCGACGGCCAGGAAGCGGCCGGGGTGCTCGGTCTGCGCCGCCCGCAGCAGACCCCACACGGCGGCCCCGGCCAGGTCGGGGACGTGTTCGCCGGGGCGCGTGGCCACCGCCCCGCTGGTGACCACGGCCAGCCGGGAGGAGGCGAAGCGCTCGTCGGCGAGCCAGGCCTGGAGCAGGCGCAGGGTGCGCCGGACTGCGCCGCGCGCCTCGGCGCCCGGGTCGGGGCGGGGGCCGCCGCGGGGGCGGGGGATCCCGGGGTCGGGCGCGGGCACCGGCGCGGCCACGAGGGAGGGGGCGGGGGCGCCGGAGTCGATGTGCGCGGCGAGGGCCGCGAGGTCGGGGTGGGCGGTCGCACCCGCCGGGGCGGGCAGCCCGCCGAGCACCGCCTGGACGCCCGGGTCCGCCGCGGCGCCCTCCCGTTCGGGGAGGGGGCGCCACTCCAGCCGGTAGGCGGCGGCTCCCGCGGCCTCGGCAGCCGAAGCGCCGGCCGCCTCCCGCATGGTGAGGGCGTCGGCGGTGAGCACCGGCGCACCGGCGGGGTCGACCGCGGTCACCCGGTGCACGCCGGGGGCGGTCTCGGTGATGCGCACCCGCAGGGCCCGGGCACCGGTCGCGTGCAGGCGGACGCCCTCCCAGGAGAAGGCCATCCGTACCCGCGCCGCGGCGCCGGTGCCGCCGGTGCCGCGCACTTCGGGGAGGACGGCGATCATGGCGTGCAGGCACGCGTCGAGCAGGGCGGGGTGGAGGCCGTACCCGTCGGCTTCCAGACTGTCCGGAAGACGGACCTCGCCGTAGACGTCGGCCCCGACGCCTTCACCGCGCACCCACGCGCGCCGGAGCCCGCGGAAGGAGGGCCCATAGCGGTAGCCGATCTCGGCCATGCGGGCGTAGGAGGAGTCGAGGGGGATCTCGTCGGCGCCCGGGGGCGGCCACTGCACGGGAAGCGGAGGGTGCACACCCCGGAAGGGCGCCGGTCCCCCCGGCCCCGAGTCCCCGGTTGGCGCCTCATGCGGGGAGGCCTGCCCGGTCCCGGCTGCGGACGCGCGGTCCTGCGCCTCGTCGCCTCGGAGCCCACCAACTCCAGCAGGGCCACTCCGCGACGGCAGATGGTCCGGCGCTCCCGGGCCGTGGCCAACGGCGCTGTCCCGGTCAGGCGCACACCCGCCAGATTCCACAGCATCGGGCCGGTCCCCGCGGCCGGCTCCGCCGCGTTCCGATGCACGCCCACCCGGGGAGGCCCGCCCGGTCCCGGCTGCGGACGCGCGGTCCTGCGCCTCGTCGCCTCGGAGCCCACCAACTCCAGCGGGGCCACTCCGCGGCGGCGGGAGGTCGGGCGCTCCCGGGCCGTGGCCAACGGCGCTGTCCTGGACGGGCGCACGCCCGCCAGATTCCACAGCATCGGGCCGGTCGCCGCGATCGGGCCGCGCCGCCCCGTCCGTCTCCGCAGATGTCGAAGTACGGGGAGTGTCGCGTCCTCGTTTCCCGCCCGGCCCACCTGCCCCGGGGCCGCCGACGGCCCCGTCCCGGTCGGGCGCGCGCCCACCAGAAGGCGGCGGGACGGTCCCCGATCGCCCCTCCCCAAGGGCCGTACCGGGAACCGCTTCCACAGCATCGGGCCGGTCCCCTCGGCCAGGCCCACCACGCGCCTCCCCGTCCGCCGCCAAGGGGCCGCCGACCGTCTCCTCCTCGACCGCCACCCCCTCCGCGTGAAGGCGCCAGTCGCCGTCGCCCTCCCGGGAGTGGATCCTCAGCCGCCATGCCCCCGGCTCAGGCCCCTGGTCGGCCTCGGCGTGCAGCCGGACGTCCCCGGTGGCGGGGATCCACAGCGGGGCGAGCAGCTCCAGGCTCTCCACCGTCGGCGCCCCCGCCGCCGCGGCCGTGTGCAGGGCCAGGTCGAGCAGGCCCGTCCCTGCCAGCAGCGGCCTGCCGCCGGTGCCGTGCTCGGCCAGCCACGGCTGGTCGGCCAGCCCCAGCCGACCGGTCAGCACCGTGCGCCCGCCCCCTGGACCGTCGAGCGCCGCGCCGAGCATCGCGTGGCCGCCCTCCTCCAGCCCCGCCGCCGCGAGGTCCCCCTGCGGCCGCGCGGGCCGGAGCCGGTAGGACCGCCTCTGGAACGGGTAGGTGGGCAGGTCGGGGTGGGGTCCGCGGGCCTCGGGGAACAGGCGGTCCCAGTCGGGGCGCGCCCCGTGCCGGTGGGCCTCGGCCAGGGACGCCAGGAAGCGGTCGGGGCCGCCCTCCCCCCGTGCCAGGGTGCCGACGGCCGCTCCGGCCTCGCCCAGCGTCTGGGCGAGCCCGACCCGCGCCACCGGGTGCGCCGACACCTCGACGAACAGGCCCGCCCCGTCCTCGGCGGCGCGGCCGACCGCAGGGGCGAACAGCACCGGCAGGCGCAGGTTCCGGAACCAGTACCCGGCGTCCAGCTCCGCCCCGTCCACCGGACCCGCCGTCACCGACGACACGAGCGGGATCCGGGCGGTGCGCGGCTCCACCCCGGCAATGCCCGCGAGGAAGTCGTCGCGCACCTCCTCCACGGCCGGGCCGTGGGCCGCGAAGAAGACCGCCAGCCGCCTGCTGTGCACCCCCTGGGCGGTGCACCAGGCCTCCAGCCGCTCCAGGTCGCGCCGGGCACCGCTCACCACCACCGACTCGGGCCCGTTGATGGCGGCCGGGGCGAGCTCGGCGCCGTTGTCGGCGACCCACTCCTCGATCCGCCCGACCGGCAGCCCGACCGAGGTGGCCGCGCCGCGCCCGGCCAGGGCCAGCAGTGCGCGGCCCCGAACGGCGATGATCCGCGCGGCGTCCTCCAGGGACAGCGCCCCGGCGGCGCAGGCGGCGGCGATCTCCCCTTGGGAGTGGCCGATGATCAGGTCGGGTCGCACGCCGCACGACTCCCACAGGGCGGCGAGGGAGACCATCATGCACCACAGGACCGGCTGCACGACGTCGTCGCGGTCGAGGGCGGGCGCGCCCGGGTCGCCGCGCAGGACGGCCAGCGGCTCGAAGTCCACGTGCGGGCGCAGCGCCTCCACGCACTCGCCCATCCGGCGGGCGAAGGCGGGGGACTCGCGCAGGAGCTCGCGGGCCATGCCCTCCCACTGCTGGCCCTGGCCGGGGAAGACGAACACCGTGCGGCCGGGCGCCCCGGCGCGGCCGGCGGGCACGATCCGCACCCCTTCCGGAACCGCGCCGGGTCCGGTGCGGCCCTCGGCGAGGGCCTGCAGGCCGGTGCGGGCGGCGTCAACGTCGCGGGCCACGACGGCGGCCCGGTACTCGAAGGCGGTACGGGACCGCGCGAGCGCCCGTCCGAGGGCCGCGGGGCCCTCCGCCGCCCCGGGACCGGCGAGGTGGGAGCCGAGCCTGCGGGCCTGCGCGGCCAGGGCGTCGGGGGTACGTGCCGAGAGGACCCACGGCAGCGGCCTGCCGGGCCGGGGCGCGAACGGGAGCGGACCGGTGGATCCGCCGTCGGCCGGGCCAGTACCGCCACGGTCCGACCCGTGGCCGGGTACGGAGGCGTCCGAAGCCTCGGCCGGATGGTCATCGCCACCCGGCCCTGCGATCTCACCGCCGGGCTCCGAGGTACCCGCGCCCGGAACCCCATGCGCGCCGTCCCGCCCCCGCACCCCCGTGGCCCCCGGGGCGGCGGGACGGTCACCCGGACCGTCCTCAGGGACACGGCCAGCACCGGCAGCCGTACCGACCGCCTCAGCTCCCGGGCGCCCCTGCGCCGCCGAGCGTTGCTCCTCCGGTCCCCGCAGGCCTTCCGGTGGTGTGCGGCCGCCCGGTGCGGCGGCGGTCCGCCCCGCCCGACCCGGAACCGCCTCCGTGCCGCCCGCGTCCCCGGCCGCCTCCGGGTCGGGCGCCTCCTCCAGCACCACGTGGGCGTTGGTGCCGCTCACCCCGAACGACGACACCCCCGCGCGGCGCCGCCGCCCCGGTTCGCCCGTCCACGGCTCGTTCCCCGTGACCGGCCGCACCGTCCCGTCCCACTCCGCGTGCGGCGTCGGCGCGTCGATGTGCAGCGACCCCGGCAGCACCCCGTGCCGCAGCGCCATCACCGTCTTGATGATCCCCGCCGCCCCGGCCGCCGCCTGGGTGTGCCCGATGTTCGACTTGACCGACCCGATCCGCAGCGCCCGCCCCGGCTCCCGCCCTTTCCCGTAGGCGGCCATCAGCGCGTGCGCCTCGATGGGGTCGCCCAGCCTCGTCCCCGTGCCGTGCGCCTCCACCACATCCACATCGCCCGGCTCCAGCCCCGCGTCGGCCAGCGCCGCACCGATCACCCGCTCCTGCGCCGGACCGCTCGGCGCCGTCAACCCGTTCGACGCCCCGTCCGAATTCACCGCCGACCCGCGCAGCACCGCCAGCACACGCCGCCCGCCGCGCACCGCGTCCGACAACCGCTCCAGCATGAGCAGCCCGACCCCCTCGGCGAACCCCGTCCCGTCCGCCGACGCCGCGAACGCGCGGCACCGGCCGTCCGGCGACAGCGCCCCCTGCCGGGAGAACTCCTCGAACAGCGACGGCCCGTTCATCACGGTCACGCCGCCCGCCAGCGCCCCGTCGCACTCGCCGCTGCGCAGCGACCGCACCGCCAGGTGCACCGCCACCAGCGACGACGAGCACGCCGTGTCGACGGTCATCGCGGGCCCCTCCAGCCCCAGGGCGTAGGCCACCCGTCCGGCGACGACGCTGCCCACGGTCCCTGTCAGCAGGTACCCCTCGGCCTCGTCCTCGGCACCGGCCGCGCACTCCCGGTAGTCCAGGTGGCTCACGCCCGCGAACACGCCGGTGCGGGTGCCGCGCAGCGCGGTGGGGTCCACGCCGGCCCGCTCGACCGCCTCCCAGGCCGTCTCCAGCAGCAGCCGCTGCTGCGGGTCCATCGCCGCCGCCTCGCGCGGGCTGATCCCGAAGAACGCCGCGTCGAACGCGTCGGCCCCCTCCAGGAAGCCCCCGCTGTCGGCGTAGCCGCGCACGTCCCGCCACCCCCGGTCGTCCGGGAACGGGGTCACGGCGTCGGCGCCGCCCTGCACCAGGGACCACAGGTCCTCGGGCGTATCCGCGCCGCCCGGGTACCGGCAGGCCATGCCGGTGACGGCGATCGGTTCGCGGCGCGCCTCCTCCAGTTCGCGCAGGCGTCCGCGGGTGCGGCGGAGGTCGGCGGTGGCGCGCTTGAGGTAGTCGAGGAGTTTCGCATCGTCGGCCATGCGGCTTCTCCGTTCGGGGATGTCGGGGGGAGTGCGGCGCGGCTCACGCGTCGCCGAGTTCCTCGTCGATGAGGGCGAACAGCTCCTCGCGGGTGGCCGAGGACACGCCGGCGAGCAGCGATTCCATCCGCCCCTCGGCCGCGGTCCGCGCGGGCGTCCCCTCCTTGAGCCCCGGCAGTACCTCCTCCAGTACCGCCAGGGCACGGTTCAGCCTCTCCTCGTCTCCTTCCGGTTCGGGGCCGGCGGCGTCCGGCCCGTCCTGTCCGTGCTTTCCGTCCTGCCCGTCCAGTTCGCCGACCGGTCGTCCGGCCGCTCCGCCCGCGTCCCCGGGCAGGAGGCCGTCGAGGTGGGCGGCGAGGGCCGCGGGGGTCGGGTGGTCGAACACGACCGACGCGGGCAGGCGCTCCTCCACCGCCGCGGCGATCCGGTTGCGCAGCTCCAAGGCGGTGACCGAGTCGGCGCCCTGGTCCTTGAAGCTGCGGTCGTCGGCGAGGTCGCCGGGCGCGCGGTGCCCCAGCACGGCCGCGGCCTCCGCACGCACCGCGGCCAGGAGCAGACGCCGCCGCTCGGGGCCGTCCGCGGCCTCCAGCCGGCCGCGCAGCGTGCTGGGCCCTTCCCCGCCTCCGGGCCCGTCCGCGGCTCCCCCGCCGCCCGCCCCGGCGGCCTCGGGAATGAGGTCGAGCAGGGAGGAGGGCCGCACGGCGGTGAAGGCGGCAGGGAAGCGCGACCAGTCGAAGCGGGCCACCGCCACCGCCGTGTCGCCGTGCTCGACGGCCCGCCGCAGCGCCTCGACCGCTGTGGCCGGGTCGATCCCGGGCAGGCCGTGGCGGACCAGCCGGTCGCCGGTGCCGTCGGCCGCCATGCCCTGGTCGGCCCAGGCTCCCCAGGCCACCGACACCGCCTCCAGCCCCAGCCCGCGCCGGTGGTGGGCGAGCGCGTCCAGCACCGCGTTGCCGGGCGCGTAGTTGCCCTGGCCGGAGACGCCGACCAGCGCCGCCGCCGAGGAGAACAGCACGAACGCGTCCAGCTCCACGTCCCGGGTGAGGGCGTGCAGGTTGAGGGCGCCGACCGCCTTGGCGCGCAGCGCCCGACCGATGCGCTCGGGGGTGAGCGCGCCGACCGGGGCGTCGTCGAGCTCGGCGGCGGCGTGCACGACCGCCGTCAGCGGCCGGTCGGCGGGGATCCCCTCCAGCAGGCGGGCCAGGGCCGCCCGGTCGGCCACGTCGCAGGCGGCCAGGGTCACGTCGGCCCCGGCGGCGCGCAGCTCGTCGGCCAGCTCGGCGGCGCCGGGCGCGTCCGGCCCGCGCCGCCCCGCCAGCAGCAGGTGCGGCGGGTCCGCCGCGGCGGCGAGGCGGCGGGCGGTCTGCGCGCCGAGCGCGCCGGTGCCGCCGGTGATCAGGACCGTGCCCGACGGCCGCCACCGCCGCACCGGGGCCTCCCCGTCCAGAGAGGCCCGCACCAGGCGCCTCGCCAACAGGCCTTGCGGGCGGACCGCGAACTGGTCCTCCCCTCCGGGCCGGGCCAGCGCCGCGCACAGCGCGTCGAGATCGTGCTCGCTGGGGCCGGCCGGGCCGGGCGGCAGGTCGACCATCCCGCCCCACCGGTCGGGGTGCTCCTGGGCGGCGACCCGGCCCAGGCCCCACACGGCCGCGTCCCACGGGTCCCCGATGCGGTCCCCGGGCGCGGCCGCCACCGCGCCGAAGGTGACGCACCACAGCGGCGCCGAAACGGCAGCATCGCCGAGCGCCTGCAGCAGCGCCGCGGTGGAGGCCGGTCCCTCCGCCCGGGACGCCGGCACGGAGACCACTCCGGCGACCGGCCCCGGGGCGCCGGCCAGTGCGCGGCGCAGCGCCTCGCGGCCGGTTCCCGGGTCGACCTCGACGCGGAAGGTGCGCGCGCCGTGCGCCTCCATCCGGCGGTCGCATGCGCGGGCCACGGCCGCCCCGTTGCCGCCGCGCTCGGCCACCAGCAGCCAGGTGCCTTCAAGAGCAGGCCGCCCGGCCACGGGGGTGCGCACCCACTCCTCGCGGTAGCGGAGCGCGTCCTGCTCCCGGTCGGCGCGACGGCGGCGACGCCAGTCGGCGAGCGCGGGCAGCACCGCCTTGAGGGGCTCGCCGCCGTCCACGCCGATCGCCTCGGCGATGCGGTGGGCGTCCTCCCGGTCGACCGCCTCCCAGAACGCGCCCTCGGCGGGGTCGGCGGGATCGGCGCCGCCGGAGGCCGCGACAGCGGGGCTGGGACGGCGGGCGGGCGCCAGCCAGTGCCGCCGCCGCTGGAAGGGGTAGGTGGGCAGCGGCACCGTGCGCCCGCCGGTGAAGAAGCGGCCCCAGTCGATGCGGGCGCCCCGGGTGAAGGCCGCCGCGGCCGCGGCGAGCAGCCGCCCGCCGCCCGAGGCCCGGCGCGGGTCGGCGGCGGCGCCCCGCGCCAGCGCCTCCCCCACCGCCTCGGTGAAGCGGGCCCCGCTGCCCTCGCCCCGGCGCAGGGTGCCCACGGCGGCGCCGGGGGCGTGGGCCGCCTCCAGCGTCGCCCACACCGCCGGGGTGACCGCCGGGTGCGGGCTGACCTCGATGAACAGGGCGCTCCCGGCGTCGGCCAGCGCGCGCACCACCGGGGCGAAGCGGACCGTGTTGCGCAGGTTGCGGTACCAGTAGGCGGCATCGAGCGGCTCGCCGTCCAGCGGGCGGCCGAGCAGGGTCGAGTGGAACGGCACCTCGGGGGGCAGGGGGTCGATGCCCGCCAGGGCCCCTTCGACCCGCTCGCGCACCGGTTCGACCAGCGGCGAGTGCGACCCGTAGTCGACGTCGATGCGGCGCGCGTCGACACCGGCCGCCCCGCACTCGGCCACGGCCTCCTCGACGGCCTCGACGGTGCCGGAGACCACGGTGGACCCGGGGCCGTTGAGCGCGGCGACGTGCACCGGGGCGCGCAGGGCGCGCACCCGCTCCTCGGGCAGGGCGAGCGCGGCCATGGTGCCGGTGCCCGCCAGCTCGACCAGGGCCGCGCTGCGCCTGGCGACCACGGCGGCACCGTCCTCCAGGGAGAGGGCCCCGGCGACGCAGGCGGCCGCGATCTCGCCCTGGGAGTGGCCGACGACGGCCGAGGGGGCGACCCCTTCGGCACGCCAGGCCTCGGCGAGGGCGACCATGACCGCCCACAGGGCGGGCTGGACGACGTCGACCCGCGAGAGCGGGGCAGCGCCGGGGTCGCCGCGCAGGACGGCGATGGGATCGAATTCGACGTGCGGGCGCAGGGCGTCGGCGCAGGCGTGGGCGGCCCGCCGGAAGGCGGCGGAGTCGCGGAGCATCCCGGCGGCCATGCCCTCCCACTGGGTCCCCTGCCCGGGGAAGACGAACACGGGCCCGTCGGGGTCGTAGCGGAGGGAAGAACCGGAGTCAGCGCCGGGAGCAGGGGACGCGTGCTGCGCTCCGGCGTCGGATGCCCTGTCCGCGGCCAGCACGGAACCCGGTGCCCGACCGGGCGCACCAGGAACGGGCCCGTCATGGCCAGTGCGACCGGGGGACGACGGCCGCGCTGGGCCCCTCGCAGGCCCTACCGGCGCAGCGCCCTGCCCATCGCGACCACCCGACAGATCCCCCTCCCCCTCGGGCTCGGCGCCGTCGGCACCCGGCTGAGAAGCAGAACCAGAATCCGACGACAGCCCCGGAGCCCCACCCGCGGCCCGAGCGGAGTCCACCCCGTCACCGGCCTCCTCGAAAGGCCCGGTGACCTCGTCACGGTCACGGCCCCCGGCGACCGAAGCACCGCCCCTCTCAGGCCCCTCAAGGGCGTCCGACACCCCCCTCACTCCTGCAGGCCCGGCACCGTCGGCACCCGCATGAGAACCAGAACCGGCACCCGAAGACACCCCCGGAGCCCCACCCGCGGCATGAGCGGTGTCCACCCCGTCAACGGCCTCCTCGAAAGGCCTGGTGACCTCGTCACGGTCACGGCCCCCGGCGACCGAAGGCCCCCTCACTCCTGCAGGCCCGGTACCGGCTCGACCACGGGACTCCGCAGGAGTTCCTTCCGCCGCGAGCGTTGAGCCGTCCGAGAAGGCCGGAGTCATCCGGTCCTCGGCCTCCTCCTCCGAATGGGCCGCCGTCCCTGCGGTGCCCACCACCAGCGGGTCCTCGCCCCGGGTCACCTTGTCCAGGCCTTCCAGGAGCCCGGCCCGGTCGTCCGCGAGGACGACGGCGCGCCGCGCCATCGCGGTCCGGGACGTTGCCAGGGAGTAGGCCACATCCCGCAGCCGCTCCCCCTCGTTGGCCCGCACGTGGTCGCTCAGGCGGAGCGCCTGTTCCCGCAGCGCCTGCGGGTCGGCCCCCGACAGCACGAACGGCCAGGTGCGCCCCTCCTCCTCGGCGCTCTCCTCACCTGCGTCGGACGCCTCCGGCGCCGCCCCTTCCCCGGCCGGGGCCTCCTCCAGCACCACGTGGGCGTTGGCCCCGCTCACCCCGAACGACGACACCCCCGCGCGCTTCGGACGCCCCGTCTCCGGCCACGGGACCGCCCCGGCCGCCGGGACCAGACCGCTGCTCCCCCAGTCGATGTGCGGCGTGGGCTCCCGCAGGTGCAGCGTCGCCGGGACGCGCCCGTGCTCCATCGCCAGCACGCACTTGATCAGCCCCGCGAGCCCGGCCGCCGCCTGGGTGTGCCCGATGTTCGACTTCACCGACCCCACCACCAGGGGCCGCTCCCGCCCGCGCCCGTACGCCGCCGCCAAGGCGTCCGCCTCGATGGGGTCGCCCAGCCTCGTCCCCGTGCCGTGCGCCTCCACCACGTCCACATCGCCCGGCTCCAGCCCCGCGTCCACCAGCGCGTCCGCGATGACCCGCTCCTGCGCCGGGCCGCTCGGCGCCGTCAACCCGTTCGACGCCCCGTCGGAGTTCACCGCCGACCCGCGCAGCACCGCCAGCACACGCCGCCCGCCGCGCACCGCGTCCGACAACCGCTCCAGCACCACCATCCCCGCCCCCTCGGCCCAGGCGGTGCCGTCGGCGTCGGCGGAGAACGGCTTGCACCGGCCGTCCGGGGCCAGCCCTCCCTGCGCGCTGAACTCGGTGAACATCTCCGGGGTCGCCATCACGCACGCCCCGCCCGCCAGGGCCCGGTCGCACTCGCCGCCGCGCAGCGCCCGCACCGCCTGGTGCACCGCCACCAGCGACGACGAGCACGCCGTGTCGACGGTCACCGGCGGCCCGGACAGCCCCAGCAGGTAGGCGATGCGCCCCGACGCCACGCTCGGCGCCGAGCCCGTCATCAGGTACCCCTCGTGCCCCCGGCCGTCGCCCGCCGTGCCGTACCCGGCCGCCGTGACCCCGGTGAACACCCCGGTCCGGGTCCCCCGGAGCGACGCCGGGTCCGTTCCCGACCGCTCGACCGCCTCCCAGGCCGCCTCCAGCAGCAACCGCTGCTGCGGATCCATGGCGTCGGCCTCGCGCGGACTGATCCCGAAGAACGCCGCGTCGAAGTCGGCCGCGCCGTACAGGAACCCGCCCCTGGCCACGTAGGTGCCCGGGCCCGGGCCGCCCGGGCGCGAAAGGGCGGGGTCCCACCCCCGGTCGACGGGGAACGGCCCGGTGGCGTCGCGTTCCTCGGCCAGCAGCTCCCAGAACCGTTCAGGGGTGTCCGCGCCGCCGGGGAAACGGCAGGCCATGGCGGTGATCGCGATGGGTTCGCGGTCCCCACGCGGCGCACCGGGGCGGGGCCGGTCCCCGGCCCGCGCCTCCTCGCGCCCGGCGTCCAGGAAGCGGGCCAGGCGCTCGGGCGTGGGGTGGTCGTAGACGAGCCCGGCGGGCAGCCGCCGCCCCAGCGCCTGTTCGAGGGCCGTGCGCAGCTCGGTGCCCAGCGCCGAGTCGAACCCGAGGTCGCGGAAGGCCGCCCCGGGGTCGACCGCGTCCGGGGACGTGTGCCCGAGGACCCGGGCGGCGTGCTCGCGCACCAGGTCGAGGGAGGCTGTGCCGGCGGAGGTCCGTTCCGCGGGGGATCCGGTACCCCCCTCGGGCCCGCCGTCGGCCGCGTCCGTGAACCAATGGCGGCGGCGCTGGAACGCATAGGTGGGCAGGTCCACCATGCGCGCATCCGGGCCGAACAGGGCGCGCCAGTCCACCCGCCGCTCGGCGCCCGCGCAGAACAGCGCGCCGGGGGACGGTTCCGGCCCCTCCTCCGGTACGGCCCCCTCCGGTACGGCCCCGCCCTCGTCCTCCCCGCGCACGCGGCCGGTGACGACGCCGTCGGCGGCCCTGCCCTCCGCGACGGCCGCCACCCCCCGGAGCAGCTCGGCGCGGTCGCGCCCGAACACCGCCGCCCGGTGCTCCAGCGCCGTCCGCCCGGCGGCGAGCGTCAGCCCGATGTCGGCGTCGGTCTCATCGGCGCCGCCGTCCTCCACGGCCGGCTCATCGGCCAGGCGGGCGTGCAGCCGCGCCGCCTGCGCGCGCAGCCCCGCCTCGGTGGCCCCGGACAGCACCCACCAGGTCGCGCCGCCGGGCGCGCCCTCCTCCGCGCGGGGCCTGACGAAGGGCCGGCGGTCCCACACCGCACGGGGCGGTGGCGGCGGCCCGGCGAGCACCACATGGCAGTCGGTGCCGCCCATCCCGAACGACGACACGCCCGCCGCCGGCGTGCCGCGGCCGGGGAACGGCTCCCGCTCGGTCTGCACGCGCAGCCGCAGCCGCTCCAGCGGGATGCCCGGGTTCGGCTCGGTGTGGCCGAGGGTCGGCACCAGCTCGCCGTCGCGGACCATCAGCGCCGCCTTGATCAGCCCCGCGATCCCGGCGGCCGCCTCCAGGTGCCCGATGGAGGACTTGACCGAGCCGACGCGCAGCGGCTCGTCCCGCGGGCGCCCCGCCCCCAGCACCGTGCCCAGCGCCTCGGCCTCGACCGGGTCGCCGACGGGGGTGCCGGTGCCGTGCAGCTCCACATAGCGGATGAGGCGGGGGGCCAGCCGCGCGCTGCGGCACGCCTCGCGCAGCACGGCCTCCTGCCCGCCGCGCCCCGGCACGGTCAGCCCGCGGGTCGCCCCCTCGCCGCCGACCGCCCCGCCCAGGATCACCGCGTGCACCCGGTCGCCGTCGGCGACCGCCCGGTCCAGGGGCTTGAGCAGCACCAGGCCGCCGCCCTCGCCGCGCACATACCCGTCGGCGGCGGCGTCGAACGGGCGGCAGCGCCCCTGCGGGGACAGCCCGCCCAGCCCGGCCTCCGCGGCGGCGGCGCGCCCCGACAGGTGCAGGTGCACCCCGCCCGCGAACGCCGCCGTGCAGGAGCCCTCCCACAGCGCCCGCACCGCCTCCACCACCGCGGTGAGCGAGGACGACTGGCCGGTGTCCACGACCAGGCCCGGCCCGTGCAGCCCCAGGGTGTAGGAGAGCCGGTTGGCGATCATGGTGCGCTGCAGCCCGGCCATGGTGTGCGGGGTGGCCGGGCCGCCGCGCTCGTGCCGCTCCAGGGCGTAGTCGTCGCCGAACGCCCCGACGAACACCCCGGTGGCCGTGGACGCGAGCGCGGTGGCGGGGATGCGGGCGTCCTCCAGGGCCTCCCAGCCCAGCTCCAGCAGGAGCCGCTGGCGGGGGTCGGTCTCGGCCGCCTCGCGCGGGGAGATGCCGAAGAAGCCGGCGTCGAACAGGTCGGGGCGGTCCACGAAGGCGCCGAACCGTCCGGCCGGGCCGGCCGCCGGGTCCCCGGCGAAGGGGCGGTCGCCCGGAACGGCGCCCACGGCGCCGCGCCCCTCGGCGAGCAGGCGCCGGAAGGCCTCCTGCCCCGGCGCCCCGGGGAAGCGGCAGGCCATGCCGACGATCGCGATCGGGCGTTCACGGGCCCGGCGTTCGCCGCGCGATCCGGACCGGGCCGCCGGGGAAAGGGGTTCGGCGTCGCTCTCGGGGCGGGCAACAGGGAACCGGGCACTCGACCGCATGGGAATCCACTCCAGGATCGCGACGTCCATCGAGGGGGAAAGGAAAGGGAGCCGCCTCCGGCGGGCGCGGGAGTCAAGGGGGGTCCGGCGCCTCAGGCCTCGGCGGGCCCCGCGGGGCGCCGCCGCCGCGGCGCGGCTCTCTCCCAGGGGGCGGCGGCGAAATTGCGGGGCTCGTGCCGGTCCATGGCGGTCCTCACGGTTGAACGGCCGGTCGGGGAGGCGTCTTCGGGAACGATCCGAAAACCGTCAAAATATGCGATCTCCACAGACGGGCATAGGTATCCCCTTCTCCTGACAATGGGGTGATCATAACTCCCATGCATAAGCACGGCAATATGCAAGCTCATTTCGGACATGGGACTCCGGAGGCGGACATGCGCGCCGAACGGAGGGGACGAAAGTGGCACATGTGCCACAAGCGACAAAAAGCCCGGACGCCGATCTCATCGGCGTCCGGGCCCGATTCCAGTCCCGGCGGCCCCGCCCGCGGCACCCTGTGCGCACCGGGGCCGCGCGGCTCTACATCCGTGCGCGCATCGCGCGGATCTCCTCCAGCCACTTGCGGCCGCCCTGCTCGTCGTAGAGCCAGGTGAAGAAGTCCGGCGGGTAGTTCCAGCCTTTGAGCAGCCTGTCGCCCACTCCGGGCACGTCCGCCATCGCACCGAAGATCTCCTGCACCCACTCGGGCAAGTCCTGGTCCCACATCGTCGACACCCATTCGGACCAGTGCTGGGCGGTGTGCCCGTAGTCCCAGAAGGTTTCGAAGGTCTGCTCCAGGAACGGCCGGTCGAACGGCTTGTCCCCGTGCGCGAGGATGCTGTCCAGGTAGCTCTTGGCGCACCGCGCCGAGTGGTTCCACCCCTGCAGCACGTATGGGTCCATGGAGATGACCACGTCGGAGATGCCCAGAACCAGCCCGCCGGAGGGCAGCACCCCCACGGGGTTGCGCACCTGCGGGCGGATCACGCCGGCGGTGGTGCTGTTGCCGTCGATCAGCTCGGCGTCGCGGACCCGCTCGTAGTACGGGGCCGCGTGCATGCGGAGGTTCTCCTTCATCCACTCCAGCTGCTCGTCGGGGCGGGGGCGCACCGGCCACCGGCTGCCCGCCTCGCTGGGGCGCTCGCTCATGAACAGCGCATGGCAGTGCCCCTCCCGGCTGAGGAAGGGCACCAGGAAGAAGCAGCCCAGCGCGGGCGCGGTCCCGGCCCAGCCGATGCTCTCCTTCTCCCCCTGCTCGGGTTCGACGTCGTAGAGCAGCGCCTGGGCCGTGCCGCGCTTGCGGGCCCCGCTGAACCGGGAGGAGTCGTGGTCGAACAGCGCGCCCAGCTCGCCGTGGCCCACCGCGATCACGATCAGGTCGAACATGCGGGAGAAGTAGTCGAGGTCGCTGACGGTGACCCCGTGGATGACCACCTTCCCGCCGCAGTCCTCGAAGTACTCCAGCCAGTCGGCGATCTTGACCCGCCGGTCCACCGCGATGCCGTACCCCTGCTCGAAGTGGCTGGGCATGATCGTCGGCGGCGCCCCGGGCGGGAAGAGGCCGATGTTGAACTTGTCGATCTGGGGCGACTGGGCGCTCCAGAAGTCCAGGTGCAGCTCGCGCTCGAGTTCGAGCGCGGTCGGCATGGTCAGCTGCGTGATCGCCGGCCGCCCGGTGCGGATCTCGATCGAGGTCTGCCCGGTGATCACGGTGACGTCGTAGCCGTTGTTCAGCAGCCCGTGGGCGAGCTGGAGACCCGAGTGCCCCGCCCCCACGATGAGGATCTTGCGCATAGAGGTGATTCCTTACTCCACGAGAGGCGGCCTGCCGGAGGGGTCAGCCGACCGGCTCCGCCGCGGCGTTGGACTGCAGCGCGTACCGGAGCAGGGTCTTGAGCACCGCGCCGCCGGAGGTGCGGTCCCGGGCGTCGAAGTCGACGATGGGCACGTCCGGGCTCACCTCCAGCGCCTCGCGCACCTGGTCGGCGCTGAAGTCGAGGCGGCCGTCGAACTTGTTCAGCGCCACGATGTAGGGGATGCGCCGGTTGGTCTCGAAGTAGTCCACGGCGTCGAAGCTGTCGGCGAGCCTGCGGCAGTCGACCACCACGACCGCGCCCACCGCGCCGCGGATCAGGTCGTCCCACATGAACCAGAACCGCGCCTGGCCGGGCGTGCCGAACATGTACATGATGAGTTGCTGGTCGACGGTGATCCGGCCGAAGTCCATCGCGACGGTGGTGGTCACCTTGGTCGGCGTCGCGGACAGGTCGTCGTGGTCGACGCTGGCCTCGGTCATGACCGCCTCGGTGGTCACCGGCGGGATCTCGCTGACGGAGCCGACGAGCGTGGTCTTGCCGGCGCCGAACCCTCCGGCGACCACGATCTTCGTCGACATCTTCGTCCGGGCGTCACTGGAAAAGTCGTTCGAGACCACGGAGAGCCCTCTCGAGAACCTGGTTTTCCGACGGGCTGGAGCCCGTGATGGTGGGGTGGATGTACACGAGGCCCAGCTCGGCGAGGTCGCTGAGCAGCACCTGGGCGACCCCCAGCGGGATCTTCAGCTCGGCCGAGACCTCGGCGACCGACCGCGTCTCCCGGCAGAGCAGGTAGATGTCCTGGGACTCGGGCATCAGGTTCTCGGGCGGGTCGTGGCCCGGGTCCCCGGTGGACACGAGCGTCTGCACCATGAGCGGATGCCGCGACCGGGTCCGCCCACCGGTGAAGGTGAAGGAGCGGATCCGTGTGCCGCCCCTGCGCCTGCGGTTGCTCATAACAGTGGCATCCTCTTCATGTTCCGTGCCGTCCGCGCCACCGGTTCACTTCCCGACGACCTCGCGCAGCTCCGTGCGGAGCTGCGGGGTGAGCACATGCGCGACGCGCTCGACCAGGCGTGTCATCTCATAGGCGACGACGTTCATCTGCGCCCGCCGGTCGCTCAGCACGGCCAGGCAGGACCCGTCGCTGATGGCCATCACGATCAGGTGCCCCTCGCGCATCCGCACGATGAGCGACTGGCACTCGCCCTTGTCGAAGAGCTTGGAGCCGCCCAGGGCCAGGCTCTGCAGACCGCTGGCGATGGCGGCGAGCTGCTCGGCGTGCTCCCCGGGGAAGTCCCGGGAGGCGGTCAGCAGCAGGCCGTCCGAGGAGACGACGATCGCGTGCTCGGCCCCGTGGGTGTCGCGGACGAAGTTGGAGACGAGGAAGGAGAAGTCCTCGGCGCTCACGGTCAACTGCTCGTTCATGGGTGTATCCGCCTCTTGTCAGCAGTGGTCTGGGGTCCGTGCGGCGCGGGGCCGCCGGCGGCGGCCGGGTGCCCGCTCACTCCTTCTCCCGGAACGCCGCCTGCTCGCCCTCGAGGAAGCCGCCGAGCTCGTCGCGGATCCGGGCGGCGCGGTCCTCCACCGAGCCCTCCTCGGAGCGGCCGTGGTGCCGGCCCCCGGGGGCGGCGGCCGCGTTGTCCTCGGCCGCCAGGTCCTGGGCGATCTGCTGGAGCATCGCGGCCTTGGCCGGGTCGCGGTGGGCGCTGCGCCGCGGCAGGCCCGCATCGGTGATCGCGGACTGCGGTGCCTCCCCGGGCGGCGGCGCCGGACGCGCCGGGGGGTACTGCTGCGGGCGGGGCGGCAGCGACGGGGTGTTGCGGCTGGCCGTCATGCCCTTGCCGCGCTCGGGGCGGGGCCCCTTGTCGGTGAGCAGGGTCGCCGGGACGACCGCGTAGGCGCTGACACCGCGGAAGGCGCGCGCCTCCAGCTGGACGGTGAGCCCGTGCCGGTAGGCGATGCGGCTGGCGACGTACAGGCCCATATGGCGCAGGGCGCGCTGGTCGAGCCGGGGCGGCCCGGTGAGCCGGGAGTTGAGGTCGGTGACCTCCTCGCGGGGCAGGCCCACGCCCTCGTCCTCGACGATGTAGAGCAGGCCGCCGTCGGCCATGGGCTGGGCGCTGATCACGACCTGGGCGTGCTCGGGCGAGTGCTGGGTGGCGTTGTCCAGCAGTTCGGCCAGCAGGTGGCTGATGTCGTCGGCGGCGGTGCCCACCACGTACCCGTTGGGCAGGCGACCCACCTGGACGCGCGGGTAGTCCTTGATCTCGGAGATGGCGGCGCGGGCGACGTCCAGGACCGAGACCGGCTCCTCGTCGGGCTCGACGGTGGTCTGGTCGGTCAGCAGCAGCAGGTTCTCGCTGTGCCGCCGCATCCGGGTGGCGAGGTTGTCGATCTCGAACAGCCGGTCCATCAGGCTGGGGTCGTCGGCGGTGTCCTCAAGCTCCTCGACCGTGGCCAGCAGCGCGTCGACCAGGTTCAGGTCGCGCATCGCCATCCCGGCCATGAAGTCGGTCATGCGCACCGTGTCGTGGCGCACCGCCGTGGCCGTCCCCCCGCCGTTGAACGCGCCCCCGTCGGGGTGGCCGCCGGGGAGGCCGCCGTGGGCGGCGCCGAAGGGCTGTCCGGGGCCGCCGACCGGGACCGGGCCCTGGGCCGCGGGGACGCCGCGCCCCTGCGAGGGGCGGAGTCCGCCGCCGGGGGGCGTCTGCGGGCGCGCGTAGCCGCCGGCGCCGGGGACGCCGGCCCCGGGGGCGCCGTGCCCGAGGGCTGGGCCCCCGGGGGGCGGCCCACTGGACGGGGGGTGCGCCTGCGGCGCCGGGTCGGGGACCGCGTAGGGCGACGGCGCGGCCGACCACTGGGCGGGGTCGGCGGGACGGTCGCTCGGGCGGTCGGCCGCGGGGTCCGCGTACTCGACGGCGTCGGCCGCGGGCCGCTCGGCGGCGGGCGCGGGGGCGGCGGGATCGGCCACCGGGTCCGGATCCCTGCGGGCCAGGCCCATGCGGGCCATGAGCCGGCGGAACCGCCCGGGCTGCCTGTGACGTGCGTTGTCGTTCGTCATCATGTGCGCTAACGGGTTGCCATCGCGACCTGGCGGTGACGGCGCGTGTGCCACAACACGTCTCCTCTAACAGGTGGGGCGAGCTAGGGGCCGCGGGGTCGCTCGCCGCGCTCAAGGGGGGCGAGCGCCGCGGCACCGCGGGTGGAACCGTCGGGGTGGGAACGGGGGTGTCGGCCATTCCGCCCCGCTGGGAAAGCGGCCTCCGATCACAGGGGATATTTCGCACACCGAAGTCGGGGTTTCGGTCGAACCATCGGCGTTCGACCGATTCGATGGCCCACGATAGCAAGCACGACACGCCCGCATCAGGAAAACGAAGAGAATCCTGAGAACTCTCAAAGCCCCAGGCCACAGGGGTTCCAGACCAGAACCGGAACCCTGTCGCCCCACTTCACACCTTTCACCGGGAACGCACCCCTTGCATTCCCCTCCGACCCGACTCCTACGAAGTGGATTAGTCGTCACGACATCGGTCGCCGAATGCGAAACCACCATCTTCCGGACAGAGAAACCCGCCCCGGCCGGAAATTCCGGTCGGGGCGGGCGGTACGGGTTCGGCGGTGCCGTTCGGCGGCTCAGGCTCGGCGGCGCGGATGCTGCTGCGCCGGTCGGACGGCCGCCCCGGTCACCGGGCTCCGGTCACGGGACCCCGGTCATAGGGCTCCGTCCCCCTGGGCCCGCTTCCGACGCGCGGCGTAGACGGCCAGCGCACCGAGGGCGAGCAGGACCAGCCCCGCCGCGGCGAGCCCCCCGATCGCGGGCCCGGTCAGCGCGAGCCCGCCGGCGTCCGGGGCGGGGGCGTCGTCACCGCCACCGGCACTGTCATCCCCTCCCCCGTCCGGCCCGGGGCCCGGGCCAGGACCGTCGGTCGGTTCCGGCGTAGGAGTCGGGGTCGGGGTTGGCGTTGGGGTCGGCTCCGGCGTCGGAGTCGGGGTCGGATCATCGTCCGAGTCGGTGGGGCTCGGCGACGGCGTCGGGTCGGGGCTCGGAGAGACCGTCGGAGACGGACTCGGCGTCGGCGACGGCGTCGGGTCGGGGCTCGGAGAGACCGACGGGCTCGGAGAGACCGAATGACTCGGGCTCGGACTCGGGCTCGGGCTCGGCGCAGGCTCGGTGCACTCCGGCAGGTCGCCGTTGAACGGATAGGCGTGCAACTCCTGCCCGCCGCCGCCCCCGGCGGACTCGTGGGTCAGGGAACCGGCCGTGAAGAAGCGGCCGTTGGTGCCCGGCAGCGACAGGTTGGTCATGCTGTCGGGGTTGCCGACCAGCACGCTGCCCTGGAACTGTCCGCTCCCCTGGAGGTTCACGGTGGTGGCGTCCGGGAAGTTCCAGAGGATCCTCTCCCGGAGCCCGTCGGGGAGCGTGCCCATGTACGTGCCGATGGTGCGCTCGTCCCCGGTGACGTTGACCAGCACGGTCGCGTCGTTCGGGATGTCATTGAAGACGATGCCCTGGTCGCCGCCGTTCGTGTTGACCATGTCGAAGTCGACGTTGAACACCTGGAGGGAGGAGGTCCCGTCCCCGGTGAACACGGTCTGGTGCCCCTCGTTGACCGCCGTGCCGGTGGCCTCGCGCGGCTCTCCGTCAGGGTAGGCGTAGCAGTTGCTGGCCTCTTCCAGCTGCGAGCGGAGGTCCGCGTAGGGGGCGGCGGCGTCGGGGTCCTGGACCGCCGTCGGGCTCACGGTGCCCTGGAGGTCGCCTCCGTAGCGCACCACCCCGTGGACGCTCCCCTCCTCTGCGAGGAGCCGCTGGCCGTCGGCGACCGTGACGTTCCCGCCGACGGTGAGGAAGTCGGTCCCGTCGTCGGGCGGCACCCGCGACCCGACGCCGACGATGCCGACGTTGTAGACCTGCGAGACACCCGAGCTCTTGTTCTGGTCGAAGTCGCCGAGGACGACGATCTTCCCCTCGGCCTCGGCGGCGCCCTCACGGACGAGCATGTCGCCGCCGACGAAGATGTTGATCGAGTTGTCCCGCCCTTCGATGGGGCCGGAGTGCGGGTCCGAGTACTCGTCCGGGCAATCCCCTTGGCAGGGCCCGAGCCCACCGGGCAGGGTTGCGGCGACGCTGGTGAGCGCGAGCGACCCCGCGAGCACCGCGGCCCCGGCGGCCCCGGTCCCCAGGAGCCCCACGGCCCGCCACCTCATCGACCACCGGCCCCGGCCGGTCTCGACGTCAACGTTGGTTCCCATACATTGAGCGTCACATTCATCACGGAACGTATTCACGCTCCACGACGCGGCGCGGGGTAAATAGTTCCCCATCCCTCAGGGCCGGGCTCCGGCGCGTTCAGGGATTCTCAACGCGCGCGCCCGCGCACTAAGGTCTGAGCGTTCCGACCATTGAGGGTGCGATGGACGATGGGGATCTCACTTCGCTGAGGAACGAGGCGCATAGGAACTCGGGGCCGGTGTTCCAGTTCAGGGACGTCCACGGGTCGCTCACACTCGTTCAGCGCGGGTCGCGGCTCGCCGTCGGGGCCGTGTTGGGGGTGCTGGGCCTCCTGCTCGTCCATGGGGTCGTGCTCGCCCGCTATGCCGAGTTCTACCGGACGCTCGGCGTCGGGCTCGGGGAGGTGCCGGTCGGGTACGGCGAATTCGTCGCCGCCACGGCCGAGGCCGTCGTCGTCGCGGCCACCGTCGTGGTCGTCCTGGTCGCCGCCTATGCCGCCGGGGCCGCGCTCATCGCCCCGGTCCCCTCACGCGCGCTCGTCGCACCGACGGCCGCTCTCACGACGCTCATCTACCTGGCCGGCATGGTCGCCGTCGTCTACGGAGCCGCCTACGCCGCGCTGCTCACCCGGCTTCCCGAAGGGGCGATCGACCTGGTCGCGACGCTCGCGGCCGCGGTGGTCGGACTGGGGTGGCTCGGCAGTGCGGCCCGGCTCATCAGGCGGGACAACGCCTACGCCTACCTGTCCGGGTGCGCGATCGGGGGCGCGGCGGCGGCCGTCGCCGCCGCCCCGGCCGTGGCCCTGCGCGTGTGGCTGCTCCCCCAGCCCTGGCCACTGCTGCTGTTCTTCACCGGGGCCGCCGCGACCTTCGCCGTCCTGCGACGGTGGGCACGGGGGAGGACGGCCGTGGCGGCCACCGTCCCGGGTGGAGGCGACGGAGGTACCGACGGGGGCGGCGCGGGGGGCGATGACGGGGTCGGCGAGGGGGAGGACTCCGCGACGGCCCGGCCGCGCGACCTGCTGATGCGCCTCCTGCACGACCTGGTCCCCTTCTCTGATCCGCGGGACCTGTCGTCGCGCGTCCCCGGCGCCCAGGCGCGCCGGACGGTCGTCGCCCTCCTGGTCGGGGTCGGGCTGCTGGGCCTTCTTGGACTCGGCGGGTACATCCTGGCGGCCGGGAGCGCGGTCAACGCGGGGCTGGCCGTGCGCGAGTACGGCTACCTGCCGCCGGAGCGGTCCGCCCTGGCCCTGCCCAGGACCATCCGGCCGGTCCAGGTGTCCCCGGTCGGGGCGGGCACCGACCCGGCCGGGATCTGCGCGGCCCCCGAGCGGGCGGCGACGCTGATCGGCCGGGAGGACGGCGCCGCCTGGCTGCTCCTGCGCCCGGTGGAGGACGACGCGTTCCCGCCCGAGGTGGTGCCGGTGTCCACGGACGACTACGTCGTCCGCCTGCGCCCGGACAGCGGACTCGGCTCCGATCCGTGGACGGAACCGGTGTGCGTGCCGGAGGGGTGAGAAGAGAAAGGGGTGAGGGGAGCAGGGGAACGTGCCCTGCGGCCCCGCCGTCGGAGCGGTGTGAACACGGATCGACCCGGTACCGGAGAGCCCGCCGAGCGGCGGCACGCCCGCATCCACGCCAAGTACGCGCTGTTGGAGCGGCGCGGGCGGGCGGTGACCGCCGCCCGCAGGCCGCCGACGGCGGAGGCCACCGTGCGGGCATGCGAGGAGGCGCTGGGGATCGAACTCCCGGAGTCCTACCGGGCGTTCATCACCGGCGTCGCCGACGGGGTCGAGGCCTTCGGCGTCCGGGTCACCCCGCTGGCCAAGGCATGGCTGTGGGAGGAACCCGACGAATGGCCCGACCCCGCCTACGCTCGCGGCCCGTTCCCTCTCGCCCCCGGCGATGAGCTCGTCTTCACTCCCTTCGGAGGATCCGCCTACGCCCCTGGAAACGGACCCGCTTTCCCTTGGGAAGCCGACACCCTGAGGGCCGCCGAGCCGTGGTGGGAGGAGGTGTTCGGCTGGCGCGAGGACGACCGGGGACGGGGCAACTACGACCTCTTCCCCGGTCTGCTGATGCTCGGTGAGCTGGGTTGCGGATACGCGATCAACATCGTGTTCAACGGGGAGGCGCAGGGCCGGGTGGTGTTCACATGGTGGAGGGAGGGGCCGCCCCTGTTCGCCCCCGAACCCGATCTGGCGGCCTGGTACGAGTCCTGGCTCGACCTGCTGCTGTGCGACGCGGTACCGGTGAGACGGCCGGGCCCTGCACTGCGCGTCCACTCCCCGGGGACGCCCTCCGGCGCGCCGCTCGACGGGGCCGAGCGCGCCCGGGAGGTGCTGCTCGCGGCCACGTGCGGCGATGGACACGGTGGAGACGGCCTGACAGACGGGGCCGTGGAAGGTGCCCTCGCGGCCCTGCACACCGATACCGACCCCCGGGTGCGCCTCGCCGCGGTGTGCGCCCTGTCCCGCGGCCCGGACGGCGCCGACCGCCTCCTCACCGCCCTGCCCGGGACCGAGGGGGACCCCGCCGACCTGGCGCGCGCACTGCTCGCCGCGATGGCCGACCGCGGCGGGGTCAGTGCCGCACGCCCTCGCCCCCGCCCTCGTCGGGATTCCCGCCGGTCCGCGTCCTGACCTTCTCGAAGATGCCCTCCAGGCCCGCCAGGAAGGCCTCCAGGGCCAGCTCGAAGCTGTCCTCGTCGATCTCGACGGCGTGCTCGGCCAGCTTGTGGGCCTGGAACAGGTTGGGGTACCGGTCCCGGTACACCTGGACGTCGTCGTCGAACCCGCGCGCGAAGGAGTTGATCGCGCCGCCCACCACCAGGTACTTCGTCGAGGCGCCGATCATCGTGGCGTGCCGGGGCGGCCAGCCGGCCGCCACCAGGCCGCCGTGGATCGCGTCCGCGCGGCGCAGCGCCTCCTCCCGGCGCCCCGGGCCCACGGCGATCACCGGGACCAGGTTGGGGTGGGCCGCCAGGGCCCGGCGGTAGGTGCGGGCCCACACCGTCAGCCCGTGCCGCCAGTCGCCGCTGTCGAAGCCGGACACGTCGACGCCCGCCATGATCCCGTTGGCGATGTCGGCGAGCAGGTCGTCCTTGGTCCGGTAGTGGCTGTACAGGGAGGCCGCCTGCACGTCGAGCTCCTGGGCCAGCTTGCGCATGGACAGCCCTTCGAGGCCGTCGCGGTCCACCAGCCCGAGGGCGGCGTCCCGGATGCCCTCTCGGGTCAGCAGCGGGGTCTTCGGGCGGGCCACTCCTCGTCCTCTCGGTCGGTCCCTGCCGGTTCCGTCGTGCGCCGGTCCGGTCGCACGCCGCCTCGGCGCGGCGCGCCGTGTGCGGGTACCGAACGATCCTGCCATGCCCGGCGCGGTCCCGCCCGCCGTGCCCGGCGCGGTACCCCCTTGCGGCGCGGGGAAAGGAGGTCTACGGTCGAGTAACCGAACACTGTTAGGTTCAGAAGGGAGCACGGCCATGGTGGACTTCGCCCTGACCGACGAGCAGAAGGGCGTCCGCGACTGGGTCCGCACCTTCGTCGAGCGCGAGCTCATCCCCCGCGAGAACGAGGTGCTGCGCCGCGAGCGCGCCGGGGCCGCCCCCGGGCTCACCGCCGACGAGGCCGACGAACTGCGCGCGCTGGCCCGCAAGTCCGACTTCTGGGGCGTGCAGACCCCGGTGGAGTACGGCGGCATGGGCCTGGACGCCGTCAGCGCCGCGATCATCGAGTCCGAGCTCGGCCGTACCTTCCTGACCTTCAAGTTCGGGGGCGAGGCCGACAACATCCTCTTCCACGCCAACCCGCTCCAGCGCGAGCGCTACCTGCTGCCCACCATCGAGGGCGAGCGCAAGTCCTGCTTCGCCATCACCGAGCCGGGCGCCGGGTCCGACGCCAAGGCCATCCGCACGCGGGCGGTGCGCGACGGCGACACCTGGGTGATCAACGGCGAGAAGACCTTCATCACCGGCGGCAACGAGGCCGACTTCGCCCTCGTGTTCGCGGTGACCGACCCCGAGAAGGGCGCCGACGGCGGCGTCACCTGCTTCATCGTCGACCGCGACATGGGCTGGACGTCCGAGCCGATCGACACCATGGGCGAGCGCCGCCCCGCCTCCCTCGTCTTCGACGATGTGCGCGTCCCGCACACCAACATCCTCGGCGAGGAGGGCAACGGCTTCCGCCTGGCCATGCAGTGGATCGGCAAGGGGCGCTACCTGCTGCCCGCGCGCGCCGTCGGCGCCTGCGAACGCCTGCTGGAGATGGCGCTGCGCTACGCCAAGGAGCGCTCCACCTTCGGCGCCCCCATCGCCGACCGGCAGGCGATCCAGTGGATGATCGCCGACTCCCAGATGGAGACCGAGGCGCTGCGCCTGCTCGTCCTGCAGGCCGCCTGGCAGGTCGACGCGGGGGCCGACTCCCGTCACGCGCAGTCCATCGCCAAGCTGTACGGCGGCCAGAAGGCCAACGAGATCGTCGACCGGGTCATGCAGATCCACGGCGGCATGGGCTACACGCGCGAGCTGCCCATCGAGCGCTGGTACCGCGACCTGCGGCTGCTGCGGATCTACGAGGGCACCGACGAGATCCAGCGCCGCACCATCGCCCGCGACCTGCTCACGGGCCGGGTCAAGGTCGGCTCCTCGCTGGGGTGAGCACGGCCCGCGCACGTCGAAGGGGACCCCTCGGGCGAGGGGTCCCCTTCGCGCGCGCTCGCGGAGCAGGCGCCGACGGTGCGGCTAGGCGACCTCGACCAGGTCGATCACGAAGACCAGGGTCTCGTTCGGCTTGATGACGCCGCCGGCGCCGCGGCTGCCGTAGGCCAGGCCCGGCGGGATGACGAGCTTGCGCCGGCCGCCGACCCGCATGCCCAGCACGCCCTGGTCCCAGCCGGGGATGACCTGCCCGGCGCCGAGCTTGAACCGCAGCGGCTCCCCGCGGTTCCAGGAGGCGTCGAACTCCTCCCCGGTGGAGTGGCTCACGCCCACGTAGTGCATGGCGAGCATGGAGCCGTGTCCGGCCTGCGCCCCCTCGCCGATGGTGATGTCCTCCACCTGCAGTTCGGCGGGCGGCGGGCCGTCGATGAAGTCGATCTCGGGACGCTCCAGCGCCATGGTTCCTCCCCCTGTGTTCCGGGCAACGGCTCCCCAGCGTAGTGGCGGCGTGAAGCACGTTGCGCACGGGACCTCGGGGACCGGCCGGGGCGTCCCTCAGTCGAGCCGCAGGGCGCTCATTCCCCGTTGAACGCCTCCGACCGCACGAGCGTTTCGTACCGCAGGGCCTCTTGAGGAACCGCCCTACCTTCCGTGAGCAGAACGGCGGCCGGCTCCCGGAGCGCCTCAGGCAGCCACGCGGCCAGGCGCCGTGCCCGGTCCCGATCGACCTTCGGCCCGCTACGCGGCGAGGCCTCCACCAGCATCCGCCAGAGGACCGCGGCCGGACCCGCCTCCACCCCGGCGTCCTCGGCGATGGAACAGACGGTGGCGGCGATCTCCAACCCGGCCGGATCGAGGTCGCCGAGATAGTCGAGCCGGGTGACCCTGAAGGGAAGGTCCGCGACGGACTTGACCGGCGCGGTGTTGCGTCCCTGAACCCAGGCCACCGCCCTCCAACGCGGCACACGCCGCTCCCGGAGGACGCGCAGGAGCGTACGGAAGGTCGCGTGGTTCTCGACGCACACCATGGGCCCGTCGCCCGTCAGATCCGCGCCCGTCGGCTCCCATGTCAGCGGAGTCGCGACCCGTTCGCAGCGCAGGAGGTCGAAGGTCAGCCGATCAGGCCGCCACAGCGTCGCCCCGCCGCGCGGCGGTGTGGAGTCGAACGCCTTCTCGTCACCCAAGAGCTCGTAGGCCCGCTCGGCAGCCGCCGCCATCGGGACATCCCCGCCATCGGTCCGCCGGAGCCAGTCGTTCACGGAGACCAGGAGACGCCTCTGCGAGGCGGACAGGGGAAGATCCGCCGCCCAGGAGGCCAGCTCGCCGCGCAGCGGCACATCGACGGGCCGGAGAGTCTCACCGGTCGGTGTCCTCCTCGTCAGCAGGATCGACTTGGGCAGCCTGGCCCGACCCCGCTGCACAGTGACACGCGTCGCCTTCCAACGCCCCTGCTCCTCCCCCTGACGGAGAACCGCTTCGAGAAGATCCAGGAACGCCCACGGCTCTGTCTGCGGGACCAGCCCCCGAAGGGCCTCGGCGACCTCATCGACCGAGCACCGCCTGCCCCGTCCGGCCGGATCGAGCACCGCGGCCAGCCGTACGGCCTCCACGACGCCACTCACTCGCCGAGCACCGCCATGACGTCACGCTGGACCATCTCCGCATTGACGAGTTCATGCTCCTTTTCGTCCACGACCACCACCTTCTCCCGCGAGGAGGGACGGAGCCGCCGGGTGAGCACCGTGATCCGGTCGAACATGGACAGCGCCCCCTTGTCCTTAGGGGCCGCGGTGAACACCAGCTGCAGGCCGAGCCGGTCCGCCGCGAGCCTCATCGTCCGCACGAACTGGTCCGCGGAGGCCTGACCGAAGGGGTTGTCCAGCCAGAGCCAGCCGATCGACGTCCCTTCGTCGGCATCGCGCACGCGCGTCATCACGGCGTACAGCAGCACCCCTGCGGTGACGCGCTGGCCCCCGGAGAAGTTCTTCAGGTCGGTGACGTCGACCCGGTCGAGGGCCATGTCCGTGTGAGGCTTGAGGATCCGCACCCGGAACGGAGCGTCGACCAGCGCACGTGTCGCGGCGAAGAGCATGGTCTGAGCGTCGGTACGCCCCGCGCCTGGAGCGAGCTGGGCGTGCACGACCCGGGCGACACGGTCGATGGCGACCGAGTCGTCGCTCGGCGCGGGCTCATGGGCGATCTGGACGAAGTTGCGCTCGGACCACTCTCCCAGCCCATCCGGCAGCCGGGACCGGTTCTGGTAGGAGCGGAGCGTCACCAGTGCGCCGTCCGCCTTCAAGTGCAGCATGGCCGCGCACATGCGCACGTGCTCATTGTGGTGCTCAAGGTCGTCGCGCAGCGTCGCCGCACGCTGTTCGAGTTGTCCCGCCAGGCTCTCGGCCTCGATGTACAGACGCTGGTCCGACCGGAGCCGGTGGACCAGCTCGATGATGCGCTGATCACCGCGGTCCTCGACCTTGCGCGCCAGCGGACCGTTCGCGTGAGCGCGGATCACGTCGATCACGCGCCGTCGTCCCTGCTCGGCTCGTTCCGACTCCTCCGTCGCCTCTCGATGCCTTTCGTCGGCACGGTTCGCCTGTTCGACGAGACGGTCGATGTCGGCGGCGGCACTACCGGTCAGCTCTGGGACGGCCATGCGGCGCAGCGGCCTGATCGCCATGGTGACGTTCTCGATCTGGCGGACGATCTCCTGTCCCCGGCCACGCTGTTCCTCCGCCTTCTGCTCCTCTCCCCGGTGCAGCTCGGTGAGGCTCCGGGCCAGATCGTCCAGGAGCCGGGCCGTGCGGTCGGCCTCGTCAGGGTCCTGAACCGAGGCCGCCGCCGGGAACCTGTCGACGTCCGGAGACGTGCGGTCGCCCGATTCCGCGGCACGCCGTCTGTACTCCTGCCTCAGGTGATCCGCCTCCGCCTGCGCCTTGGCGAATACGGTGCGCTCCTCGCCGAGGCGTTCCTGGGCCCGGCGCACGGAAGCGGCGAGGGCCACCGGGTGCCGTGCCCCCTCGCCGTCGGCGAACCCCTCGGCGAGCGACGTGCGCTCAGGGTCGGCGTCGAGCCTGCTCCGCGCCTCGGACAAGGTCCGCCGCAGCCGTTCGATGTCCTCGTTGAGGTGTTGGGGGATCTCGGCACCGGTGAGCGCGTCCTGCGCCGCCTCCAAGCGGGCCCGAAGCACTTCTTCGGCGTCTTCGGGCACGGGGCCCTCGACGACCGGCGTCAGCCCGTCCCGCCTCAGCGCCTCCATTGCGTCCTCGCGGCGCACGGTCCACAGGTTCACCGTTTCCCGTGCCGCACGGAGGGCTTCGTCGAGTTCGGGCCGCCGGCGCTCCAGGTCGCGAATGGCCCGTTCAAGTGCGGTGACCTCCTCGCGGACCCCCGGAAGCGCGGACGCCGCCTCGGCCCGAACACGCGCGGCCTCGATGGCGGGTGCGAGCCGTCGACGCGTCTCCGCCAGGCTCTCGGCGAGGGCGTTCGCGGAGTGCCACTTCTCCTGAAGCTCACCCCTTTGAACGGTGAGGGCCTCGGCGGCCTCTGCGGCGGCGCGTGCCCGCCGTTCGTGACCGCGCCTGTTCTCCCAGGCGTCTCCCGCCTTCCTCGCGAGTTCAGGGCGCGGATCTCCGGGGAGGTCCGACCAGAACCCCCTCAGTTCAGCCGACAAGTCCCGTGCCCCTTGGGCCCGCTCCTCCGCCGACGACCGGGCCTCTCTGGCCAGCCGGTGCTCCTCTTTCGCAGAGGCGACCATCCGCCGGGCCTCGTCCCGGTCGAACGTACCCGGGGCGGGGAGGAGGACGTGCCCATAGGCCCCGTCATCGCCCTCCGCGCGGAGGGCGGACTCGACCTCCTGAGGATCGGTAACGGAACCGACCCAGAGCGCAGTGTCCAGGTGGAGGCCGCCGAGAGCATCCACCGCCCGTCCGACGTGGTCCGGCCGGGCCACCACGACCCCGGACGCGATGTCCGGCCGCGCACGGGCGAAGGCCTCGGCCTCCCCTGTCGGCATCGTGTCGGCCAGCCATCGCCATCCCGGCCACGCCGTCACCTCCGCCTCCCTGCAGAGGGCGACCGCCGCCTCCACGGTCCGGGCCGGAGGGAGGAGGCCGTCGGCGCCGACCGACTCGATGGTCCGCTGCGCCGCCTCCATGGCCTGCCGCGCCCCCGCGGCTTCCACATCGGCGCGGGCGGCACGCTGCCGCAGCGCCTCGGTCAGCGCCGCACGATCGGCCCACAGGTCGATCCCGGTGCCCAGGGCGTCGAGAAGGCGTTCATCCTCTGCCAAGGCACCGACACGCCGGGAAACGGCCTCTGCCTCGTCTTCGGCTCTGCGCGCGTCGCCTTTCGCCGCCTCGGCACGCCGCTGCGCATCGTCCTTCTCGCGTTCGAGCCCGGCGGCCTCGGCCGCGGAGTCGGTGAGCCGCCTCTCGGTGTCGTCCCGGGTCGCGCGGGCCTCACCGATCCTCTCGTCCAGCCGCGCATCGGCTTCGGCGGGGTCGGCCCCCTCCGGCAGGAGTCCTTCGGTAGCGGCTGCGGCCAGGACCGCCTCCGCGCCGTCCATGCGTTCACGCAGGGTCTGGAGTCGCTGGTTCGCGGCACCGTAGTCGGTCCTTCGGGTCCGCACCTGTTCTTCGGCGTCGGCGGCCTCCGCCTCCGCCTGCCTCTTCCCCTCCTTCGCCACGTCCAGTTCCCGGGAAGCCTCGTCCCGGCGCTCCGTCAACAGGCGCGCGAGGTGCCGACGGTGCCGCTCCTCCGCCTGCGCCAGCTGCTCGATGCTCCGAGCGGCGGCGTCGCGCCGCGCTTCAAGGGCCGCAAGCCCGTTCCGCGCCTCTCGGGCGGTGAGCACGTCCTCGACGCTCTCCCACGCGGCGGCGGTACGCGCCACCTCGTCCAGGCGGCGTCGGCGTTCCTCGGCCACGTCCTCGGCCGCGTGCGCCCGTAGTTCGTCCGCACGCAAGCGCATGCGCAACCGGTGGGCCTGGGCACGCCGCAGGTCGGTCGCCGCGTCCCTGCGCAGCTGCTCATGATCGGCGAACCGCCGGTCGGCCTCGGCCTTCTGCTCCGCCAGCTCCTCGAGTGTGGCGTCGGCGTCGGCCACGAGGGCCACCGCGTCGCTCTTGGCCGTCTCGACCCTGCTCCGGGCGCCCTCGGCCGCCTCGTGCCGGATCGCCAGGTTCAAGAGCGGATCCGTGATCTGCTCCCACAGCCGGAGCTCGTCCTCCCAGCTCGGCCTCGCGTCCGCGTTGGCGCGCAGCCTGTCGATGCTCTGGGAGATCTGGTCCACGGTGGCCGTGGACATCGTGGCCCCGAGAAGCCAGCGCACGAAGGCGTCGGAGTCGCCGAACCTCATCACTCGGTCGACTCCGCCCTCCGAGGCGTTCATCACCGCCTGGAAGCGGATCTGCTCGATGTCGACGTCCGCGTCGGCCAGCCATCTCTGCCATTCCCTCTGACGTTCCGAGGGGGCGTAGGGCGGCACGGCTCCACCGGGCGGCAGCATGTTCCGGACCCCGGCGGTGAACTGTGCGCGCGTGGCCCACCGCCCCGCCTCCGTCTGGAGGGGCAGATCGTCGATCGTGGGGCCCTCGGGGCCGGTGAGCCAGCCGTAGAAGGCGCGGGTGAGGCGGGACGGGTTCTCAAGGTCCTGAGTCCCGCCGTCCGGCCAGTCGGCGACCATTCCGACGACGAGCCGCTGCTGCTCCCCCTGAACGACGCGGGTCGCCTGCTCGATGACGTGGCATACGTTGCCGGAGCGGACCAGCTTGGCCAGGGAGCGGTCCGACTCACCGCGGATGAAGTCGCGGATGTTCGGCAGGTAGAGCGCGTACCGCAGGGCGGTGACGGTCGTCTTCCCCGTGCCGTTGTCCGCCCATAGCGCCGCGTGTCCCGTGGTTTCGAGGGGATCGGACCATGTCAGGTCGAGGCCCTCCAGCCGCGACTCGGGGAAGCCCGCACCGGCCATGTAGGTGCGTTCCAAGCGCCATCCGGTGCCCGTCATCCGTCCTCCCCGCCTGTTCCGGAAGCGCCGACGGGTTCCTCCGCGTGGACCCCTGCGAGGGTCTGCCAGACCAGCGGCCCTCCGCCGACCGCGACGCAGGCCCGGAAGCGGTCGGTCGAACGCCACGCGCGCAGGTCGGGACGCGGCGGGGGCGTGGTCCTGTCCACCAGGAGCAGGCCGAACTCGTGCAGCATGGCCAGCGCGTCCTCGCACATGCGCACCGTGGTCCTGCGTTTGAGCCGCCCGGTCGGCGTCTCGTCGACCTGCTTGTAGGTGAAGCGGTAGGCGTTCCAGGCCTCACCGAACCCGTCGGACGACGGCTCCCCTCCGTTCTCGACGGCGGCGGCGTGGTCCCTGATGAGGCGGTCGACGTCGACCGCCGTCACACGGCGCGTCCCGGGCTCGCGCACCGCTTTGGCGTTGGGGTAGCACCAGGCCGCGGCCCCGGCCAGGGCGAGGCCGTACACCATCCGGTCGGCCGCGCTGTCGATGGGCAGCCAGCGCTTGGTGTCGGCGACGGCCAGCGGGGAGCCGGCCTCCGCCAACAGGACGATCCCCGTGCTCCGGTCGACCGCGGCCACGCGCAGGCCGAGGCCGGTGATCACCTGGTCGAAGGCCGTCCGCAGTTCGGGGTCGGTGTGGTAGCGGTCGAGGAGGCGGCCGTAGGTGTCATGGCGGGCAGGTACCAGGGAGTGGTCGAGCGCGAACCGCAGCAGCATGCCTGCGTCCCGCGCGTCGTCACGGTCGCTCACGGTTGGGCCCCCTCCTGTGCACGACGAAGTCGGCGACGTCGAATTCGGACAGTCGGACCTGGTCACCGTCGATGGTCGACCACCAGTCCTCCTCGGCCGCCGGGCCATCCGGCCGCCACATCATCAGCGCCTCGAGCACCAGCAGCAGCCTCAGTCGGCGGCGGGCGGTCTCAGCCGACCCCACCAGCGCCGCCAGGTCGCGGACGAGCTCGTTCTGCGGGTCGAGGAACCGCGCGTCGACGGTGTCCAGGAGCGCCGACAGCCGCGCCCCTCCTCCCGGCCTGATCCTTCCGACCCGCAGGAAGTGCGCCGTGTCCTGGAACAGCGCCGGGTACATCTCGTACATCTCCGCGGCGTCTTCGAGCTCCTCCGGAAGCCTCGGCCCTTCGGGCCGTTCCCTGCGCCGGGGCGGCGCCGCGAGGCGGTCCGCGGTCTCCTTGACGTCGAGCAGCATCCCCGCCGTCGGCGGGGTGATCTCCGCTCCTCGGGGAAGCTTCTCGCCCGCGAGCAGCGCCCCCAGGACATCGGTGGACGGGTCGATCTCGCCCGCCGGGACCGCCGTGAACGCCTGGGCGGCCTGGGCCTCCCTCCAGCGGGGTGTGGCCCCCACGACCTCGGTGTGGAGCCCGGCGAGCGTGTCCACGGCGTCGCGGAGGCGCGAGGCCGCCCTCATGAGCCGGCGAACGGCCCCGGGCTCCTCGTCGTGCGAGGCCTGGGAGCGCAGGGTCTCCAAGTGGCGGAGGAACGCGCCGTCGATCGCGACCCTCCGGTCGAGATGCCCCATGGCCGCGGCGAGTTCGGGACGGAGGACGGCGAGGTAGTCGACCCGCGTCACGTCGCGCTCCGCTTCGGCGATCATCCGGCGCACGTTGGCGGCATAGGTGCGCGAAAGGGCGAGCGCGTCTTCGGCGGAGTCGATCGCCGCCTCGAGACGACCGCTCTCCGTCTGTGCACGCATGACGGCGATGACGGCCTCGTGCTCGTCCTCGAGCGAGCGGTTGGTGGCAACCAGCAGCAGCATCACCGCCGTGTTGTCGACGTTGACGTAGAGCGTCGCGCCGTCCGCGGCGATGGTCTCGTACAGGATCCGCACCTTGAGGGAGACCTTCGCCCAGTCCGCGTCGGGGTCGGCGTAGACGACGGTGAAGTAGGGCGTGGGTTCACCGTGCCGCAGAAGGTGCTCCAAGACGTGGGCGGCGACCCTCTCATGCTCATCGGGCGGCCGGTCGGAGGCCATCCCCGATGCCGCGCGCGTCATCTCGCCCAGCAGGCTTTCACGCGCGATGCCGAGTGTTCCGTCCAGGCCCGAGGAGAGGGCGACGGTGTCGACGGTGAACTGGATCAGCGCGATGAAGTCGTAGGCCGACCAGTCGACCTCGGAAGGATTGCGGGCCCGATTGATGTGGAGATCGAAGATGGGCGACAAGTGCGCCAAGGCGCGGCGCCGACGCCCGGCACCGCCGATGTTCGGGGGATCGCCGCCCCCGCCCGTCTCCCCGGGCCGCGGCCTCACCCGATGCCCGCCCATGGGTGGAGAAAGCGACTCGCGATGTCGCGACGGATCGGGTCGGACCGGTCCGCGGTCCGTCTGGGCGCAGCTGGCACGGCGCGACCCCTTTCCCGTACCGAGGGCGGACACCGCGGGAAAGGTCCGAGATGTCATGGACCTTTGGCGAGCATATGGCCGAAACGCGCGGCTCGTCGGACCTTTCCACGCCGTTATGTCTGGCCGGATCGGGCCACCAGCGGATGCCTCTGAGCGGTCGGGGTGGCGTCACGGATCGTCGACGGCCTCACCGGGGAGGCCGATCCCGCCAGTGTCGGTAGCGTGCGTTTGGACATGTGGCCGTCACCACTCCGCCAACGGCGCGCCATCCCTGTGACAGGGCACGGTCCGAGACTCGTCGTACGGGGTGCGCGGGTCCCCCGGGCCGCCGGGTGGGCGGCCGACGCGCCCCCTCGACGGGAGGCGCATGCGCCGGATCACCGCACTCGTGGTGTCGGGCCTGCTCGTGGCGGGCGTCCTCGCGGCGGTCGTGTGGAACCTCGCCGGGCCCACACCCCAGCGCGTCACCGGCGTCATCGGCTCGGAGAAGGCCGCCTACTTCGACGACCCCGACGTCGTCGCCCGCCTGGCCGACCTCGGGTACGAGGTGGAGGTGCGCACCCGCGGGTCGCGCTCCATCGCCCGCGCCGATTTGGACGGCGCCGACTTCGGCTTCCCCGGCAGCGACCCGTCCGCCGAGGCCTTCCAGCGCGAGCACGGCACCGAGCGCGAGTACCGCCCCTTCTACTCGCCCATGGTGGTGCTCAGCCACCGCCCCGTCGCCGAGGCCCTGCGCGAGGCCGGGGCCGCCGCCGAGGAGGACGACGGCACCTGGACCCTCGACATGGCCGCCTACCTCGACCTCACCGAGGAGCGCACCCGCTGGCGCGACCTTCCGGGCGGCGGCTACGAGGGCGCCGGGCGCAGCGAGGTCCTGGTGCGCACCACCGACCCGCGCACCTCCAACTCCGCGGCCATGTACCTGGCCGTCATCGCCTACCTCCTCAACGGGGAGGAGGTGCCGCAGGAGCCCCCCGCGGGCGGGGAGGCCGAGCGCATCGCGCGCCTCTTCCTGGCCCAGGGCGCGCCGCCGGAGAGCTCCAAGCAGCCCTTCGACCAGTACGCCGCGCTGGGCCCCGGCCACACCCCGCTGCTGTGGGCCTACGAGGCCCAGTACGCCGGGACCCGCGGGTCGGGCACCGGCCTTCCGGACGGGGCGGTCGTCATGTACCCCGCGCCCACGACCGTCTCCAACCACACCCTGCTCCCGCTGACCGACGCCGGGGACGAGGTCGGCCGCCTGCTCACCGAGGACCCCGAACTGCAGCGGCTCGCCGCCGAGCACGGCTTCCGCACCGCCGACGCCGACCAGTTCGCCGCCGCAGCCGAGGAGGCCGGCCGCCCCGTGCGCGCCCAGGTCGCCGACGTGGTGAACGCGCCCGCCTTCGAGGTGGTCGAGGGCATGCTCTCCGGCCTGGAGACCGCCTACGCCGACGGCGGCATGCCCGCGCCCGCCGAGGAGGCGTCGGGCATCGGCGGGGACGGGGCCGACGACGGCGATAGCGGCGGCAGCAGCAGCGACAGCGACGACGGCGGCGGCGACACCGGCACCCGCGACCCGCGCGACGGCGCCGCCCCCGCCCGCCCGCCGGGCGCTCCCCCGTCGCGCCCCGACCCGAACCCGGAGACCGCATGAACGAAGGCCCCACGTCACCACTCACTCCGCCCGAGCCGGAGCCGCCGGTGCTCACCCCGCCCGAGCCGGTCGAGCCGGTACGCCCCGAACGCGCCGGGGCGCTGGTCCCCGTCGACGACGCCAAACGCGCCGAGCTGCGCGAGCGCGCCGAGGCCTACGTGAGCGGCCTGTCCGGGCTCGACCCCCGCTCCCCCGAGTTCGCCTCCCGCGCCGCCGACATCGCCGCCCTCGGCGAGGACGAGCTGCGCGCATCGGCGCAGTCCGCCAACCGCATGCTGAAGCGCTCGGTGACCGCGCTGGCCGACGCCAAGGGCGAGGGCGCCGACGCCCAGAAACGGGTCGGGCGCGGCCTGCTGGAGCTTCGCCGGACCGTGGAGGACCTCGACCCCAAGGACGCGGCGCGGCCCACCGGCCGGAGGCTGCTGTCGTTCCTGCCCTTCGGCTCGCCGGTGCGCGACTTCGTCAACAAGTACAAGAACGCCGACGCGCACATCAACCGCATCGTCGTGGCCCTGCGGTCGGGCCAGGACGAGCTGCGCAGGGACAACGCCGCCCTGCAGAACGAGCGGCAGCGGCTCTGGGAGACCATGGGCCGCCTGCAGGAGTACGCGGTGCTGGCCGAGGCGCTGGACGGGGCCGCGTCCGCGCGCATCGACGCGACCGCGGCCGCCGACCCCGACGCCGCCTCCCGGCTCCGCTCCGACGTGCTGTTCCCCATCCGGCAGCGCCACCAGGACCTGCTCACCCAGCTCGCCGTGTGCGTGCAGGGGTACCTGGCGCTGGACACGGTCCGCCGCGGCAACGACGAGCTCATCAAGGGCGTGGACCGGGCGGCGAACACCACCGTCTCGGCGCTGCGGGTGGCCGTCACGGCTGCGCAGGCGCTCTCGGCGCAGAAGCGGGTCGTCGAGCAGGTGGACGCGCTCCGCGGCACCACCGAGGACATCATCGCCGCCAACGCCGAGATGCTGTCCGCGCAGAGCCAGGACATCCAGCGCATCGCCGCCGATCCCGCGGTCGGGGTGGAGACGCTGCGCTCGTCGTTCCGCAGCATCTACGCCTCCATCGACAGCATCGACAGGTTCAAGGAGCAGGCGGTGGAGAACATGGCCGCCACGGTCGACGCCCTGCGCGGGGAGCTGGAGAACGCCGCCGGGTACGTGGAGCGCTCGCGCTCCCGCGAGGGGGGTGAGGGCTGATGGCGGGGACGGGGCGCCCGGCGTCCGGCTCCTCCTTCGCCGCGGCCGCGACGGCCGCCGCCGTGCTCGCCGCGGCCTCCGGGTGCGGGTGGGGCGACGGGGGGTCGGGCGGCTCCGGCGAGCTGCGGGTGCTGGCCGGGAGCGAGCTGGCCGACATGGAGCCGCTGCTGGAGCGGGCCGCCGAGGAGACCGGCGTGACCGTGACCATGGAGTACACCGGCACCCTGGACGGGGTGGAGCAGGTGGTCGGCGGCGGGACGGAGGGCCGGTACGACGCGGTCTGGTTCTCCTCCAACCGCTACCTGAACCTGTACCCGGAGGCGCGCGAGGCGCTCCGCCAGGAGACGCCGGTCATGGCCTCGCCGGTCGTGCTCGGCGTGAGCGAGCACAAGGCCCGGGGACTGGGCTGGGAGGTGTCGAAGGGCGGCGCCGTCACGGGCGTGTCCTGGTCCGGCATCGCCGATGCCGTGAACGCGGGCGACCTCGATTACGCCATGACCGGCCCGGCCGCCTCCAACTCCGGCTTCTCCGCGCTGGTCGGGGTGGCGGCGGCGCTCGCCGACACGGGCGCGGCGCTGGAGCCCTCCGACATCGACGGCGTGACCGACGAGCTGCAGGGGTTCTTCGCCGGGCAGACCTTCACCGCCGGATCCTCCGGGTGGCTGGCCGAGGAGTACGCGGACCGGGTGCGCGAACCGGAGGGCCGGCCCGCGCCGGACGCGATGATCAACTACGAGTCGGTTCTGATGTCGCTGGAGGACGAAGGGATCCCCGGCGGCCTGCTGCCGGTCCACCCCACCGACGGCGCGGTCACCGCCGACTACCCGCTGTCCCTGCTGGAGTCCGCCTCCGACGGGGCGGCCGCGGACTACGACGCCGTGGTGGAGCACCTGCTGTCGCCGGAGGTGCAGCGGGAGATCGCGGCGGACACCCACCGCAGGCCCATGGAGCGCGACGCCCTTCCGGAGGACGCGCGCGGTGCCTTCCCCGAGCTGCCGGAGCTGCCGTTCCCCGCCACCGCCGAATCCGCGGACGCGCTGATCGCCGCCTACTACGACCGCATCCGCAAGCCCGCCCGCACCGTGTACGTGCTGGACGTGTCCTCGTCGATGGCCGGGGACCGTATCGAGGGGCTCCGGTCGGCCATGCACACCCTGACCGGCGGCGACGCCGACTCGATCCCCGGGCGGTTCCAGCGGTTCTACGGCCGCGAGCGGGTGACGGTGCTGCCGTTCTCCTCGTCGGTCCATGCCCCGGAGTCCTTCGAGGTGCCGGAGGAGGAGCCGGACGGGGTGCTCACCTCCATCCGCGACCATGTCGACGCCCTGCGGCCGGAGGGCGGAACGGCCGGATACGACGCCCTCGACGAGGCCTACGCGCTCCTGGAGGACGAGGACGGCGAGGACACCGATGGCGCCTTCACGTCGATCGTTCTGATGACCGACGGCAGGATCAACGAGGGCATGTCCTTCGACGACCTCGCCGAGGCCCACGCCGACCTGCCCGACGAACTGCGGAGCGTGCCGGTCTTCCCCGTGGTGTTCGGCGAGTCCGACCCCGAGGAGATGGAGGACCTGGCCGCCCTCACCGGCGGCCGGGCCTTCAACGCCCAGGGGGATGGCGGGGCCTCCCTCGACGAGGCCTTCCGGGAGATCCGTGGGTACCAGTGACGGGGGCGGCGGTGGCGGTGTCGGCGGCGGTGGCGGTGCCGGACGCGGCGCCGACCGCCCGCCGGGCCGGGTGACGGCGTACCTGTCGTCGACGCGGAACCTGGTCGGCGCGGGGGCCGGGCTCGTCGGCGTGGCGCTGGCGTTCACCGGCGTGCTCGGGCCGCTGTGGCCGCTCGCGGTGGTGGCGCTGTACGTGGCGGGAGCGCTGGCCGCGCCGCCGGAGCGGGTGCGCCTGGCCGCTGAGGCCGTCGGCCGGACACCCCAAGAGTTGCAGCAGGACCTGGAAGGGCTGGCGCGGACGGTGGGGCGGAGCCGGTCGCGCCTGCCCGGGGACGCGGCCGAGGCCTTCGAGCGCCTGCGGGGAAGGCTCGCGGACCTGCTGGAGCTCGACACCGACCTGGAGGCCGACCCGGAGACCGCCTACGAGCTGGAGCGGGTGGTGCGCACGGACCTGCCCGAGGCGGTGGAGGCGTACCTGAACCTGCCGTGGTGGTTCGACGCGGGCCGCAGGGCGGGCGGGGGCGGCAGCGCCGCCGAGGAGCTGCGCACGCAGCTGGCACTCCTGGAGGCGTCCGTCGGCACAGCCGCCGAACGACTGCTGGAGGCCCACACCCGTCGCCAGCGCGATCACACCACCTACCTGCGCGAACGTGAGCGGTCAACGTCGTCGGCCCCGGAGGTGCCCCCGGGTGCCGCCCCCTCTGCACCCCATCCCGGGACACCCCCGGAGACACCGACGGACGACCCGCCCCTTCAGGACCCATAGCCGACGTGCCGGGGGCCGTCGGCCTCAGCGGGTGCCGCCGGCCTCTACGCGCGAGATGATCGCCCCGATCCGCTCCCGTGCCTGTGCCCGGGTCACCTCTTCGACATACGGCTCCCCCTTGGTCGCGCCCCAGGGGACGAGGACGTCGAAGTCGAGGTCGCGCATCAGCGCGAGGCTCTCCACATAGCGGGCGCGTTGGCCGGGGTCGAGCACGACCGCGGACCACTCACCGCGATCGACCCAGATCGAGTCGCCCGTGAAGAGGAACCGGTGGGCGCCGTTGTCCCAGAGGTAGGCGGTCGACCCGGGCGTGTGGCCGGGGGTCGGGATGACCTCGAGATCGTCGTCGATCATGCGGCGCCCGGTGAACGTCCCGGCGACGGGAAGGGTCCCGGCCACCTGGCCGCGGTCCCGCTCGTGCACGTAGACGGGTACATCGAGGTCCGGACGGCCGTACATCTCCTCGTGTCCGTGGTTGACCAGGAGGCGGGTCGCCCCGCCGAGCGCCCGCACCCCCTGCGCGGCGGACGTGATGCCGGGCGCGTTGTAGACGATGACGTTCCCGTGGTCCCGTTCCAGCAGGAAGGCGCGCACCTCGACGTGGGCCAGGAACGGCAGCTGCGCCGGAGGGGTCGCGTGCAGGCCCTTGATCGGCTCCTCCAGTGTGTCGTCGGACGGCATCGGCGTTCTCCTTCCGCTCGGGAGGCGGCCGTCCCCCTGTGGTGAGCCGGGCACCCGTGTCCACCGTTCGCCGCACCCCTCGTGCACGGCCGCGGACCCTCGCGTTCCCCGCACCCCCGCAGGACGGTACACCCACCATTGGCGATTGCATCCTGTGAAATCAGCATAACCGCGCGATTGCACACCATGCAATCGCTATCCTCGGGGCATGCCACGCTGGGAACCGGGCGCCGCCGAGCGCCTGCAGGCCTCCGCCTTCGACCTGTTCGAGAAGAAGGGCTTCGAGCGCACGACGGTCGCCGAGATCGCGCGCGGGGCGGGGCTCACCCCGCGGACGTTCTTCAACCACTTCACCGACAAGCGCGAGGTCCTGTTCGACCTGGCCACCCGGCACCGGCAGGAGATCATCCGCCGCATCGCCGCCGGTCCGGACCCCCACTGCCCCCTCGACGCCGTCGTGCACGCCCTCAAAGGAGCGGCGGACACGCTGTTCGAGCACCGCCGTACCGCGGTGATCCGGCGGGAGGGGATCGTGGGAGCCAGTCCGGAGCTGCGCGAACGCGAGCTCGACAAGCAGGCCGCGCTCACCGGCGCCATCGCCGGGGCGCTTCAGGACCGGGGCCTGGACCCCGAGGCCGCCCACTTCGCCGCCGGTGCCGGGATGCTCGTGCAGCGGGCAGCGGTCGAGAAGTGGACCCGTCCGGAGGAGAACCGGTCCCTCGGTGAGCTCCTCGACGCGTCGCTGGACGCGCTGCGCGCGACCCTGGAGCGCTGAGGGAGGCGGCCGCCGGGCGTCCGGGTCAGAACCCCACCGTCGCCGCCACCAGGTGGCCGCTGCCCTCGATCCGGACCGCGCCGCTGCTCGCGGGGACGAACACCGACTGGCCCCGCTCCAGCTTGGCCTGCGCCCCGCATTCCGAGCGCAGCTCCGCCCCGCCGTCCAGGGCGAGCACGATCGACGGGGCTCCGCCGGGCATCGTGGTGGCGATCTCCCCCGGACCCAGCACGGTCAGGGAGAACTCGTCGACGCCCGGGCGGAACTCGCTGCGCCCCTCAACCGCCACCGGGCGGGTGTAGGGGATCGGCAGCACCGAGAAGTCCACCACCGCCAGCAGCTCCGGCACGTCGACGTGCTTGGCGGTCAGCCCGGCCCGCAGCACGTTGTCGGAGCTGGCCATGATCTCCACGGCGGTGCCGCGCAGGTAGGCGTGGACGTTCCCGGCGGGCAGGAACAGCGCCTCCCCCGGCCGCAGGGTGATCCGGTTGAGCAGCAGCGCCGCCACCGCCCCCGGGTCGCCCGGGTAGCGGCGCACCAGGTCGAGCACGGTGGCGTGGTGGGTGCCGCCGCCGCGGTGGGTCCACTCCTCGATGAACTCGGCCAGCCCCTGGTCGAGATCGCGGCTGTCCAGGGTGAGGATGCGCGTCATCGCGGTGCGCAGGGCGATGTGCGGGTCGGGGGCGGCGAGGTCGGCGCGCAGGCGCCGGGCCAGCTCGCACCGGATGCCCGCGAGGTCGCGCAGCGCCGCCACGGGGTCGCGGAACCCGCACAGGGCCTCGAACGGCTCCAGGGCGAGGACCAGCTCGGGTTTGTGGAAGGGGTCGCGGTAGTTGCGGTCCGCGGCGCCCACGGGGATGCCCTCGGCCTCCTCGGCGGCGAACCCGGCCCGCGCCCGGGACTCGTCGGGGTGGGCCTGGAGGGACAGGGGTGCGTCGGCCGCCAGCACCTTGAGGAGGAAGGGCAGGCGCTCGCCGAAGCGCGCGACGGTGTCCTCGCCGAGGACCTCCTTGGGGGCGTCGGCGATGAACGCGTCGAAGGCGCATTCGCCGCCGTCGGTGAGCAGTGTGCTGGGGGCGGCCGGGTGGGCGCCCATCCACAGCTCGGCTTGGGGGCTGCCGTCGGGCTCGGCGCCGAGCAGCCGGGGTATGGCCTCTTTCGCTCCCCAGGCATAGGGGCGTACCTGGTTGATCAGCCTGTGCATCCGCGCTGCTTCTTCCCGTTCCCGTCGCTTCGCTGCCGCCGTCGGACCCGCTGCGGGATCCTCCTCCCTGCCGGGAGGGGGATCCGGTGCCAGTCTCGCGGAGGCGGCCCGGCCTGTCTCCACGACAGGCTCTACCTCTGCCGGTGGTGCTGGCCCCACCCATCAGGCGGACACGAAGTTACCGATTGGTTTACCTTCCGCGCCGCCCGATGTCCACCCCCGGCCGCGCCGCCGGATGCGCCCCTGCCTCGCAGAACCCGGCGATCCCCGGACGGCGGCCGTCGGCGGCGGCCGCCGGCGGCGGCCGGCCGGGGGTGCACGGCGCCCGGCACGCCGAACACCGGGGCTCCGGCGACCCCGGCGCCGACGACTGAGACGCCTCACGGCCACGAAGGGCTCCGTCGGCCGGACCACTCGCCACCGCCTGGCCCGCACAGGGGCGCCCCGCGCCGGGCGCATCCCCTCCATCGGCCGGGCATTCCAGCTCTGCGCGTGCACCTTGACGCGGCGATCCCGCCTCAAGGGGGTAACGATCGGGCCGGGCCGCGCCCGCGGACGGTAGCGCGCAGGCGGCCCGCAGCCGGGGCTCTCCGGTCACGGCGGGGTACCGGGGCCGGAAACACCCGGATCACATTTCCTTACGCCGGTGGTCACACAGGCTCACAATTGGTATTACCATTGGCCGACGGCGCGACCCGGATCACACCCGGGCGTGCCGCGCACCCCTCTTCCGTCCGGAGGAACCCGTGGAAACAACCGCTCCCACCCTCGGCACGGCGCCGCTGCTGCTCATCGCGGCCGCCGCCATCGCCGTCCTGCTGTTCCTGGTCATCAAGGTCCGGCTGCACGCCTTCGTCTCGCTGACCCTGGTCAGCCTGCTCGTCGCGCTGGCCACCCGGATCCCGCTCGCCGACGTCGTGCCGACCATGCTCGACGGCCTCGGCGGGACCCTGGCCAGCGTCGCCCTGCTCGTCGGCCTCGGCGTGATGATCGGCCGGATGCTGGAGGTCACCGGCGGCGCCGCCGTCCTGGCCCAGAGCCTGATCCGGCTGTTCGGCGAGAGGCGCGCCCCGCTCGCCCTGGGCGTGGCCTCGCTGCTGTTCGGCTTCCCGATCTTCTTCGACGCCGGGCTGATCGTCATGCTGCCGATCGTCTTCAGCGTCGCCCGGCGCCTCGGCGGCTCCGTGCTGCTCTACGCCCTGCCCACGGCCGGGGCGTTCGCCGTCATGCACGCCTTCGTGCCCCCGCACCCGGGCCCGGTGACCGCCGCCGACCTGCTCGGCGCCCACATGGGCACCACCCTGCTGATCGGCACCGTGCTCGCGATCCCGACCTGGTACATCGGCAGCTACCTGTACTCCCTCTACGCGGGGCGCCGCTTCGAACTGCCGGTGCCCGCCGACGTCACCGCCGACGCCGACTCGGCCGGGGGCGGCGAGGCGGGCTACGCCAAGCACGACCGCCCGCCGCACGTGGGCACCGTCCTCGGCATCCTGCTGCTGCCGATGGTGCTGATCTTCTTCAACACCGGCGTGGAGACCCTGGCCACCGCCGGGACGGTGAACGGCGACGCGACCTGGGCCAAGGCCATGGTCCTCATCGGCCAGACCCCGGTGGCGCTGCTGATCACCGCGATCGTGGCGATGTTCGTCCTGGGCCGCGGGCGCTACCCGCGCGACCGGGTGGAGCAGATCGTCAACGGGGCGCTGGGCCCCGTCTGCTCGATCATCCTGATCACCGGCGCCGGCGGCATGTTCGGCGGCGTGCTGCGCGCCAGCGGCATCGGCGAGGCGCTCGCCTCCAGCCTGGAGTCGACCGGGCTGCCGGTGATCGTGGCGGCGTTCGTGGTGGCCACCGCGCTGCGGGTGGCCCAGGGCTCGGCGACCGTCGCACTGACCACCACCGCGGCCCTGGTGGCCCCGGCGGTGGAGGCGTCCTCGGGGCTGAGCACGGTCGACCTGTCGCTGATCGTCATCGCCATCGCCTGCGGCTCCACCGTGCTCTCCCACGTCAACGACTCCGGGTTCTGGCTGGTGGGCCGGTTCCTGGGGATGGACGTGGCGACCACGCTGCGCACCTGGACCGTGATGGAGACCCTGATCGGCGTGGTGGGCTTCGCCTTCGCCCTGGTCCTCAGCCTGCTGCTGTAGGGCCGTCCGGCCTCTGGGCCCCGGGGTCCGTCCCCTCGGGGCCCAGATCCCCTCCGGCGTCCAGCGCCTCGACCACCTCGCGGACGATCGCGCGCATGGCCGCCTCGGCGACCTGGGGCAGTCCCCCCTCGATCGCCGAGGCCACGTGCCGGTGCAGGCACAAGGCCTCGGGGCGCGGGGTGGGCGGCATCAGGCTGTGCTCGGTGCGCCCGGCCAGCACCTCGGCGACCACCCCGGACAGCCCGGCGAACATGTCGTTGCCGGACAGCTCCAGGATGCGCCGGTGGAAGGCGATGTCGAGCTCGAGGAAGGCCTCCAGGTCGCCGCGGCGGCCCGTGTCGGCCATCCGCCGCTCCAGGTCCACCAGGGAGGCCCGCTCCTCGGGGGTGGCGAGCCGGGCGGCCGCGGCCGCGGCCGGGGGCTCGACGGCGGCGCGCAGCCCGTTCAGCGAGCGGAGCTGCTCCAGGCGGCCGGGCCCGGCCAGCCGCCACCGGATGAGCTGGGGGTCGAAGACGCTCCACTCCTCGCGCGGGCGCACCCGCACGCCGGTCCGGGGGCGGCTGACCACCAGCCGCATCGACTCCAGCACCCGCACCGCCTCGCGGGCCACGGTGCGCGAGACGCCGAACTCGCGGACCAGCCCGTCCAGGGTGAACACGTGGTCGGGGCCGTAGCGGCCGGCCGCGATCGCCGGGCCCAGCTCCGCGAGCACGCGGTTGTGCAGGGTGCGGTGGTCGGACTCGCGGCTCATCGGGCTCCTCGGCTCGGTGGGCCCGCACCGTGCGGGCCGGGGGCCGGGGCGTGTCGCACACGGCACCGCCCCATTGATAACACTATTGAAGCGGGGCGTTCGGGATCCCGCGACCGAACGGGCGTCTGAACGCCGCCTCACGGGGAGGGACAGTACATGCACTTCGTCTTCATGGGCGTGTCGGGGAGCGGCAAGAGCACGGTCGCGCTGCGCGCGGCCGAACGGCTCGGGCTGCCCTTCGCCGAGGCCGACGCGTTCCATCCCGAGGCGAACATCGCGAAGATGTCGGAGGGGGTCGCCCTCACCGACGCCGACCGCCTCCCCTGGCTGCGGTCGCTGGCCCGGTGGATCGGCGAGCGCGAGGCGGAGGGCTCCAGCAGCATGATGGCGTGCTCGGCGCTGAAGCGCTCCTACCGGGACGTCCTGCGCTCGGGCGCCCCGGACGTGCGGTTCGTGCACCTGGACGGCCCCGTCGGGCTGATCCGCGAGCGCCTGTCCGAGCGGGCGGGCCACTTCATGCCGACGGGCCTGCTCGACTCCCAGCAGGCCACCTTGGAGCCGCTGGAGCCGGATGAGAAGGGGGCGGTTCTCGACATCGCCCCGCCGCCCGAGGAGATCGTGGAGGCCGCCGTCGCCGCGGTCCGCGCGGCCCTGGCGGAGAACGGCGAGTCCGCGGCGCACGGCGCCGGCTGAGGAACGGCGGCGGCGTGCTCCCGGGCGGACCCGCCCGGACGGCCGCCCGTCGATTCGTTCACCCGAAAGAAGGAGCCCCGGCGCTCGCCCCCGCCGCCCGGCCCGGAAACGGCGAAGGAGACGCCTGCAAGGCGTCTCCTTCGCCGTTCATCGTTCGTCGTTCCGGTCGTGCGCGTGGGTCCGCCGGGCGCGCGGAGAACGGGGAGTCCGCGGCACGGCTTCGGTCCGGGTCCGATCGGTCGGCCGTCCGCGGCGCCCGCCGAAGGGAGCGGCGCGCCTCGGGGCCGTATCGGCGCCGTTCCCTTCGGGGCGCCCGCCGCTTCCGCGGTGGGGCGCGCCTAGACGTCGGGAGGGTCCGCGGGGTCGGGGGGAGCCGCGGGCCTGAGGGG
>NZ_JAQFWQ010000048.1 GCF_027706725.1 Nocardiopsis endophytica
CCGCCCACAACGCCCGAAACGGCGACCCCCGAACCCTCCACGCCCTCACCCAGGCCGGACACCGCCTCGGCCAAGGCTGCGCCATCCTCGCCAACCTCCTCGACCCCGCCGCCATCATCCTCGGCGGCTACTACACCGACCTCGCCCCCTGGCTCCTCCCACCCGCACGCACCACCGCCCGCGCCCACACCCACGCCCCACCCGAACACGACCTCATCCACCCCTCCACCCTCGGCCTCACCGCCGCCGCCAAAGGCGGAGCCGCCGCCGTCCTCACCGCACTCGAAGAAGGCCGCATCCCCCTCACCCCCGCCTGACCCCGCACACAAAAAACCCCGGGGCCACCACCCCGGGGAAACACACCACGCCCCCACCACAGCCGCCGCCGCGGCCCTCACCACACCACCATCAACCGGCCCCGGCGCTCACACCCCGCCACCCTCCCCCGAAGCCGCCGAACCCCCCTCCGCCCCACCGGCCACCAGCTCACACCACACCGTGTGCCCCCGCGGATGCGGCGGCACCGTCCCACCCATCCGCCCACCGCACAACGCACTCACGAACCCCAGCCCCCGCCCCGACTCCGCCTCGACCCCCAACGCCGCCCCCGACGCGATATGCGGCGCCGAACGCACCCCCGGCCGCGGACCCATGTCCCGCACCTCCAGGCACACACCCTCCACCGCCTGCCACAACGACGCCGTGAACACCCCGCCCGGCAACCCCGACCGCGAATGCCGTACCGCATTGGTGCCCAACTCGCTCGCACACAGCAACAGCGCCTCGGTCAGCGCCTCCGGATACCCGAAACCCCCCATCCGCAGATGCTGCGCCACCCAGTCACGCAACACCCCGATGCTCGCCGCCTGCCCCGCGAACGTCAGCTGATGGTCCGGCTCCCGCCGCCACACACCCGGACCCCCCGAATCCGAACGGGCCGTCAGCTCGTGCACGGTGTCGACTCCCCGGGGTTCATCAGGCGAGCGGGACGAACGGCCCCAGCGCGCGGCGGCGGAGGGCGGCCCACGGGCACACGGCCCCGCCGATCCCCGGAAACGCACGTCGACGCGGGGCTCGGGCACCAATATCGTCCAGCCACGAGGGCCGCGCAACCGGAATCGCGGAACTCGCGCCCCCCCGGGCCGCGACGGCCGCCCACAGGCCCGCTCCGCCCGGTGGACTACCCTCGTCCCCACACGGACGCGCACGGCGCAGGGAGGCGGCACGTGGCCCAGGAGGCCTGGAAGCGCAAGGAGTTGACCGTCGGCCAGGTGGCCGAGCGCAGCGGCGTGGCGGTGTCGGCCCTGCACTACTACGAGCGCGAGGGGCTGATCCACAGCCGGCGCACCGCGGGCAACCAGCGCCGCTACGCCCGCGACACGCTGCGCCGCCTCGCCTTCATCAAGGTCAGCCAGCGCGTGGGCATCCCGCTGGCACGGATCCGCACCGCCCTGGAGAGCCTGCCCGACGAGCGCACCCCCACTGTCGATGACTGGGCGCGCCTGTCCCAGCGGTGGCGCTCGGAACTCGACACACGCATCGACCAGCTGGTGCGCCTGCGCGACGACCTGAGCGACTGCATCGGCTGCGGCTGCCTGTCGCTGAGCAGGTGCGTCCTGTCCAACCCGCGCGACGAACTCGCCGAGGAGGGGCCGGGGCCGCGGCGCCTGCTCGCCCCGGGACTCAAGCACGACGAGGACGGCGAGCGCCAGGCCTGCTGATAGGGGAGGGGAACGGGCCCTCCACCCGGGGACGGACGGGACCACCAGGAACCCGGGACGCAGTGGGGTTACCGGGCTGGCCGCTTACCGGCCCGACCGATTCGATGGGCCCCCTAAGGCGGTACCGCCCTGTACGGCTCTGAGTCGGACTCTCGCGGGGGTTGTCGAGCGCTCTTCACAGGGTGAGGCGGGGCGCCCCGCGAAGCCCTGACCGAGGCCAGGAGGGCAGGCAGGGGGCACCTCCCGTCGCCACACCGACGGTATGTCCGCTATATCCGTTACACGCTCGGGAGCGCGCGCTTCAGAAGATGAGTGCGGCGTTAGCCGCACGATCTGGTTTTCGTTGTTGAGCGGAGTGGTTCTTTAAACCAACGCTGTCTTTACGACGTAGATTTTAGAGGGGGGAAGCGGCTCACGCCCCCTCCGATCCCCCCGACACGGCATCCCTGCGCACCCTCAGCGGGTGGTCGGCCGGCACCTCCACGATGTGCACCACCAGGCCGTCCGGGTCGCTCACCCGCATCTCGATCAGCCCCCACGGCTCCCGCCGCGGCTCGCGCATGATCACGCACCCGTGCTCCGACAGCTCCTGCTGAGTCCTGGTCGCGTCCTCCACCTGCAGCCACAGCTGCACCGCCTCCGGCTCCGGCCGCACCCGGGAACCCCCCGACAGCTCCAGGAACCCGCCGCCCAGGAAGAAGACCGTCCCCCACTCCCCTTCCCCGGTGGCGAACTCCCGGTAGACCGCCAGCCCCAGCACGTCCCGGTAGAACGCCAGGCTGCGCTCCATGTCGGTCGGCCTGATCACGAACCTGCTGCTCAGAACGTTCACCATGGACGCGACTCTAGGCCCCGTCCCCTCCTGGGCCCAGCGGCCACGGCGGCGTTCCCGGGCGGCGCCAATCTCCCCCGGCTAGCCGCGGCCGCGCATCGGCTCCAGCTTCGCCGCGTCCCGCACGCGCACCAGGCGCGTCGGACCCGGTCCCGGCGCCGGGGTGTACACGCGCACCAGGACGCCCGGCTCGGCCTCGGCCGCCGCCACCCAGCACATCCCGGTGGCCAGCACCACCGCCTCCACCGGGCGGCCGTCGACGGACAGCTCCGCCCGGGACCAGCGCGCGTCCTCGCCCAGCGACAGGGCGTCCCCGCCCTGCGGGTCGCGCATCCGGCGCTCCATCAGCGCCCGCTCGGCGCACAGTCCGCGCAGCGCGCGCTCCCCGGCCGCCTCCGGCCCGCCCCAGAGCCTCGTGGCGACCTCGACGTCCGGGCCGGTGTCCACCCCTTCGGGTGTGGAGCCGAAGTCGACCACCGCGCGCAGCGGCGTCCCGGCCACCGGGTCGGCCGTCACCGAGCTGACCCGCCCGGCCCGCTTCTCCCCCTCGGGCACGTACAGCGCGATCGCCGCGACCAGCCCCGCCGTGCCCTCGCCCTGACCGTCCGCACCGTCCGCCGTCTCCATCACCGGCGCATCCTACGGCGCCCGCCCGCGGCGCCGCCAATCCCCGGCACCGGCGCGGCCGCCCCTGCCCCCGCGGTACGCGGCGGGGACGCCGGGAGCCCACCGGAATCCGGCAAACTCTTCCAATGGCCATTGTCATGGTCTACGCTCGGGCGGCACACCGACCGACTCGTCGGTAACAAACCGTGCACCCCGACCCGCGCCCTCCCGCGGACGCCACCGAGGAGCCGACATGACCCCCCAACGGCACCAGCGCACCGTCGAATCCGCCGACGGCACCCTCCTCAACGTGGAGACCACCGGCCCCGACGACGGCCCCGTCCTCGTCCTGGTCCACGGCTGGACCTGCGCCACCCCCTTCTGGGCCCCCGTCGTCAACCGCCTCCCCCGCCACCTGCGCACCGTCATGTACGACCAGCGCGGCCACGGCGCCAGCGCCCGCCCCGCCACCGCGGCCGGGTACTCCGCCACCGCCCTCGCCGACGACCTGTGCGCCGTCCTGGAGGCCACCGTCCCCGCCGGCACCCCGGCCGTCCTCGCCGGGCACAGCATGGGCGGCATGACCATCATGTCGGCCTCCCGCCGCCCCGCCGTGCGCGACCGCGCCGCGGCCGCCGCCCTCATCAGCACCGGGAGCAGCCGCCTGCCCCACACCGCCACCGTGCTGCCCCTGGGCCCAGACGACAGCGCCCTCCGCGCCGCCGTCCACCGCGCCGCCCTCGGCGCCCCCCTGCCGCTGGGCCCACACACCCCCCTCACCCGCGCCGCCATCCGCTACATCACCATGGCCCCCGGCACCGACCGCCGCATGAAGCACTTCACCGCCCGCCTCGTCCACGCCATGCACCCCGCGGCCCGCGCCGGCTGGGGCAAGGTCCTGGGCACCCTCGAAGCCGACGAGGGCCTACGCGCCCTCGACGTGCCCACCACCGTCGTCCACGGCACCCACGACCGCCTCATCCCCTTCCCCCACGCCCCCCGCACCGCCGCACTCCTGCCCGACTGCCGCGCCCTCGTCGAGATCCCCGGCACCGGCCACATGACGCCCCTGGAGGCACCCGACCGCGTCGCCGACGTCCTCACCGACCTCGTCCGGACCCACCTGCCCGGCACCGCCGCCCCGGGCACCGGCGACGGCAAGGCGCCCCGCGGCACCAAGGCCGCCAAGGCCAAGCGCGCCCAGGAGGCCGGAGCATGAGCCGCACCCACCGCACCCTGCACGGCCGCACCGCCGTGGTCACCGGCGCCGCACGCGGCCTCGGCGCCCTCCTCGCCCGCAAGCTGGCCGACCAGGGCGTCCGCGTGGCCCTGGTCGGCCTCGAACCCGACGGGCTCAAGGCCGTCGCCGCCGACTGCGGCCCGCACGCCACCCACTGGGAGGCCGACGTCACCGACCGCGCGGCCCTCGCCGAGACCGCCCGCGCCGTCGAAGACCACCACGGCCGCGTCGACATCGTCGTCGCCAACGCAGGAATCGCCACCGGCGGCCCCTTCGGCGACACCGACCCCGACGCCTTCGACCGCGTCATCGAGGTCAACCTGATGGGAAGCATCGCCACCGCGCGCGCGTTCCTGCCCGCCCTGCGCCGCTCCAAGGGCCACCTGCTCCAGGTCGCCTCCCTGGCAGCACTCACCCCCGCCCCGCTCATGGCCGCCTACTGCACCGGCAAGGCCGGGGTCGAGGCCTTCATCCACTGCGTGCGCCCCGAGGAGTCCCTGCACGGCGTCACCGCGGGCGTGGCCTACCTCTCCTGGACCGACACCGACATGGTGCGCGGCGCCGACTCCGACCCGGCCCTGCGCGAACTGCGCTCCCGGCTCCCCTGGCCGCTCAACCTCACCCACCCCCTGGAGCCGGCCGCCGACCGGATCGTCGCCGGGATCGCCCGCCGGTCACCTCACGTCTACGGACAGGCGTGGCTGCGCGCCCTCCAAGGCGCCCGCGGCGCACTCCCCTCGGTGGTCGCCGCGTTCGGCCCCCGCGAGCTGCGCCGCCTCCAGGACCGCCTGGCCGCCGGAGCCGCCGACCGCGCCCACGCCGTCGGCGCCGGGGGCCGGGCCGACCTGGAGGCCCGCCGACGGCGCGCCGAACGCACCGGCTGAGCACCCGGCGCCCCACCGGCCGCGGGGTCCGGCCGGCCGCCCGCACCGCGTCCGGACCCCGCGCCTCACACCCCGGCGGCCTCGTCGCGCCCCTGGCAGGCCAGCGCGTCGGCCCGCTCGTTGCCCTCGTCGCCGGCGTGCCCCTTGACCCACCGCCAGTCCACCTCGAGCCGCCCCGCCGCCTCGTCCAGCCGCCGCCACAGGTCGGCGTTCTTCACCGGCTCCTTGGCGGAGGTGAGCCACCCGTTGCGCTTCCAGCCGTGCACCCACTTCGTGATCCCGTTGCGCACGTACGTACTGTCGGTGTGCAGCACCACCGGAACCGTCCGGGTCAGGCTCTCCAGCGCCATGATCGCCCCCATCAGCTCCATCCGGTTGTTCGTGGTCTCCCCCTCACCCCCGTACAGCTCCTTCACGTGGCGCCCGTACCGCAGCACCACGCCCCACCCTCCCGGCCCCGGATTGCCCTTGCACGCCCCGTCGGTGTAGGCCACCACCGCGCCGGGCATCTCGTTCATCGGCATGCCGCGCAATCTACCGCCGCGGCCGGAACGCCCCCAGGAGCACCATGCACCCCACCCCCCGATACCTCCCCGGCGAGATCCTCGGCGCCCTCTACCGCCGCAAGGGCCCCGTCATCATGGCGACCGCCGGGACCGCCCGCTACGCCTACCTCCTCGGCCCCGAGGCCAACCGCTTCGTCTTCGCCAACTCGCACCTGTTCCGATGGCGCGACGCCTTCGCCGCCCTCGTCCCCGTCGACGGCCCCACCTCGCTCATCGTCAGCGACGGCCCCGACCACCGGCGGCGCCGCCGCCTCGTCCAACCCGCCCTGAACCACCGCACCGTCCCCGCCTACATCCCCCGCATGGCCGCCGAGGCCGACCGCGCCATCGACGCCTGGCACCCGGGCGCGCACCGCGACGTCCACCGCGACATGCGCGCCGCCGTCCGCGCCTCCACGCTGCACTCCCTGTTCGGGCCGCGCCTGGCCGACGACGCCGACTTCTTCGGCGACCGCCTGCAGCCCCTCCTCGACCACGTCGACCGCCTCCCCCAGGCCGCCGAGCTCCACCGCCGCCTGGGCTCCCCCTCCTGGCGCCGCGCCCGCGCCGCCCGCGGCGAGGTCGACGCCCGCATCCACGCCGAGATCGCCCGCGCGCGCACCCGCGGCCCCGACCAGGACCCCGACGTCCTCTCCCGACTGGTCCACGGCCGCGACGCCGACGGCGCCGGCCTGTCCGACACCGAGGTCCGCGACCAGGTCGTCTCCCTGATCGCCGCGGGGTACGAGACGACCAGCGCCGCGATGGCGTGGGCCGTGCACGCCACCGCCACCGTGCCGGGCCTCTGGGACCGGGCCCGCGACGAGGCCCACGAGGTGCTCGGAGACGCTCCCCCGGACGCCGACACCCTCCCCCGCCTGGGGCTGCTGCGCGGAATCGTCGACGAGACGCTGCGCCTGTTCCCGCCCGCCGTCATCAGCGCGCGCTCGGTCGCCGAGGACTTCACCTTCCACGGGCGCCGCATCCGTGCCGGGACCATCCTGCTCTACAGCCCCTACGTCACCCACCGCCTGGGAGAGCTGTGGCCCCGGCCGCTGGAGTTCCTGCCCCGCCGGTGGGACCCGGCCGACCCGCTGTACCGGGCCCCCGCCCCCGACACCTACCTGCCGTTCTCCGCGGGGCCGCACCGCTGCATCGGCGCCCAGATGGCCACCACCGAGCTCACGGTGATGCTCACCCGGCTGGTGCAGCGCACACGGCTGCGCCCGCTCGTCGCGGACCCGCGTCCGGCCGGCTTCGCCTCCATGCGCCCCCGCGGCGGCCTCCCCGCCCGCATCATCGAGGTCAGGGCCCCGGCCACGGAGCACGCCCCGGCCTGAGCAGGGCCCGAGAGCGGCCTGAGACAGGCGCGCAGCGCGAGTGGCCGTCGGCGGAAGGGGTCGCCGACGGCCACAGGGGCCACAGGGGCTTCAGGGCCGCGCGGCGGCCGGGGCCGAAGCGGTGCCCGAGGGTGCCTCCATGGCCTGCACGGCGCGGAGCCGCCGTGCGCGCTCAGGCCCGCCGGAGATCTTGTGCAGCCGGTAGGACCCGGGGGCGCGGGCCTCGTCGGCCATGTGCCTGACGGTGCCCAGGCACACCTTCTCCTTGACCGTCGCCCCGAGGCGGCCGCGGATGTGGAGGCCGACCGCCACGTCGTGCCGGCGGGAGAACTGGAAGATCCCGCCCTGCCGCCCCAGGCTGATGCACTGCCCGGCGAACGCCTGGTTGAGCGGGGCGGGCCGCTCCCCGTCGATCCTGCCGAGCACCGTGTCGGCGGCGCGCGCCCCCAGCGGGAGCGCGGCCTGGCAGCTCATCCGCAGCGGCATCCCCGACGGCGCCGCGGAGTCCCCCGCGGCGACGATGCGCTCGTCGTCCACGCTCGTCAGGGTCTCGTCGGTGAGCAGGCGCCCGTCCTCGTCGGTGCTCAGCCCGCTGCGCGCGGCCAAGTCCGGCACGGCGAACCCGGCGGTCCAGACGGTCACCCGGCTCGGGACCTCCCGGCCGTCGTCGAGCCGGACGGCGTCGGCGGCGACCTCCACCACGGTGGCGCCGGGGCCCTGCAGCACCGTCACGCCGAGCTCGGCCATCCTCCGGGCGACCGTGCGGCGGCCGCGGCGGTGCAGGTAGGGGCCCATCACCTTGCCGCACACCAGGGTGACGCGCCGCCCCTGCTCGGCGAGTTCGGTGGCGGCCTCGATCCCGGTCGGGCCCGCCCCCACCACCGTCACCGGCGCGGACTCGGGCGCGTCCTGGAGCGCGGTGCGCAGCCGCTGCGCCTCCTCCAGGCTCGCCAGGGGGAGCGCGTACTCGGCGGCCCCAGGGACGTCCGGGGCGGCGCTGCCGCTGCCCACCGCGTACACCAGGCGGTCGTAGTCGACGGCGGCGCCGCCCGCCAGGGTGAGGCGGCACTCGGCGGCGTCGATCCTCTCGACGGTGCCGACCACCGTGCGCACGCCGGGGGCGAGGACGTCGCGGTAGTCCCGGAAGGCGTCGTACCCGCCCCCGGCGTGCTGGTGCAGGCGGATCCTCTCGACAAAGCCCGGACGCGGGTTGACCAGGGTCACGGCCACATCTTTCCGCCCGGCCAGCCGGTTGGCGGCCATGACGCCGGCATAGCCGCCGCCGATCACGACGGCCTGGGTCGTCTCGGTCATGGTGTCCTCCCTGTGCCTTAGGGGTTCGACCTCAAGACGCCGGGTGCCCGCCCCCTGTGACACCGCTGTGGGGCGCGCCACGTCCACGGTGAGCCGTCGCCGGACGCCTCTTCCCGAACGGGCCATGGAGGTGAGGGCGGCGTAGCCGCTCCATATGAATTGAACAGACGGAGGCCATTCCACCTACCGGCGGCCTTATAACGTAGATTCACGCCTGTCCCCCGCGCGCTGCACACCCCCGCCGGATGGGCGGTGTCCGCCATGGACCACATGGTCCAGGATGCTCCTGCGAACCTTTGGAAAGGCGGCAGTAATGCGCGTGCTGACATGGAACGTGTGGTGGCGTTTCGGCCCATGGGAGGAACGGCGCGAGGCCATCCTCGCGGTGTTGGGAGATCTGCGCCCCGATGTCATCGGCCTTCAGGAGATGTGGGCCCGCGGCGGGGAGAACCTCGCGGAATGGCTCGCGTCCCGGCTCGGCATGTACTGGACGTGGGCGGCATCCCGCGCGCCGGAGCGGTGGCAGGCCCGGATCGGGGACTCGACGGTGGACATCGGCAACGCCGTCCTGAGCCGCTGGCCCATCGCGGAGCAGGACAGGATGGAGCTTCCGGCGCACGAGGAGGACGATGACGGCCGCCTGGCGCTCTGCGCACGCATCGACGCCCCCGCACACCGGGTGCCGTTCTTCACCACCCACCTCACCTCGGCCATCGGCGCCTCCGCGACACGTTGCCGACAGGTCGAAGCGCTCGCCGCATTCGTCGCGGAGCACAGCCGTGGAACCGACTTCCCGCCCGTCGTCACGGGCGACTTCAACGCGTTCCCCGACTCCGACGAGGTACGACGGTTCGGCGGCTACAAGACGGCCCCCGCGGTCCCCGGCCAGGTCCTCCTCGACGCGTGGGAGTACGCGGATCCGGCACAGCCCTCAGCGACGTGGAACACGGCCAACCCGTTCGTCGCCTCCGGATTCGGACCCAGTGTCCGCATCGACTACATCCACACCGGCCCACCGGGCCCTCAAGGCCTCGGCTCCGTGAGCTCCGTCCGTCGCGTGGGCGACGAGCCCGTGGACGGCGTGTGGCCCTCCGATCACGCCGCCGTCCTCGCGGACCTGCGAGCACGCGGCCCGCGCCTTCCGTCGTGACGGACACCGCCCCCTAGGCTTGGGGGTCCTGGCCTCCCAGCACCGTTAGGACGCCCCCGTGCCCGCCCCGGCATCGCAGCCCACCGTGCGCCGCATGCGCACGCTCGCCCTCCTGGAATGGCTCAACGCCCTCGTCATCTTCCCCGCCGTGGCCTGGATCTGGCACATGCCCCCGTCGGCGCCCAACCTCGCCGGATTCGGGCTGCTGGTGCTGCTCCTCGTCGAAGGCGGCGCCTACTGGTGGCTCAAGTACCGCCAGCTCCTCACCGGCCGCCGCCTCCCCCACGGGCTTCCCGCCTTCCGCATGCTGCGCACCGCCAACCCCCTCCTCCTGGCCGCCGGGGCCGTCACGGTCGCCGCGGGGTCCGCCTCCGGCGCCCCGTGGACGCACACCTGGCCGGGCGCCGCGCTGTGGGTGTTCGCGGCCGTCGAGCACGCCAACTACTTCCATTGGCAGCTCTCCCAGGGCACCCGCGCCGACTGGAGGCGTCTGCGCCGCGCGAAACGGCTCCGCCCCTCCCACCTCGCCCTCGACCTGGCCCGGGACCGCGCCCGCCGGTGATCGCGGCACCGCCGGCCGTCACGGCAGCAGCAGCACCTTGCCCTTGCCGCCGCGCTCCTGGGCGGCCAGGACCGCCTCGCGCACCCGCTCCAATGGGAACGACGCCTGCACCCGGGACGCCGCCGCCCCCTCCAGGACCAGCCGCCCCGCCTCGTCCAGCGAATCCTGCACCTCGTCGCGCGGCGCGGTGTGCACCCAGTCGCGCAGGCGGAACAGCGCGATGCGCACGTCGGGACGCCTGCGGGCCAGGTCGCCCGCCAGCGGCAGGCCCGACAGCAGCCCGTAGTGCACCAGGCGCCCTCCCGACCGCAGGGACAGGGCGAGCCGCCCGCCCTCCTCTCCCCCGACCGCGTCGAAGGCCGCCTGGGGCCCACCCCCGGTGAGCCGCGCCAGCTCCTCCGTCCAGCCCGGCCGGTCGGTGGCCACGGCCCCCGCCCACTCCGGGCCCGAGACGGCCGGGCGCGAGGCGTCGCCGCGCACCAGCGCCACCGGCCGCACCCCGCGCCGGTGCAGCAGCCGCGCCAGCATGCCGCCGATCGCCGACCCGGCCGCGTTCACCGCGACCGGCCCCGCCCCCGGCCCCGCGGCGTAGGCCCGGACCATGCGCACCGCGGTCAGCGGGTTGATGTAGGACAGCGCCGCCTGCTCGTCGGTCAGCTCCGGCAGCGGGCGGAAGCACCAGCGGGCCTCGGCGGTCTTGACCTGCTGCCAGGCGCCGGGGCTCCCGATGGGCAGCACCCGCTCCCCCTCCCGCAGCCCCTCCACGCCGGGCCCCACGGCGCACACCCGTCCCACGCCCTCGAAGCCGGGGATGTGCGGCAGGGGCGTGCGGGAGGGGTAGGCCCCGGCGATGGTCACCAGGTCGGAGGGGTTGACAGCGGCCGCCGCCATGCGCACCTGCACCTCCCCCTCCCCCGGCGGGCGGGGGGTGTAGTCCTCCACTCCGACCGCCTCGGCGGCCGGGCCGAAGCGGGTGACGACGGCTCTGCGCACGCGATTCCCCTCCCCGGGGGCCCAGTGCCCCCCGGTGCTCGTAGTCCGCACCCCAACGTAACGACGGCCAAGGCCGATCGGGTACACAGGGAGTGGCCCCGCCGGTGCGCGGCCGGGCCGCGACCACGAACAGGGCGCCCCGGCCGGGCGCCCGGCCGGAGGATCCCGACCATGCGCCTACGCGTCCCCTTCTCCGACGTCGACATGCACGGCAACATGCACAACGGCCGGTACGTCGCCTACGCCGAGGACGCGGTCAACGAGTTCCTGCGCGAGGCCGGGCTCAGCGCCCTGTTCGACCCGGCGTCGTCCCGGGCGGCCTACCACGTCAAGAAGGTCGAGGTGGTCTACGAGCGGCCGCTGCGCTTCGGCGACCCCGCCGAGATCGCCGCGCACGTGGCGCGCATCGGGCGCACCAGCCTGACCTTCGCGGTGGTCGCCCGCAACGAGGAGGCCCCCGAGGGGGCGGCCGCCGCCCGCGCCGAGGTGGTGTGGGTGTGCGTCGACCCGAACACCCGGCGCCCGGTCCCGGTGCCCGAGCCCACCGCCGCCGCGCTGCGCGCCGCCTCCCGGCCGGAGGACGGCGGGGACGGCGCGCACGGCCGACCGGACTCCGCCACCGCCCAGGACGGGCAGGGGCGGCCGTGACGGCGCCCGCCGGCCCCGCGCCGGGCGCCGCGCCCGGAGAGCGGCCGAGCGCCGCCGAGGCGCCCGCCCCGGTGATCGAGCTGCACGGTGTCAGTGTCGGCTACGACGGGCGGACGGTGCTCAGCGGGCTCGACCTGCGCCTGGCCGAGCGGCGCATCGGCGTGATCGGGCAGAACGGGTCGGGCAAGAGCACGCTCGCACGGCTGCTGAACGGGCTGGTCGTGCCCGACGAGGGACGGGTGCTGGTCGACGGCCGCGACACCCGCACCGACGGGCGGCGGGTGCGCTCCGAGGTCGGCTTCGTCTTCCAGAACCCCGACAACCAGATCGTCTTCCCCATCGTCGCCGAGGACATGGCCTTCGGGCTGAAGAACCTGGGGCTGCCCAAGAAGGAGATCCCCGGGCGGGTGGCCGAGGCGCTGGAGTCCTTCGGCATCGGGCACCTGGCCGAGCGGCACAGCCACCTGCTCAGCGGCGGGGAGAAGCAGCTGGTGGCGCTGGCGTCGGTGATGGTGATGCGCCCGCGCACGGTGGTGTTCGACGAGCCCACCACGCTGCTGGACCTGAGGAACCGCAACCGCATCCGCGACGCGGTGGACGCCATGGCGCCCGCGGCCGTGGTGGTCACCCACGACCTGGAGCTGGTGTCCGGCTACGACCGCGTGCTGGTGGTGCATGAGGGCGGGATCGCCTTCGACGGGGCGCCCGGCGAGGCGGTGGCCTGGTACAGGGAGCACTGCTCGTGAACACCTCCCTGTACGTCCCGGGGGACACGCCCCTGCACCGGCTGCCCGCCGGGGCCAAGTTCGGCGTGCTGTTCGCCGCCGGGATCGGCCTGTTCCTGCTCGCGCACCCGGCGGTGCTGGGGGCGGCCGCGGCGGTGGCCGCCGCCCTGGTGCTGTCGGCGCGGGCCCCGCTGGGGGCGCTGCGGGCGCGGCTGCTGCCGGTCGGGGTGATGCTGGCGGTCCTGTTCGCCGCCACGGCGCTGCTGCAGGACGCGGGCACGGCGGTGGCCATGCTGCTGCGGCTCGCGGCGCTGATCCTGCTGGCGCTGGCGGTCACGCTGACCACCCGGCCGGCCGACCTGCTGGAGTTCTTCGAGCGGCTGACCGCCCCGCTGGCACGCGTGGGGGTGGCGAACCCCGAGCGCATCAGCCTGGGCGTGTCGCTGGTGCTGCGGTTCGTCCCCGAGGTCTTCCGCCGCTTCCAGGAGATCCGGGAGGCCCAGGCCGCCCGGGGCTTGAAGGCCAACCCCGTCGCGCTGCTCGTCCCGCTGATCGTGCGCACGCTCAAGGCCGCCGACGACGTGGCCGACGCGATCGACGCGCGCTGCTATCCGCCCCCGCGCCGCCCCTCGGGCGGCGCCCGCACCGAGGAGAACGCCACGTGAACCGCCGCCAGGAACGCGGGATCACCACCCGGGACGTCGTGCTGGTCGCCCTGTTCGCCGCGATCATCGTGGCGCTGGGCCTGGTCCCGCCGATCACCGTCGGCATCGTGCCGGTGCCCATCACCCTGCAGACGCTGGGGGTGATGCTGGCCGGGGCGGTGCTGGGGCCGGTGCGGGGCGCGCTGGCCTGCGGCCTGGTGGTGCTGCTGACCGCGGTCGGGCTGCCGGTGCTGGCCGGGGGCCGGGGCGGGCTGGGCGTGTTCGCCGGCCCGACCGGCGGCTACCTGGTGGGGTGGATCCCCGGGGCGCTGGTGACCGGGCTGATGGTGAAGTACTGGGCGGCGAAGCTGACCCGCGGGTGGGCCAAGGCCGGCGCGGTGCTGGCGGCGTGCGTGGCCGGCGGGATCGTCGTGGTGTACGCGCTGGGGATCCCGTGGCTGTCGGTGAGCAGCGGCCTGCCGCTGCGGGAGGCGGCGCTGGGCGGCATGGTGTTCGTGCCGGGCGACCTGATCAAGGCGGTGGCGGCGGCGCTGGTGGCGCACGGCGTGGCCCGGTCGTACAGCATGGAGCTGAAGTGAGCCGGGGCGCCCGCGCCCTGTCGGGGGCCGCGCCGTGCCGTTGAGTGCGCGCCTGCTGGAGCACGCCCGGTCGCGTCCTGAGCGGGAGGCCCTGGTCGTGGCCGGGGAGCGCGGCGGCTCCATCGGCTACGGCGAGCTCGCGCGTCGGGCGGTGGCCGTCTCCGCGGTGCTTCGCGAGGTGTCCGGCCGCCGCGACGGGCTGCTCGCCGTCGGCGTGGGGAATTCCCCGCTCTTCGCCGAGCTGTTCGCCGGGGCCACCGCCGGGCGCGGGCGCTGCGCGGTGCTCGATCCGGCGTGGCCGCGCGCACAGGCCGAGGAGGTGCTGCGGCGGCTGCGCCCGGACGCTGTGGCCGCGGACGGGGCGGGGGCGATCGCCGAGGCCGCCCGCGCGCTCGGGGTGCCGGTGCTGTCGGCACCGGGCGGCGGGGACGGGCGCGACCCGCGCCTGGAGGAGGCGCTCGGAGCCGCCCCGGAGGACGAACTGGTCCCCGGACCCGGCGAGGCGCCGTTCCTGGTCGGGTTCACCTCCGGCACCTCCGGGCCGCCCAAGGCGTTCCACCGGACGCGGGGGTCGTGGCGGGCGAGCCTGCGCCACGGGGGCGAGGTGTTCGGCGCCCACGCCGACGACCGCACGCTGGTCCCGGGCCCCCTCTCCCACGGGCTGGGGCTGTACGCCCTCACCGAGGCCCTGTACGAGGGCGCGTGCTGCATCACGCTTCCCGGGTTCGACGCCGACGCGGCCCGGCGGGCGCTCACCGGTCACCGCGCCACGCGGCTGGTGGTGGTGCCGACCATGCTGCGTGGTCTGGCCGACGGCGCCCCCGACGACGCCCCGGACAGGGGCGTGTTCACCGACGTCGAGTGCGTGGTCAGCAGCGGCGCCCGCCTGGACCCCTCGACCATGCGCCGGTCCATGTCCCTGTTCCCGCGCGCGCATGTGCGCGAGTACTACGGCGCTTCGGAGCTGAGCTTCGTCACCGTGCGCCACACGCCGCCCGGGGCCGACCCGGCCGCAGAGCCCGGGGCGGTGGGGCACCCCTTCCCCGGCGTCGATGTCCAGGTACGCGCGGACGACGGCACTCCCCTGCCTCCCGGCCGGACGGGCACGGTCTTCGTACGGGGACCGCTGGCCTCGTCCGGCTACCTCTGGGGCGACGACGGCCGCGCCTTCCGAACGGACGGCGCGTGGGCCACCGTCGGTGACCTGGGGCGGCTGTCCGAGGACGGGGAGCTGCACCTGGCGGGGCGCTCCGGCGGCATGGTGATCACCGGCGGCCACAACGTCTACCCCGGCGAGGTCGAAGAGGCGCTGGCCGGGCTGGAGGGCGTGGACGAGGCGGTGGTGCTCGGCCTGCCCGACGGCTATCTGGGGCAGGTGTTGGCGGCGGTGGTCTCCGGCCCCGGCGCCGAGGGCCTCACGCAGGCACGGCTGCGCGCGGACTGCGCGGCGCTGCTGCCCCGGTACAAGGTCCCGCGCCGCCTGTGGGCGGTCCGGGAATGGCCGCTCACCCGCAGCGGGAAGGTGTCCCGCGCCGTTCTGGAGGATTGGATCGCCCATGGTGACGCCCGGCTCGTCCCGCTCCCCGATGCCTGAGGACCGCCGCCCGGTGGTGCTCGCCGCGCTGCGCACCCCGGTGGGGCGCGCGGGCGGGACGCTGGCGCGGGTGCGCGCCGAGGACCTGCTGGCGCCGGTGCTGCGCGCGGTGCTGGCCGAGTCGGGGGCGGACCCCGGGGACATCGACGACGTGGTGGTCGGCAACGCCGCCGGGGGCGGTGGCAACGTCGCCCGGCTGGCCTCGCTGACCGCGGGCCTCCCGGTGGGGGTGCCCGGGGTCACCGTGGACCGCCAGTGCGGGTCGGGGCTCGAGGCCGTGATGCAGGCGGCACGGATGGTCGCGGCGGGGGCAGGGGACGCCTACCTGGCCGGCGGTGTGGAGAGCACGAGCACCGCGCCGTGGCGGGCCGAGCGCCCCGACCGGCCGACGGGCATGCCGCGCTTCTATGCGCGGGCGCGGTTCTCCCCTGAGGAGGTGGGCGACCCGGAGATGGGCGAGGCGGCGGAGAACGTCGCACGCGCCTTCGGGGTGACCCGGGAGCGGCAGGACGCGTTCGCGCTGCGCAGCCACCGGCGGGCGGTGGCTGCGGCCGCAGAGGGCAGGTTCGCGGCCGAGATCGTTCCCGTGCCCACGCGCGCGGGCAGGGTGGAGAGCACGGTCGAGCAGGATGAGTGCCCGCGCCCGGACACCTCGCCCGAGGCACTGGCGCGGCTGCGCCCGGTGTTCGCTGAGGACGGGACGGTGACGGCGGGCAATTCGTGCCCGTTGAACGACGGCGCGAGCGCGATGCTGGTGACGAGCGCGGCCCGCGCCCGCGCACTGGGGGCGCGCACGGCGCTGGGGTTCGTGGACGCGGCCTCGGCGGGCGTGGACCCGAACCTGTTGGGGATCGGCCCGGTGGAGTCGACGCGCCGCCTGGTGGAGCGGGTCCCGGGTCTGGACGTGCGGGCACCGAGGATCGAGTTCAACGAGGCCTTCGCCGCCCAGGTGCTGGCGAGCCTGGACGAACTGGGCATCGACGAGGAGGCGGTGAACCCGGACGGCGGGGCGATCGCCTTGGGCCACCCGTTCGGGGCGTCGGGGGCGATCCTGGTGACGCGCCTGTACAGCGCCCTGGTCCGCGAGGAATCGGCGGGTACGGGTGCGGGCGCGCAGGGGTTGGCGATGCTGGGCATCGCGGGCGGATTGGGGCTGACGGCCCTGTTCGAACACGTGGAGCTGTAGCTGTTCGATTCCTGGCCGAGCCGAAGGCCGCCAGGTCCCGGGGTTCGACCTCCGACTCATCCAGATCAGGGGCCCTGTCAACATCGTCGTCTGCCGGGCGTGCGCATGGTCACCGGGGATGGCAGCGACGGCCAGAGCAGGGCGGCTCCCGGGCCCTGCCTGCCGTCCGGCAGGCCCCCTCGCGGTTCAGATCGGCGGGCGGCTGAGCAGGTACCCCACTTGAGGGCCCCGCCCGGGCGGAAGACCCCCGAAGTGCAGGGGAGGAAAGCAGCGACGACGAAGGCCCACAGCCCTCCCGGCAGCGCTGTCGGCCGCAGCGCGTGTGCGTGGTCCCCGTGGTTGGCGGCGACGGCCCGAGCAAGGCGGCTCCCGGGCCCTGCCTGCCGTCCGGCAGGCCCCTCGCGGTCCGGGTGGGCGGTGCGGCGGGCGGGGTTCGCGCTCTCCGTCGCCCGGGGCGTCCTCCGGACCCGCCCGGCGAACCCCAGCAGACTCGTGACCTGCACGAACACTCCGCGTTAAGGGCGGGGAGGGGCGGGAAGCGCGCTCCGCGACACTCGCCAAGACCCCGGAGCGACGAACACGGCGACACCAGAACGGGATTCGGGAACAAGATGCCCGGTTCATCCCTGTTTGTGTGGACCGGGTCGCCACCCGGGGCGTCGGCACGGCCACCCGGCCGCGCACTCACGGGGCACGATAGGCCGATATCGACTACACACGGTGATGCCGGGGCCTGTAAACGGCCCCGGTGTACTGTTTAGGGGCCTTCTGGAACCGAATCCCGTTCTGGTGTCGCGATGACCGCACACCCGCACAGCCCGCGGAGCCACTTCGGGCGTCGAACAGGGCGCCGGAGGAGCCCGGCGCCCTCCGAGCCGGGCAAACCGGGCACCGTGCCGGTATCGGCTCGGCCAGAACCCGCTTTCCGGGCGCCTCGGGCATCCCGGGGCAACTTGGGTGGTGAAACCGACACCTGATCAGCCCAAAAGCGTCGATTTCACGACGCAGGATGCCCGGACCCCTCTACCACTGTCTCGTATGCCCGGTATGCGCCGCTCGGACGGCCCTCCCTGCGATGATCTCGACGGAAGTGCTGTCAAAACCACCGAAATGACAGCACCCTTGTCGAGATCATCGCCGGGCAGGGGCGCACTGCGGGGGTGGGGCGCCACGGGCGCGGGCGAGCGCCCGACCTCCTCACCGCGCCGACTACCCGGACCGCGAGGGACCCGCCGCTCGGCAGACGGGGCCCGGGAACCGCCCGGCTGTCGCCGTCGCCGCCACCAACGCTGACCACGCACACACACCGCTCCCGACAGTACTGCGGCACGGGCCGCCGACCTGCGTCGTTGCTGGTCCTACGGTCCACCGGTCGGCCGGGGTCCGTGAGCGGGCTCCGGTCGTGTCCGGTGGAACGGTGCGTTTCCGCCCCCTGACCGGCACGACCGTTGCCTCCCCGCCCAGGGGGCCGGTGCGGCTTCGGACTCGTCGGCTTCTCGGGCGGCGCTTCGCGGCCTCAGTAGGTGGTCACCAGGGGATCTCCCCGTCGTCGTTGAAGAACCCCCCGGAAGGCCCGTCGTCGGGGAGGGTGGCCAGGCGGACGCCGATCGCCGCCCCCTGCTGCGGCGTGCGCACGCCCCGGTGGCCGTTGAGGTCGGTGGCGGTGAAGCCCGGGCAGGCGGCGTTCACCAGGATCCCGGTTCCCTCCAGCTCCTTGGCGTACTGGACGGTCACGGCGTTCAGGAACGTCTTGGACGGGGCGTAGGCGATGGAGATCGGCCCCGTCTCGGCGCCCGGAGTGGACTGGTTCGTCAACGAGCCCACGCCACTGGAGATGTTCACGATCCTCGGCGCCCGCGAGCGGCGCAGCAGCGGGAGCAGCGCGTTGGTCATCCGGATGACGCCGATGACGTTGGTCTCCACCACCGACCGCACCATGTCCAGGTCGGCGGAGGTGGGCGTCTGCCCCGCCATGCCCCCGGTCACGGCCGCGTTGTTGACGAGCACGTCCAGCCGCCCGGCGCGCCGTTCGATCAGCTCGGCCGCGGCCTCGGCGTCCGCGTCGTCGGTGACGTCGAGCGGCACGCCGAAGGCGTCGGCGCCGTCCGCCCGCAGCTTCTCCACGGCCCGCTCGCGCCGCCCGGCGTCGCGGGCGCCGACGCCCACGCTCCACCCGAGCGCCCCGAGCCCGGCCGCGATCTCGTACCCGATCCCCTTGTTCGCGCCGGTCACCAGCGCGACGGTCTGTTCTGTCCCCTGTTCGGTCATGGGCCCGATCCTCGCCCCGGAGCCCGGCGGGGTTCCAACACCGATCGGGTGGGCTCCGATACCGCACGGGTATCGGAGCCGGTCGCCTCGGATACGGTGGCGGCGTGGAGACGCGGGAGATGCGCTATTTCGTCGCCGTGGCCGAGGAACTGCACTTCGGGCGTGCGGCCGAACGGCTCGGGATCGCCCAGCCGCCGTTGTCGAGGGCGATCCAGCGGCTCGAACGGCGCCTCGGCGCGGCGCTGCTGGAGCGGTCGGGGCGCAGGGTGTCCCTCACCGCGGCCGGGGCGGTGCTGCTGGAGGAGGGGCGGGCCGCACTGGCGGCGGTCGAGGCGGCCGAGCGCCGCACCCTCCGCACCGCGCGGGCCGCCGCCGGCCGACCCGCCCTGGTCCTGGCCACCAAGGCGGGGGCGACCGGCGACCTGCTGGCGGCGCTCCTGGACACCTATGGCGCCGACCCCGACGCGGTCCCCGTCGACGTGGTGCTGTGCGGGATCGGCGAACAGGCGCGGCTGCTGCGCGACGGTACGGCTGACGTGGCACTGCTGCACCGGCCGTTCGACGGCACGGCCGGGTTCGACACCGAGGACCTGCGCACGGAGGGCCAGGTCGCAGTGGTCCCGGCGGGCCACCCCATCGCCGACCGCCCGTCCGTGACGACGGCCGACCTGGAGGCCCTGCCGGACCTGCCGCTGCCGCGCTGGCCCCTCCCGGACGGCTCGTACCCGCCGGGGCCGGGCCCCGAGGTGCGCGAGCCCACGCAGCTGCTGCAGTTCATCAGGCTCGGGCGTGCGGCGGCGATCCTGCCGGAGTCGGTCCGGTGCCAGCTGGTCGACGCGCTGGACGCCGTGCCGGTGGTCGATGCGCCTCGTGTGACGACGGTGATCGCCTGGCCCGCGCACAGCCGCTCCCCCGCCGTCGCCGGGCTGGTGCGGGCGGCGACGCGGCTGTCGGAGCCCCAGCCGTCGGTCTGAGGACCGGCCCACCGCGACCTGCAAGGGGCAGCCCTGGGCCCGCTTTCGCCCCGGAGTGGTGGAACCCTCCTCGACCGCGAACGCCTGTGGTGGGCGGCCGGTCGCACCCGCAGGCGGTCCGCTTGTCGGGACCCGACGCCGGACCGACCCCCGCCCCAGAGGCGTCCCCCTTGGGCTGACCTGGTCGGGCGATGGCTGCTCCGCGCAAGTTCCATCCAGCCGGGTCCGCCCGATGGTCATGGCCCTTGGGCGAACCCGGCCCGTCCTCGGATCGTGTTCCGTCGGGTGCCGGAACCCTCCTCGGTCGCGACCGCCCTCGGCGGGCGGCCGGTCGAGCCCTCCACGTCGGGTCGGTGCCGTCCAGGCCCCGTCACCGACGGGACGACCCGGCCGCCCCCGCCTCCTACCTCGCCCCCTACCGCTTGGGGGACCACGGGAGCAGGGCCTTGCCCACCTCCTTGGCCAGCGGCCCGCCCAGGCGCGCCAGCTCCGTGCAGCCCTCCTCCCCCAGGGCCGCGTACGGCGCGGCGGCCAACCGGTCGGTGGCGGCCTCCAGCTCCTTCCGGTGCTGGGCCCCCTCCTCGGTCAGGGCCAGCTCGTCCTTGCGCACCAGGCCCTTGTCCCGGAGCCGCTCGACCGCCGCGTCCCACTCCTCCTCGGGCCAGGCGCGGCTGACCGTCAGGAACTTCACCGGAAGGTTCCCCACCGCCGCGTGCGCGACCAGCGCCTCCAGGCCGCTCGTGCCCTGCGTCATCAGCAGGGCGATGTGCCCGTCGCCCCGGAACTCGCGCAGCAGGGTCTGGGCGTGCCACAGCACCAGGTGCGGCTCCTCGGGCCAGGGGAGGGAGGCGTGGGCGGCGAACAGCGGGCGGCCCTCCGGCCGCTCCGCCGCGGCCTCGGCGGCGGTGCGGGCCAGCTCGGCCGCCCGCCGCACCTCCGGGGAGTCCACCCGGTCGCCCAGGACGCGCCGCAGCGCCGCGTCCATTCCGTCCAGCCGCGCGCGCAGGTAAGCCTCCGGGGAGGCGGCCTCCCAGACCGCGGGCACCGCCTGGCGCACCAGGTCCGGACAGAAGTTGTAGAAGGTCGCGATGACGACCTCCGCCGGGACGGCGCCCATCGGTGCGGCGCGCCCGCCGAAGTAGGAGTACCGGGGGTGGGCGCCCAGCTCCTCGTAGTTCTTCTGGACCTCCGGGGCGAAGTAGGCACCGGAGTGGTAGCTCTCCAGGGACGCCCACGCCTTGCGGGCCAAGGCCGGGTCGATCCCGTGCGTGGCGTTGCTCATCAGGCCGCCTTTCCCGCGCCTGCCGGGGCGCAGAGGGGTTTCGGAAGGGCGCTCCGACCCTACCGAGCGGCGTTCGGGGAACGGCCCAGGGGTCGGGACGATCCGACTTTCGGCCGACGCCGACGCGGGCGCGTCGGTCCGCCGTCGCACGGGCCCATACCGACGCCCGATGCCCGACGGCGTCGCGCGTTCCTAGCGTCGGTGCCATGTCCGCTCCATCACCTGTGCCCGGCCCGAAGGAACCACGCGACCCGCGGAACGGCGGGCGGGACGACGCCCCCTCCCCGCGCGGGCCGGTCCGCGCCTCCGAGCGCGCGCTGGCGCCCGACCTCGCCCGAGGCGCGATGCTGCTGCTGATCGTCCTCTCCAACACCGCCTTCCACCTGTGGGCCGCCGAGCACGGCCCCTCCGGGTGGCACCCGGTCGACGGCACGCCCCTGGACGGCGCCGTGCAGTTCGCCATGATCACCGCGCTGGACCTGCGCGCCTACCCGCTGTTCGCGTTCCTCTTCGGCTACGGGATGATGCGCCTGTACGAGCGGCAGGTCGCCCACGGCGCCTCCGGACGCGCGGCGTCGCTGCTGCTGACGCGCCGGAGCCTGTGGATGGTCGCCTTCGGCGCCGTCCACGCCTCCCTGCTCATGGCCGGGGACATCGTCGGCGCCTACGGCGTCACCGGGCTGGCCCTGGCGTGGCTGCTGATGCGCCGCTCCGACCGCGTCCTGCTGGGCGTGGCCGCGGTGCTCGCGCTGATCGCCGCCGTCCCCGCCGTGCAGGGCCTGTGGGCCCTCGCCTCCGAGGGGCTGACCGGGATCACGTCGACGGTGCCGCCGGAGGCCCCCTCGACCCACTTCTATGCCGCGGGTGAGGCCGACTGGGCCGCCGCCGCCCGGACCCGCATCACCACCTGGCTGTTCGTCACCGCCGCCGGGTCCCTGCTGGGCGTGACCAGCGTGGCGGCGATGGCGACCGGGATGTGGGCCGCGCGCCGCCGGGTGCTGGAGGAGCCCGGCCGCCACCTTCGGCTGCTGCGCTGGACGGCGGCCGTGGGCGTGCCGGTCGGCTGGCTGGGCGGGCTGCCGTCGGCGCTGGTGCACGTCGGCGTCCTGCGGGCCGCCCCGGCGGCGATCGCCGAGGAGGGTCCGCTGCCCGCGCTGCAGTCGGCCACCGGGCTCGTGTGCGGGCTGGGGTACGCGGCGCTGTTCACCCTGCTGGCGCACCTGATCGCGGCGCGCGGCGGCCCCGGGCGGGCGGCCGGGGCGGTCGCCGCGCTCGGCAAGCGGTCGCTGTCGGGCTACATGGCGCACTCGCTGCTGTTCGCCCCCGTGCTCGCCGCGTGGGGGCTGGGGCTGGGCGCCCATCTGGGGAGCGCGTCGATGGCGCTGTTCGCCACGGGGGTCTGGCTGGTCACGGTGGCGGCCGCCTACAGCCTGGAGCGCGCGGGAAGGCCCGGCCCGGCCGAGGCGCTGCTGCGCCGCCTCACCTACGGGCGCCCGGTCCGCGCGGGTGCGGGTGCGGGTGCGCGCGGCCGGGTGTGACGCGGCGGCGCCCCGGGCGCGACGACTCTCACACCGCTGATCCCGGCGAAACGGAAGCGCGCCACGTGTGAAGGGTGTTGGCTGGGCCAGGGGCGTCTCGTGCCCCATCATCCGACGACCCGAGAAAGGGAGCGCCTTGCCCATCGCACTGCTCGCCCTGGCCCTGGGAGGCTTCGGGATCGGCACCACCGAGTTCGTGGCCATGGGCATCCTGCCCGAGGTCGCCGAGGACTACGGCGTCTCGATCCCCACCGCCGGGTACATGATCTCCGGGTACGCCCTCGGGGTCGTGATCGGCGCGCCGGTCCTGGCGGCCGTGGGGGCGCGGGTGGACCGCAAGCACCTGCTCATGGCGCTGATGGGCGCCTTCACCCTCGGCAACCTCGCCTCGGCGCTGGCCCCGAACTTCGAGTTCCTGCTCGCGGCGCGCTTCCTGACCGCCCTGCCGCACGGCACCTTCTTCGGCGTCGGCGCGGTCGTCGCCGCCTCCCTGGTGCCGGTCACCAAGCGCGCTCAGGCCGTGTCGCTGATGATCGCCGGCCTGACCGTGGCCAACATCGTGGGCGTCCCCCTGGGCACCGCCGTCTCGCACGCCTTCGGCTGGCGCGCCACCTACCTGCTGGTGACGGCCGTGGGCGTGGTGACGCTGCTGGCGCTCGCCGCCTGGGTTCCCTCGCAGAAGCCGCACCCGGGCACGTCGGTCCGCGCCGAGCTGGGCGCCCTCAAGCGCGGGCAGGTGTGGCTGGCCCTGGCGGTGGGGGCGGTCGGCTTCGGCGGCATGTTCGCCTCCTACAGCTACATCTCGCCGATGATGACCGACGTCGCGGGGTTCGGCGCGGGCGCGGTCACCCTGATCCTGGCGGTGTACGGCGTGGGCATGACCCTGGGCAACCTGGTCGGCGGCCGGGCCGCGGACCGCTGGTCCCTGATGCCGACGATGTACGTGTGCATGGCCGCGATCGCCGCCGTGCTGCTGCTGATGCACGCGGTCGCCTCCTACAAGGCGCCCGCGGTGGCGGCGGTGTTCCTGCTGGGCTTCGCCGGGAGCGCGCTGATCCCGTCGCTGCAGATGCGGCTGATGAACGCCGCCTCGGACGCGCCGACGCTGGCGGCCGCGCTCAACCACGCGGCGCTGAACATCGCCAATGCGGCCGGCGCCTGGCTGGGCGGGCTGGTCATCGCCGCCGGGTACGGCTACACGGCGCCGAACCTGATGGGCGCGGGCCTGGCGGTGGTCGGCCTGGGCCTGGCGCTGGTGTCGGGCCTGCTGGACCGGCGCTCGCCCGGCGGGGGCCCAGGCGCGGGCGCCGTGCGGGGCGCCGCCGAGCCCGCGCACGCGCACTGAGGCGGTCCCCGCCGCCGGGGCCCGGCCCGCCGACGGGGTCACGACCTGCGACGCCGAATGCGCTGACAGCGTCTTTGGAGTGAGGTCGCTTCCATCCGCCCCGGTCGGACCGCCCCGTGTCGGCCCTGGGACGGGGCCCGGCCCGCCTCTGAGGGCGAGACCGGCGTCCTGCCCTCGGCGGAACACCGTCCTCGTCCGTCCCTTCGCCCGCGTCTCCGGACCGGCTCAACCGACCTCGGTCAGCAGGGAGGGGTCGTTGTTGCGCGGCGAGCCGACCGCCCCGCCCACGCGCCGGGGCACCAGGTGCGGTTCGGGCACGGCGTCGAGGATCTCCCGCACCCGCTCCTTGGCGGTGGCCTCAGGGTCGAGCCAGTCGCCCACCATGTCCATCGGCAGCACGACCGGGGCGCGGTCGTGGATGCGGCCCAGGGAGTCGGAGGCCGGGCGGGTGAGGACGGTGCAGGTCCACACCCAGCGGTCCGGGTCGTCCCCGCCGATGTCGGGGTCGGCCCACCGCTCGTAGAGGCCGGCGAAGGCCAGCGCCTCCTCATCGGGCCCGTGCAGGTAGTAGGGCACCTTGCCGCCGCCGGTCTTCTGCCACTCGTAGTAGCCGTCGGCCGGGAGCACGCACCTGCGCTTCGTGGCGGCCGCCCGGAAGGCGGGCTTGTCGGTGACGGTCTCGGAGCGGGCGTTGATCAGCCGGGACGCCATCTTCCTGTCCTTGGCCCACACCGGCAGCAGCCCCCAACGCACGTTGCGCATCTCGCGCACGGCCGCCCCGCCGTCGCCGCCCGCATCCTCGCGCACGATCCGCACGTGCTGCGTGGGGGCGATGTTGTACGAGGGGGCCAGGGCCTCACCGACGCGCCGCTCCACGTCGAAGAGCAGTCGCAGTTCATGGTCGTTCCGCGCGCTGACGTAGCGTCCGCACATCGTCCTGCCGCCCCTTCGTCGCACGGGTCACTGGGGACCGGGAGGCGAAGGGTACCCCCTGGCACCGACGCGCCCGCGCCACCGCGCCCCGCAGGCGTGTCCGGCGCCGGGCTCGGCCGCCCCGAGCGGACCTCGGCACCCTCTTCGCACGTACGGGGCGCGCCGCCGCTCGGGGCCGTCGCACCGCCCCACCAGGGGGCCGCCGGCGCGCGTCCGGAAGCGGACGCCACCGGCTGTGCGCGCCGCATCCGGGGTAGGGCCCACCACGCCCCTCCCCGGCGCCGCGGCGCCGGGTCCCGAAAGCCTTCCAGGAGGACCTGGACCCCATGTCCGCGCACGAGCAGAACACCGGCACCGCCGACGGGAAGCCGCCGCTCCTCGACGGCCCCGACTTCAAGCCCGACTCCCCCGCCCGCTTCGCCGAACTGCGCGAGCGCGGCCCCATCCACCCGGCCCGATTCACCAACGGGACCGAAGGGTGGGTGGTGGTCGAACACGAGCTGGCGCGCAGCGCCCTGAACCACCCCGGGCTGCTCAAGGACCCCGCCTTCGCCAAGGTCCGGCCCGCCACCTACCGCCCCGGCACCGGGTTCGCCGGGAACATGCTCATGGCCGACCCGCCCGACCACACGCGCCTGCGCAAGTTGGTGTCCGGTGCGTTCACCCCGCGCAGCACCGAGCGCCTGAAGCCGCGCATCGAGCAGATCTGCCGCGCCCTGCTGGACCGCATCGCCCCTCTGGGCCGCGCCGACCTGGTCCTGGACTACACCCGCCCGCTGCCGATGACGGTCATCTCCGAGCTGCTGGGGGTGCCCGAGGAGCGCCGCGACGACTTCCAGGAGTGGTCCAACCAGGCCATGGGCGTCACCGGCGGCGACCGGATCGAGGGCGGGATCATGCTCAACCGCTACCTGGGCGAGCTGCTGGAGGACAAGCGCCGCTCCCCCGACGACGCCCTGCTCAGCGCGCTGATCTCGGTCCACGACGAGCAGGACGGGCGCCTGTCCGACGATGAGCTGCTGGGCACCGCCGTGCTGCTGGTGATCGCCGGGCACGAGACCACGGTCAACCTGCTGGGCAACGCCCTGGCGGTGCTGCTGCGCCGCCCCGACCAGGCCGACCGGCTGCGCGAGGAGCCGGACCTGCTGCCGGGCGCGGTCGAGGAGTTCCTGCGCACCGAGGCGCCGGTGGAGCTGACGCCGGCCCGGTTCGCCGCCGAGGACATGGAGCTGGGCGGGCAGCACGTGGCCAAGGGCGACGCGGTGCTGGTCGCCCTCGGGTCGGCCAACATGGACGCCGACGGCGCGGAGGCCGACGTGGCCCGCAAGGACGCGCGCCACCTGAGCTTCGGGCACGGCGTGCACTACTGCCTGGGGGCGCCGCTGGCCCGCGCCGAGGCGGTGATCGGGCTGCGCGAGCTGCTGACGCGCTTCCCGGACATGGCCCCCGAGGAGGCTGACGCGGAGCCGCCCAGGATCCCCGAGGGCATCATGCGGGGGCCGCTGAGCCTCCCGGTGCGGTTCACGCCCGAATCCGGCGCCTGAGCGGGTCCTGACCGGTTCCCCGCTTCCCCGCCCGCGCGCGCCGTGGGCGGGGTAGGCTCCGGCCTCTGGGCCTCGGCCCGATGGGGCCCGACAAGGCCGGAACAAGCCCGAACCGAGTGGGATTGGTGGGTCGGATGGGTGTCGCCGACGCGTCGCTGGTGGAGATCGTTCCCGGGGCGCACGCCTGGGTGCAGCCCGAGGGCGGCTGGTGGGTGAACAACGCCGGGCTGGTCGCGGCCGAGGACGGGTCGCGGGCCATGGTGGTCGACACCTGCGTGTCCTCCGCGCGCACGCTGCGTTTCCTTGAGGCCGCGGCCGAGGCCACCGGCGGCGCGCCCGTGCGGATGGCGGTCAACACCCACCAGCACGGCGACCACACCTACGGTAACCACCTGCTGCCCGGCGGGACGGTGATCGCCGCCCAGGAGAAGGCGCGCGACGCCATCGTGGAGGACCCCTTCTTCGACGACGTGCCGCGGGTGTGGGAGCCGATGCCCGACTGGTCGGACGCGGTGCGGCGCCCGCCGGAGCTGACCTTCCGCGAGGAGCTGACCCTGCACGTGGGCGGGGTGCGGGCCGAGGTGCGCCACCCGGGGTACACCGCACACACGCCCGGGGACGCGGTGGTGTGGCTGCCCGAGCAGCGGGTGCTCTACGCCGGTGACCTGGTCTTCAACCGGGTGACGCCGCTGATCTTCATGGGGTCGCTGGAGGGGGCGCGCCGGGCGGTGGAGTGGTTGGACGGCTTCGGCGCCGACCACTTGGTCCCAGGGCACGGGGCGCTGCTGGAAGGGGCCGGGATCGCCGGTGCCCTGGCCGAGCAGGAGCGGTACTACGCGTTCGTGGCGCGGACGGCCGAGCGGGGGCGCAAGGACGGCATCGGGCCGTTGGAGGCGGCGCGCGGGGCCGACCTGGGCGAGTTCGCGTCCTGGCCGGACGCCGAGCGGATCGTGCTGAACCTGCACCGCGCCTACGCGGACGCGGAGGGGCGGGAGATGGACATGGTCGCGGCGTTCACCGACACCCTGGCCTTCACCGGTGGGCCGTTGCCGTGCGACGCGTGAGAGGGTCGGCCGGGGCGTGGCCCCGGCCGAAGGGCGCCGGTCCGGTCGTCGACGCGGTCAACGCGCCCTTCTGCGGCGGATCTCCTTCAGGTCGATGTCGATCGGAAACGGGCTGGACGCCGTGAATCGGTCGTGGTGGATCCCGGCAACAACATAGGCCCGTGTCTCTGGGTCGAATTCGTAGGCGTAGACGACAGCCGAATCGCTGTCGGCCTCCTCGATGCGCCAGAAATGGGGGATTCCGGCTCGGGCGTACTTTGCCGGTTTCGTCTCACGGTCACGGTCTTCCGAATCCGGGGAGACAGCTTCGATGACGAGGAGAACCTCCTCGGGAAGGTAATAGGTGTCCGGCTCCTTACGCAGGAACGCCTCTTCGCGCACGACGAGCACATCAGGCTCGGGCACCTGGCGGAAGCCGACCTTCAACGCCATCTCCCGATCGGCTCGCCACCCCTCGGGCGCCTGGGCGTCGAGTTCGACCCAAAAGCGGCCAACGACACCAGAATGCCATTTCCTCTGCGGACTCACGAAGATCAGACTTCCATCGATCAGCTCGGTGTGCGGCGGAAGTCCGGACATCCGCAGAAAATCGTCCGCCGAAAACCCCTCGGGCGGCGGGATGACCCAGTCCGGCAGCGGTGCTGTGTCGGGCCGCGGTGCTGTCATGAGTCCAGCTTACCGGGGGATCCTCCTCGCGCACCTCTGTTCGGCGAAGTGGGTTTCAGGGAGGGAGCGTCACCGACGTAGGTGCCACCGCACCCCTCAGAGGAGGGTTCGGGACGCCCGCAAGGAGCCAATGAGACCTGTCCGAGTGCCACCGGGCGCCATCGGCCCAGCCACTGGACCGGAAAGCGGGCACCCGGAACCCGATTGGCCCAGGATCGGCGGTGTGACCTGGATCGCCGTCCGTTGCCGAGTACCCCCGTTCGAAGGGGGTCAAACCGGCCCTCACCGCCTTCCGGCGCCCGCCCCGGTCACTCCCCCAGGTTCGCCACGACCTCCTGGATCCCCTGCCAGGCCGTCTCCATGTCCGGGGTGCGCGTGTGCGGCGTCCGGAACCAGTCCGTGTAGACCGCGGCCTCGTCCAGGTCCCACCTGAGCCGGTACAGCTCCAGCGCGGCGGGGTCGGGGCGACGGCCCGCCGCCTCCGCGTAGCGCTCCAGGTCCTTGGGCCCCCGCACCACCGACCACAGGTCCCGTTCGGGCACCGCCAGCGCGCAGGTGTCCCAGTCGATCAGGAGGCGCCGCTCCCCCTGGTGCAATATGTTGCCCTGGTGCGGCTCGCCGTGGGTGAGCACCGCCCCGGCTCCGCTCCCGCGCACCCGCCGCACCAGCGCGTCGAACTCCTCCAAACGCCGCCGGAGCAGCGGAGCCGCGTCGGCCAGTAGGCCCCGCAACGGCTCGGAGAACGGCCCCTCCTCCCAGGGGCGCCCCGTCTCGTCGAGCGCTTTCTCCAGGCGGCCGCGCAGCGGCGGGTCCAGCGGGGCCCGCGGCGCCCCGGCGGGCGGCGCGGCGCCGTGCAGGGTGGCGAGCAGGTCGATGACGCGCCCGCGCTCCTGCTCCGAAGGCTCCGTCGTGTAGTCCCCGGCCTCGCCCGCTTCCAGCGGAAAGACGCTGAGCGCGTGCCGCCGGTCCAGGTCGAGCACGGTCTCCCCGGAGGCGGTGCGCAGTGGGGCGACGACGAAGTCCAGGCCCACGTCGCACAGCCGGGCGGCGGTGTCCATGGCGGCGCGCAGGCCCTCCCGGGCCGCTCGGACGCCGACCCCGCAGTGCGGCTTGGCCGACAGGTCGGCGACGCTGAGGAACCATGCGCCTCCGTCCGCCCCGGCGGCGCGCCAGTGGTGGTCGCCGAACCCCACGGGGACGTAGTCCAGTTCGGCGGTGTCGATGCCCCAGTGCTTCAGGGCGTCGGTGATCAGGGCGTCGTGCACGTCGGGCGGCCGGTGTTCCATGGCCCGGACGCTAACAACGCCCCCGGCCGCCGCGCATCGGCTTTTCCGGGCGGCCCGTCGCCGCCTCCGGCTCAGGGCGCCCGGTGGCGCCGATCGGTCCGGCGGAGGGCCCTACGGCCCCGCTCGGCTACGCACCGCACACGACCCGTTCGCGACCTGCGCCGTCGTAAGCGAAACGCACATGGGCCCCATTGGCCGCATGCGGCCACATGAGCCCCTCTGTCGTCCACCACCTGCGGGCCCTCCTCACGAGGCGCGATCAATCCGCGAACACAAAACGGATATTTCGTGACTCAATTCGGCACTCCTTCACGTTCCGTCATAAGGAAACCTTCCGGCCGTTTAGATCACGGACCGTGACGCACTGGTGCACTCCTCGCGATTGACCTAAATTCCCTCATCGTTCGGTGCACGTCCACCGGATGCCGGTACCGCGCCGCCCCACACGGCGCGGACGGGAGGGGACTGCCCGCCGCGCCCCCGCTCGGCGCAGGCCCGCCCGCACGGATCCCCCACAACTGGAAAGGCACACGCGTTGCCGCACTTCCCCCGCACATCCCCCACGCTGCGCCTGTTCGCAGGCGCGGCCCTGGCGCTCGGCCTGCTCCCCGCCACCGCCGCGGCGGCCCAGGCCGACTCCCCCGCTACCGCCGCTCCTCCCGAGCAGATCGACGCCATGGAGCGCGACCTCGGCCTGACCGAGGCCGAGGCCCTCGACCTGCTGGACGCCGAGGCGCAGGCCCGCGCCACCGAGGCCGAACTGCGCGATGAGCTGGGCGGCGACTTCGGCGGCGCCGTCTTCGACATCGACACCCGGGCCCTGACGGTCCAGGTGACCGACGCCGGGGCGGCGGGCACCGTCCGCGCCGCCGGCGCCGAGCCGCAGGTCGTCGACCGCGGCGAGGACGGCCTCGGCGAGGTGATGGACGCCCTGGACTCCGCCGCCGACCGGGCCGGGCCCACGATCCACGGCTGGTACGCCGACACCGCCGCCGACGTGGTGGTCGTCGCGGCCGCCGCCGGTGAGGCCGGCGCCGCCGAGGAGTTCGCCGAGGCGGCGGGCGTCCCCGCCGACGCGGTGCGCGTCGAGGAGGAGGCCGCGGCGCCGCGGCCCCTCGCCGACATCGTCGGCGGCACGCCGTACTACTTCGAGCAGGCCGACGGCTGGTACGTCTGCTCGGTCGGCATCCCCGTCGAAGGCGGCTACGTGACCGCCGGGCACTGCGGCGAGGCCGGGAGCAGCACCTGGCAGGAGGCCCCCGGCACCACGCGGACCGGCACGGTCGCCGAGTCGGTCTTCCCCGGCCAGGACGCGGCCTGGGTGCGCACCGAACCCGGCTTCACGCCCGTGCCGCGGGTCAGCGACCACAGCGGCGGCACGGTGACGGTGACCGGCTCCCAGGAGGCCGCGGTGGGCGCGTCGGTGTGCCGCTCCGGCCAGACCACCGGCTGGCACTGCGGGACCGTCCAGGCCAAGGACCGGACCGTCAACTACGCCGAGGGGGCCGTGCACGGGCTGACCCAGACCAGCGCCTGCGCCGAGGGCGGCGACTCCGGCGGCTCGTGGCTGAGCGGGACCCAGGCCCAGGGCGTGACCTCCGGGGGCTCGGGCGACTGCACCTCCGGCGGGACGACCTACTTCCAGCCGCTCGCCCCGATCCTGTCGCAGTGGAACCTGACCCTGCTCACGGGATGACCCCACCGACGGGGACGGCCCACCGCTGAGGGGCCGTCCCTCTCCGAGAGTCCCCGTCGGGGACCGGCCCCTTCTCCGGTCCCCGGCGGGGCCTTCACGCGCCCGGGGTGCCGCCCGGACCGCCTGAGGCGCGTGGCGCGCCCACGGACCGCGCGCCCCGAGCCCGGCGCCCCCGATTTCCGGCTTTGGCTACGCAATGTATGCGATACCGCTGTGACCTGCGGCGTTACACGTGAAACCCCGGTTGGACAGATTGACCTGATCCGGTCATTCCACCCCGGCCCGATCCCCGGCGCGCCCGCGGCGCCGCTACCCCCGGTGACCGGCCCATGCACCGGAATCGGCGTTTCCTCCGCTTCCGTAGGCGCCCCCTCACCCTTCGCTTTCAGGAAACCGTCCTTCCGGTTCCTTCACGGAACGTGACTCCTCGCCCCGATTCCTCTCTTTCCGCTAGATTCCTGACCGGTTCGATGCAATTGCATCTGAAACCCGCCCCCTCGGGGGCGCCTCCGGCGTGCCGTCCGCCCACCGGCCGGCCCCGGCAGGCCGCATTGGACCACCCCCGAAGGCGTCCGCCCAGGACGGGCTCCGCACGGGCCGGGACCGTCCCCCGGCCCCGTGCGGAGCCTGATTCCCCGCACCCCTCCGCCCGCACCGCTCCGGGCGGGTGCAGAGGAACCGGGGCATAGCGGCCGCGTGACACAGCGCCGCGCGAATGCAACTCTCCGCAACCTTTGCGCCGCGCCGTGCCCGGGCGCTGGACTTGGACGACCGCGGCGGGACGGAACCCGCCGACGGAGGGGCACCACCCTCCCCGGAGCGCCTTCCGCTCCCTGGTGCCCCACCGACAAGCGGCATACGCCCGCAGCGGCAGCGGCCCGGGAGGGACGTCCCCCTCTCGGGCCGCGCGGAGCACGGGCGTTCTGAAGGACCGGTGCGGCCCCGCCCCGAGCGGCCGCATCCGTACGGCTGCGGGCACGGCGCGGTGGCGCTAGTGTGCCTGCCGTGGACTCTGTGGAGCAGGACCGGAACGCCCACGCGCCGACCCTGGGGGCACGGGAGCACGCATGGGCCAAGACCCTGTGGGACTTCCACACCGCCCCCGCCGCCGACGATGTGAAGGGCGACATCATCCTCGCCCTGGGAAGCCACGACGTACGCGTGGCCCACCACGCGGCCCGCCTCTGGCACCGGGGCGCCGCACCGCTCGTGGTGTTCTCCGGCGACCGGGGGCGCCGTACCGGCGGCGGCGACGGGCACGCACGGTGGGCGCGCCCGGAGGCCGAGGTGTTCGCCGAGGCCTCGGGACTGCCGCCGGAGGCGGTCCTGCTGGAGGACCGGGCCACCAACACCGGGGAGAACTTCGGCTGCGCCCGCCTGCTGTGCCGGGAGCGGGGCATCCGGGTGCGCACGGCCGTGGCCACCGCCAAGCCCTACATGGCCCGCCGCGCGCTGGCCGCCGCCGCGGTCCACTGGCCGGAGGCCGAGTGGGAGTTCCACGCCTTCGGCGGCGGCTACGAGGGCTACACCGACGACGCGCACCTACCCGAGGAGCTGGTGGCGTTCCTCGTCGGCGACCTGCAGCGCCTGGCGGTCTACCCCGGCCGGGGGTGGAGCACCCCGGTCGACATTCCGCCGGAGGTGCGCGCGGCCCACAGGGGCCTGGTGGAGGCCGGCTTCACTTCCCACCTGCTCTCTGACGCACCCGCGCTCCTCTGACGACCGCCGGGCGGCGACGGCCCAGCAGGCACCTGCCCTTCCGTTGCCGCCGAACCGCACCGGCCATCCGTACGCCTGGCGGACGACAGCGCCGCCGTACGGGCCGCTGCCCCCTCCTCGCCCCCGCACCGCCTGCCGCTTCGGGGCTCCCGCGTCCCTCAGGCGCCGTTTTTGTCACCGGGAGCCGGTAGAAATACACCATCGCCGATCGAGGACCGGCCCGGCACAGCCGTTCCGGACCGCCCATCGGCGCTCCCGAACATGCCCTCCCCCCGAGAAGGTGATGCCGTGGCACCCCACGACCCCGGACCGGCGAGCGTGCTGTCGATGGTCCCGACCGTCTACGGCCGCAAGCTCAACAAGGTCCCCTACGTCGAACTCGCCGACGGGCGGGTCCAGGGGGTGGTGTCCAGCGGATCGGCCGGTGAGCGCGTCTACGTGTCCTCCGTGTCCGCCGCCCCCCACACCCTGAGCTGCGCGACCAACAACAACCGCCCCTGCGGCGGGCTCGGCGGCCGCGCCTGCAAGCACATCGGCTCCCTCATCGCCGAGGCCTCCCGCCACTACGGCGCCGAACGGGTCGCCGCCTACCTGCGCGTGGACGGCGGCAAGAGCACCGAGGACGCGCTCGCCGACCTGCAGGGCCCGGTGTCGAGGGAGTCCACCGGCGTGGTCTTCACCCGCTTCCTGCGCTACCTGTCCTACCTGGAGTACCCGGGCGCCACCGCCCCCGTCCCGGAACTGCACTGGTTCCCGGCGGGGAGGTTCAACTGATGCTCCCCGCCCCCCTGACCGGGCTCCTCGCCTCCACCCCGCCCGGGGTCGACGAGGCCCTGGAGCTCACCGACGGCCTGGACGCTGTCCTCACCGACGGCCTGGCCCGCCCCGGCGCCGACGGCGCCCGCGCGCTGGAGGACCTCGCCGCGGCCACCGGCTCCTCCCCCCTCGCCGCCCCGGTGCGCGAGGCCGTGTCCTCCGTGGGCGCGGGGCCGGTCCCGGCCGCCTCCCTGGCCGCGCTCGCCGGTGCCCGCACCGCCCTGACCGGGGCCGTGCACGACGCCCTCCTGGGCGCACTGGACACCGCTCTGGGCCGCACCCGCGACGAGGCGGGCGCCCCCGCGGCGCCCTCCCCCGAGCCCGCCCCCGAGCTGGAGGGCGCCCGCTCCTGGCTCACCGAGCTGGCCGTGGCCGGGTGGCGCGGCGTCGACCGCGACCTGGCCGCCGGGGCCGACGCCGCCCTCACCCCCCTACTGGAGGACCCGTCCCGGCGGCGGCTGGCGGTGCTGCTCGACGGGCTCGGCGCCGAGCTGCGCGCCCACTGCCCCCTCCCCGGCGACCAGGACCCCCCGGCCCGCCGCTGGGGCGACCTGTGGGCCCGCGCGGTGCTGCTCGCCCAGGACGCCTTCCCCGCCTGGCCCGGCGCCCCCGCCCAGGAGGCCTCCGGCCGGCTGCTGCCGCTGGGCGCCGACGTCCACCAGCACCCCACCGCCTTCCAGGTCCAGGTCCACGCGCTCCTGGAGCCCTCCGACGGCGGCCCCGTCCGCCTGGTGCGGACCTCGGTGTCGGCGCTCAAGGTCGATGTGCTCACCCGCGAATCGGTGTGGGGCCTGCTGTCCGAGCACACGGCGCTGCTCGGCGCGCTCGCCGAGCACCGCGCCCTGGACATCGAGGGCATGCCCCTGCTCGACGGCGGCGACCTGATCTGGCACGACGACCGGGCCCACAAGGGAGGGCCCGCCGACCGGTTCGCCGCCGCCCGGCTGCACCTGGCCGGCGCCGCCGCCCCGGCCGTGCCCGCCCTGGAGCGGCACCCCGCGCGGATCGCCGAGCCGGTGCTGCTGGAGGGGTATGCGGCCAAGAAGACCACCAAGCCCGCCCTCGCCCTGGAGCTGGACCTGGACGGCGCCCGGCTGCCGGTGTCGCTGCTGCGCAGGCCCGACAGCTCCTCGCTCGACGTGAGGGCCGCGGCGGGCTCCGGCGCCTGCATCGGGCTGATGCGCTGGGACGCCGGGCGGTGGTCGGTGCAGATGCTCGGCGTCGCGGCCAAGAAGGACCCGGCCGACCAGACGCACACCGCCGACTGGGCGATGGGCCCCACCGACCCCAAGTTCGCCACGGCGCTGAGGAACTCCGACCCGCTGGGCACGCTCCGCGAGCGCGCCGGGAAGCTGCTGAGGAAGTGAGCATGGCCGAAGCAGAGACCGGGCCGCCGCCTCCCGGGGAACCCGGCGGCCCCGACCCGCACCGGAACCGCCGCCAGGTGCTGTACTGGCGCCTGCTCGCCCGCCTGTCCGGCGCCGAGGAGCAGCCCGCCCTGGAGTCGGCGGGCGTGGCCGCGGCCGAGGCCGCCGGCCTCCCCCCGGCCGTGATGGACCCCGGGGTGAGCGTGGACTCCCTGGTGCAGCGCTTCCCCGAGCTGGCCGCCGAACTGCAGGGGCTCTCCGAGGTCGCCGGGGCAGGGGCCGAGGGCGCGTCCGCCCTGGGCGCGCCGGTGGGTGATCAGGAGGTGCGCCGCGCCGCGCTGATGTCCAAGCTCCTGCTCAACGTGTTCTCCACCGGATCGGGCGATGTCACCGCCGAGCAGCTGTCGTCCTGGCAGTCCGACGCCGGGTGGCTGGAGCAGGCCTACGGCCACGCCCCCGGGTCGATGCGCGGGCGCCCGCGGGCGGGCGGCCTGGCCGGGACGCTGGGCGAGCTGGAGGGCGACCTGGTGCGCCGGATGCGGCTGCGCGAGGTCCTGGCCGACGACGCCCTGGCCTCCCGCCTCACCCCGAGCATGTCGCTCATCGAGCAGCTGCTCCGGGACAAGTCGAACCTGTCGGGCACCGCCCTGGCCAACGCCAAGGCGCTCATCCGGCGCTACGTCGACGAGGTGGCCGAGGTGCTGCGTACCCAGGTGGCGCAGGCCAGCGCGGGGACCGTGGACCGCTCGGTGCCGCCCAAGCGCGTCTTCCGCAACCTGGACCTGCAGCGCACGATCTGGAAGAACCTGCCCAACTGGAGCCCCGACGACCAGAGGCTCTACGTGGACCGGCTGTACTACCGCCACACCTCCAAGCGGATCGAGCCCGCCCGGCTCATCGTGGTGGTCGACCAGTCGGGGTCGATGGTGGACTCGATGGTCAACTGCACCATCCTGGCCTCCATCTTCGCCGGCCTGCCCAAGGTCGACGTGCACCTGGTCGCCTACGACACCCGCGCCCTGGACCTCACCCCCTGGGTGCACGACCCCTTCGAGACGCTGCTGCGCACGCAGCTGGGCGGCGGCACCGACGGCACGGCGGCCCTGGAGCACGTCCGCCCCAAGATCGCCGACCCCCGAAACACCGTCGTGGTGTGGATCTCGGACTTCTACGAGTGGAACGAGCGCACGGTGTTCGGCGGGATGGAGTCCCTGCACCGCTCCGGCGTGCGCTTCATCCCCGTGGGGTCGGTGACCAGCGGCGGCCGCCAGAGCGTCAACCCGTGGTTCCGCCAGCGCTTCAAGGACATGGGAACCCCCGTGCTCTCCGGGCACGTCAAGAAGCTCGTTCACGAACTCAAGAACTTTCTCGGCTAGGAGTGGACCCCCGAATGACCGACCAGATGCTGCGCGCCCCCGCCGAGGTCGAGTACGCAGAGGAACTGGCCTGGCTGGAGTCGGTGGACGACGGCCCCAAGCCGTTCACCTGGCGGCTGAGCCCCAAGATGGTGCGCGCCTTCGTGCTGGGCTCCGAGCCCGGGGACGGCCTGGACCGCGAGATCTCCCAGAAGTGGTTCGGCGACCGCACGTTCGTCGAGCGCGCCATCGTCACCCTGGCCTCCGACCGCGGCCTGCTGCTCATCGGCGACCCCGGCACCGGCAAGAGCTGGCTGGCCGAGCTGTTGTCCGCGGCGGTCTGCGGCGACTCCACCCTGGTGGTGCAGGGCACCGCCGGCACCACCGAGGACCACATCAAGTACTCCTGGAACGTGTCCATGGTCATCGCCAAGGGCCAGTCCCGGGAGGCGCTGATCCCCTCGCCGATCATGACCGCCATGGAGCGCGGCGCCGTCGGCCGCTTCGAGGAGCTGACCCGCTCCACCAGCGACGTGCAGGACGCCCTCATCTCCATCCTGTCGGAGAAGTACGTGTCCATCCCCGAGCTCAACGAGGACAACACCGTCTTCGCCAGGCCCGGCTTCGCGATCATCGCCACCGCCAACAGCCGGGACAAGGGCGTCAACGACCTGTCCTCGGCGCTGAAGCGGCGCTTCAACTTCGTGAAGATCCCGGTGGTGTCCAACCGGCGCAGCGAGGCCGAGATCGTCCGCTTCCGCACCACCGAGCTGCTGCGCAGGCACGACATCTCCCTGGAGGTGCCGCCCTCGCTGCTGGACGTGCTGCTGCAGAGCTTCACCGACCTGCGGGCCGCCTCGGCGTCGGCCGCCAGCGACGACGAGCGCCTGGAGTCGGCGCTGTCCACCGCCGAGCAGATCGGCGTGCTGGAGGACGCCATCCTGCACAGCCACTTCTTCGGCGACAGCACGCTGCGCGCCGGGACGCTGGCCGGGTCCCTGGTGGGCTCGCTGGCCCGGCGCACCCCCGAGGACCTGGCCATCCTGAACAAGTTCTGGCACGGCGTGGTCGAGCCGCGCGGCACCGACGAGGGCGGGTCGGGCCCGTGGCAGGAGTTCCTGGAGGGCGGCAAGCAGGCGATCGAGGCCCTGTCGTGAGCACGCCCACCACCGAAGGCGGCGCCCCGGCGGGCGCCGCCCCCTTCTCCCCGCTGCGCGAGCGGCTGCGGGAGGCCGCCGAGGAGTTCGCCGGGGCGCCGGGCGCGGCCGCCGACATCCTGGCCGGGATGGTCGACGACGTGGACCGGGCGCTGCGCGAGCCGGTGGAGGTCTTCCCCGTCGCCCACCACTCCCCCGCCGCGGCCCTGGCCATGGCGCGCCGCCTGCGGGAGAAGCGGCCCACGACCGTCTTCGTCGAGCTGTGCGAGGACCTGGTGCCGCTCCTGGACGAGCTGCGCAACTGCAAGCTGCCCGTGGCGCTGCAGGCCTTCGCCTCCGAGCCGCAGGACCTGCCCTCCAAGGGCGGGCCGCTGAGCGTGGTCGCGCCCGTCACCGAGGCCTCCGCCGAGTACCAGGCCATCGCCTACGCCCTGGAGACCCCGGGGGTGGAGCTGGTGGCGGTGGACCGCTCGGTCGACCTGGTCTTCCAATGGGACGCCGCCCGCGAGGGCGGCGGGCAGGCCGGACCGGAAGGCGGGGACGCCGGGGACTCCGGCGACGGCGCCGCCGAGGCGGCGGGGATGCACGGCGGCGCGGTGGGCGTGGAGATCGGCGACCTGCGCCCGCGCTTCGCCGACCTGGAGGAGCACCTGCTGCACCGCGGCCGGGTGCGCCACTGGTCGGAGTGGTGGGACCAGTACGTCGAGCAGCCCCTGGCCCGCGCCGACCACGACACCTACCGGCAGGTCATGGTGGCGATCGGCGGGCTGTTCCGCCGCCTGTCGCCGCGCAACGCCCGCCTCGCCGTGGACGAGGACCGCGAGCGGCACATGTGGCGGCGCATCCGCGAGCACCTGGCCGCCACCGGCACCGACCCGGCCGACACGGTGTTCGTGTGCGGCGCCTTCCACGCCGCCAGCCCGGTGGCGGAGGCCTCCTCCACCGCGGGCGACGGGGACTTCACCATCCCGCCGCCGACGGGCACCGACTGGCTGTACGGGCTCATCCCCTCCAGCAACTCGGCCATCGAGGCCCAGTTCGGCCTGGCACAGGGGGCGGTGTCGGTGGCCTCGGCCACCTGGGCCAAGCACGTGTCGGCGCGGTCGGTGCGGCCGTTCCGCCTCAAGGGCCAGAAGGGCAAGGGGGCGGCGGGCAAGCGGTCGGCCGCGCCCGCCGCGGCGGGGCCCACCGCCCCCGACCCCGGTCGGCTGTCGGGGTTCCTGTCCGCGCCGCCGGAGCTGGACCCGCTCGACGAGGCCGAGCTGCGCACCTGGTGCGTGGACCTGGTGCGGCTGGCCCGGCGCAACGGCTACGCCTCCAGCACCGCCGACGCCATCGCGGTCTATGAGACCTCGGTGCTGCTGGCGGGCATGCGCGACCGGGCCCGCCCCACCCCCTACGACTTCCAGGACGCGGCGGTCACCTGCATCGAGAAGGACACCGTGCCGGGCCGCCGGGACGTGCGGCGGCTGTGCGAGATCCTGCTCGGCGGGGACCGGGTGGGCTCGGTGGGCTACCACTCGATGCCGCCGCTGGCCAAGGACGTGGCCGACCGCCTGGAGCCGCTCGGGGTGGACCTGGGCAAGCGCACCGTGCAGCGCATCCTGGTCGACCTGCGGGCCGAACCGGAGCTGGCGCCGGCGTCCATGCTGCTGTGGCGGCTGCGGCGGCTCCTGGGCGGTGCGGTGCGGCCCATCGCCGGGGCGTGCGCCCTGGGCGACCGGTCGGTACAGGAGAGCTGGGACGTCTCGCTCGGCCGCGACCAGCGCTCGCTGATCGAGCTGGGGTACGAGGGCGTCACCGTCGAGCAGGTGCTCGAACAGAGGCTGCGGCGCGCGGCCTGGGACCCCAAGGCCACCGCCGCCTCGGTACTGGAGGCGGCCGAGGACGCCATCGTGCTGCTGGACTCCCCGGCCCTGGTGTCCGACCTGGGGCGGCGGGCGGTCGAGGTGCTGGCCTCCGAGCGCACCGCCGACGGCGCCCCGGAGGTGCTGCGCCGCTTCCGGGCGCTGGTGGCGTACTTCCGCGGCACCGGCACCGGGCTCCCGGCCTGGTGCGAGGAGTTCGTGAAGGCGGGGTACGCGCACTACTGCACCCTGCTGCCGCGGGCCTTCGCCGAGGAGGACGCGGACGTCGGGCAGGTGGCGGCGATGCTGTCGTTCCTGTTCTCCCTGGAGAGCACGGCGCTGGCGCTGGGGTGCGACCGGGACCAGCTGGAGCTGGCCGTGGCGCAGTCGCACCCGGAGGACGCCGCCAAGGTGGCGCTGCTGTGGGCGGCCCGCCACCGGCTGGGGGCGCTGTCCCGGGACGAGCTGCGGGCGCGCTGCGCCGAGCTGCTGGGCAACCCGCTGGTGGTGCCGTCGTACCCGCGCTACCTGAGCGGGTTCGCCCAGGCGCTGGGGCCGGTGCCCGAGCTGGCGCCGTTCGTGGTGGAGGCGGTGTCCGAGGCGTTCGCGCGGCTGCCCGACCCGGTGCTGCTGCCGTGGCTGCCGGTGCTGGTGGAGACGCTGCGCAAGGACGCGGGGTCGATGATGCCGTCGCTGGTGCGCGAGGCCGGCCGCACGTTCCCGGGCAGGCTGGGGGCGCTGGACGCCTGGACGCCGCCGTGGGCCCAGGGGCCGGCCGCAGACGGGGCCGCGGAGGCGCCGTCCGGGTCCGGGGGCGGAGGCCCCGCCGCCGAGATGCTGGACCGCCACCGGGCGTCCGGCGACGCCGTGGCGGCGGTCCTGGGGGCCGAGGGCACGTGGTCGAGCCCGGACGCCGGGGCGGGCGGGTCCGCCTCCCCCGCGGCGGGTGAGGCGGCCGCCCTGGTCGAGCGCCATCCGGGGGCAGCGGCGGCGGTGGCCGCGGTCATCGCATCGCCGTAGCCCGAGCGCACACCTGGTGGAGGGAACGCCGGGGCCCGGGGGCAGCGCCCCCGGGCCCCGGCGCCTCCGGCACGGCGTCCGGGGGAGGTCCGGTCCGCCCCGGCGCCCGTGGCCTCCTGCGGATCGGCGCCAGGGCGCAGTCCACGCCGTCCACGCCTCCCTCGCGGTGCGCTCGGGCGGGCGGTTCATTCAGCGGTCGCCCGGGAATGCCCTCATGCGTCGTCGAACTCGGGGACGCCGTAGGTGCCGACCGACACGCCCGTCTGGCGCACCTCGCCGCCGCCGTCGTCGTAGAAGCAGGTGGCGTCCTCCACCGCGGCCTCGGGTTCGGCGCGGACCACGTCGTCCATGTCGCACAGCACCTTCTCGGCGCCGGTGCTGTAGCGGAGCTGCTCCTGCACCGCCTCGCGCACCACCGGCCCCTCGGGCATGTCCTGCTGGTACTGCACGATGAAGCCCGAGGACTCGATGTCGACCGAGTAGTCGAACTCCTCGCCCATGAACGTGACCGTGCAGGTCGCCGACTCGCCCTCGTCGCCGGCGATGTCGGGGCAGGTGTACTCGGCGTCGGGGTCGGCCGTCTGGGCGAAGGAGGAGATCCTCTCCAGGGCCTCGAAGGCGATGCGCTCGTTGAGCGGGGCGTCGTCGGCGGGCTCGTCGGGCAGGTCGGCCTCATCGAGCTCCGGCCGCTCCTCGGGGACCTCGCCCTGCTCCAGCTCACCGGGCGGCTGGGCCCCGGTGGCGCTGGAGGACTCCTCCTCGGCCGCCGCGGCCTGCCCGGTGGAGGGGGCGGGGTCGGGCGCCCCGCCCCCTCCCGCGCACGCGGTCAGGGCGAGCAGGGCGCCGGCGGCGGTCGGAACGAGGGCGAAGCGGGGGGTCCGCACTGCTTCCGCAAGCATCGTCGGGGACATTCCTTACCGTGGGGTCGTCGGCGGCGGGGCCCGACCGCGCACGGGAACACGGTGGCGGAGCCGCCGGGAGGGGATCTCCGACACATGATGCCATCGTTCGGCCGCGCTCCGCCTTCGTCTCCGGCCCGCGGGCGCCGGGGGCCGCCGCGCCCGCGGTCAGTCCCGGCGGCCGATGCCCTCCTCGCGCAGCTTGGCGGCGGTGGCCTCGCGGCGCGCGAACACGTCGGCGGACATCTCGTTCATCTGCTTGAGGACCTTCTTGCGCGGGCGCGCGGCCAGCCGGTCGATGTAGAGCCGCCCGTAGGTGTGGTCGGTCTCGTGCTGAAGGCAGCGGGCGAAGTACCCGGTGCCCTCGATCTCCACCGGCGCGCCGTCCTTGTCGAAGCCGGTCACCCTGGCGTACTCGGCGCGCGGCAGCTCGGCGTGCGGCCCGGGGACCGACAGGCAGCCCTCGTTCTCCACGACCAGGGCGGCCCCGGCCCCGCGCTCGGCCAGCACCGGGTTCACCACGTGGCCGACGTGGCGCACCCCGTCGTCGTCGGGGCAGTCGTAGACGAACAGCCGCAGGTCCTCGCCGACCTGGTTGCCGGCCAGGCCGACCCCCTCGGCGGCGTACATGGTCAGGAACATGTCGTCGATGAGCTCCGACAGCTCGGCGCCGCCGAACATGGCCGGGTCCACGTCCCGGTTCACCCGGTGCAGGACCTCGTCGCCGACGACGGTGATGGGGCGCACACGGCCGCGGGCGGCCTCGGGGGCCGTCGCCGGGAAGTCGTCGACGGGCTCGCCCTGCACGCGCACCCGGGTGTCGACGGGGTGCTCGGGGGTGGACTGCTCGGACATGCGCTGCTCGCTCTTTTCCACGTCGCCTGATGGCCGGGGTGCGCAGGGGGTCGCCCACCGCCGCGCAGACCTTCGCAAAATAGCATAAATTCCCAGGTCATGTGCGCGGCGCGGGGCACCGGGAGACGGCCTCGGCGCAGGTCCCGAGCAACGGCCGCCCGCCAATATCATCATCGAATGGAGCAACTCGCCGGGAAGCAGGGAACGTGGAGCTTCGACGACGGCAAGGTCGTCATCCGATACGCCTCCGGGTGGCTCGCACCCGCCCTGCACAAGGCGCTCGGGCGCTCCGAGGTGCCCATGGCGGCCATCGCCGGGGTGGAATTCAACGCGCGCCGGAGCGGTGCCAAGAAAAAGGGCTGGGAGCTGCGGCTGCGCCTGCACGACCGCACCGACCCCTACACTTTCGTCGGCGCCGCCCTTTCCCGCGATGAGCCCTTCCTGCTGACCGGCGACGCCAAGCAGGAACTGGTGGCCGAATACCACGCCGACCAGATCCGCTTCGCCGCCGAGCAGGCGGGGCCGCCCGCTCCCGGCACCGCGACCGCCCTGGTGGCGCCGCTTCCGCTGCACATCCAGGTGCACGAGGGCACGGCGGCCTTCGACGGCTCGTCGCTGAGCCTGCAGTGGGCGGGGAACGCCTCTGGGCCCAAGCGGGCGCGCCAGCGCATGGAGTACCCGCTGGAGTCGATCGAGAAGGTGGAGTGGGTCCCCTCCGACGGGTGGGAGTACGGCCTGCTGCGGGTGGTCGAGCGCGGCGGCGGCGACCGCAAGGCCGTCAAGCCCGCCAAGGACCTGGCGTGCCTGCTGTTCGACGAGGGGGCCGAGCAGGGCAGGGCGCTGCTGATGGCGGCGACCGTGACGGCGTACCTGTGGGCCGCCGAGGACGCCGGGCGGACGGCGGCGCCCCAGGTGGCCGCCGCGCCCGAGGGCGGCGCGCTCCCCGCCCCCGCGGCCGAGGACGGCGACGACCCCGACCCGCAGAGCCGGGTGATCTATGCCCGCATCCGCGAACTGGGGCGCCTGCACGCCGAGGGGCTGCTGACCGACGAGGAGTTCAGCGCCAAGAAGGCCGAACTGCTGGACCGGCTGTGAGGCCACGAGCCCCCGGCCCCCGACACTGGGGACCGGGGGCTCGTGGCCGGGGGGGGCGCCGGCCGCGCCTCACTTCAGGGCCGCGACCGCCTCGACCTCGACGAGCTGGTCGTCGTAGCCCAGCGCCGCCACGCCCAGCAGGGTCGCGGGGGCGTCGTGCTCACCGAAGGAGGCCCGGACCACGTCCCAGGCCTCGACGAGGTCCTCCTGCCGGGAGGAGGCCACGTACACGGTGTACTTCACCACGTCGGTCAAAGCCGCCCCGGCCTCGTCCAGGGCGGCCTCCAGGTTGGTGACGCAGCGGCGCGCCTGGGCCTGGAAGTCGCCGGGGGCGACGGTGGAGCCGTCCGTGTCCAGGGGGCAGGCCCCCGCGGTGTAGACGGTGCGCGCGGTGGTGACCGCCGCATAGGCGTAGTCGATGTCGTCGGTGAGTCGGTCGCTGGATCGGATCAGGTCGATGTGTTCGCTCATCGCGCCCGATCCTAGAAGGCGGACGGGGCGCCGCCCCAGCGGTTTTCCGCGCGGCCGGGGCCTCGGCTCCGGGCCCCGGTCCCGGCCGCTCAGCGGTACCAGCCGTTGCCCTGGGTGAAGCACCGCACGAGGTAGTCGCGGAGAGAGACCACCGCCAGGCGGCGGCGGTCGGTCTCGTGGTCCCATACGACGATGCCGGGGCCGTAGTCGGTGTGCACGTAGGCGAACTGGGGGCCCATATCGCTGTCCCCGAAGAAGATCATCTCGTCGAAGGGGGCGTAGAGCTCCACGTAGTCGGGCTCGGAGCGCATGGCGAGATTGTCCTCGACGAGCCGCTCGGCGTTCCACACCACGGCGTCGCCGTACTCGTTGTACACGCCGTCCATCTCCCGCAGCAGGGAGGCCAGCTCGAAGGGCAGGGGAAGGGACAGCGCCTTCTCCACCTCGGAGAGCATCGCCTCGTCCGCCGGGGCCGCGGGTTCGGCCTCGGGATGAAGTTCACCGATCAGTTCACGCCACACATGGTGAATCATCACAGGTCGGACCCGCACGCGGGAAACCGGCGGGCGCGAGTCCCCCGAATCCCTCCGAGGATCGGGCGATTCGCCCCCTTCGCCGGGGTGTGCGGTGTGTCCTGTGTCGCTCCGGCGCGCCGAGGAGGCCCAGGCGGATGCGCCACCCCCTCCATGTGGAATAGGGTGGCCCCGCCCTCCGTTGGAGGGGGTGCGGGCCGGTGCGGTAGAAAGTGTCCCCCGGGCTCCATTCATTGCCTTCGCGGAATACCGCGTCGGGCGCCCTCGGGCGACCCGGCGGCCTTCGGAGCCGCGTTGCGCCCTGCGCCGTGAGGCGACCGCCGTACCGGCCCGCACATACAGACCACCCCGTCCATCGGGCGGGGTCTTCTCATGTCCGGGGGCTCGTGGCGGGCCGCGCGCCCGGCCCGGCCTTCGGACGTGGACGCCCTGACGCCCGGCGGCGATGGTGCCCCGCCGAGTGGCGTCGATCTCGCCGACTGTAACCGGCCCTGTCCGACGGCCGGAGGCCGCTCCGCGAAGGGCGGGTCCCAGGGGCCGGTCTCGCCCCAGGGCCGTCACCGGCGAGCCGACCCGGGCGGACGGGGACGACACCGCTCCAAGGCACACGCCCCCCGGCGGCCCCCTCGCCCTGGCCCGACGAAGATCCGGCCGCGTCCGCTGGAGCAGGCCCTCCAGGTCAGCCCACGCACCACTGGTGCCCCGCCGAGTGGGCGGCCGAAGGCCGCCTCGCCGAAAGGTGGGGTACCGGCCAAGGCCTCGAAGACGGGCCGGTCCCGTTCCGTGGCCGTCACCGGCGGGCCGACCTGGGCGGATGGAGATTACACCACTCCAAGGGACACGGCCCACGGCCCACGCGTCACCCCGCCGGTCGACACGCCCCCTCCACAGCGGGTCGGGCGCCCCCGTTTCCACCTCCCGGTCCGGTTACGTACGCGAATCACCCGACTCCGAAGGGTCACGGGCCCTGTACGCCTCCTGCGGCTGAATGGGACCGCCACGGCAGCCGTCCCAGAGGAGGAACGACCATGTCCCCGGCCCGACGCTTCCCCGACCGCCTCGGCCCCGCCCGCCGCGCGGGCGCCGCCCTGGCGGGCGCGGCGCTGGCCCTCGCGCTCTCCCCCGCCCCCGCCCAGGCCCAGACCTACCCCGGGTTCACCGTCAGCCGCTACGTCCCGCTCAGCGGCTCGGAGTCCGACATCTCCGGCGCCCGCGCGGCCGGGTGCGCGGAGGGCGAGGGCGGCCGCAGCGGCCCGCGGGTGCTGTTCTTCGGCACCCAGGAGGCCGGCGGCGACCTGCGCCAGCCGGGCACCAGCGCCGGGAGCCGCACCCCGCGCGTGCGCGCGGACCGGGCGGTGCAGGCCGCGGAGGCCTGGGCCGACGGCTTCGAGGAATGCGCCTCCGGGGGCGCCGAGGCCGAGCTGGCCCTCGGCGTGAACAACAAGTCCGACGGGAAGGCGTCGGGGTCCGGGGCCGGGTCGGCGTGGGCCGACGTGGTCGACCGGGCCGCCGCGCGCATCTCCGGGGGCAGGGTGTCGGTGGCGGGGGCGGTGGACGCCGAGCCTGAGTGGTCGTCGGCGTCCTGGGCTCGGGCGTGGGTGGACGCCTACACCTCGGGGTCCTCCACCCGCCTGTACGCGGCCAACTCCGCGGGCGGGTGCCCGCAGTACGGGTCGTCTTCGACCGGGTGCAACAACGGCTGGAGGCTGTCGGACGTGCACTACGTGTCGTCCGGGGCGTCGGACCGGATCCAGGCCGTGCCCCAGATCTACCGGACCGACGGGATCCAGGCCCGCCAGTGGGCGGCGGTCAGCGCCTGGGGCGCGGACCGGGGCAAGGGGCCGGTGCGCTTCGCGGGGTCGATGTCGCAGCGCATCGCCTGCAAGCAGCGCGGCGGGTGCGAGCGGACCGACAACACGGCCAAGGCGGCGTGGACGCAGCTGCGCGAGGAGCTGAACGCCCACCCGGAGACCCGCATCGGCGACCTGCCGTACGCGACCGACGTGCGGTGGCCGTAGGCGACCTCTCCGGCTCCGCCGTCGCCGGGCCGGCCGGGCGCCGCCCGGCGGCGGCTGGGCCCCACGTCAATAGGCCAGTTCGGCCACTACGCCGCGGTGGTCGCTGCCCGGGACGTCGTGCACGGCGGCGGACCGGGCCCGCATGTCCCGGTAGAGGACGTGGTCCAGGCGCACCATCGGGGCCGATGCGGGCCAGGTGAAGCCGGGCCCCCACCCGGCGGTGCGCTGGGCCTCGCCGAATCCGTCGAAGGCCTCCATGGCGCGGTCCGTGGCGGCGGTGTTCATGTCGCCCGCGACCACCACGGGCCCGGCTCCTTCGGCGTCGGCGTCGGAGGCCAGGGCCTGCAGGGAGCCGTTGCGCTCGCCGACGGCCCTGGGGCGCAGCGAGGCGACGTGGCCGACGAGCACCGCGACGTCGCCGCCGGGGGCGTGGACGGTCGCCCGGAGCCCGCGGGACATCCCCATCGCGACCTCGAGCGGCGCGGTCCCGTCGACGGGGTGGCGGCTCCACAGGCCCACGGTCCCCTGGCGGATCCATGTCCCGTCCGCGCCCAGCGCGGCGGAGGCGCATTCGACGGGACCGGCGAGCTCCTCGACGGCCACCACGTCGGCGCCCCATCCGGACACCTCTCTCAGGGCCCCGCAGGGGTCGGGGTTGTCGGCGCCGACGTTGAGGGTGGCCACGGTCAAGCGGCCCGAACCCGTATCCGCCCCGCCTCCCGCGCCCAGGCCGGGGACGTAGGCGGGGACGAACAGCAGCGCCCACACCAGCGAGGCGGCACCGACCGCCGCGGCGCCCGCGCGCGAGCGGAGCAGAAGGGCCCCGACGGCGGCGGGAAGGATGAGCAGCCCGACCCATGGCAGGCCGGAGTCGAGGAACACACCGAAGTCCCCGGGGATGAGCAGGCGCCCGGCCAGCAGGAGCGCCACCAGTGCTCCCGTCCCGACGAGGACCGCATCACGGACGCGAAGACGCTTGCGGCGTGATCGTGAGTGTGTTCGCTCGCTCATGGGCCCCATCCTGGGTTCCGTTGCTAAGAGCCGCATGAGAACGGCGGCTTGGGGAGTGAGAGTTCGGTCGCACCCGCCGCGTTCGGCGGCCGAGGAGGAAGGAAGGCGGGAAACGGCCACGTCCACGTCCGAGCCCGGCCAGGCACCGGTGGCCATCGCCCGCAGCGCGGAACGGTCATCACGTTCATCCCGAGGGGATGGACTTCGGAGGGCCCAGGCGGCGGGCATCGCCACGCGAGGCCCCACCGGAGAGCGGATGGCAAGGGCGGGACGGCACAGCAGGTACCCCGCTCAAGGACCCCGGCCGGGCGCCGGGCTGGCGGAGTGCAGTGTTGAGGGCGGCGACGACGAAGGTCGGCGGCCCGCGGCGCAGCGCTGTCGGGCGTGGCGCGTGTGCATGGTCACTGTGGAGGGCGGCAACGGCGACGGGGCGGTTCCCCGGCCCTGCCTTCCGTCCGGCGGGCCCCTCGCGGTC
>NZ_JAQFWQ010000049.1 GCF_027706725.1 Nocardiopsis endophytica
CCGCTCGCTCCGTCGCTGCCCACTCCGGCGACCATGCACGCGCCGGACGGCCGACGACGCTGCCGCAAGGGCCGCTGACCTCCGTCGCCGCCTCCCCCTCGCACGGGTGACCGCAAGCAACGGGCGGTGGGACCCCCCACCCCCGACCCCGCTCTCCTTACACCGTCCCCCGGCACGGGAACGGCGGCGGTGGCTTCCCGTACCCACCGCCGCCGTTCGTTCTTGTCACCGGGGTCCCGGCCGCCGTCCTCTCGGCCCGGACCCCGGTGGCCCCCGTCTGGCCCCCGTCTGCTCCCCGGATGGCCCCCGGACTCAGGCGGGCATCGGGGTTCCGGCCGGGATCTGCACCGTGGCGTTGATCCGGTTGAAGAAGTTGGTCAGCCCGACCATCAGCACGATCGACCCGAGCTGCCGCTCGTCGTAGTGCTTCGCCGCCGCGTTCCAGATCGGGTCGGGGACGGCCTGGCCGCTGTGGTCGGCCAGCCGCGTGGCCACCTCGGTGAGCTCCAGGGCCGCCCGCTCGGCCTCGGTGAAGAACGGGGCCTCCGCCCACGCCGCCACCGTCGCCAGCCGCTCGTCGGTCTCGCCCTGCTGCTTGAGCTGCTCGACCCCCATGTTGACGCAGAAGCTGCACCCGTTGATCTGGCTGGCCCGCAGGTGCACCAGCTCCAGCGTCTTGCGGGGAACGCCGCCCTGGTGGATGACCTTCAGGATCGGCTGGATAGCCTCGTACATGCCCGGCATGGCCTTCATGGGGTCGTCGAAGCGCATTTCCATCTGCTCTCCTCATGGGTGCCCCGCCGCGGAGGCGGGGTGTTCTCTCCGTCGCCATGAAGACGGACGCCGACGATGAGGTGTGACAGTGGACCACCAAGATTTTCTGGCCGAGCGCTTCGAGCAGCACCGCTCCCGCCTCAACTCCGTCGCCTACCGGATGCTGGGCTCCCTGTCCGAGGCCGAGGACGCCGTCCAGGAGGCGTGGCTGCGCCTCACCCGCACCGGCGACGACTCCATCGACGACCTCGCCGCGTGGCTGACCACCGTGGTCGGCCGCATCTGCCTCGACATGCTCCGCTCGCGCACCTCCCGCCGCGAGGACCCGCTGCTGCCCGAGCGCCTCCCCGACCCCGTCGTCACCGCCGAGCCCGCCGACCCCGAACAGCAGGCCGAGCTGGCCGACACGGTCGGCTACGCGATGCTGGTCGTCCTCCAGCAGCTCGCCCCCGCCGAGCGCCTGGCGTTCGTCCTGCACGACATGTTCGCGGTGCCGTTCGAGGAGATCGCCCCCGTGGTCGAGCGCTCGGTCCCGGCCACGCGCCAGCTCGCGAGCCGCGGGCGGCGCCGGGTGAAGGACTCCACCGTGGAGCCCGACCCCGACCCGGTCGCCCAGCGCATGGCGGTCGACGCGTTCCTCAGCGCCGCGCGCGGCGGCGACACCGACGCCCTGCTGAACATGCTCGACCCCGACCTGGAGCTGCGCAACGACGACGGCGTTCACCCGCTGCGGGTGCTCAGCGGCGCCGCCCGCATCGCCCGCTCGGCGATCGGCTTCCACCGCGAGTTCGGCCCGATCGTGGCGGTCCCGGTGCTGGTCAACGGCGCGGCGGGGATCCTGGACATGACCGGCGGCAAGCCCAGGGCCCTGACCTCGTACACGATCAGCGGCGGCAGGGTGCGCCACTTCGACATCATCTCCGACGCCGAGCGGCTGGCTTCGCTGCTGCCCGCCGACCTCACCGCCTGAGCCGGGAAAAGGAGTGGCCGACGGGGCCCAGCCCGTGTAGAGACGGGTTGTCCACGTCCGGAGCCACCGTCCAGAATCCACCGAGAGCGGAGCATGATGCACAACACCGATCGCCCGACCGTGCAGGAGTTTCCGGTTGGGTCCCCCGGCGCGGGGCCCTACGGGATCACGCGCGGGCCGGGCGGCGCCCTATGGGTGACGCTGGTCGGCTCGGCCGAGATCGCGCGCCTGGAGCCCGACGGCACCGTCGTCCTCCACCCCGCCGGGCCCGAGGGCTCCCGCCCCACGGTCGTCACCGAGGGCGCCGACGGGGCCCTGTGGTTCACCCGCTTCGGCGACCACCGCATCGGCCGCCTCACCGCGGACGGGGAGCTCACCGACCTCCCCGGCTCCGCGCCGGACTGCGGCCCCTACGGCATCTGCACCGGGCCGGACGGCGCCGTCTGGTTCACCGAGATGAACACCGACCGGATCGGGCGCCTCGCCCCGGACGGCACCGCCTCCCATGTCGACCTGCCGGTACGGGGCGGGTTCCCGTCGGCCATCACCGCCGGCCCCGACGGCGCCCTGTGGTTCACGCTCAACCAGGGCAACGCGATCGGGCGGCTCACCATGGACGGCGAGGTGACCGTCCACCCGCTGCCCACCGACAACGCCGCCCCGGTCGGGATCGCCTCCGGTGCGGATGGCGCGGTGTGGTTCGCCGAGATCGGCGCCGGAGCCGTCGGGCGGATCACCCCCGGCGGCGAGGTCACCGAGTTCCCCCTCCCCGACCCGTCGGCCCGGCCGCACGCGATCGCCCCCTCCCCGGACGGGACGTACTGGTTCACCGAGTGGGGCGCGAACCGGGTCGGCTCCATCGACGGCGACGGGAAGGTCGCCGAGTACGACCTTCCGACGCCGGGGTCGGAGCCGCACGGCATCACCGTCGGAGCGGACGGGGCCGTGTGGACGGCCCTGGAGTCGGGGGCGGTCGCCCGGCTCGCCACGGAGTAGCGGAGAGCCGGGGAGGACGGTGCGCCGCCCGTCAGGACGAGGTGTTCGAGGTGTTCAGCGCGTCCGTGGGCGGCCGCCCCTCCAACGGGCTGGAGAACACCACGTTGGTCGTGACGGGCCCCAGGCTCGCGATGCGGCCGACCACCTCCTCCAGGTGGCGCATCGACCGCGTGCGCACCTTGATGATGAAGCACTCCTCCCCCGTCACGTGGTGCGCCTCGGCGATCTCCGGCGTCTTGTCGATCAGCTCGTGGCACGGCCGGTAGTTGTTGGTCGGGTACCGCAGGCGGACGAACGCCATCACCGGCAGCCCGACCCGCTCGGGGTCCACCACCGCCCGGTACCCGGAGACGACGCCGGACGCCTCCAGGCGCCGCACCCGCTCGGCGACGGCGCTCGGCGACATCGACACGGTCCGCGCGAGCTCGGCGTACCCGGCCCGCCCGTCGGCCTGGAGCGCCTCCAACAGGCGCAGATCGGTGGCGTCCAGCGATTCAACGGTCATGAGTCATGAATACCGCGCCTTTCACGGCGAATGGGCCCCAACGCCGTTGAATGCGCCTGGTCCTCGCAGGTCACAGAGCCATAGCGTATTCAGCATGACGAACACCGCCGCCGCACCGGCCGCCCACGACCCCGTCCTGCGCACCGCCCCCGCCGACCCCGCCGTGGCCGAGGCCCACTTCGCCGCCCGCCTGTCGCTGTACACCGACCCGAGCGACGTGCACGCCGCCATGGCGGCGGACGCCGCCGGCTTCACGGTGGTGGACGTGCGCAACCGCGAGGCGTGGGACCACGGGCACGTCCCCGGCGCCGTGCACGTCCCCTACGCGCAGGCGGCCGACCTCGCCCCCGGCCTCATCGACCGGGACACCCCGGTGGTCGTCTACTGCTGGAGCCCGGCCTGCGACGGCGGGGCCCGGGGCGCGCTCGCCTTCGCCCGGCTCGGCTACCGCGTCAAGGAGATGATCGGCGGCTTCGAGTACTGGGCCCGTGAAGGGTTCCCCGTCGAGACCGCCGAGGGCTCGGACCGGCGTGCGGCCGACCCGCTGGTCGCCCCGCCCGGGGTCTCATGCGCCTGCTGATTCCAGGACCTCGTCGGGCACGCCCAGCGTCCCGGCGAGGACGGCGCGCCCTTCGGCCGTGACCCGCACGGCGCGTCCGCCCCCGGTGCCCCCCAGGCGCACGAGCCACCCGGCCTCCAGCGCGCGCGAGCACAGTGCCGCGCCCACCGCCCCGGCCACGTGCGGCCGCCGTTCGGTCCAGTCCAGGCACGAGCGGACGAGGGGCCGCCGTGTCCGGGCGGGGATCTGCACACCGAGGCCGGCCAGGCCGGTGCGGCCCCCGGCCGTGAGCGACGGCCCGTCCTCCCAGTCGATCCAGCCCCGCTCGGTCACCGCCTCGGCGACGGCCACCCCCAGTGCTCCGGCGAGGTGGTCGTAGCAGGTGCGCCCGCGCGCGAGGGCGTTCGACCGGTGCACCGCCTTGAGCCCGCGCGGCGGCGCGGCCTTGGGCGCCGCCGCCGACATGGCCTCGATCAGCTCCGCGGTCTCCCGCGAGGCCAGCCGCACGTACCGGTGCCGCCCCTGGCGCACCTCCGCCAGCAGGCCCGCGCCGACCAGGGCGGTCAGGTGCTCGCTGGCGGTGGACGGGGCGACGCCCGCGTGCCTGGCGAGCTCCCCCGCCGTCCAGGCCCGCCCGTCCAGGAGGGCCGTGCAGAAGGACGCCCTGGTCCGGTCGGCGAGCAGGGACGCCAGGGCGGCGAGGTCGGGCTCGGTACCGGTGGTGGGCTGCGTCGTGGTGAGCACACTCCACGCTAACCGGCGCATGTTTCGGCCGCCGCCGAAGCGTCCCGTGCCTATCGTCGCCGCCATGACGACCACCATCCGCGTCGAGAGCTACGCCGGGGTCCGCGCGGTCCTGAGCGACCCCGGCTTCGTTGTGCCCGCTCTTCCGGAGGCGCCGGACGGCGCCGCCTCCACGCCGTCGCTCGCCTGGCTGCGCGAGCACGCCACCCGGTTCAGCACCGGGGGCGACCACCGGCGGCGCCGGGCGTTCGCCTCGGCGCTGCTGTCCGGCCTGGCCCCGTCCGACCTGCGGAGGGAGGCCGAGGCACGCGCGCGCTCGGCCGGACCCGACCAGGCGCCCCATGTCCCTGTCGCCGTCCTCTCCGCCTCCCTGGGGATTCCCGAAGCCGACGTCCCGGAGGCCGTGGCGGCGGTCCGGGACGTCGCCGCCGCCTACTTCCCGGGCACCGAGGAGGGGCGGGAGGACCGGGCGGACGCGGGCGTGCGCACCCTGGTGCGCCTGCTCCCCGACTCCGCCACCGAAGAGGCGGCCCAGCGGGTGTGCCTGCTCGTGCAGACCTGCGACGCGACGGCGGGGCTGGTCCGTGCGGCGCTCGACCGGGACGGCGACCACGACGACGCATGGGGCCTGCTGACCGAGGCGCTGCGCCTGTCGCCTCCCGCCCCGGTGATGAAGCGGACCGCCCTCGGCGACACGGAGATCGACGGCGTTCCCGTTCCCGAAGGCGCCCTGGTCCTTCTCGACCTCGCGGCGGCCAACCGCGACCCCGACGTCTACAAGGACCCGGACCGGTTCGCCCCCGAGCGCTACGCCGGGGACGACGGCGGCCCCGGAGAGCCACCGCCCCTGTCCTTCGGCGCCGGTGAGCGGCCCTGCCCCGGCTCCGACCACGCACTCGCCATGGCGACGGGAGTCCTCCATGCACAGGCACGCTGACACCTTCCGGTCCCTGCACAAGCCGGGAGAGCCGTTCGTGCTCCCGAACGCCTGGGACCACGTCTCGGCCGCCGCGCTCGCGGGTGCGGGGTTCCCGGCGATCGGGACGACCAGCCTGGGCATCGCCGCCGCCGCAGGGAAGCCGGACGCCGCCGGGGCCACCAGGGACGAGACCCTCGCCCTCGCCCGGGGGCTGGCGCGGCTGGACGTTCCGGTGACGGTGGACATCGAGGGTGGCTTCGGCGGGCGGCCGGACGAGGTCGGCGCCCTGGCCGCCGAACTGGCGTCGTACGGGATCGCGGGGGTCAACCTGGAGGACGGGCGCGACGACGCCCTGGCCGGGGTCGAGGAGCAGTGCGCGCTCCTGCGGGCCGTGAAGGACGCCGCACCCGCGCTGTTCCTCAACGCCCGCACCGACACGTGGTGGTTGTCCGAGCCGGCCGACGAGCGGGAGCGTGTCGACGCGACCTTCGAGCGCGTCCGCGCCTACCGTGACGCCGGTGCCGACGGCATCTTCGTTCCGGGATTGACCGATGAGGCGGCCATCGCTCGGCTGACGCGCGTCGTCCCGCTCCCGCTGAACGTGCTCGCCCCGCGCGACCCCGGCGACCTCGGGTCCCTGGCGCGGGCGGGCGTGGCGCGGGTGAGCACCGGTTCGCTGCTGTTCCGCGCGGCCGTCCACAGCGCTGTGGAAACCGCGCGGGCCGCCGCCTCGGGGACGGGGACCCATCCGCGGGTCCCCGGCTATGCGGAGGTCGACTCCCTCGCGGACGCCTTCCGGGACCCCTCCCCCGCTCCGGTCTCTCAGGAGGCTCTAAGGCCCTGACCCCTAGGTTCTCAGGCGCATTCCCGGCTCCGGCCGCCCCGGCCTCCCCCTCCCCCTACGGACAGAAAAGGGACCGCGTGAAGAACCTCAAGAGCAAGGTGATCAGCACCGCCTCCGCCGCCGCCCTGACGCTCGGCGTCTTCGGCACCATGGGGGCCACGGCCCCCGCCGCCGACGCCGGGATCCTGTGCTCGGCGATCAGCAACGGTGGCCTGGGCGCCTACTCGGCCTGCAAGTCCTGGTCCGGGAACAACGCCACGCAGGTGCGCGTGGTCGCCGACTGCGGTTCGGTCAACCGCTACGGCCGGTGGGTCGACGGCAGGACCGACCGCAGCCACATCTCGTGCGCGGTCCAGATCGACCGCGCGTGGGTGCAGATCCGCTGATCCCGGCGTCCTCCCCCGCCCCCGGGGGCTCGTGGACCCCCGGGGCAACGACGGAGCGTCACGACCGGTCACCCCCCGGGGTTTTCGATGGTGACCTGCGGGTATGGGTGCCCTGACCGAGTTCGGCGCCGTATCGGGGGGTTCGGCAATGAGCGGAATCGACAGCGGCCGAAGCATCAACGTCTCCCGCCTCTGGTCCGGCGGCCTGGCCACCGCCGTCGTCGCCGGGCTGGTCATCCTCGTGGGTGCCCTCATCGTGCGCGGCGTCTTCGGGATCCCGGTGCTGGCCCCGGAGGAGGCCGGGTACCTGGGCGACGCCACCACCGGCGTGTACGCGGCCACCGCCGCCATCGCGGCGCTCATCGCCACCGCGCTGCTCCACCTGCTCATGCTGAGCGCGCCGCGCCCCATGACGTTCTTCGGGTGGATCGTGGGCCTGGCCACCGTGGTCGCCGCGGTCACCCCGTTCACCCAGGGCGCGCCGTTGGCGAGCCAGATCGCCACCGGCCTGATCAACGCGGTGTGCGGCATCGCCATCGTCTCGCTGCTGTCCAGCGTGGGCGCCAGCGCCTACCGGCGGTCGGAGCGCCCGCGGCTGCACGGCGAGGGGGCGCTGCCCGGCGCCGGGTTCGACCCGGGCTACGGGGCCGACGACTACGAGAGCGGCTACCGCGACGCCTTCTCCGAGCAGCCGCGCCGCCGCTACGACGGCCGCCACCGCTCCTACGACCCCGACGCCCGCACCCGGCCCGACCGGGACTGAGGCTCAGCCCGCCAGCAGCGCGTCCACGCGCTGGGGGGCCAGGCCGTGCTCGATCACCATCACCGCCGCCCCGATCACCCCTGCCCGCTCGCCCACCTGGGACGACACGATGCTCAGGTCCTCGGTGGCCAGCGGCAGCGAGCGCTGGTAGATCACCTCGCGCACCCCGGCCAGCAGGTGGTCGCCCGCCTGGGAGAGCGACCCGCCGATCACGATCATCGACGGGTTGAACATGTTCACCGAGGCCGCCAGCACCTCGCCGATGTCCCGCCCGGCCTGGCGCAGCGCCCTGAGCACCGGCAGGCTGCCGCCGCGGGCCAGGTCGACCACGTCCAGCGCGCCGTGCGCCTCGATGCCCTGCTCACCGAGGGCCGCGGCGATCGCCGACCCGCTGGCCACCGCCTCCAGGCAGCCGGTGTTGCCGCAGCGGCAGGGCACGTCCGCCCCGCGCGGCACCTGGATGTGCCCCATGTCCCCGGCGGCGCCCTTGGCCCCCCGGTAGACGCGGCCGTCGGCGATGATGCCGCACCCGATGCCGGTGGCGACCTTGACGAACAGCAGGTGCCGGGCCTCGCTCCAGCGGGCGAAGTGCTCGCCCACGGCCATGATGTTGACGTCGTTGTCGACGAGCACCGCCCCGGGCAGCAGCTCCCCGACGAACCCGGGCACGTCGAACCCGTCCCAGCCGGGCATGATCGGCGGGCTCACCGCGCGGCCGGTGTCGTGCGCGACCGGCCCGGGCAGGCCGATGCCGGTGCCCAGCAGCTCCTCCGGGGCGCGCCCGGCCCCGGCCAGCAGGGCGTGCCCGTGCTCGGCCACCCAGCCCAGCACCTCGGCCGGGCCGCGGGAGATCTCGATGTCGGCGAAGGTGTCGGCGAGGACCTGCCCGGCGAGGTCGGTCAGGGCCAGCCGGGCGTAGGTGGCGCCCAGGTCGGCGGCGAGCACCACCCGCGCCCCCGGGTCGAAGACGAACGTGGTGGGGGGGCGCCCGCCGGTGGAGGCGGCCTCGCCCGCCGGGCCGATGAGGCCCCCGGCCAGCAGGGCGTCGACCCGCTGGGTGACCGTCGAGCGCGCTAACCCGGTGACCGCCGCCAGTTCCGCCCGGGTGCGGGGGCGGCCGTCGCGGAGGAGGCGCAGCAGGGTGCCGGCGCCGGGCGGGGCGGGCGGGGCGGACCCGGCTTCGGCGCGCCGGTCCCCCGTCTTCGTCAGCGCGTCTTCTGTCACACGACCAGTGAAGCACACGGGACTAAGGGCGTGCTGCTCCCGGACTATTTCGGCCGGATTCGGCAACTTATGCTTGACCGTCGACAGAAGTACCGCTTACCGTCCTCTTATGCGAGTGAGTCAGGTCACAGGAGGCGGCTACCGGGCCGCCGTCATCGGCGCCGGATTCATGGGGCGGGTGCACTCCCGCGCGATCCGGGCCGGGGGCGGCCGCGTGGTGGGCGTCGCGGCGTCCACCCCCGAGCGCGCCCGTGAGGCGGCCGGCCCCCTGGGGGCCGAGCGGGCGTTCGACGACGCTGCCGCCCTGATCGAGGACGACGAGGTCGACGTGGTGCACGTGTGCACCCCCAACCACCTGCACGCCCCCCTGACCCTGGCCGCGCTGGACGCCGGGCGCCACGTGGTCTGCGAGAAGCCTTTGGCCACCGACGCCGCCGTGGCCGCCCGGATGGCCGCCGCCGCGGACGAGGCGGCCAAGGCCGACGGGGGCCGGGTGGCCTCCGTGCCGTTCGTCTACCGCTTCCACCCGATGGTGCGCGAGGCCCGCGCCCAGGTCGCCGCCGGGGCGGTCGGGCGGGTGCACCTGGCCCACGGCGGCTACCTGCAGGACTGGCTGCTGCGCCCGGACGACGACAACTGGCGCGTCGACCCCGACCTGGGCGGCCCCACCCGCGCCTTCGGCGACATCGGCTCGCACTTCTGCGACCTGCTGGAGTTCGTGCTGGGCGACCGGATCGCCGCGGTCAGCGCGCAGACGACGACCACGCTCCCCCGGCGCGGCCCCGGCGAGGGCGCCCCCGTCACCACCGAGGACCTGGTGGTGCTGCAGTTCCGCACCGAGGCCGGGGTGATCGGCACCGGCGTGGTCAGCCAGGTCTCGGCCGGCCGGAAGAACCGCCTGCACCTGGAGGTGTCCGGCTCCGAGCACTCCCTCGCCTTCGACCAGGAGCAGCCCGAGCTGCTGTGGAAGGGCGGGCGCGAGCGCAACGAGGTGATCATGCGCGCCCCCGAGGTGCTCTCGCCCGACGCCTCCCGGCTGGCCCGGGTGCCCTCCGGGCACCCGCAGGGCTACCAGGAGTGCTTCGACGCCTTCGTCGCCGACACCGCCGAGGCCGTCGCCACCGGCACCGCCCCCGACGGGCTGCCGGTCTTCGCCGACGGCCTGCGGGCCGCGCGGATCGCCGACGCCGTGCTGGCCTCGGCCCGCTCCGGCGGCTGGGAGGAGGTCGCCCGGTGAACGGCGGGCCTCAGCCGCCGCTGCTGCGCATGAGCGGCGTGGGCAAGTCCTTCCTCGGCGTCCCGGTGCTGCGGGACGTGGACCTGCAGGTGCGCGCGGGCGAGGTGCACGCCCTGGTCGGGGAGAACGGCGCCGGGAAGTCGACGCTGATGAAGATCCTGGCCGGGGTGCACCGGGCCGACGCCGGGACGGTCGAGCTCGGCGGCGAGCGGGTCGACTTCGCCCACCCGGTCCACGCGCGCGAGGCCGGGGTGGCCACCGTCTTCCAGGAGTTCAACCTGCTGCCCGAGCGCACCGTGGCCGAGAACGTCTTCCTCGGCCGCGAACCGCGCGGGAGCGGGACGCGCATCGGGGTGGACGCGCGCGCGATGGCCGCCGAGACCGAGCGCCTGCTGGAGGACCTGGGGCTGAGCGCCATCTCCCCGCACGCGCCCGTGCGCACCCTGTCGGTGGCCGAGCAGCAGATCGTCGAGGTCGTCAAGGCCATGTCGCAGAGCGCGCGCATCGTCTCCATGGACGAGCCCACGGCGGCGCTGGCCGGGGCCGAGGTGGAGCTGCTGTACCGGCTGGTGCGCAGGCTCAGGGAGCGCGGGGTCGCGGTCCTGTACGTCTCGCACCGACTCAAGGAGATCTTCGACCTGTCCGACCGCATCACCGTGCTCAAGGACGGCGCGAAGGTCGCCACCGTGGACACCCCCGACACCACCGGCGCCGACCTCATCCGCATGATGGTCGGCCGCCCGGTGAGCGCGGTCTTCCCCGAGAAGATCGCGGGCACCGAGGCGGGCCGGGTCCGCCTGGAGGTGACCGGCGGCGGCAACGAGCGCCTGGACGGGATCGACCTGCAGGTGCGCTCCGGCGAGATCGTCGGGTTGGCGGGCCTTCAGGGCAGCGGGCGCACCGAGATCGCGCACGCCCTGTTCGGCATCGACCGGTTCACCCGGGGCGAGCTGCGCATCGACGGCGAGCGGGCGGTGCTGCGCTCGCCGCGCCGGGCGGTGCGCTCGGGGGTCGCCCTCGTCAGCGAGGACCGCAAGACGCAGGGGCTGGCCCTGCACCGGTCGGTCCTGGACAACGGGCGCCTCGTCCTGGACGCGGTGGCACCCCGCCGCTCCCGCGCGCGCTCGGGCCGCCTGCCCGGCATCTTCTCCTCCCTGGAGCTGGTGGCCCGGTCCCCCTCCCAAGAGGTGCGGTTCCTTTCCGGAGGCAACCAGCAGAAGGTCGTGCTCGCCAAGTGGCTGGCCACCGACCCCTCGGTGGTGGTGCTCGACGAGCCCACCCGCGGCATCGACGTGGGCGCCAAGCACGCCGTGTACACGCTGGTGCGGCGGTTGGCCGCGGAGGGCGCGGCGATCGTGCTCATCTCCTCGGAGCTGCCGGAGGTGCTGGGCCTGGCCGACCGGGTGCTGGTGCTCCGCGACGGCCGGATCACCGGGGAGCTGCCCGGCGGCGCGTCCGAGGAGGCCGTGATGGAACTGGCCGTGGGGGGCGCGCCATGAGCCGCCCCCGCCTGGGCACCACCGGGCTGGTGTACGTGGCGCTGCTGGCCATCCTGGCGGCCGGGGCGGCGCTGGCCGCCGCGCGCGGGCAGGAGCTGCTCACCACCGCCAACACGGTGGACCTGCTGACCCGCTCCAGCCTGCTGGGGTTCGTGGCGATCGGGCAGACGCTGGTCATCCTGTGCCGGTCGCTGGACCTGTCGGTGGGCTACGTGATGGCGCTGTCCAGCGTCGTCGCCGCCACCGCCATGGCCGGGCAGCCCTCCCGCATCTGGCTGGGCGTGGCCGCCGTCGTCGTGGTGGCGGCGCTGATCGGGCTGGCCAACGGGCTGATCGTGACCCGGCTGGGGGTCAACGCCTTCATCACCACCCTGGGCATGGGCCTGATCATCAAGGGCTACCTGGACACCCGGTACCAGGGCCCGGCCGGGGAGGTGCCCGCGGGCTTCCAGCTCTTCGGCTACACCCGCATCGGGGTGGTGCCCCTGTCGTTCGCGGTGATGGCGGCCGTGGCCGTGCTGGCCGTGCTGTTCCTGCGGCGCACCCGCACCGGCGTGCACATGTACGCGGTGGGCGGGGACGCCGAGGTGGCGCGCATGTCCGGGGTGCGGGCGGACCGGCCGCTGCTCACCGCGCACGTGCTGTGCTCGGTCACCGCCGGGCTGGCCGGGCTGCTGATCGCCTCCCGGTTCGGCACCGGCAGCACCCTGGTCTACTCCTCCGGCTACGAGCTGGAGTCCATCGCCGCCGTGGTGCTCGGCGGCACCTACCTGCTGGGCGGGCGCGGCGGGGTCGGCGGGACCGTCGCCGGGGTGCTCATCCTGGCCACCCTCGACACCGTCTTCAACGTGCTGGGCGTCGACCCGTTCTTCAAGGACGTGCTGCGCGGCGCCATCGTCATCGCCGCCGTGGCGCTGTACGCCCGCCGCCAGATCGACCGGGCGGCCACCCCGCCGCGGTTCCCGCGGCGGCCGGGGCACGCCGCCGCGAGAGGAGGAGGGCCATGACCGCGACCGACACCCCGGCGTCCGGCGCCGCCGGCGCGCTCCGCCGGGCCGGGGCCGCCCTGGCCGGGGGCGGCGGCGGAACCGTGTTCGCCCTGCTGGTCCTGGTGTTCGCGGTGATCTTCGCGATCAACCCGGGCTTCGCCCGGCCGCCGTCGCTGCTGGCCTTCGCCCAGCAGGCCGCCCCGCTGGTGGTGCTGGCCGTGGGCCAGTACCTGGTGATCGTCTCCGGCGAGCTGGACCTGTCGGTCGGCTCCCTGGTCGGGGCGCAGGTGGTGGTGGCCGCCCGGCTGATCGACGGCCAGGAGCCGATGACGCTGCCGGTGCTGGCGCTCATGCTCGCCTTCGGAGCCGCCGTGGGCCTGGTCAACGGGCTGGTCACCACGGTGCTGAAGGTGCCCTCGATCATCGCGACGCTGGGCATGATGCTGGTGCTCTACGGCGCGGTGCGGCTGTGGACCGGCGGCGCCCCCACCGGCGCGCTGTCCGAGGCCTTCCGGGTGGCCGGGCGCGGCGACGCCGTCGTGCTCCCGCTCATCGGCGGCGTCCCCTGGGCGGTGCTGATCGCGGCGGCGGTGGGCGCGGCCGCCGTCGCGCTGATGCGCTCGCCCTACGGGCGCACCCTGGTCGCCGTGGGCGACAACGCCACCGCCGCGGCCTTCTCCGGCGCCCGGGTGTGGCGGGTGCGCACCCTGGCCTTCGTCGGCTCCAGCGTGCTGGCCACCCTGGCGGCGGTGCTCATCGGCGGCTTCGCCGGGGTCACCGCGCAGGTCGGCGAGGGGCTGGAGTTCTCGGCCATCACCGCGGTGGTGCTCGGCGGCGTGGTCCTGGGCGGCGGGCGCGGCGCCGTCCTGGCCGCGATCGGCGGGGCGCTGGCGGTCGAGGCGCTGTTCACCCTGTTCAACCAGCTCTACCTGCCCTCCACGATCCAGCCGACCGTCCAGGGCGTCATCATCATCGCCGCGGTGGCCTACGCCGCCCGCGAGCGGTCCCGCAGATCCCCCCGGGCACCGGCACCCGCCGGCGGCCCGGAGAAGTCCCCCCGCGAGGAGGTCTGACCATGCGCCGAACCCGCGTCCTGCTGGCCGCCGGCGCCGCGCTGAGCCTCGCGCTCACCGCGTGCACCACCGACACCCCCACCGACGGCCCCGGTGAGGAGGGCCGGACCAGTCCCAGCGGCGACTGGTTCGACGCCGAGGAGTACGAGGCCCAGCTCGCCCAGCGCGACATGGAGCCCGAGGGGCCCGCCGACGAGCCCTGGCTCCAGGCGATCGACCCGACCTACACCGACACCTCGGAGTACGCGCTGGAGGGGGAGGACCGCGAGGACCCCACGGTGTGCTTCTCCAACGCCTCGGTGTCCAACCCGTGGCGGGTGACCGGGTGGATCACCATGCAGCAGCAGGTGGAGGTGCTGCAGGAGAGCGGCGACATCGGCGAGTTCCGGGTGTCCGACGCCGCCGACGACGACAACCAGCAGATCTCCGACATCCAGGCGTTCGTGGACGCAGGGGACTGCGACGCCATCATCATCTCCCCCTCCACCACCGCCACGCTCACCCCGGCGGTGGAGGCGGCCTGCGAGAGCGGCGCCCCGGTCATCGTGTTCGACCGCGGGGTGAACACCGACTGCCACGTCACGTTCATCCACCCCATCGGGGGCTACGCCTTCGGGGCCGACGCCGCCGAGTTCCTGGTCGATGAGCTGGAGCCGGGATCGCGGGTACTGGCGCTGCGCATCCTGCCCGGGGTGGACGTGCTGGAGCACCGGTGGGCCGCCGCCCAGCAGGTGTTCGGCGACAGCGAGCTGGAGGTGATCGGCCACGAGTTCACCGAGGGCGACGGCGCCACCATCAAGGACCTGGTCACCCAGCACCTGCAGCGCGGCGATGTCGACGGCATCTGGATGGACGCCGGGGACGGCGCGGTGGCCGCGCTGGAGGCGTTCGAGGACGCAGGGCAGCCCTACCCGGTGATCTCCGGGGAGGACGAGCTGAGCTTCATGCGCAAGTGGCAGGAGGAGGACCTGACCGCGCTGGCGCCGGTCTACTCCAACTTCCAGTGGCGCACCCCGGTGCTGGCGGCCTCGATGATCCTCGACGGCGAGGAGGTGCCCGAGGAGTGGGTGCTGCCGCAGGAGCCGATCACCGGTGACGACCGGGACGACTTCCTGGAGCGCAACGCCGACATGCCGAGCCTGCACTACGCCAAGTTCGGCGGCGAGGACCTGCCCGGGTTCCCCGAAGCCTGGCAGGACCGCTGATGCGGCGGGCGCTGGGCGTCAGCACGTGGGTGTGGACCTCCCCGCTGACCGACGCGGAGCTGGAGCGGCTCGCCCCGCGCGTGGCGGCGTGGGGGTTCGACACCCTGGAGCTGCCGGTGGAGCGGCCGGGCGACTGGGACCCCGCCCGCGCCGCCCGCCTGCTGGACGGCCTGGGGCTGTCGGCGACGGTGTGCATCGTGATGGGGCCGGGCCGGGAGCTGGTGGCCGCCGACGCGGCCACCGTCGCCGCCACCCGGGACCACCTGCGCCGCACCGCGGACGCGGCGGCCGCGGTCGGCTCCCCGGTCATCGCCGGCCCGGCCTACACCTCGGTGGGCCGCACCTGGCGGATGGCCCCCGGGGAGCGCGAGTCGCGCTTCGCCGAGCTCGCCGACGCCCTGGGGCCGGTCGTCGAGCACGCCGCGGCGGCCGGGGTGAAGGTCGCCGTGGAGCCGCTGAACCGGTACGAGACCAGCCTGGTCAACACCGTGGCGCAGGGGCTGCAGGCGGTCGCGGCGCTGCCGCCCGAGCACTGCGGCCTGGCGCTGGACACCTACCACATGAACATCGAGGAGACCGACCCCGCGGCGGCGATCGGCGCCGCCGCGGGGCGCATCGCCCACGTGCAGGTGTGCGGCAACGACCGGGGCTCCCCCGGCCGCGACCACCTGGACTGGCCCGCGATCCTCGGCGCCCTGGACGGCGCCGGGTACGCCGGGCCGCTGGTGATCGAGTCGTTCACCGCCGACAACGACGCCATCGCCACCGCCGCGTCGGTGTGGCGTCCCCTCGCCCCCGACCAGGACACCCTGGCCCGGGACGGGCTGGCCTTCCTGCGCGCCGCGCAGGAGGGCCGCCCCTCCTCCGCCTCCGACGACGGGAGGAGCGCATCCGCACCCCACGCATGAGCTCGACGACGAGCACCCCGACCGATCAGCCCTGAACGGGACCTCCCCCCGGCCGGGACGCGGCCCCGAGCCGCACCCCCGGCCGCCCGTCGGCGCCGGCACGCCGCACGGACGACCCTTGCCCGTCTCCACAGACCCTGGACGCACGACCGGTGAGGAAGATCCATGAGCGCACGCAACCGGCGCCTGCGAAGACTCGGCGCCGTGCTCTCCTCGCTGCTGCTCGCCATAGGCCTGGCGGCCGCCCCCGCCGCCGCCGACGCCGAGGCGCAGCACGAGGAGTTCAACGCCCTGCTGTTCACCAAGACCGCCGGATACCGGCACGACTCGATCCCGACGGGGATCGCCCTGTTCGAGCGCCTGGCCGAGGATGAGCACTTCGGCCTGGAGCACACCGAGGACTCCTCCATCTTCAACGACGAGGACCTCGCCCGCTTCGACGTGATCATCATGTTCCAGACCTCGGGCATGGTGTGGGAGGACGACGCCCAGCGCCAGGCCGTGCAGGACTACGTGGCCGGAGGGGGCGGCATCGCCGCCATCCACAACGCCACCGACATGGGTATCGAGGGCGAGTTCCCGTGGTGGGACGACCACGTCAACGCGGGTGCCCACATGCCCAGCCACTCCCCCGGGGTGCTGCCCGGCACGGCGAAGGTCGCCGACCGCTCGCACCCCTCCACCCAGGGCCTTCCGGCCGTCTGGGAGCGCGAGGAGGAGTGGTACAACTTCGACAAGAGCGTGCGCGGCGACGCGCACGTGCTGGTCACCGCGGACGAGACCACCTACGACCCGGGCCCGGACGCGATGGGGCACGACCACCCCATCTCCTGGTGCCGCGACGTGGACGGGGCCCCCGTCTGGTCCACGGCCATGGGCCACCCCAAGGAGGCCTACAGCGAGCCGGAGTTCATCGACCACCTGCTGGGCGGGGTGCGCAGCGCCGCCAAGGTCGTTGACTCCGACTGCGGCGGGACCGTCTGGGACTCCTACGAGAAGGTCACCCTGGACGGGGACGCCTACGACCCGCTGGAGCTGGACGTGGCCGACGACGGCCGCGTGTTCTACGTGCAGCGCCAGGGCGAGGTGAAGGTCTTCGACCCGGACACCAACCGCACCCGCACCACCGGGAAGGTGGACACCTACACCGGCGGCGAGGACGGGCTGGTGGGCATGGCCCTGGACCCGGGCTTCGCGGAGAACGGGTGGATCTACCTGTACTACGCGCCGGCGTCCGACGACGACACCGCACCGGAGAACCAGTACAGCAGGGTCTCCCGGTTCACCCTCACCGAGGAGGCGGGCGGCACGCTCGACCCGGACTCCGAGAAGGTGGTCATGGAGATCCCCGCCTCGCGCACCGACGAGCCGGGGCACACCGGAGGGGCGCTGGAGTTCGGGCCCGACGGTGAGCTGTTCATCGGCGTCGGGGACGACACCAACCCCTTCGCCTCGGACGGCTACTCCCCCATCGACGAGCGCGAGGGGCGCGTGGGCTTCGACGCCCAGGCCACCGCCGCCAACACCGCCGACCTGCGCGGCAGCCTGCTGCGGATCATCCCGCAGGACGACGGCACCTACACCGTCCCCGAGGACAACCTGTTCAACGGCGGGAAGTGGGACGAGCTGTTCCCCGACGGCGCCTACGACCCCGAGCTGGCGCTGCCGGAGATCTACGCGATGGGCTTCCGGAACCCGTTCCGGTTCTCCGTCGACCAGGCGACCGGCGACGTCATGGTGGCCGACTACGGGCCCGACGCCAAGGAGGGCGACCCCGCCCGAGGGCCGGAGGGCCTGGTCGAGTGGATGGCCGTGGAGGAGCCCGGCAACTTCGGGTGGCCCTACTGCCACGGCGCGAACGAGCCCTACATCGACTACGACTTCGCCACCGGCGAGTCCGGGGAGGCCTTCGACTGCGAGGCCCCCGTCAACGACTCGCCCAACAACACCGGCCTGACCGAGCTGCCCCCGTCGGTCGCGCCCGACTTCGACTACGGGTACGGCCCGTCCGAGAAGTGGCCCGAGCTGGGCGAGGGGCCGCTGGCCCCGATGGCCGGCCCGGTCTACCACTACGACCCGGAGCTGGAGTCGCCCACCAAGTTCCCCGCGTCCATGGACGGCAAGCCCATGTTCTACGAGTGGGGGCGCTACTACCTGAAGGAGATCTCCCGCGACGACGAGGGGAACGTGCTGGACATCGGCTCGTTCCTGCCGGATGAGGAGTTCGACTACCCGATCGACATGGAGTACGGCCCGGACGGCTCGCTGTACCTGCTGGAGTGGGGCGCGGGCTTCGGCACCGGCGGCGACGCCGGCCTGTACCGGATCGACTACACCGGCGGCGAGCAGTACCCGGACGCGGTGGCCTCCGGCGACCCGGACAACGGGGAGGCGCCGCTGGAGGTGCAGTTCTCCTCCGAGGGCACCGGCCACCCCGACCCCGACGAGGAGGTGACGCTGAGCTGGGACTTCGGTGACGGGAACACCTCGGAGGAGGCGAACCCGACGCACACCTACACCGAGGTGGGCGACTACGTCGCCCAGCTCACGGTCACCGACTCCCAGGGGCGCACCGCCACCGCCAACGTGCCGGTGGCGGTGGGCAACACCGCGCCCGAGGTGGAGATCTCCACGCCGCCCGACGGGTCGGTGTTCGCCTTCGGCGACACGGTCCCGGTGCAGGTGTCGGTGACCGACGCCGAGGACGGGTCGACCGAGGACGGCGGGATCGACTGCGCCGACGTGACCATCACGGCCTCGCTCGGCCACGACGAGCACGCCCACCTGGTGGACCGGGTGCAGGGGTGCGAGGCCGACATCGCCACGATGGCCGACGACGGGCACGGGGCCGAGGCGAACCTGTTCTACGTCATCGCCGCCGAGTACACCGACTCCGGCGGCGCGGACGGGCAGGTCGACCCGCTGCCCGGGCGCACGGACACGCTCTTGCAGCCCAAGCGCAAGCAGGCGCAGTACACCGCGTCGGCCGAGGGGGTCTCCACCGAGGAGACCACCGACCCCGAGGGCGGCATGGAGCACCTGACCGGGATCGACGACGGGGACCACGTGTCCTACTCGCCGGTGAGCCTGGCCGGGGTGGAGTCGCTGTCGCTGCGGGCGGCCTCCGGCGGCGCCGGGGGCACCGTGGAGCTGCGGGCCGACGCCCCGGACGGGGAGCTGATCGGGACGGCGGAGGTGGAGCCCACCGGCGGGTGGGACTCCTGGACCGACGTGCCGGTGGAGTTCACCGACCCGGGCCGCCCGGTGGAGCTGTACCTGGTGTTCACGGGTGAGGGGGAGGACCTGCTCAACCTGAACTACCTGCAGTTCACCGGACCGGGCGCCGCCGACCCCGGCGGCGGTGACGGCGACGACGGCGGCGGTGACGACGGGGGCGGTGACGGCCCTGAGGTGCCCTCGACCTTCGAGGACGCCCGCGCACTGATCGACGGCTACCTGGAGGACGGCGTCATCTCCGAGGAGCGTGCGGCGTCGCTGCACGACCACCTCGACAACGCCGAGAAGCACATGGCCGCAGACCGGCCCGGGAAGGCGGACAAGGCGCTCGACAAGTTCGTCGAGCAGGCGGAGAAGGTCGAGGACGAGGCGGCGCGGGAGCTGCTGCTCGCCACCGCCGACGCCCTGCGTGCCGACGAGTAGTACGGCGGGGCGCCCCCTCGGAGGGGGCGCCCCCGCCCCACCCCCACCACCCCCCACGCGACCGAGACCGGGAGCGGACATGGCACGGATCGAGTTCGACAGACGAGGGTTCCTGGGCGCCGTGGCGGCGAGCACCGTCGCCGTCGGCGCCGGAACGGTGATGGGCGCGTCCCCCGCGGCCGCCGCGGGCGGCGGACGCGTCTTCCCCAAGCACAGGATCGGCATCCAGCTGTACAGCGTGCGCGACAAGGTGGCGGAGCTCGGGTTCGCCCGGGTCTTCGAAGAGCTGTCCCGCATCGGCTACGCCGAGGTGGAGCTCGGCGGCTACACCCAGGACCAGGTCGGCCCCATCACGGTGGAGGAGATCCGCCGGCTGCTCGACGAGAACGGGCTGCGCGCGGCCGGGACGCACCGCGGCCTGGACGCCTGGATGGAGGACCCCGAGCGGGAGCTGGACAACGCCGAGATCCTCGGTGTGCCCTACGCGGGCACGGCCAGCGCGCCGACGGACGACACCACGGTGGACGGGTACCGGGCGGCGGCCGAGGAGTTCAACCGGATCGGCGCGCTGGCGGCGGACCGGGGCATCGGCTTCTACCAGCACAACCACCACTGGGAGTTCGCCTTCGCCGACGACGACCCGCAGACGCGGCTCTACGACGTGTTCGTGGAGAACACCGACCCGTCGCTGGTGTACCTGGAGATGGACGTGTACTGGGCGTTCGTCGGGCAGTACCTGTACCCGGGGTTCGAGCCGGTGGAGTACGTGCTGGCGGACCCCGACCGGTACCCGCTGTTCCACGTCAAGGACGGCGACGAGAACCCGGACAACCCGCTCGGCTACGACTTCATCGAGTTCGGTGAGGGCGACCTGCCCTACGCCGAGTTCTTCTCCCAGGTGCGCGGGTGCCCGCACACGCTGTGGGAGCAGGACAACGCGCCGGACTCGGCGGTGCCGCCGCACCCGGTGAACTCGCTGGGCAACGCCGAGCGGAGCTACCGGGCGATGCGCGAGCTGCGCCGGCCCGTCCCCGGGCGCGGGCACGGCCGCGCCGACTGACCCCTCCCCCGCGTTGATCTCGGGAAAAGCGCCCCTACAGGCGTTGTTTCAGCGTCCATTCTCCCGAGATCAACGCGGGACCACCCGGCTGATCAGCACTCTCCTTCCACGACAGGATCATCCGCGCATTCCGCCGTCACGGAGCGCTTCCCTACCACTCGGTAGGAACTTAGACTCCTGCCCCATAGGGGGACAGAGGTGACGGGGGTCACACCAGAAAGGTGGCGCCGTGCCCAGTCGGCAGTCCGACGAGAAACCCCGGAACAGCCGCCCGAACCCCCCGCCCGTCCGTCGCGCGCTGCTGGCCGTCGCCGCGGCGCTCGCCATCTCCGGGGCCTCCGTCGGCGGGTACTACGCGTTCCTGCGCGAGCCGCCGCCCGGGCCCGACCCGGACCGGGTCGCCGAGCTGGAGGCGTCCGAGAGCGCGCGGCACGTCGACCAGGTGGGCGCGCTCATCGACACCACCCGCGACGCCCACGACGAGCTGCTCCCCGTCGTCGAAGGGCTGGACACCGCGCTGCCCGCCGACGGGTCCGAGCCGGGGGAGGCGCCCGGCGGCGACGAGGTCGACGGCTGGGCGGAGACCGTCGGCGGCGTCGCCGAGCGGCTGAGCGCCTCCCCCTCCGGCGACACCGATTACAACGTGGCGCGGGGCGGGGTGCGCTCGGCGGTCGACCTGCTGGGGTCCTCGGTCGAGGTGTACGCGGCCGCGCTGGACGCCGAGGGCAGCGAGCGCGAACGGCTCGAAGGGGTCGCCGCCGACCTGCGCACGCAGGCGGTGCGGGCGTGGGCGGTGGCCGCCACCCAGCTCGACGTCGTCGCCATCGAGGCCGGGCACGGGCACGTGCACATCTACCTCCCGGCCGCCCCGGACAGCGGCGCGCTGCAGCCGGACTCGGCGCCCGAGGGCACCGGGGCCCACGAGGGGGCCGGGGACGGCGGAGAGGAGAGCGGTTGATGCGCACGGGGGTGTGGCTGGTCGGCGCCCGCGGCTCGGTGGCGGCGACCACCGTGGCCGGGGCGCTGGCGGTGCGCGCGGGGGCGGCCGAACGGGTCGGCTGCGTGGCCGACCTGCCCGGGCCCGACCGGGCGCGCGCGCCCGGCATCGGGGACCTGGTGTTCGGGGGGCACGACGTGGGCGGGCCGCCGCTGCCCAAGCGGGTGGGGATGCTCGCCGAGGGCGGCGTGGTGCCGCCCGCGCTGCCCGGCCTGCTGGAGGAGGAGCTGGCCGCCGTCGAGGCGCGGATCCGGCCCGGGGCCGCGCGGCGGCCGGAACGGGGGCAGCGCGAGGCGGCGGCGCGCATCGGGGAGGACCTGCGCCGGTTCCGGGAGGAGGAGGGCCTGGACCGGGTCGTGGTGGTGGACGTGTCCAGCACCGAGCCGGCGCTGCCGCCGGATGGGCCCGAGGCGGCGGCGACCGCGTCGGCGGACCTGCTGGAGGAGGCGTTGGACCGGGGGGCGGCCCCGCTCCCGGCGAGCTCGCTGTACGCCTACGCGGCGTTCCGCGCGGGGTGCCCGGTGGCGTCGTTCACGCCGAGCCCGGGGCCGCGGCTGCCCGCGCTGGAGGAGACGGCCCTGCGGGAGGGGCTGTGCTGGGCGGGGTCGGACGGGAAGACCGGGGAGACCCTGCTCAAGAGCGCGCTGGCGCCGATGTTCGCGCAGCGGGCGCTGCGGGTGCGGTCGTGGTCGTCGGTGAACCTGCTCGGCGGCGGCGACGGCGAGACGCTGGCCGACCCGGCGAACGCGGGGAGCAAGACCGCCTCCAAGGGGCAGGGGCTGCGCTCGATGCTGGGGAGCGAGGTGGGCGGACCGCTGCACATCGACTATGTGCCGGACATGGGGGACTTCAAGACGGCGTGGGACCACGTGTCGTTCGAGGGGTTCCTCGGGGTGCGGATGAGCCTGCAGTTCACGTGGGCGGGGTGCGACTCGGCCCTGGCGGCGCCGCTGGTCCTGGACATCGCCCGCCTGACGGCGCGCGCGCACGAGGCGGGCGAGACGGGGCCGCTGGCGGCGCTGGGCTTCTTCTTCAAGGACCCCGCCGGAAGCGGGGAGCACGCGTTGTCGGCCCAGTGGGACGCACTCGTCGAGTGGTGCACCCGCCTCGGGGAGGTGTGATGTCCCGGCTCCGTGACTTCGCCGAACTCGTCCGGCTGCCCGCGGCGCTCTCCGTCGTCGGGGACACGCTCGCCGGGGCCGCTTCCGCCGGGTGGCCGCACGGCCGTCGGACCTGGGCCATGCCCGCCGCGTCGTCCTGCCTCTACCTGGCGGGCATGGCCCTCAACGACTTCGCGGACCGCGAGCTGGACGCACGGGAGCGCCCCGAGCGCCCCCTTCCTTCCGGCCGCGTACGCCCTTGGGAAGCGCTCGCCACGGGCGCCGCGCTGACGGCGGCCGGCGTCGGCGCCGCCGCGTTCGCGGGCGGGCGCAGGGGCGCGGTGACCGCGTCGTTCCTGGCCGCCGGGGTGTGGGCGTACGACCTCGCCCTCAAGCCCACCCCTCTGGCGCCCCTGGGGATGGCCTACAACCGCGGGCTCGACGTGCTCATGGGCGCCGGGCCGCGTCCCGGCCGGGCGGCGCTTCCCGCGCTCGGCCTGGCCGTGCACACCTTCGGGGTGACACTGCTCAGCCGGGGCGAGGTGCACGGCACGGACAAGGCGACGGCCCGCACGGCCGTCGCGGGGACGGCCGTGGGGAGCCTGCTCCCGTCGGCGCCCGCCCGGGGTGCGCAGGGGCCGCCCTGGGCGCCTTGGGCGGCCGGGGCCCTCGGTGCCTGGTACGGGGCGTCGGTGGGCACGGCCCAGGCGGCGGCGGTCCGCAGCCCTGACGGCCCGACCGTCATGGCGGCCACGGGCGCGGGCATCCGGGGGATGATCCCGCTCCAGGCCGCCTACATCGCCCGGGCCGGGGCGCCGGTGACCGCGGCCGCGCTGGCGGCGGCGGTCCCCGCCGCCCGCGCCGGGTTCAGGGCGGTGTCGCCGACATGATCCGCTTCGGATACGGCACCAACGGGTTCGGCGACCACCGGCTCCGCGACGCGCTGGAGGTCATCGCCGGGCTCGGCTACGACGGCGCCGCACTCACCCTCGACCACCCGCACCTCGACCCGTTCGCGCCCGACGCCGCCGCGCGGACCGCCGCCGTCGGGCGGGACCTGGAGCGGCTCGGGCTCGCGGTGGTCATCGAGACCGGGGCCCGCTACCTCATGGACCCCTGGCGCAAGCACGAGCCCACCCTCGTCTCCGACACCGGGCGGGAGCGGCGGGTCGACCTGCTGTGCCGGGCGGTGCGCATCGCGGCCGACCTCGGGGCCGAGGCCGTGTCCTTCTGGTCGGGCATCCTGCCGCGCGGCACCCCCGCGGCGGTCGGCTGGGACCGCCTGGCCGACGGGGTGGCCCGCGTGCTGGAGGAGGCCGAGCGCCACGGCGTGACCTGCGCGTTCGAGCCGGAGCCGGGGATGTTCTGCGCGACCCTGGCCGACGTGCGGGAGCTGCGCGAGCGCCTCGGCCGCCCCGAGCGGCTGCGGATCACCCTCGACGTCGGCCACTGCGTGTGCAACGAGCCGCTGACCGCCGCCGACAGCGTCCGCGGATCCGGGCCGCTGCTGGCCAACGTGCAGATGGACGACATGCGGCCGGGCGTCCACGAGCACCTGGAGTTCGGCGCCGGCGAGCTGGACCTGGCGGCCACCGTCGGCGCGCTCATGGACGCGGGCTACCGGGGCCTGGCGTCGGTGGAACTCCCCCGGCACGGGCACGCGGCCCCGCAGGTCGCCTTCCGGTCGCTGGAGGCCCTGCGCAGCGCCGAACGGCAGGCGCTCGCCCTGCGGAAGGAGGCCGGATGACCGGCGGCACCGCCGCCCGCGGCCCGCTCGACGGCCTCGTGGAGCGGGTGCGGCGTGACCCAGGGGCGATCGGCGCGCTCTTCCCCGCCGTCGGGCGCACGGTCGGGCGCGGGCCCGGGCCCTCCGGGGACCCCGACGGGATCCTCGGTCCCACCGTCCAGGACGAGGCCCGTGCCGCCCTGGTCTCCGCGCTGGCCGCCGCGCTCGGGGACGGCGCCCCCGACCGGCTCGCCGAGGAGGTCGAGGCCCTCTACCGGTTCGGCGACGCGGAGGAGAAGCGCGCGGTGCTGCGCTCCCTGCCGGTGCTCCCCGACGGGGACGCGGCGTCGCGCCTCACCGCCGGGCTCCTGGCGGACGCGCTGCGCGGCAACGACCCCCGGCTCATCGCGGCCGCCCTGGGCACCCCCGCGGCCGCCGCCCTCGACGACCACGCCTGGCGGCACGGCGTCCTCAAGTGCCTCTTCAGCGACGTCCCCCTCGACGCCGTGCACGGGCTCGGCGACCGCGCCGACGCCGAGCTCGGCCGCATGGCCGCCGGATACGCCGCCGAGCGCGAGGCCGCCGGCCGCTCGGTCCCCGACGACGCCCGGCGGCTGCTCTCCCTCACCCACGGCGAGACGGAGGCCTGATGCGCATCTTCGACCCGCACGTCCACATGACGTCCCGCACCACCGACGACTACCGGCGCATGTACGACGCCGGGGTCCGCGCCCTGGTCGAGCCCGCGTTCTGGCTCGGCCAGCCACGCACGAACCCCGGCTCCTTCCACGACTACTTCGACGGCCTCATCGGCTGGGAGCGCTTCCGCGCCTCCCGGTTCGGCATCCGGCACCACTGCGCCATCGCCCTCAACCCCAAGGAGGCCAACGACCCGCGCTGCGCCGAGGTGCTGCGCACGCTGCCCCGCTACCTGGCCAAGGACGGGGTGGTGGCGGTGGGCGAGGTCGGGTTCGACGCGATGACGGCCGACGAGGAGAAGGCCTTCGCCCACCAGCTCTCCCTGGCCGCCGAGCACGGCCTTCCGGTGCTCGTGCACACCCCGCACCGGGACAAGGCCGCCGGGACCCGGCGCACCCTCGAACTGGTCGCCGCCTCGGGGATCCCGCCCGAGCGGGTGCTGGTGGACCACCTCAACGAGACCACCGTCGACATGGTCGACGACTCCGGGTGCACCCTCGGGTTCTCCATCTACCCCGACACGAAGATGGAGCCCGAGCGGATGGTGCGCATCCTCCAGCGGCGCGGGCTGGACCGGGTGGTGGTCAACTCCGCCGCCGACTGGGGGCACAGCGACCCGCTCGCCACCGCCCGCACCGGCGAGGCCATGCTCCGCTCGGGGTTCACCCGGGACGACGTCGACCGCGTGCTCTGGCGCAACCCCGTGGAGTTCTTCGCCCGCAGCGGGCGGCTCCTCCTCCAGGAACTCGCCCCCTATTCCGGCGGCGCGTTCGCCGGGAACTCCATCCTCCGCGCCCAGCACGCGGAGCCCGACGCCTGACCCCCACGCCCACCCCACCCCCTGAGAGGACTGACCCGCGTGCGCATGCGGCACCCCGACGGCACCACCGTCCACATCGCGTACTGCACCAACGTCCACCCCGCCGAGGACGTGGACGGCCTCATCGCCCAGATCCGCCGCTACGGCTCCGGTGTACGGGAGGCCCTGGCCGCCGAACGGCTCGGCCTGGGGCTGTGGCTCCCCGCCCCGGCCGCGCGCGCCCTGGCCGCGTCGGCCGCCGAGACCAAGCGCCTGCGCGCCGCCCTGGACGCGGCGGGCTGCGAGGTCGTCACGCTGAACGCCTTCCCCTACGCCCGGTTCCACGCCGCGCGCGTCAAGCACGACGTGTTCGCTCCCGACTGGACCGCACCCGAGCGGCTGGAGTACACGCTCGACTGCGCGCGCGTGCTGGCCCGTCTGATGCCCGACGACGCGGTCCGGGGCAGCATCTCCACCGTCCCGCTGGGGTGGCGCGAGGGGTGGGGGCCCGAGCGGACCGATCTGGCGCTGGCCAACCTCGACCGGCTCGCGGGCGGGCTGGACGGGCTGGCCTCCGAGGAGGGCCGGACGATCCGCGTGGGGCTGGAGCCCGAGCCCGGGTGCGTGGTCGAGACGACCGCCGGAGCCGCCGCGCACCTCGGCGGCCGCCCCCGGCCCTCCGGCAGCGGCTCCCGGGTCGGCCCCAGGGTCGGCGTGTGCCTGGACACCTGCCACCTGGCGGTCGGCTTCGAGGAGCCCGCCGGGGCGCTGGAGCGCCTGCGCGGGGTGGGCCTGCCGGTCGTCAAACTCCAGGCGTCGGCGGCGGTCGAGGCCCCCGCGCCCGGGGAGCCCGGCCAGCGGGCGGCGCTGGAGGCGTTCGCCGAGGACCGCTTCCTGCACCAGGTGCGCGAGGGCCCAGCCGTGGGCGGCGACCCGGGGGCGCGGGACGACCTGCCCGAGGCGCTGGGCGGAGCCGACCCCCTGCCGGGCCGCGACCCCTGGCGCGTCCACTTCCACGTACCGGTGCACCGGCCCCCGGCCGCCCCGCTCACCGGGACCGGCGGCCACCTGGCGGAGGTGCTGCGCCACGCCCTGGGCGGCGCCGCCCCGGTGACCGACCACGTGGAGGTGGAGACCTACACCTGGTCCGTGCTGCCCGAATCCGAGCGCCCCGCCGACGACGCCGGGCTGATCGCCGGGATCGCCGCCGAGATGGCGTGGACCCGCGACCGGCTCGGCGAGCTCGGTCTGGAGGAGGTCTGATGCCCGGCCCGCACCCGCTGCTCGTCGTCGACGCCGTCGGCCTCACCCCGCGCCTGCTGGAGCACGCCCCGCGCCTCAAGTCGCTGGCCGGCCAGGGGTGGCAGGCGCCCCTGGACACGGTCCTGCCCGCGGTCACCTGCCCCGTGCAGTCGACCTTCCTCACCGGGGCGCTCCCGCGCGACCACGGGATCGTCGGCAACGGCTGGTTCTTCCGCGACCTGGGCGAGGTGATGCTGTGGCGCCAGCACAACCGCCTGGTGCAGGGCGAGAAGGCGTGGGAGACGGCGCGCCGCGCCTTCCCCGGCTACACGGCCGCCAACGTGTGCTGGTGGTACGCGATGGGGGCGAGCACCGACTGGACCATCACCCCGCGCCCCGTCTACCACGCCGACGGCCGCAAGTCCCCCGACTGCTACACCAGGCCGCCGGAGCTGCACGACGAGCTGACCTCGGCGCTCGGCCCGTTCCCGCTGTTCAACTACTGGGGGCCGACGGCGTCGCTGCGCTCCACCGAGTGGATCGTGTCCGCGGCGCGCAGGCTGCTGCCCGAGGCGGACCTGACGCTGTGCTACATCCCCCACCTCGATTACGACCTGCAGCGCTTCGGCCCGCACTCCGAACAGGCCCGCACCGCCGTACGGGACATGGACGCGGCGCTCACGCCCCTGCTCGACGACGCCGCCGAGCGCGGCACCCGGGTGCTGGTGGTGAGCGAGTACGGCATCGCCCCGGCGAGCCGCCCGGTGCACGTCAACCGCGCGCTGCGCGACGCCGGGCTGCTGGAGGTGTACACGCAGCACGGCATGGAGTACCTGGACCCGTGGGCGTCGCGGGCGTTCGCCGTGGCCGACCACCAGGCGGCGCACGTGTACGTCGCCGACCCGGCCGACGTGGCGCACGTGGCCGCGCTCCTGTCCGCGCTGCCCGGCGTCGACCTGGTGCTCGACAAGGCGGGCCAGGCCGACCACGGCCTGGACCACGCCCGCTCGGGCGAACTGGTGCTGGTCGCCGGGCCGGAGGCGTGGTTCACCTACTACTACTGGCAGGACGACCGCGCGGCGCCCGACTTCGCACGCGGGGTGGAGATCCACCGCAAGCCCGGGTACGACCCGGCCGAGCTGTTCCTCGACCCCGCCGCCCCGGGGGCGGCCAAGGCCCGCGCCGCCTTGAACCTGGCGAAGAAGAAGGCCGGACTGCGCTACACGATGAACGTGGTGCCGACCGACGCGCGCTGGGTGCGCGGAACGCACGGGCGCATGCCCGACGACCCCGCGGACGGGCCGATCGCCGTCTGCGGCGAGGCGTCGTTCGCCCGCGACCGCATCGCCGCGACCGACGTCCGCGACCTCATGCTCGGCCTCGCCGGTGTGCCGGCACCGGCGAGGCCGTCCTGATCCCTGTCCCCGCTTCTCCCCGCTGTCCCCTTGACCCTCCGACCCGAGGAGCCACCGCCATGCCCCGACCCGTCACCCTGTTCACCGGCCAGTGGGCGGACCTGCCGTTCGAGGAGGTGTGCCGCCTGGCCTCCTCCTGGGGTTACGACGGCCTGGAGGTCGCCTGCTGGGGCGACCACTTCGACGTGCGCCAGGCCGTGGAGGACCCCGCCTACGTGGACGCCAAGCGCGCCGTGCTCGGCAAGTACGACCTCAAGGTGTGGGCGATCTCCAACCACCTCACCGGGCAGGCGGTGTGCGACGACCCGATCGACCACCGGCACCGGGACATCCTGAGCCCGCGCATCTGGGGCGACGGCGACCCCGAGGGGGTCCGGAGCCGCGCGGCCGAGGAGATGAAGCTGACCGCGCGCGCGGCGGCCCGGCTCGGCGTGGACACCGTCGTCGGCTTCACCGGGTCGCCGATCTGGAAGTACGTGGCGATGTTCCCGCCGGTGGGCGAGGACGTCATCGAGGCCGGGTACGCCGAGTTCGCCGACCGCTGGAACCCGATCCTGGACGTGTTCGACGAGGAGGGGGTGCGGTTCGCCCACGAGGTGCACCCCTCGGAGATCGCCTACGACCACTGGAGCACCGAGCGCGCGCTGGACGCGGTGGGCCGCCGCCCGGCCTTCGGGCTGAACTGGGACCCCAGCCACATGGTGTGGCAGGACATCGACCCGGCGGGGTTCCTGTGGGACTTCCGCGACCGCATCTACCACGTCGACTGCAAGGACACCCGCAAGCGCGTCGGCAACGGCCGCAACGGGCGCCTGGGCTCGCACCTGCCGTGGGGCGACCCGCGGCGGGGGTGGGACTTCGTCTCCACCGGCCGGGGCGACGTGCCGTGGGAGGACTGCTTCCGCACGCTCAACCGGATCGGGTACGACGGGCCGGTGTCGATCGAGTGGGAGGACGCGGGGATGGACCGGCTGCAGGGCGCGGCCGAGGCGGTGGCGTTCGTGCGGTCCAACCTGTTCGACCCGCCGACCACCTCCTTCGACTCGGTGTTCGGTTCGGCGGAGGAGTGACGTCCGGGGCTGTGGGCGGACGGTGGGCGGGCGGTGACCGTCCGCCCACCGTCCGACCGTTCGGAAGGCGCCCGCTTGTGCGACTGGCCAGTAGCCCTAAGACTGGCGTGGCTCACACATGCCAAGGCCCAGAAGGCCTGACATAGCGGGGGACATACGAAACATGACCGGGTCGCGGATCGTGGCGCTCGGCCACTACCAGCCCAGTACGGTGCTCACCAACGACGACGTGGCCCGGCTCACCGACACCAGCGACGAGTGGATCCGGACCCGCGTGGGCATCCGCACCCGCCACGTGGCCGGGCCCGGCGAGACCGTGGACGAGATGGCCGCGCACGCGGCGGCCAAAGCGCTGGCCAACGCCGGGACCGAGGCCCAGGACGTGGACATGGTCGTCGTGGCCACCTCCACGGCGGTCGACCGCAGCCCGAACATGGCCGCCCGGGTGGCGGCCCGGCTCGGCGCGCCCGCCCCGGCCGTGCTGGACGTCAACGTGGTGTGCTCCGGCTACCCGCACGCGCTGGCCACGGCTGACCACGCGGTCCGGGCCGGGGCCGCCCGGACCGCCCTGGTGGTGGGCTCGGACAAGATGACCGACGTGGTGGAGTGGGCCGAGCGGTCCACCTCCGTCCTGGTCGGGGACGGCGCCGGGGCGGCGGTGCTGGCCGCCTGCGACGAGGACGCCGGGCCGGGCGTCGGTCCGGTGCTGTGGGGCTCGTTCCCGGAGATGGGCGACGCGATCCGGATCGGCGGCACCCCGACCCGCTTCGTCCAGGAGGGGCAGGCCGTCTACCGGTGGACGACCACCCGCCTGCCCGCCCTGGCGCGCGAGGCCTGCGAACGCGCGGGCGTGGCGCCCGAGGAGCTGGGCGCGGTGGTGATGCACCAGGCGAACCTGAGGATCATCGAGTCCATCGCCCGGGGCATGGGCGCGGTGAACGCGGTGGTGGCGCGGGACGTGGTGGAGTCGGGCAACACCTCGGCCGCGAGCATCCCGCTGGCCTTCTCCAAGCTGCTGGAGAGGGGCGAGCTGGAGAGCGGGGTCCCGGTCCTGCTGTTCGGGTTCGGGGGCAACCTCTCCTACGCGGGCCAGGTCGTCCGCTGCCCGTAAGGCCCCATCGGCGATGATCTCGACGAGAGTGCTGTCAAAACGGCCGGAATGACGGCACTTCTGTCGAGATCATCGCCGAGGAGGCTCCTTCACTCCGCCGCTGGCGCCTCCTCCACGCCGCGGTCCCGGGTCACCTCCCACCTCCTCTGCACGCCGATGTCGCGGAGGAACGACCGGTCGTGGCTCGCCACGAGCAGCGCCCCCTCGTAGGCGGCCAGCGCCTCGGTGAGCCGCCGGACGCTGTCCAGGTCCAGGTTGTTGGTCGGCTCGTCCAGTACCAGCAGGTGCGGGGCGGTGTCGGCCAGCAGGATCCGCGCCAGGCAGACGCGGAACCGCTCGCCTCCCGACAGCGCCCCCGCCGGGCGGTCGACCGCCTCGCCCCGGATCAGGAACCGGGCCAGGCCGGCACGGACCTCCTGCGGCGACGCCGACGGGGCCCCCGCGCGGACGTTGTCCAGCACGCTGAGGCGGTCGTCGAGGACGTCGAGCCGCTGGGGCAGGTACCCCGTCCGCCGCGTCGCGTGCACGACCACCGCCCCCGAGGGCACCGGGACCGGCCCCTCCCCGCGCGCGGCACCGACGACCGCCCGCAGAAGGGTGGTCTTGCCCGACCCGTTGTCCCCTGTCAGGGCGATGCGCTCCGGCCCCCGGACGGACGGCCGCCGGTCGCCCACCGCGATCTCCAGCACGGTGTGCCCGGCCGGGACCCCGGTGTCGGGCAGGGCGATCCGGATGGCGTCGTCGTCGCGCACCGCGCTCTCCGCCGCCGCCAGCCCCTTCCGGGCGTCGTCGAGCCTGCCCTCCTGCATGATGCGGTGCTTGCCCGCGGCGACCTGGGCGTCCCGCTTGCGCTGCTTCATCACCACCTTGGGCTCGCGCTTGGTCGCGTACATCTTGTCGCCGTACCGCACCCGGCGGTCCAGCTTGATGCGCGCCTCCGCGAGCTGGCGCTTCTCCCGGCGCACGTCGGCCTCGGCCACCCGGACCATGCGCTCGGCGGCCTCCTGCTCGGCGGCGAGCTGCTCGGTATAGGCCGAGTAGTTCCCGCCCCACACGCGGATCCGCCCCTGGCGCATCTCGGCGATGCGGTCCACGCGCTCCAGCAGCTCCCGGTCGTGGCTGACCGCCACCAGCACCCCGCTCCACCCGTCGACCGCCTCGTAGAGCAGGTCGCGGGCGCGGCGGTCGAGGTTGTTGGTGGGCTCGTCCAGCAGGGTGACCGCCGGGCGGCGGACCATCAGCCCCGCCAGCGCGCCGAGGACGGCCTCGCCCCCGGAGAGCGTGCCGACGGTGCGGGCGAGCGGGTCGGCGCCGCCCGGGGCGATGCCGAACCGCTCCAGCTGGGCGAGGGCGCGCTCCTCGATGTCCCAGTCGTCGCCCACGGCGGCGAAGTTGGCCTCGGAGGCGTCGCCCGCCTCGATGGCGCGCAGCGCGGCCAGGGTGCGGTCGATGCCGAGCAGTTCGGCGAGGGTGCGCCCGGTGTCCAGGGTCAGGCCCTGGTCGAGGCGGCCGACCTCGCCCGGGGCCTCGATCCGCCCGGTGTCGGGGCGGAGCTCGCCGGCGGCCAGGCGCAGCAGGGTCGACTTGCCCGAGCCGTTCAGGCCGATCAGGCCGGTGCGGCCGGGCTCGAAGACGGCGTCGAGGCCGTCCAGGACGGGGGTCCCGTCAGGCCAGGCGAAGCCGATGCCGGTGCAGACCAGGGCGCGGGCGGTACGGGTCGATGACATGCGGGGCCTCCTTCGGGTGCGAACGGGTGGGAGGCGCGGCCGCGGGGTTCGCGGCGCGCGCGGCGTGCGGACGGGCGTCCGTCCCGTTCTTCAGGCCCATGGCGGTCCACTCCGTTCATCCCGGGGAGGTTATTGCGACGACAGTTGCAGTAACCTGTGAGCGCCGACCATCATTCCCTAATGCGACGGAAGTTGCACTATGACCCGCGCCACATCCCGCCGCCCGGGCGGGCGCACCGCCCGGAACACGGCCGCCGTCCTCGAAGCGACCCTCGCCGAGCTGGGCGGATCCGGTTACGCCGACCTGACGGTGGAGCGCGTCGCCGCCCGCTCCGGCGTGCACAAGGCGACCATCTACCGCCGCTGGGGAGGCGTGGACGAGCTGCTCGCCGCCGCCCTGGAGCAGGCGGACCACGACTCCTGGACGCCGCCGGACACGGGGTCGCTGGAGTCGGACCTGCGCGCGCTGGGGGAAGAGGTGGCGGCGGGGTTCTCCTCTGATGACGAGGAGGGGAGCGTGGCGACGGCGACGATCGCCGCGGCCTTCCAGTCCCCGGCGGCGGCGGAGGCGCTGCGGGCGTTCATGGAGGAGCGGCTGCGCAGGTGCGCGGAGGTGGTGGAGCGGGCCGAGCGGCGCGGAGAGGTGCCCGAGGGCACCGACGCCGCCGAGGTCGTGCGTGCCGCGGTGGCCCCGGTGTACTTCCGGCTCTTCATCTCCCGTGAGGAGGGCGCCGGGCAGGCCGCCGCGCGCGCGGCACGGGTCGCCGCCGAGGCCGCGAAGGCGGGCGAGTTCCGCGGCTCCCCGCCCGGTCGATGACCGCCGGGCGGCGGCCCGGCGCGGGGAATGCAACGGGCGGCAACGGGAAGAGCCCGGCGGTTCCCCGGCCCCGCCAGCCGTCCGGCAGGCTGCTCGCGGCCCGGGTGAGCAGGCGGCTCAGCAGGTACCCCGCTCAAGAGCCCCGCCCGGGCAGCAGGCCGCCGGAGTGCAAGGCGGAAGGTCGGCGACAACGAAGGTCCGTGACCCTTCCGGCAGCGCTGTCGGCCGTCCGGCGTGTGCGTGGTCACCGTTGATGGCGGCGACGGCCGGAGCTAGGCGGTTCCCGGGCCCCGCCTGCCGTCCGGCAGGCCTCTCGCGGTCCGGGTGAGCAGGCGGCTCGGCAGGTACCCCGCTGAAGGGCCCCGCCCGGGCGGCAGGCCGCCGGAGTGCAAGGTGGAAACCGGATAAACCGGGCACTGGACCGGCATGGGCTCGCCCGGAACCCGCCTTCCGGGCGCCTCGGGCACCCCGGGGCCATCCTGGGTCGTGAAACCGACGCCTGATCAGCCCAAAAGCGTCGATCTCACGACACAGGATGCCCGAACCCCTCGGCCGCTGCCCGGTATGCCCGGTATGCACCGCCCGGGAGGCCCCATCCGCGATGATCTCGGGGAACTCGGGGTAAAACCGGACACGATAAGCCCGACTCCCCCGAGATCAACACCAGTGCGCCCCGCACCGCTGCCCCCTCGTTGATCTCGGGAGAATGGACGCTAAAACCGGCCTGGTAGGGGCGTTTTTCCCGAGATCAACGAGGAGGCGGCACCAGCGGACGAGCACGCGCCCACCCGGCCACGCCGCCGCCCGGACCGCGAGGAACCCGCCGGACGGCAGGCAGCGCCCGGGAACCGCCGAGCTCTGGCCGTCGCCGCCTACCCCGGTGACCCCGCACACGCTCTGCGGCCGACGACGCTGCAGGTAGAGCCGCTGACCTTCGTCGTCGCCGCCCTCCACCTCACACCCCGACGGCCCACCGCCCGGCCGGGGCCTGGAGCGGGGTACCAGCCCAGCCGCCCACCGGCCAGGGCCGCAAGAAGGCCGCCGACCTGCACCACCGCGCACCCTGGGGTGGGGACAACCCCAACCCCGAACCCCAACGAACGCCGCCCAAGAAGGAGGCGGTGGCCCCAGCAGGTGCGGGTCAGGCGTCGTAGTCGACTCTCACCTCGGCGCCCATGGGGCGGGACTGGCACGTCAGGATGTACCCGGCTTCGATCTCGGCGGGTTCCAGGGCGTAGTTCACCGGCATGTCCACCTCGCCCTCGCACAGCTTCGCCCGGCACGTGCCGCACACCCCGCCCCTGCAGGCGAACGGGGCGTCGGCCCTGACCCGCAGCGCCGCGCCCAGCAGCGGTTCCTCATCGCCGTCGGTGTCCACCGTGCTGGTGCGGCCGTCCAGCGTGAACGTGAACCGCGTCGACGCCGCCGGGGCCGGTGCCCCTCCCTCCTCCGCGGTCCTGCGCCTGCGCGGCGGCTGGGCCCCCTCGACGTGGAACAGCTCGAAGTGGACCCGTTCCCCGGGGACGCCGTGCTCCCCCAGCACCCCCTTGACCGTCTCCACCATCTCCTGCGGACCGCACAGGTACCAGTGGGCGACGTCCGCCGTCTCCGGAAGCACCCGCAACAGCTCCGCCATGCGGTCGGCGTCGATGCGCCCGCTGGTGAGAGGCGCCTCGCCCTGTTCCCGGCTGAGCACGTGCAGCAGTTGGAAGCGCGCCGGGTAGCGGTCCTTAAGGTCGTTCAACTCCTCCAGGAACATCACGTCCCGCGCCGTCCTGTTGGCGAACACCAGGGTGAACCCGCTCTCCGGCTCCTCGGCCAGAGTGGTGGCGGCCAAGGACAGCACCGGTGTGATGCCGCTCCCCGCCGCGACCGCCACGTGCGCCCGGGCGGCCCCGGCGTCGAGCGGCACGTTGAACCCGCCCAGCGGCGGCATCGCCTCCAGGGCGTCCCCCGGCTTGAGGGCGTCGTTGGCGTAGCAGGAGAACGCCCCGCCCTCCAGCCGCTTGACGCCGATCCGCAGCGGTCCGTCGGGCGCCGGGGAGCAGATCGAGTAGGTGCGGCGCACCTCCTCTTCGGCACCGGCGTCCGCCTCGCCGGGGCGGCGCACCGTCAGGTGCTGCCCCTGCACGAAGCGGAACTCCTCGGCGTGCTCGGGCGGGACCTCGAAGGTCACCGCCACCGCGTCGTCGGTCAGCCGCTCGACGGCGGCCACCGTCAGCGTGCGGAATGCGGCCCTGCGGCGGCCTGCGGTCATGGCTCTCCTGTCCGGTCCCGAGTCGCTCGAATCGCTCGACTCACTAGAGCGGTTTGACGTGGTCGAAGGGCTCTCTGCAGGCCTCGCACACCCGCAGCTCCTTACAGGCCGTCGACCCGAAGCGGCTCAGCGTCCGGGTGGCGGGCGACCCGCACCGCGGGCACTTCACGCTCAACCGCACCGGCACCGGGCCGACGGGAGCGGCGCCGCTCGGCGGGGCGATCCCGTGCTCGGCGAGCTTGCGCCGCCCCTCCTCGGTGATCCAGTCGGTGCTCCACGGCGGCGAGAGCACGGTGCGCACCTCGGCGCCGACGTGCCCGAGCCGCTCCAGCCGCTCCCGCACGTCCGCGCGGATCGCCTCCATGGCCGGGCACCCCGAGTAGGTGGGGGTGACCACCACGACCGGCCGCCCGTCCGCGCCCCGCTCCACCGCGCGCAGGATGCCCAGGTCCCGCAGGGTGAGCATGGGCATCTCGGGGTCAGGGACCGACGCGACCTCCTCGGCGATCCGGTCCAGGTCCGGGTCCGCGTCCGCGGTCACCACGCCGCCCCCGGGTGCGACCGGTGCAGGTGCTGCATCTCCGCCAGCAGGTACCCGAACGCCTCGGTGTGCACCCCCTGGCGCCCGCCCATCCCGGCCGGGCCGGTGATCGGCGGCACCTCCGGGCGGGCCAGCCCCGCCTCGGCGAGCACCCCGTCCACGAACACGTCCCAGGCTGGGCGCAGGTCCGGCGGGTCCGCCCCGAGCCCGGAGGCGGCGACGGAGCGGAACACCGCGTCGGAGGTGAACAGCTCCGCGGTGTACGGCCAGGCCGCCTCCAGGGCGGCCGCCATCCGCTCGCTGCTCTCCTCGGTGCCGTCGCCCAGGCGCACGGTCCATCCGGAGGCGTGGTCGCGGTGGTAGGCCACCTCCTTGACCGCCTTCCCGGCGATCCCGGCGAGCGTCTCGTCCGCCGACCCGGCCAGCGCCGTGTACAGCTCGAACTGGTAGGCCGAGAAGAGGAGCTGCCGGGCGACCGTGTACGCGAAGTCGGTGTTGGGCAGCTCCACCAGGCGGCAGTTGGCGAACTGGTCCTCGTCGCGCAGGTAGGCCAGGTCGTCCTCGGTGCGCAGCACCCCGGTCAGGCGCTCCTCCAGGGAGCCGGCGTACGTCAGCAGGGAGCGCGCCTGCCCCAGCAGGTCCAGGGAGATGTTGGCCAGCGCCACGTCCTCTTCGAGCTGGGGGCCGCGCGCCGCCAGCTCGGCCAGGCGGTGCGAGGCGACGAGGGCGTCGTCGCCGAGCCGCAGCGTGTAGGCCGCCAGCGCGGTGTCGCGCTCGGCGCTCACGGATCCGTTCTCGCGCCCGCTCACAGGTGCTCCACCCCCTCGGGCACCGGGTAGAAGGTCGGGTGCCGGTAGACCTTGTCCTCGGCCGGGTCGAAGAACGCGTCCTTGTCCTCGGGGGCCGAGGCGCTGATCGACGCCGCCGGGACCACCCACACGCTGACGCCCTCCTGGCGCCGGGTGTACAGGTCCCGCGCGTTGCGCAGGGCGTGCTCGGCGTCGGCGGCGTGCAGGCTGCCGACGTGCACATGGGACAGCCCGCGCCGGGCGCGAACGAACACCTCCCACAGGGGCTGGTCCGCCATCGTCACTCCTCGCCTCTCGTTTCCTCAGGCCGCCGCGCGCTGCCGGGCCCGGCTCTTGGCCGCGTGCGCGCGTGCCGCCTCGCGCACCCAGGCCCCTTCCTCATGGGCGGTCCTCCGGTGCTCCAGCCGTTGCCGGTTGCAAGGGCCGTTCCCCTTGAGGACCTGCATGAACTCGTCCCAGTCGGGGGTGCCGAAGTCGTAGTGGCCGCGCTCGGCGCTCCACTTCAGGGCGGGGTCGGGCAGGGTGAGCCCGAGCGCCTCGGCCTGCGGGACGATCATGTCGACGAAGCGCTGGCGCAGCTCGTCGTTGGAGAACCGCTTGATGTTCCACGCCATGGACTGCTCGGAGTGCGTCGACTCGGAGTCGGGCGGCCCGAACATCATCAGCGACGGCCAGTACCAGCGGTCGACCGACTCCTGGGCCATCCTGCGCTGGGCGTCGGTGCCGCGCGCCAGGGTGTACAGGATGTCGAAGCCCTGGCGCTGGTGGAAGCTCTCCTCTTTGCAGATGCGCACCATCGCGCGCGCGTAGGGGCCGTAGGAGCAGCGGCACAGGGGCACCTGGTTGGTGATGGCGGCCCCGTCCACCAGCCAGCCGATCGCGCCGACGTCGGCCCACGTCACGGTCGGGTAGTTGAAGATCGACGAGTAGCGCTGGCGCCCCTGGTGGAGCAGGTCGAGCAGCTCGTCCCGGCCCACGCCCAGGGTCTCGGCGGCGCTGTACAGGTAGAGCCCGTGCCCGGCCTCGTCCTGCACCTTGGCGATGAGCACCGCCTTGCGGCGCAGCGAGGGGGCGCGGGTGATCCAGTTGCCCTCCGGCTGCATGCCGATGATCTCGGAGTGGGCGTGCTGGGCGATCTGCCGGATGAGGGTCCGGCGGTAGGCGTCGGGCATCCAGTCGCGCGGCTCGATCCGCTCTTCGGCCGTGATCATGGCGTCGAAGCGCCGCTGGTGGGCCTCGTCCGTCCCTGGGTCCGTCATCGCGGGTCCTCCCCGGCCGTAATACCGACCGAACGTTCAGTTAGAAATTACCGCCCGGCGAAGGGCGGGGTCAACGGTGCGACCCCGCCCCTGTGCGCGCCTAGCCGTGCCGGCGGGACTGCACGAAGTTGAACCGCCCGGCCACGAACGCCGGGTCGGTCAGCGACGTGGTCGCCGCCCGGTTGGCCCCGCTGCCGTGGTAGTCGCTGAAGGCCGCGGACTGGTTGACGAACACCTGCCCGGTCAGGTTCTCCGACAGGTTCACCCCGGCCTCCAGCGCGGCCTTCTCCGCCTCGGCCAGCACCTCCTCGGAGGTGGAGTAGACCGACGCGGTCAGCGCGCCCCGGCGGCCCACGCTCTCGCGCAGCAGCCGCAGCGACTCCTCCGTGCCGGAGGTCGGCACGAGGAAGGAGATCGGGCCGAAGTGCTCGCGGCCGTACACGTCGTCCCGGTCGGCCCCCACCTTGACCACGGCCGGGGTGCGCACGGTGGCGTCGGCGAAGTCCGGGTGGGCGACCTCCTCGGAGCGCCGCACCGGCTCGCCCAGCCCCTCGGCTGCCGACAGCCGCTCCAGCACCCCCTCGTTGGCGATGGCGCCCAGCACCCCCGACGCCTTGGCCGGGTCGCCCAGCAGCCGCCCGAGCGCGCCGGACAGGTCCTCGCCCACCTCGTCGGCGGTCTTGTGCCCCTCGTCGGTGTCGATGCCCCCGGCCGGCAGGAAGATGTTCTGCGGGGTGGTGCACATCTGCCCGCTGTACAGCGACAGCGAGAACGCCAGGTTGCCGAGCATCCCCTTGTAGGAGTCGGTGGAGTCCACCACGACGCCGTTGACCCCGGCCTTCTCGGTGAACACCGCGGCCTGCCGGGCGTTGGCCTCCAGCCAGTCGCCGAACTCGCTGGAGCCGGTGAAGTCGACGATCCGCACCTCGGGCCGCAGCGCCAGGTCGGCGGCGATCCGGTCCTCACCGCGCTCGGCGGCCAGCAGCACCGCGTCGGGGTCGAGCCCGCACTCGGCCAGCACGTCCCGGGCGATGGCCACGGTGATCGCCAGCGGCAGCACCGCCCGCGGGTGCGGCTTGACGATGACGGTGTTGCCGGTGACCAGGCTCGCGAACAGGGCCGGGTAGGCGTTCCAGGTGGGGAAGGTGTTGCAGCCGATGAGCAGGGAGACGCCGCGCGGCACCGCCGTGAAGCGCTTCTCCATCACCAGCGGGTCCCCCTTGCGCTGCGGCTTCTCCCAGCGCACGGTGCCGCCGTAGCCGGTGGTCATGTCGTGCCCGTAGGCGACCGCCTCCAGGCCGCGCTCCTGGGCGTGTGGGCCGCCCGCCTGGAAGGCCATGACGAACGCCTGCCCGCTGGTGTGCTGCACGGCGTGCGCCATCTCGAAGCTGCGCTTGTTGATGCGGTCCAGGATCTCCAGGCAGATCCCCGCGCGCGCGTCCGGACCGGCGTCCCGCAGCGGCCCGGCGGCCTTCTGCGAGGCGGCGATGAGCGCGTCCGCCCCGGCGCGCGGGTAGCCCACGCCGAGGGGCAGGCCGTAGGGCGAGCGCTCGGTGACCACCCGGTCCCCGGTGCCGGGGTGGCCCTCCAGCGGGAAGTCGCGGCCCAGGTAGGCCTCGAAGGCCGCCTTGCCGGCCGGGGCGGCCTCCTCGCCGTAGACCTTCGGGCTCGGCGACTCGGGGTAGGGCGACCAGAAGTGCCGGCCGCGGATGGCGCCGACCGCCTCCTCCAGGGTCTTGCGGTGCCGTTCGTAGAGCTCGCTCGGGTCCATTGGGCGGCCTCTCCCTGCGCGTCGTCGCGTCCAGCTGGGCTTTCGGGCACCGGCGGCCGCCGCGCCCCTTGACAGCGCCCCGGCCGGTGGTGCTTGTCTATGCCGTACTTACTAACCGACCGTTCGTTCAGGCCGCAAGGGTCCGTCCCCCGCGCTCCAGGGCGCGCCAGCCGAAAGGACGACGCCGTGACCGACCCGTCCCCCCACGCCCCCGCCCCCGGCGGCAGGCGCCTCGGTCCCGCCCCCGGCCCCGGGATGCTCGACCCGATGGAGCGCGCCGACCGCGGGATGCTGGAGGAGCACCAGCTCAAACGGCTGCGCTGGACGCTCGCCCACGCCTACGCCCGCCAGGGCTTCTACCGGCGCAAGTGCGAGGCGGCCGGGGTGCACCCCGACGACCTGCGCTCCCTCGCCGACCTGGCCCGCTTCCCCTTCACCACCAAGGAGGACCTGCGCGAGGCCTACCCCTACGGCGCGCTGGCGGTGCCCCACGACAAGGTGCTGCGGCTGCACGCCTCCAGCGGTACCACGGGGCGGGCCACCGTGGCCGCCTATACGCGCGGCGACCTGGACATCTGGTCGGACCTGGTGGCCCGGTGCATCCGCGCCTCGGGCGGGCGGCCCGGCGAGAAGGTGCACGTGGCCTACGGGTACGGGCTGTTCACCGGCGGGCTGGGGGCGCACTACGGCGCCGAGCGCCTGGGGTGCACGGTCATCCCCGTGTCCGGCGGGCAGACCTCCCGGCAGGTGCGGCTGATCCGCGACCTGGAGCCGGAGACCATCATGGTCACCCCCTCCTACCTGCTCACCATCGCCGACGCGATGCGCGAGGAGGGGGTCGACCCGCGGACGACGTCGCTGCGCACCGCGATCCTGGGCGCAGAGCCGTGGACCGAGGACATGCGCGCGGAGATCGAGGAGGTCTTCGACCTGCACGCGGTGGACATCTACGGGCTCTCGGAGGTGATGGGCCCGGGGGTGGCCAACGAGTGCGTGGAGAGCAAGGACGGGCCGCACGTGTTCGAGGACCACTTCCTCCCCGAGGTGGTCGACCCGGTCGACGGCGCGCCGGTGCCCGACGGGGGCGAGGGCGAGCTGGTGTTCACCTCGCTGACCAAGGAGGCCATGCCGGTGGTGCGGTACCGAACCCGGGACCTGTCGCGACTGCTTCCCGGCACCGCGCGGCCCGCGTTCCGGCGCATGGAGCGCATCTCCGGGCGCAGCGACGACATGATCGTGCTCCGCGGGGTCAACCTGTTCCCCACCCAGGTCGAGGAGCAGGTGCTGCGGGTGCCGGCGCTGGCGCCGCACTTCCAGATCGTGCTGCGGCGGCCGGAGCGGCTGGACGAGATGACGGTTCGGGTGGAGTCCCGTCCGGGGGTGGCCGACCGGGAGCGCGCCCAGGCCGGGCGGGTGCTGGCCGAGGCGGTGCGCGAGCACACCGGGGTGGGCGCCGCGGTGGAGGTGCTCGACCCCGGGACGCTGGAGCGCTCCTCCGGCAAGGTGCGCAGGACGGTCGACGAGCGGCCGTGACGTCGGACACCGTTGGCGACCAGGGCGGCGATGCGCACTCCGGGACCGTTGCGGCCGGGGTAGATTCACCCTCTGTGTCCCGCTCCACCGCTTCCGGTCCCCCGCCCGGCCCCTCCGCCTCCGCGCGCCGCCGCGCCGGCAGGCCCGGCCACGACGCCGACTCGGTCCTGCGGACCGCGGTGCGCGTGTTCAACGAGCGGGGGTACGACGGGACCAGCATGGAGGACCTGGCCCGCGCGCTGGGCGTGACCAAGTCCGCCATCTACCACCACGTCTCGGGCAAGTCCGAGCTGCTGCGCCAGTCCCTGGACCGGGCGCTGGACGCCCTGTTCGCCGTCACCCGCGAACCGGAGGCCACCGGCGGGCCGGTGCTGAGGCGGCTGGAGCACGTGCTGCACGGAAGCGTGCTGGCGCTCGTAGAGGAGCTGCCGCACGTGACGCTGCTGCTGCGGGTGCGCGGGAACACGCCGGTGGAGCGCAGGGCGCTGGAGCGGCGGCGCGAGTTCGACCGGTTCGTGGCCGACCTGGTCCGGGAGGGCATGGCCGAGGGGGCGATCCGGCCCGACGTCGATCCGGACGTGGCCGGGCGGCTGCTGTTCGGGATGGTGAACTCGCTGGTGGAGTGGTACCGGCCGGGCGGCGGGCTGGACGCCGAGGGGCTGGCCGCCCAGGTCGCGGTGGTCGCCTTCGAGGGCCTGCGGGTGGACTGACCCCGCGTCGGCGGAGCGGGGGCCCGGCACCGCCCTCGTCCACTCGTCCACAGGCTGCGTGGCACACCTCCATCGGGCGTGCCCGGACCGCTACCGTGTGCAGCAGGTGGCCCCGGAGCGAGGAGGATCCCGTGCCTGTGGGGGGACCGGCGGACCGGCCCGCGACCGCGGCGGGCGTGCTCGCCGCCCTGGCCGCCGTGGCGGCGCTCGTGTCCGCGGTGGTCCCGGCCGCCCCCGCGCCCCCGGCATCGGCGGCGGCCCCTCCGTCCGGCGCGCCGGTGGTGCTCGTCGGCGTCCCGGGGCTCATGTGGGAGGAGGCCGGCCCCGGCACCACGCCCGAGCTGTGGTCGCTGGCCGAGGACGGCGCCATCGGGGACATGTCGATCCGCACCGCCACCTCGCGCACCTGCCCCGTCGACGGCTGGCTCACCGTCTCTGCCGGGCAGCGCGCCTTCAGCGAGCGCCAGCGGCACTCCATCTGCGAGCTGCCCGTCCCGCCCGCCCGCGACGGCGACGGGGCGGTGGTCGAGGACTACGCCGACCACGTCGCGGTCAACGCCGAATCGCCCTACGGCGCGCGCGTGGGGCTGCTCGGCCGCGCGGTGCACGACGCCGGGGGCACCACCCTGGCGGTCGGCCCCGGCGCGGCGCTCGCCGCCGCCGACGGGCAGGGCCGCGTCGACGACTACATCGCCAACCCCTCCGCCCTCACCGAGGAGCGGGTGGCCGGCGCCTGGCTGACCGTGGTCGACCTGGACGGGCTGTCCGACCTGTACCTGGACCCGCCGGTGGACCCGGAGGCCTCGCCCGGCCCCGAGGCCTCCCCGGAGGGCGACTCCGAGCCCGAGCCGGACCCGGTGCAGAGCGCCGACCGGCTGGAGGCGCTGTCGGCCATCGACGAGCGGATCGGCACGGTGGCGGACGCGGTGCCCGAGGGCGCGACGCTGATCGTGGCCGGGGTGTCCGTGGAGGCCGGGCGGTCCAACCTCAACGCGGCGCTGCTGCACGGCCCGGGCCCGGCCGGAGGCGGGTACGAGGGGCGCTACCTGACCTCGGAGTCGACCCGGCGCGACGGGCTGGTCACCCTCACCGACACGACGACCACCCTCCTGCGCTCCCTGGGGATGGACCCGCCCCCGGCGACGGTGGGGCGGTCCTGGGCGCCGGTCGAGCGCCCCGCCGAGCTGGGCGCCGCCGTGGACGGGCTGGCCGAGTTCAACACCGCGGCCAACGTGGTGGAGTCGCTGATGGCGGGTTTCTTCAGCCTGCTGGTCGCCATCCAGCTGCTCATCTACGCCGCGGCGGCCTACGCGGTGCACCGGTGGGGCGGGCGCGACCGGGACAAGCGCGCGGCGGTGCTGGCGGCGACCCGGGCGGTCGCGCTGGGCGGGGCGTCGGTGCCCGTGGCGAGCTACCTGGCCAACCTCGTGCCCTGGTGGTCGTTCCCGGTGCCCGAGGCCGCCCTGCCGCTGTGCGTGCTGCTGTTCGCGTCGCTCATCGTCACGGCGGCGCTGGCGGGGCCCTGGCGCAGGGACGTCCTGGGGCCGATGACGGTGGTCGCCGGGATCACCACGGCCGTGCTGTTCACCGACATGTGCACCGGCGCGAACCTGCAGATGAACTCGCCCATGGGCTACACCCCCATCGTAGCCGGGCGCTTCTACGGGCTCGGCAACATCGCCTTCGCGACCTTCTCCACCGGCATGCTGATGGCGGTGGCCGGGATCGCGCACTACCTGATCGCGGCGGGGCGGCGCCGCACGGCGGTCGCGGTCGCCTCGGCCGTCGGCGGGGCGACCGTGCTGGTGGTGGGCTGGCCCGGGCTGGGCACCGACTTCGGGGGGCTGTTCGCCCTGGTGCCGGGGCTGGCCGTGACGGTGCTGATGATCGCCGGGCGCAGGGTGACCCTGGTGCGGATGGCGGCGGTGTGCGCGGGCGGGGCGGCGGTGCTGGCCGCGGTCGCCTACTGGGACTACCTGCGCCCGCCGGCCGAGCGCAGCCACTTCGGGCTGTTCGCCGGGCAGGTGCTGGAGGGCGACGCGTGGCCGATCGTGCAGCGCAAGCTGGGCGCCATGCTCGGCACCCTGGGCAACTGGCAGCTGACGCTGCTGGCCGGGTGCGCGCTGCTGTTCCTGTTCGCGGTGCTGAACAAGCCGACGAACTGGCGGATGGGGGTGCTGCAGCGGACCTACGAGTACGCGCCCATGCTGCGCGCCGGGCTGACCGGGTCGCTGGTGACGGCGCTGGTGGGGTTCGCCGCCAACGACTCGGGCATCGCCATCCCGGCGCTGGCGCTGACCGTGGCGGTGCCGCTGACGCTGTCGGCGGCGACCTGGGTGCTGCGGCGCGAGGGCCCCGGCGCCGCGGGCGGCCGGGGCGCGGAGGACGAGGGGGTCAGCCGTCGAACCCCTTCGGGAAGTCCACGGTGACCCGGTGCATCTCGCGGCGCTCGGTGTAGTCGGGGACCGCGTAGTGCTGCACCGCGCGGTTGTCCCAGAAGGCGATGGTGCCGACCTCCCAGTGCAGCCGCACCTGGTACTCGGGGCGGCGGATCTGGTCGCACAGCATCGGCAGGATCGCCTCGTTCTCCCACTCGTCCAGGCCGCTGATCCGGGTGACCGAGCTGCGGTGCACGTACAGCAGGCGGCGGCCGGTCTCGGGGTGGGTGCGCACCACGGGGTGCTCCCGGGGCGGGAAGCGGCGCTGCAGGTCGGCCAGGTCGAGGGGGTGGCCCTTGGCGATGGCCTTGCGGACGCCGGGGGTGATGTCGTGCACGGCGGTCAGGGAGTCGGCCAGCGCGCGCACCTCGGGTGAGAGCCCGTCGTAGGCGGCGCAGGCGCTGGCCCACAGGGTGTCGCCGCCGACGGAGGGCAGCACGACGGCGCGCAGGATGGAGCCGTGCGGCGGGTTGGGCATGAAGGTGTTGTCGGCGTGCCAGCTGTCGCCGCCCTCGCCCTTGGGGCTGGTCTGGTTGAGAACGTGCATCGCGTCGGCGACCGGGTCCCCGGTGGGCTCCTTGGCCTTCATCGGCGGGGTGTTGAGTTCGCCGAACCGCAGCGCGAAGCGCACGTGCTGCTCGTCGGTGATGTCCTGGCCCCGGAAGAAGAGCACGCCGTGGTCGAGCAGGCCGCGGTGGACGGTGGCGACCTCCTCCCCGGACAGCTCCTGGCGCAGATCCAGGCCGGTGACGTAGGCGCCGACGCGCGCGGTCGCCTTGGTGAACTCGATGGCCATGCCGGGACGCCTCCCAATGAAACAAGCAGTTGCTTGGTTGTGGCGAGGCTAACACTCCACCCCGACTGTGAGCACGCTCGCGCTTCACTCATGTCACGAATAGGCCACAGCCGTGTGGTATGGTCCGGGACGGAGGCTTGTTCTAACCTCCTTAGCAACCAGCGGGCGTGAGAGTTCCAGCCCACGGGTCGCCCCGCAGGCCGCGTCCGGCCCGGCCACCCGCACCCGGCCGCCCGCCCCGGCGTCGAGCGATCGCCGACGACGAAGACCACGCAGATGCCGGTCCCGACCAGGCGCCCGGCACGAGGGGTAGAGCCACACGATGAGTCAGCAGTCCCGCCGCGACCATGCGCCCGCGCAGGCGACCGTGCACGGCGCCCGCCCGGAACGGGGCGCCCCGCGGACCGCTGTCCCCGCCGGGGGCGCCCACGGCGCCCGCCCGGGCACTCCCGGAGCCGCCATGCCCGCCCTGACGATCACCAGCCACAGCCACGACGAGGGCCTCGTGCTCGCTCTCGAGGGCGAGGTCGACCTGGCCACCGAGCGGCGCTTCCACGCCGCCGCCCGCGAGGCGGTCGAGTCCATGCCGCACGGGCGTGTGGTGCTCGACTTCTCCCGGCTCGACTTCATCGACTCCAGCGGGCTCCGGGTGCTCATCCAGGCCCACAAGCTCGCCAAGGAGCACTACGCGGCGGTGATGGTGGCCGCCCCGAACGAGCGCGTGGCCCAGATCCTGCGGGTCACCGCGATCGACACCCGGGTCCCGGTGATGCCGGACGTCGCCGCGGCGCTCGCCGCCCCGTTGAACGCGCCCAGCTCCTGATCGGGAACGGCGGGAGGGCGTGGCCGGATCCGGCCACGCCCTCCCGTTGTCGTCCCCCTCACAGCACGGGACCCGCGGAGGTCCACAGCAGCCACACGCCCAGCGCCAGCGCCGCGAGGTTGACCGCGCCGAAGACCATCACCCAGGCGGTGCCGGGCATCCCGGTGAGCCGGTGGAGCTGGTCGGCGTCGGACTGCGGGGAGGGCTGGCGGCGCCGCTGCGACTGCAGCTCGAACACCGGCCGCACCCCGGCGGCCAGCATGAACCAGGTGAAGAAGTAGGCGAAGGCGGCCTGCACCTCGGCCGGGGTGAACCAGGAGATCACGAACACCAGGGCGCCGGTGCCCACCACCGAGACCACGCCGTAGAGGTTGCGGATCATCACCAGCAGCGCGGCCAGCAGCAGCACCGACACCCACAGCAGCGCGGTGATGCGGCCGCTGAGCAGGAACACCACCCCGACCAGGCCCACCACCGACGGCGTCACGTAGCCGGCGAAGACGGTGAGGATCATCCCGATCCCGTCGGGGCGCCCGCGCGAGACGGTCACCCCGGAGGTGTCCGAGTGCAGCCGGATCCCGGTCAGCTGCCGCCCGCTGAGCAGCGCGACCAGCGCGTGCCCGCCCTCGTGGGCGATGGTGACGACGTTGCGCGCCAGCCGCCACGGCCCTCCGGTGGACACCAGGACCAGGGCGGCCACGCCGGTCGCGACGACCAGCCACCACGGCGGCGCCACCTGCGTGCTGACGACCTCGGACACGACCTCCTCGAAGGACGTTCCCTCCATGGCGTGCTTCCCCGTCCTCGCTCGGCAGCGGTCGATACGCGCGGCCCACGGTCCGGACCCCACGCCTGAAGGGAGGGTAGGGCATCGGCCACCCCGAAGAGTCCGCCCACCAGAGCGGACACGGGGCGGCGGGTCCCCCGCTCAAGGACGGCGGCCGGGCGGCGGGCCACCGGAGCGCAGGGCCGCGAGGCGGCAACGATGGAGGTCAGCGCCCTACACGGGAGCGCCGTCAGCCGCAGCGCGCGTGCGCGGTCACCGTGATGGGCGGCGACGAGGAAAGGTCAGCAGCCCTCGCGGTAGCGCTGTCGGCCGCCGGGCGTGAGCATGGTCGGCGGGGGTGGCGGCGACGGCATGAGCGGGGCGGTTCCCCGGCCCTGCCTGCCGGGCGGCGGGTTTCTCGCGGTCCGGGTTGAGGGGCGGCCCAACTGGTACCCCGCTCCGGGCTCCGGCCGGGCGGCGGGCCGCCGGAGTGCAAGGCCGCAAGGGCAGCGACGAGGACAGGCCAGCGGCCCACGCGGTAGCGCTGTCGGGTGCGGCGCGTGTGCGTGGTCGCCGTAAAGGGCGGCGACGGCATGAGCAGGGCGGTTCCCCGGCCCTGCCTGCCGTCCGTCTGGCCGCTCGCGGTCCGGGTCGGCGGGCGGCTGAGCAGGTACCCCGCTTACGGGCCCCTGCCGGGCGGCGGGTTCCTCGCGGTGCGGGTGGGCGGTGCGGCCGGGTGGGGTGGTGGTGGCCCGTGTTCGTGGCGGCCGTCGGCCCGGTGCGCCCCTTCCCGGTGATGATCTCGACGAAGGTGCTGTCATCCTGGCGGTTTTGACAGCACCTTCGTCGAGATCATCGCCGAGGG
>NZ_JAQFWQ010000050.1 GCF_027706725.1 Nocardiopsis endophytica
CAGGATGACAGCACCTTCGTCGAGATCATCGCCGGGCAGGGGCGCACCGGGCCGACGGCCGCCACGAACACAGGCCACCACCGCCCCACCCGGCCGCGCCGCCCACCCGCACCGCGAGGGACCCGCCGGACGGCAGGCAGGGCCAGGGAACCGCCCCGCTCGTTCCGTCGCCGCCGAACACGTCGACCACACACGCCGGACGGCCGACGACGCTGCCGCACGGGCTGCGGGCCTGTCCTCGTCGCTGCCCTTGCGGCCTTGCACTCCGGCGGCCCGTCGCCCGGCCGGAGCCCGAGAGCGGGGTACCTGCCCAGCCGCCCGCCTGCCCGGACCGCGAGGAACCTGGCGGACGGCAGGCATGGGCGGGGAACCACCCCGCTCGCTCCGTCGCCGCCCTCTCCGGTGGCCACGCACACGCGCCGCGCCCGACGGCGCTGCACCGAGGGCCGCTGACCTTCGTCGTCGCTGCCTTGCGACCTCACACTCCGGCGGTCCGCCGCCCGGCCGGAGGCCGTGAGCGGGGTACCTGTTGGCCCGCCTACCTGGGGCATGAGCGACCAGACGGACGGTTGGTAGGCCGGGGAACCGCCCCGCTCACTCCGTCGCCGCCCATCACGGTGACCACGCACACACGCCGCGCCCGACCGTGCTACCGGATGGGCCGCCGGCCTTTGTCGCCCCTGGGGTGCTTCTGCCGCGAGGGGCACGCCGACCTGTACCACCGCGTGCCCTGGGGTCGGGTGGACCCGCCGAGCGGCAGAGACCACGCACCCGCGGACGGCGGGGATGGAACCCGCACCCGAGCCGCCTGAGCAACCGACCCAGGTGCCCCTGAGCGGGCACCGCGGTCAGCGCGGCGGGCCGCGCTACCGGCGTTCGGCGCGGAGGATCCCGCTCCGCTACCGGCGTTCCCCTTCCCCTCCTCCGCCGGAGATGGCGGTTAGGCCCCCGGTCACCGCCGGGAGGCGCACCTCGGACGGGGACGGGCGGACCGGGAGCACCGCCGTCCGGCGGTCCTTCCCATCGCCGTCCGTCAGGACCGCCGCGATGTGCGCCGGCCCCGACCGGTCCCCCAGTTCCAGTGCCAGGGCGTACGCCCCGTCCGGCCCCGTGATCTCCTCTTCGGCGACCGTCCCGGCCCCGGCCTCGATCTGGACCGGGTCGCCCGTCGTCCCGTCCGGGGACACCGGGGTCGCGATCACCACGGCGTCCTCCTCCAGCGCCGTCACCGCCAGGTCCACCGACGCGCCGTCCCGCACCACCGGGACCGACCCCGCACCGCCCGAGGCCGCCGACAGTGCCGGCACCGCCCCCGTCACGGCGGTGTCATCCCCGCCCTCGCGCTCGGAGGCCACGCCCGCCACCACCGGCCGGTCGGACTCCACGACCACCGTCCCCGGCGACTCGTTCAACGGGTTCTCCAGGTCGACGGCGGTCGTCGACGCCGGCGGCACGTCCACCGCCTCCAGCGCCTCGACCTCCACCTCGCCGTCCGGGGTCACCAGCCGCACCCGCACCTCGGCCGGGTCGTCGCCGGGCGCCGCCAGCAGCAGCGTGCGGCTCCCGCCCCCGCCGGGCACCCCCGGCACCGTCTGGCTCCGTGCCGGGCGCCCCGTCACCGGCGCCCACTCCGTCCCCGGCCCCGAGCGCTCGACCAGCAGCGACGGCGCCACGCGCCCCGACGACGTGCGGACGTGCACCGCCGCGGCGTCGCCCGACGACGCCTCGGTGAACTCCCCCAGCTCCACGACCTCCTCGGCGTGCGGCTCCACCCGCACGCCCCGCACCGACGAGTCGGAGACCGGCCCGTCCGACGCGTACACCTCGACGGTCGCCACCGCCGCCGAGTCGTCCGGGTTGGCCAGGCGCAACCGCAGCTCGTCCACGCCGTCCCCCGACGGGGCGGCGAACCAGGTGCTCCACCCCGGCTCCGCACAGCCGACCGCGGCCAGCCCCGGCGCGCCGTCGTCCTCGGCGTCGCCGTCCTCGGCGCGGGCCGTCACGGCCGCGTCCAACCCGGCCGCGAACGCCCCCGACGCGTGCAGGACCGACGCCCCCTCACTGTCGGAGACGTCCTCGGCGAGCAGCTGGCCCGGGAGGCCGCCCTCGGCGAGCGGGACGTGCGGGTCCTCCTCGTTGGGCTCCAGGACCAGGTCGCCCTCCTCGTCCCCGTCGAAGGGGACGTAGGCGCCCGCCTCGGTCTCGGTGCCGTCCGGCGGCGACGGGCACACCCGCAGCGCCGACTCCACCCGCACCCGTTCACCGCTGCCGGACGCCGAAGGCGCGCCGTCCGGCCGGGTCACGGCGGCCACGCCGAGCAGCGCCGCCAGCGCCAAGGCCACCAGGCCCAGCAGCGCGAACCGGTTCTGCACGATGAGCTTCACGCCCGCTCCTCCCCAGCACGGTCGGCGCCCTGTTCAGCTCCTTCGGCCTGTTCAGCTCCTTCGGCCTGTTCAGCCCGTTCGGCCGGGCCGTCCGGATCGTCCGCCCCGGCGTCCTGGGCACCGCTCCGGCGTCCCCACAGCCGACCCCGGCCGCGCGCACGTCCGGCGTGGCGCCGGGCCCTGCCCCGGCCCCTGCCCTGGTCACGGCCGTCCGGCGCCGCGCCGTCGGTGGCGCCTCCCTGCGCGCCTCCCTGCGCGCCGTCCTGCCCGGCGTCCTCCTGCCCGGCGTCGTCCTGCCCGCCTTCGGCCCGCGACGTCCCGGCCCTGCGGCCGACCGCCGGGAAGGGACCCGTCGTGGAAGGCCCCGAACCAGGCGGCCTGCGATGGCTGCGCGGACGGTCCGGAGCGCCGCCGTCGGAAGGCTCCCCGACCGCGGGGAAGGGCCCTGTCGTGGAGGGACCCGAACCGGACGACCTCCGGTGGCCGCGCGGACGGTCGGCGCCGTCGCCGTTCGACGACCCCCCGACCGACGGGAGCGGACCCGTGGCCGGGCCTCCGGCCCTTCTGCGGCCCCGGCGCCTTCCCCGGCCGTTCGCGGTCGCGGCCTCGGGGGTGGACGCCTTGGCGTCTCCGCTAGTGGCGCCGACCGACGCCGTGGCCGTCTCCTCGGACTCCGGAGGCGCCTCGGCGCCCCCGCCCCCGCCATCGCCGCCGCTGCCACCGCCGCTGCCACCGCCGCGATCGCCGCCGCCATCGTCGTCGCCCGTCCGGTCCGACCGGCCCGTCTCCGCGCCCGCGCGCCGGTGCCCCCGGGCCCGCTTTCCGCCCCGCCTGGGGCGGCGCGGGCGCCCCTGGGCCCGCACCTCGGCCTCGGAGTCGTCCTCGGCCGTCCGCGCACCGGGCGAGGCCAGCACCAGCGCCACCGCCAGCAGAACCCCCTGCGCCACCAGCCACGCGTCGCGCACGGTGGCGTCGCGCTCGACCACCAGCTCGCCGCCGGACGCGGGCACCGCGAACGCCGTGGTCCCCGCCGTCGTGGCCTCGGCCTCCAGCTCCCGACCGCCCAGCGTCGCCGTCCACCCCGCCCCTGCGGGCTCGGCCAGCAGCAGCGCCCGGCCCTCCGCCCCGGGCGGCACGGACACCCGCCCGTCTGCGTCCGGGGCCAGGACCTCCGGCACCGCCTCCTCGTCGCCGTCGGCCGCAGCAGCGTCGGCCGCGGCGCCCGCGGCAGCGCCCGCTCCGGACTCACCGGAGTCGTCCCCGGCAGCCGCCCCCGGCTCGGCCAGCCGCAGCCTCCCGGTCGGCTCGTCCAGCCGCCACAGCGCGAAGTCCCCGTTGTGCATCTGCCGGGTCAGCCCGGGCGTCCCGTCCAGCGTGTCCACGATGGTGAGCGCCTCACCGCCGCCGTCCGGCGGGCCGGGGACGAGCACGTGCCCGATCCCGTAGTCGGCGAGCGCCTCGACCTCGTTCCCCGCGCGCCCCGCGGCCAGCTCCGCCACCGCCGTCTCCAGGGCCTCCCGCGCCCCGGCCTCCGGCTGCACCTGTTCGGTCCCCAGGCGCGGCTCGCCCGGCCGCAGCACCGCGTACCGCAGCGGACCGTCCCCGGCCGGGGACACCACCAGGGTGCGCACCCCCTCGGCCCCGCCCGTGGTCGCCGTGAGGAACCCGGGCACCGGCGCCGGCGCGTCACCGCTCAGCGGCCCGTCGACGCCCTGCCACATCCACGCCGCGGCCGCCCCCGCCGGCGTGGTCAGGGCGAGCGCCGCCGCCCCGGCCGCGAAGGCCCGGCGCAGCCCGCCCGCGCGCCACATCCCCCCGAACGACTGGGCGGCCAGCGCGGCGCTGAGCAGCATTGCCGTCGCCGCGAACGCCAGCGCCACCCCCGGCCAGGCGTGCGCGGGCGGCCCTCCGTAGAACGGCTCCACCGCCACCCGGCTGGTCAGGATCGCCACCAGGATCCCGAAGAGCGCCATGCACCAGCCGACCGCCACCAGCATCCGGCGGCGGAGCAGGAGCAGCGCGCTGAGCGACGCCGCGACGAACCCCGCGGTCACCCACCACGGCGGCGCCCCGGGCCCACCCGGGGACAGCATCAGCAGCTGGTGCGCCGCCGCGGGCGGGGACGACAGGGCCGGGTCGTGCAGCCCTGCCTCCAGCAGCCACTGCGACGGGTGCAGCAGGAGCTCCACCGACCACGGCAGCAGCAGGAGCAGCGGCATGCCCAGCGCGATGCCGAGGCTGGTGTACAGGCGCCGCCCCAGGTGCCCGAAGGCGACCGCCACCACGACGCCGCCGACCAGCGCCAGCAGCCACAGCAGCGGCACGAACGCCGTGCCCGCCGCCAGCAGCAGCGCGATCGCCCACGCCGCGCGGCGGGAGCGCTTGGGCGGCAGGGTCAGCATGCGCGACGCGAGCAGCCCCAGCACCGGCAGGAGCGCGTGCACGACCGCCGTGCCGATCCGCCCCTGGGCGACGGCCCCGGTGGCCACCGGCAGCAGCGCGTAGGACCCGGCCATCCACAGCCGCGCGGGCCGGTACGTCAGCACCTCGCGCGCGAGCAGGTAGGCCGTCCCCCCGGCCAGGGGCACACAGCCCAGCAGCAGCACGGTGACGGCCAGCCAGGGCTTGCCCAGCGCGGCGGTCGACAGCAGCGCCAGGATGCCCACGTACGTCGGCACCGGCGCCGACGACCCGATGCCGGTGTCGTGCGCCCCCGACAGGTACAGCGCCCACAGGTCCGACGCACCGCCCGCCGCGGGCGGCAGCGCTCCCCCGGCCAGGGTGCCGCCGCTGAGAAGGGACCGCTCGGCGACCAGCGCCACCGCGGTCAGCGCCAGCACCAGCAGCACGCCCGGGTGGGTGAGCAGGCGGCGCACGGCGCCGTGCTCGTCGGCGAGCAGCTCCTCGTCCTCCTGCGGCCCCGAGGCCGGGGACGCCGCCTGGTGGCGCCCGGAGGACGTCCGCCCGCCCTCCCCGGTCAGCAGCCCGACCACGGTCTCGGTGAACTGCCGCATGGCCACGCCGTGCGCCAGGTAGGGCCGGATGGCGCTGTAGGTGCGGCGCCGGTTGCGACGCCTGCGGAAGCGGGCGCGGATCAGCCGCCCCGGCATCAGGTACACCGAGGTGATCGCCACCGCCTCGTCGAGGGCGTCGGCGGGCCGCTTGGCGATGAGGTACATCAGTACCCGCAGCAGCGACCCCAGCGAGTTGCGCAGCAGCGCGCCGGCCATCCCCCCGAAGGGCAGGTTGGCCAGCAGCACGAACAGGGCGTTGCGCCGGTCCAGGCGGCGGGGGTGGTCCCCGGCGGCGCCGATGCGCCGGCGGCGGCGGGCGGCGGCCTCGGCGTGGTAGGCGACCGCGCCGGTGACCAGCAGCACCCGGTGCCCGGCGGCCCCGGCCCGCCAGCAGAAGTCGATGTCGTCGCGGAAGACGGGGAGCGAGGGGTCGAAGCCGCCCAGGGCGTCCCACACGTCCCGGCGCACCAGCATCCCGGCGCTGGACACGGCGAGCACCTGGCGGTCGCCGTCGTGCTGGCCGTGGTCGAACTCGCGCGGCTCCAGCCCGGTCTCGCGGCGCCCGGCGCCGTCGATGGTCACCCCGGCCTCGGTCAGCAGCCGCCGGTCGTACCAGTCGCGCAGCTTGGGGCCGAGCACCGCCGCGCGCGGGTCGTCGGCGGCGGCCGCCAGCAGCCGCTCCAGGGCGTCGGGGGCGGGCGCGCAGTCGTCGTGGACCAGCCAGATCCACTCGGTGGCGCCGGGCCCGGCGCCCGGGAACGGGGTGGCGAGCCGGGGCAGGTCCAGGCCGGCGCGGACGGCGCCGCCGAACCCGGAGTCGCGGGGCGCGGCGGCGATCGCGTCGGGGGCCAGGTACTCGGCGAGCACCTCGCCGCTGCGGTCGCGGCTGCCCGCGTCGACGCCGACGACGCGCTGGACGGGGCGGGACTGGTCGCGGACGGCCTGCAGCGCCTCCGCGAGCCAGCGTTCTCCGTCGTGGGCGACGATCACGGCCGTGACGATGGGGAGGGCGGGATCGGGGTCCTGGGCTAGCACGCTGCGGGTCTCTCGGGGGTCGAGGGTCGGGGTGTTAAGCGGGAAACGGTCCGACTCATTCGGCAGATCACCTTACGGCACACCGGGCGCGGCCGGGGGCGGAACGGACGGAGCGGGGCGGGGGCGGGTGGATGCGGCCGGATGCGGAGGCGGAGGGCGCCGCGGACACGGCGGGAGGAGCGGTGCGGACCGGGGCGGACCGGGGCGCCCCGGCGGGAGGGACGTAAAAGCGGGATAAAAAAACGTGCGCTCCGGGGTGAAGATCCCGGAGCGCACGCCCTCGGCGCAGACGGCCGGTCCTAGAGCATGTCGGCCAGGAAATCGAAATCCTGTCCGGCGGCTTTCTTCAGCCGGCGGCGCTCGCGCTCGGAGAGTCCCCCCCAGATGCCGAAACGCTCGTCGTGCTCCAGCGCGTATTCCAGGCACTCGGCCCGGACCTCGCAGGACTGGCAGACCTTCTTGGCCTCCCGCGTGGAGCCGCCCTTCTCGGGGAAGAACGCCTCCGGATCGGTCTGCGCGCACAGTGCGCGCTCCTGCCAGCCCAGATCTTCGTCTGCGCCGTGCGCCAGCGGGATCACCTCGCTCATGCGCACCTCCTATTGCCCCCCTAGATGTCCCCTCCCCTACGACCCCCGGGAGGGGTGAAACACACCCTGAAATTACACGCGTGATGCTTGTGATACGTCAAGCGCGTTGCGTGGCAATCCCTTGAATACCACGTTGCGCACCGCTCTCGGCGGTCGCTGGGCCGGTATCCGAGGGATTGCCGCGCATTTCCGGTGCCCGGGGGCCGGACGGGGCGGCGGGGGCGGAGGCGTCAGCGGCGCTCGTCGTCCCGGTACCAGGCCTGCTGGTCCTGGTCGCCCTGGTCGGAGGCCTGCTCCCCGCTCTGCGCGGCGCCGCCCTGGGCGTCGCCGGACGCGCCCGCCTCGGGCTGCGGCGCGTACGCGGACGGGTCGTAGGCCTGCTGGTAGGCGTCCTGCTGGGGCTGGTGGGCCTGCTGGGCGTAGGCGTCGCCGTAGGGCTGCTGCTGGGCGTACTGGTCGTACCCCTGCTGCTGGTAGGCGTCACCGTAAGCCGGCTGGCCGCCCGTGCCGTAGGCCTGGGACGGATCCTGGGCGTAGGCCTGCTGGTAGGCGTCCTGCTGCTGGTAGGCGTCACCGTAGGCCGGCTGGCCGCCGGTGCCATAGGCCTGCGACGGGTCCTGCGCGTAGGCCTGCTGGTCGTACCCCTGCTGCTGGTACGCGTCGCCATAAGCGGGCTGGCCACCCGTGCCGTACGCCTGAGCCTGCTCCTGCCCGTAGGCCGGCTGGCCGCCGGTGCCATAGGCCTGCGACGGGTCCTGCGCGTAGGCCTGCTGCTCCTGCCCGTAAGCGGGCTGGCCGCCGGTGCCGTACGCCTGGGACGGGTCCTGGGCGTAGGCCTGCTGGTACGGGTCCTGCTGGACCTGCTGCTCGTAGCCCTGCTGCTGGTAGGCGTCACCGTAGGCCGGCTGGGCGCCCGTGCCGTAGGCCTGCGACGGGTCGGCGTAGGCCTGCTGGTAGGGGTCCTGCTGGACCTGCTGCTGCGGGGCGTAGGGGTCGGCCCCCGGCTGCGGCTGGGCCGCGAAGGTCTGGGCCGGGTCCGCGCCGAAGGTCTGCGACGGGTCGGCGCCGAAGGCGGGCTGCCCGCCGGTCGGCGGCGCGAAGCCCTGCTGCTGCCCCATCGGCCCCATCTGGCCCATCTGGCCCATCTGCGGCGCCGGCTGCGCCCGCGGCACCCGCGTCGGGTCGCCGAAGAGCTTGAAGAGGTAGACGAAGGCGAACGCGAGGACCGCTGCGCTCCCGGCGATCGAGAACAGCGCGGTGAACCCGTCCGCCATCCTCGCGTTGTCCGAGGCGGACACGAAGGACATGATCAGGGTCAGCACGGCCATGAGCGCCCCGAGCCCCAGCATGACCATGCCGGTGATCACGATCGGGACATTCGCGGACGCCTTCTGCGGCGCGGTGGTGACCAGGAACGCCGCCAGTGCCACCAGCCCGACCGTGACCGGGTCGAAGAAGGCCGGCCCCGACCCGGCGAAGCCGTCGATGACCTCCTCCGCCCCGAAGACCCCGATGAAACCCGCGAGCATCCGCGCGGCCACAGCGCCCAGCAGCGCCCAGGCCGCGGGCACCCGCAGGCCGTTGATTGCGTCGTTGTTCAAGAGAGGTTCCCCTCCGCTGCTTCGCTGTCGCGACGGTGGAAGCTTTGCATATGGACAGTCTGTCAAGCCCACCGGCCGAATCCCCGCTCCGTGGAGCCCAGCGGGGATGTCTCCGGGCCGCGGCCCCGGAAGAGTGCGGGGACGGGGCAGCGGCGTCCGGTGCGCCCCCGCCGTCGCAGGCGTCACAGGGGTCCGCCGCGCACATGCGGCCCACAGCCTGCCAGACTTGGCCCCATGCGGATAGTCGTGCCGGCCGGCGGTATCGGAGGCGCACGGTTCCTACGCGGCCTCAAGGCGACGCTGGGGATCGTATCGGGCCAAGAGAGCGAAGCGGCAATCACCGTCATCGGGAACACCGGTGACGACATCACCCTGTTCGGTCTGCGGGTGTGTCCGGATCTGGACACGGTGATGTACACCCTCGGCGGCGGGATCGACGACGAGCGCGGCTGGGGCCGCGCCGACGAGTCCTTCACCGTCAAGGAGGAGCTCGCCGCCTACGGCATGAAGCCCACCTGGTTCGGGCTGGGCGACCGCGACACCGCCACGCACATCGTGCGGTCGCAGATGCTCGCCGCCGGGTTCCCGCTCTCGGCGGTCACCGAGGCGCTGTGCGACCGGTGGCGGCCGGGCGTGCGCCTGCTGCCGATGACCGACGACCAGGTGGAGACGCACGTGGTCGTCGACGGCGACGAGGGCCCACGCGCCATCCACTTCCAGGAGTGGTGGATCCGGCACCGCGCCCAGCTCCCCGCCCGGCAGATCGTCTCGGTGGGCGCGGAGAAGGCCGCGCCCGCGCCGGGCGTACTGGAGGCGGTGCGCGAGGCCGACCTCGTCGTGCTGCCGCCGTCCAACCCGGTGGTGAGCGTCGGGTCGATCCTCGGCGTCCCCGGGATCCGCGAGGCCCTGGAGGAGGCCGTCGTGGTCGGCGTCTCCCCCATCATCGGCGGCGCGCCGGTGCGGGGCATGGCCGACGCCTGCCTGACCGCGATCGGGGTGGAGACCTCCGCGCGCGCCGTCGCCGAGCACTACGGGCCCGACCTGCTGGACGGCTGGCTCGTCGACGAGGCGGACGCCGGGGTCGAGGCGGACGGCATCGAGGTGGAGTCCCGCCCCCTGTACATGACCGACGTCGACGCCGCCGCCGCGATCGCGCGCGCGGCCGTCGACATGGGGCTGCGGATCAAGGAGCGGCGCGCATGACCGCGGCCGACGCCGTCTCCGTGGTGCCCCTCAAGGGGCTCCCCGAAGTGGCGCCGGGCGACGACCCGGCCGCGCTCATCGCCGGGGCCGCCGAGCTGCGCGACGGCGACGTCCTGGTGGTCACCTCCAAGATCCTCAGCAAGGCCGAGGGGCGGATCCGGCGCCAGGACCGCGAGTCGGCCATCGACGAGGAGACCGAGCGGGTGGTGGCGCGCCGCGGCGGCACCCGCATCGTGCAGACCCGCACCGGGCTGGTGATGGCGGCGGCGGGGGTGGACTCCTCCAACGTCGCCCCCGGCCACGTGCTGCTGCTGCCGGAGGACCCCGACGCCTCGGCGCGGCGGCTGCGGGCGGGGCTGCGCGAGCGCACCGGCGCCCGGGTGGGCGTGGTGGTCAGCGACACCTTCGGCCGGCCCTGGCGCAACGGGCAGACCGACGTGGCGATCGGCGCCGCCGGGGTGCTGCCGCTGCTGGACCTGCGCGGCGGCCGCGACGGCAACGGCAACGTGCTGGAGGTCACCGTGAACGCGGTGGCCGACGAGATCGCCGCCGCCGGGGAGCTGGTCAAGGGCAAGGCGGCCGGGGTCCCGGTGGCGCTGGTGCGCGGCCTGGACGCGCTGGTCACCGAGGAGGACGGGCCGGGCGCGGCGGCGCTGGTGCGGCCCGCCGACGAGGACCTGTTCCGGTACGGCTCGCGGGACGTGGTCCCGGCGCGGCGCACGGTGCGCGAATTCGACGGCCGCCCGGTGGACCCGGAGGCGGTGCGCCGCGCGGTGGCCGCCGCGGTGACCGCGCCCGCGCCGCACCACACCACGCCGTGGCGTTTCGTCCTGGTGGAGGACGCGGCCAGGCGGGAGCGGCTGCTGGACGAGATGCTCGCCGCCTGGGTGGCCGACCTGCGTGCGGACGGGTTCTCGGAGGAGGCGGTCGAGCGCCGGACCCGGCGCGGCGACGTGCTGCGCCGCGCGCCCTACCTGGTGGTGCCCTGCCTGGTGGCGGACGGCGCGCACCCGTACCCGGATGAGCGGCGCGCCTCGGCCGAGCGGTCGATGTTCCTGGTCGCGATGGGCGCCGGGGTGCAGAACCTGCTGGTGGGCCTGGCCATGGAGGGGCTGGGGTCGGCCTGGGTGTCGTCCACGATGTTCTGCCCGGACACGGTGCGCGGCGTGCTGGACCTGCCGGAGGACTGGCAGCCGATGGGGGCGGTGGCCGTGGGCCACGCCGCCGCCCCGCCCAAGGACCGCCCGCCGAGGGACCCCGAGTCGTTCATCGCCGTGCGCTGACCCCCTCCCCCCGCTCTTGTTGATCTCGGGAGAAACGACGCTAAAGGCGCGGTTTTAGGGGCGGTTCTCCCGAGATCAACATCGGAGCGGCCGGTGTGATCCGTGCCCGGAATCGCCGTGTCCCGCCGTGGCTCCGGGGCGGCGGCCCGGGCCAGTGCCACCCTTGGGCCGCGGGGTGTGCACGGAGGGGGATGCGCGGGTGTCGGACGAGCTGCTGATCCTTGCCGCGCTGCTCATCGGGGTGACCGTGTTCGCCGGGCGCCTGGTGGCCGGGCGGCTGGGCATCCCCGAGGCGATCGTGCTGGTCGCGCTCGGGGCCGCCGCGGGGTTCGTGCCCGGCCTGTCCCAGATCCGGTTCCCGCCCGACGTCATCCTGCTCGTCTTCCTGCCGCCGCTGATCTACAGCGCCGCCTTCTTCTCCTCGCCCCGCGACATCCGCGCCGAGGCGCGCCCCATCGTCGCGCTCGCCGTGGTGATGACCCTGGTGACGGCGTTCGCCATCGCCGGGATGGTGTGGCTGGTGCTGCCCGACACCGGCTGGCCGGCCGCGATCGCGCTGGGCGCGGCCGTCGCCCCGACCGACGCGGTGGCCTCGGCGGCCGTGCTCAAGCGGGTCGGCGCCCCCAAGCGGGTGGTCACCCTGCTGGAGGGCGAGAGCCTGATCAACGACGGGGTGGCGCTGACCCTGTTCTCCCTGGCGGTGACCGCCATGTCCACGCCGCTGTCGGTCGGCGCGGGCGCGCTCGAACTGGGCAAGGTGGTCGTGGGCGGGGTGGTGTGGGGCACGGCGGTCGCCCTCGGGACCGCGTGGTTCCGGCGGCGGCTGCGCGACTCCAACAGCCAGCTCGTGCTCTCGCTCATGGTGCCGTTCGTGGCCTACGTCCCCGCCGACATCGCCGGGTTCTCCGGGGTGCTGGCGGCCGTGGTGGCCGGGTTCTACCTGGGCACCCGGGTGGAGGGGATGCTGCCGCCGAAGGTGCGGGTCACCGGCCAGACGGTGTGGCGCGGCCTGGTGATGGTCCTGGAGTCGGTGCTGTTCGTGCTGCTGGGCCTGCAGCTGCACGCGGTCTTCGAGGCGGTGGCCGGGCTGTCGTGGGTGCGGCTGGCGCTGGGCGGCGCGGCGGTGCTGGGCACGGCGGTGCTGGTGCGGCTGGCCTGGGAGATGCTGGTGCCGCCGCTGGTGCGGCTGCTGGGGCCCGGCGGCTCGGAGGACCCGGGGTCGCTGTCGCCGCGCGAGCGGCTGGTCATCGGCTGGTGCGGGATGCGCGGGGCGATCTCGCTGGCGATCGCGCTGTCGCTGCCTCCGACGCTGGACGGCGGGTACTTCGTCGACCGCAACGTGCTGCTGTACTTCGCGGCGGTGGTGGTGCTCGGGACGCTGGTGGGCCAGGGGGCGACGCTGCCGCTGGTGCTGCGCTGGACCGGGCTCGCGGGCGGGGAGGACACCCGCCGCGAGTACGCGGTGGCCGAGGAGGCGATGGGGCGGGCGGCGCTCTCCCGGCTCGACGAGCTGGCCTCGGACGAGAAGGTGGACGAGCGCGCCGCCGAGCGGCACCGGCAGATGCTCAAGCTCCAGGTGCGCGAGGCCCGCGCGGTGCTGGGCGAGGACGAGACGGCCCGCTCCCGGGTGAGCCGGCGGGTGCGCGGCGACCTGTTCCTCCGGCACGAGCTGGCCCGCGCCCAGCGGGAGGCGCTGAACCGGCTCTACCGGGAGGGGACGATCGGCCACGAGACGCTGCAGGCGGTCCGCCGCCGGCTCGACCTACGCGAGCCCCCGGGGCTGTAGCCCTCGAATCGAAAACTTTCTTTTCTGTTCCATTGACGGCCACCCCGGCCGCCGCTTACGTTTCTTGCACCGCTGCGCAGCCTGCTTGTCACGGCCGTCACCCGCTCACGGAAATCGGACAAGGGAGTTTCCCCCCATGCGCCCCCTCCGCACGCGCGGCGCGCTCGCCGCCATCGCGGCAGCGGCCGGCGGCATCGCCGCCGCGCTCGCGCTCCTGCCGCCCTCCGGCCCCGCTCCCACGGACGCCGCACTGGCCGCCGACTCCGCCTCCGCCGAGGCCGCGTCCGGCCCCTGGCTGACCGGGTACTGGCACAACTTCGACAACGGCTCGACGACCATGCCGCTGTCGGATGTGCCCGCCGAGTACAACATGGTCGCCGTCGCCTTCGCCGACAACCTCGCCGGGACCCCCGGCGGCATCACCTTCAACCTGGCCTCGAACGAGCTCGGCGGCTACACCGAGCAGCAGTTCAAGGACGACATCGCCGCCATGCAGGCCCAGGGCCGCAAGGTCGTCATCTCGGTCGGCGGCGAGAAGGGCCACGTCGACGTCACCAACCCCGAACAGGCCGCCGGGTTCGCCCAGAGCGCCCACGCGCTCATGCAGGAGTACGGCTTCGACGGGGTCGACATCGACCTGGAGCACGGCATGGACGCCCGGTACATGGAGGACGCCCTGCGCGACCTGCACTCCCGGGCCGGAGGCGACCTGATCGTCACCATGGCCCCGCAGACCATCGACTTCCAGGCGCCCAGCTACGCCTACTACCAGCTGGCCGAGTCCATCCCGGACATCCTGACCATCGTCAACATGCAGTACTACAACTCCGGCGCGATGATGGGCTGCGACCAGCAGGTCTACAGCCAGGGCACGGTCGACTTCCTCACCGCGCAGGCCTGCATCCAGCTGGAGCTGGGGCTGCGCCCCGACCAGGTCGGGCTCGGCCTGCCCGCGACCCCGCAGGCCGCCGGTGGCGGACACCAGCCGACCTCCAACGTCATCGCCGCCCTGGACTGCCTGGAGGAGGGCACCTCGTGCGGCTCCTTCACGCCGTCCCAGCCCTACGGCCCCATCGGCGGGGTGATGACCTGGTCCATCAACTGGGACGCGACGAACGACTACCGGTTCGCCAAGGACATCTCCGCCCGGCTGGGCGGCGGCACCGGGACCGGCCCCACACCGTCACCCGACCCCTCCCCCAGCCCCACCGGGTCCGCCGAGCCGTGCGGCGAGGCCGCCTGGGACTCGGGCACCGTGTACACCGGCGGCGACCGCGTCTCCTACGAGGGCACCGTCTACGAGGCCCGTCACTGGACCCGGGGCGACACGCCCCAGGACTCCCAGTGGGGGCCCTGGAAGGCCGTCGGAACGTGCTAGCCCTCCTCACTGCGTTCTGACGGCCGGTCGCCCCTGCCCCGGGTGTGCGGGGGCAGGGGCGACCGCCTCTCCCGCCGGCCGCGGCGCGCCTCAGACCACGGGCAGCCGCGGCCGGCGCACGCTCGCCGCCACACCGTCGCTGGCCTCGGCGGCCCGGCGGCGCTCCCCGGGCACCTCCCCGTACAGCGTGGTGCGCATCCGCAGCGGCCGGCCGGTGGGCTCCACCAGCGCCCGGATGTCGCCGATGGTCTTGTAGGAGCCCTGGTCGGACCCGGCCATCCTGGAGATCGTCTCCTCCATCAGAGTGCCGCCGACGTCGTTCACCCCGCCCCGGAGCAGGTCCCGGCAGGTGTCCTCGGCCAGCTTCACCCACGAGCACTGGATGTTGTCGACGGCCCCGTGCAGCAGGATGCGCGCCAGCGCGTGCACCGCCCGGTTCTCCCGCGCGGTCGGCCCGGTGCGGGCCAGCCCGGCCAGGTACACGGGCGCGTTGGTGTGCACGAACGGCAGCGCCACGAACTCGGTGAACCCCGGGCGCCCGTTGCGCTCCAGCGCCCGCTCCTGCAGCCGCCGCAGCAGCCGCAGGTGGGCGACCCAGTGGTCGGGCCGGTCCACGTGGCCGTACATCATCGTGGAGGTGGTGGGCAGCCCCAGGTCGTGCGCGGTGGTCACCACCTCGATCCACTGGGCGGCCGGGAGCTTGCCCTTGGTGAGCACCCAGCGCACGTCGTCGTCGAGGATCTCGGCGGCGGTGCCGGGCAGCGAGTCGACCCCCGCCTCGCGCGCCCGCTCCAGCCAGGCGCGCACCGGCAGGTCCGCGCGGGCCGCCCCGTTGGCGACCTCCATCGGGCTGAAGGCGTGCAGGTGCATGCCGGGAACCCGCTCCTTGACCGCCCGCGCCAGGTCGAAGTAGGCGGTGCCGGGCAGGTCCGGGTGGATGCCGCCCTGCATGCACACCTCGGTGGCCCCGGCCTCCCAGGCCTCGGCGGCCCGGTCGGCGACCTGCTCCAGCGACAGGGTGAAGGCGTCGGCGTCGGTGCGGCGCTGGGCGAAGGCGCAGAAGCGGCACCCGGTGTAGCAGACGTTGGTGAAGTTGATGTTCCGGGTGACCACGAAGGTCACGTCCTCGCCCACCGCCTCACGGCGCAGGCCGTCGGCGATGCCCGCGAGCTCCTCCAGCTCGGGGCCGTCGGCGCGGAGCAGCGCCAGCGCCTCGTCGTCGGTGATCCCGGCCGGGTCGCGCTCGGCCGACCGCAGCGCCGCGCGCACCTCGGCGTCGCCCGCGGCGGCGGCCGGGGCGGCGCCCTCGGCCCGCCCGCGCAGCGCCTCCCAGTCGCCGTAGACCGCGTCGAAGTCGCCGCGCCGGTCGCCCGTGCGCCCGTCGGCGTCGATGCCGGTGTGCAGGTCGGTGCGGCCCGACGCGGCCAGCGCCGGGTCGGGGGCCTGCCAGGGCAGGCCGCGCGGGCGGGCGCCGGGCCGGGCCAGCCCGGTGCCGGGGTCGGCCAGCGCCTCCACGTGCTCGGACACCCGCGGGTCCAGCCACGGCTCCCCGGCCCGCACGTACTCCGGGTAGGCGGTGAGCCGCTCGGCGAGGGCGAACCCGTGCTCGGCGGTGCGGCGCTCCAGCTCCTCCACCTCGGGCCAGGGGCGCTCGGGGCTGACGTGGTCGGGGGTGACCGGGGAGACGCCGCCCCAGTCGTCGATCCCGGCGCGCAGCATCAGCCCGTACTCGTCCCCGATGAGGTTGGGCGGCGCCTGAACGCGGGCCTTGGCGCCCAGCACCAGGCGGGTGACGGCCACGGTGGCGGCCAGGTCCTGAAGGTCGGCGTCGGGGCGGTGCATCATCGCGGTGCCGGGCTTGGCCCGGAAGTTCTGCACGATCACCTCCTGCACCGCCCCGTGGGCGCGATGGGCCCGCCGCAGCGCGAACACCGAGTCGGCGCGCTCGGCCGGCGTCTCGCCGATGCCGATGAGGATGCCGCTGGTGAAGGGGACCGAGCAGCGCCCGGCGTCCTCCAGCACGCGCAGCCGCACGGCCGGGTCCTTGTCGGGGCTGCCGTAGTGCGGCCCGCCCGGTTCGGCGAACAGCCGCTCGGAGGTGGTCTCCAGCATCATGCCCATGGACACGGCGACGGGCTTGAGGCGCTGGAAGTCGGCCCAGGACAGCACCCCGGGGTTGAGGTGCGGCAGCAGGCCGGTCTCCTCCAGCACCGCGATCGCCATGGCGCGGACGTAGGACAGGGTGTCGTCGTAGCCGCGCTCGTCCAGCCAGGCGCGGGCGGCCTCCCAGCGGTCCTCTGGCCGGTCCCCGAGGGTGAACAGCGCCTCCTTGCACCCGGCGGCGGCGCCGCTGCGGGCGATGCCGAGGACCTCGTCCGGTTCCAGGAAGGGGGCGTCGAGACGGCCGGGAACCGTGGCGAAGGTGCAGTAGTGGCAGCGGTCCCGGCACAGCCGCGTGAGGGGGATGAAGACGTTGCGGCTGTAGGTGACGGTGCCGGGGCGCCCGGCGGCCTCCAGGCCCGCGTCGCGGACCCGTCCGGCGTAGAGCAGGAGCCGGTCCAGGTCCTCGCCGCGGGCCTGCAGCAGCACCTCGGCCTCAGAGGGGTCGAGGGCCTTGCCGTCGCGCGCGCGGGCGAGGGCCCGGCGCATCGCTGAAGGGGTCGGCGGCGTGCTGGTGGGTGTACCCGTCGTCATGGGGGGCACGATACGCCGGACCCCCGGGCCGCCCCGGGACCGGGCTACCGCCCCGACACCGCGTGCGACCGGGGCCGCCGGCCGGACTCCGCGAGCCGCCGCTCCAGGAAGGCCTCCCACCGCTCCACGATGCCGTCCAGCGCGTACCGCTCGGCCGACACCAGGGCCTGGCGCCCCATCCGCTCGCGGGCCTCCCGGTCCTCCACCAGGCGCAGCAGCGCCTCGCCGAGCGCCTCGGTGTCCTGGGCGGGCACCAGCAGCCCGTCGCCCTCGTGGTCGATGATCTCCCGCGGCCCGTACGGGCAGTCGAAGCTCACCGCGGGCACCCCCACCGAGAAGCCCTCGATGATGGTCATCCCGAACCCCTCCACGCGGGAGCTGACCGCCAGCAGCGAGGCCTTGGCCAGCTCGCCGGTGATGTCCTTGGTGCGGCCCATCAGGTGCACCTGGTTGCTCAGGCCCTTCTCGGCGATCTTCTTGCGCAGCTTCTCCTCGCCCTTGCCGCCGCCGTAGATCCGCAGCCGCCACTCCGGGTGCGCGCGTGCCACCCGGGAGAAGGCGTCCAGGAGCTTGGGGTACTGCTTGACCGGCGAGAGCCGGCCGGCCGCGGCGATGATCGGGTTGTCCAGGGTGGAGCGGGGCAGGCGGCGCGGCGGGAGCGGGTTGGGCATGACCTCCAGCCAGCCGTCCTCGGCGCCCAGCAGGTCCCGGTAGGCGGTCCGGTCGGCGGAGGTCAGCACGGTCATCCCGCCCAGGCGCGGGTAGCGGCGGGCGATGGCCGCCCGGACCTCGGGGGTGTGCTCGTCCAGGTTGATGTGCTCCTGGCCGATGGCCAGCACGCGGCCCGGCGTCCACGCCGACAGCAGCAGGTTCACCCCGGGCCGGGTGCCCACCACCACGTCGGCGCCGGTCCCGGCCAGGTACCGGCGCAGCCCGTGCACGGCGGGGGCGGTGTAGCTCTTGTTGCGCTCCCGCTCGGGCTCGGGGACGACGGCCCGGGCGCGCCGGTCCCACCACGCCTGGGCGAGGCCTCCGCGCTCCCCGTCCCCGGCGGCGTCCCCGGCGGCGTCCCCGGCCTTCCCGGCGGCGGCGCCGATCGTGTGCAGCGGGCGCAGCCGCACCCCTTCGGGAACGGGGAAGAACGGCTCGGCCTTGTGCCGGACCAGGCTGACGATCTCCACCTCGTGGTGGTGCGCCAGCCCCTCGGCGAGGTTGTAGACCGTGCGGACGGTTCCGCCCAGGCCGTAGGCGTTGGCGATGACGATGGCGATCTTCACCGCGCGCCCCCGTCGGCGACGGCCAGCAGCGACAGCTCGTTGGCGACCGTGTAATAGGGGCGGACCCGAACCGGCGTGCCGCCGCCCTCCAGAACCGTTCCGGGAAAGACGATCTTGCGCTTCTTGTCGGCGATGTCGTCGGCCAGCGCGGCGAGGCGCAGTTCGGCGCCGCCGGGCAGGCGCAGCCACAGGTCCCATTCGTTGTGCGGGCACTCGGGCCGGAAGCGCGCCGCCAGGGGTTCCAGCGGGACGGAGCCGGAGAAGGCGCGGCCGTCCAGGCGGGCGGGGGCCTCGACGACGCCGTCCAGTCCGCGCTGGCGGGCGACGACCGCGGGGGCGCCCGCGCGGTCGGGGTCGGGCGCGTAGGCGAGCACGCCGCGCACGCCCACGGTGTCCGTCCCGGGGGACGGCGGCTCCACCCAGTCCACCTCGGCGTAGGGCTCGACGGTGGTGGAGCGCAGCAGCAGGCGCCCCTCGGCGTCGCGGACCGCGCGCAGCTCGCGGCGGCGCGGCCGGCGCAGGTAGGCGGCGCGGTCGGACAGGTGCACGCCGGGGTCGGTGGTGTCGACCGGGGCGGTGCGCCCGTCGCCGTCGACCCAGAGCACGTCCCATTCCCCGTCGTCGAGCGGCAGCCCCTCCAGCGGCGCCCTCAGGCTGCCGCCCGCCCGCACGACCCGCTCGACCGTGAGCAGCCCCCCGCCGCTCTGCCCGTGCCGCCGCAGCGCCAGCGCGCCCCCTCCGGCGTCGCCGACCCGCAGCTCCAGTACGTCCGCGGCGTCGATTCTCGTGAGATCGGCCTGCACATCCACCCCCGATGTCCCCTGATGCGGCCTCCGCGGAACGGTGGCCCCACACCGTCCGCGGGGGAACGCTACCCGCCGACGGTTAAAGAACTTTTAATCTTCCAATCAAGGCAAACCAGTGCATTCACGACGAATAGCACTGTGCGCTCTCGAGGGTGATCGCCGCACGAGCGGCTCACGGTTCTCCAAAGGGGGTCCGAGGGCCGGATGCGGACAATCCACGGGCACGTGTGAACCCGGGCACGGGGAAAGGCGACGGGGGCCTCAGAGGGCCGCTCAGGCCTCCTTGACCGCGCGCATGAGCACGATGCTGCCCCGGGTGTTCGGGGCGGCGCCGTCGGCCAGGGCCACCAGGGGGATCAGGGGGGCGGCCGCGTTGAAGCCGTACCGGCCGCCGTAGGCCGACAGCGACAGGTAGAGGCGCTCGGCCGCCCGGCCGCGGAACTGGTAGGAGTGCCCGCGCACGCTCAGGCCCCGCTCGGCGAGCAGGCCGGTGAGCTCCCCGTGCGTGTAGGTGCGCCGGACGTGGAACCGGCGCCGGTGCGCGTCGAACAGCCGGGGCCAGGCGTCGCGGCGGGACAGGCAGTCGGCCGACATCACCAGGCGGCCGCCCGGCCGCAGGACGCGCGCCATCTCGTCCAGGGCCGCGGGGCCGTCGTCGAAGTGCTCGATGGCGCAGACGGACAGGACCGCGTCGACCGAGGCGTCGCGGAACGGCAGCCGCAGGGCGTCGCCCTCGACCAGCCCGGGCGCGTGCCGGAGCCGGGAGCCGCGCAGCATCTTGCCGCGCGCCAGGTCGACCGAGACGGCGCGGGCGCCGCGCCTGCGGGCCTGCCCGGCCCAGTAGCCGTCGCCGCCGGCGACGTCCAGCACCACCTGCCCGCGCAGGTCGCGTCCGAGCCAGTCGAGCAGGGTTCCCGCCTCGCGCCGGCGGCACACGTGTACACGGTGCCCGGCGAAGGCCACGAGGTCGGGGAGCACGGGGACGGTCACGGGCGCCGACCCTACCGCAGGCTCAGTCCGGCGTCAGCGATCCGTCAGCGCCGCGCCGGGGCGCGGCGCTAGCGTGGCCGCGCACAGGAGGGACGATCCATGGTCGAGACGACACCCGCGGAGGCGGCGGCGCTCCCGGACGAGCTGGAGGCCCCGGGAGAGCCGGTACTGGCCGTCCGCCGGTACGGCGCCGGGTCCGGGCACCGCGGCCGCGGCCCGGGCGCCCCCGTGCCGGTGGTGCTGCTGCACGGGCTCGGCGGCACGCTGGAGGAATGGGACGGGGTCGCGCGGATCCTGGCCGCGCACCGCCCGGTGTTCTCCGCCGACCTGCGCGGGCACGGCCGCTCCGGCGACGCCTCCTGGTGCCTCGACGGGTTCGTGGACGACCTGATCCGCCTGCTCGGCCACCTCGGGGTGGAGCGGCCCCTGGTGGTGGGGAACGACCTCGGCGGGGCTGTGGCCGCCTGCGCGGCCTCCCGCCGCTCGGACCTGGCCGGGGCCGTCAACCTGGACGGCGTCGCCTGGCCGGACGCCGAGCGCGCCGCGCGGGCGCTGGGGATGGCGGCCGACGCCGCCGGGATCCAGGTCGACCTGGCGCGCGCCTACGCCACCGAGCAGCTCGCGGCGTCCCGCACCCCGCAGGGCGCCGAGGAGTTCGCCCGCTGTCTGGAGGGGCTGCGCGCGATGGGCGATGAGGGGCCCATGCTGGAGGCGTCGGTGATCCGCGCGGCGGCGGCCGCGGACGGCCTGGTCGCGCTCCGCCCGGGCCCGCGCGGGATGCGGGCGGCGATGGACGCGTTCGACGAGTTCGTTCCCGAGCGGGTGTACCCCCGCCTGCTGGTGCCGCTGCTGTCGCTGGTCTCCACGGGAAGCCTGCCCGCACATCCCGGGGCGCCGAGCCGGTTCGCCGACGTGGTGCGCGCGGCCGCCTCCGCCGAGCTGGCCCGGACCGCCCCCCTGCTGCGGACCGGGCCGATCGAGCAGACGGCGCACCATCCGCACGTCACGCACCCGGCGGTCGTCGCCGGGGCCGTCGAGGGGTTCCTGGCGGAGATCGGGGGCTGACGCCCGGGGCGCCGCCTCGGTACCGCCCCTCCGTCCTCCGCCTCAGTCCTCCGCGCTCTCCACCCGGACGCGCTCGCCCGCCTTCACCGTCTCCAGGACGCGCGGGTCGCCGTCCAGGGCGCCCATGACGTTGGCGGCGCTGGCCAGGCGGCACTCGTCGTCCATGGAGATCGGGGTCGGCCCGAACGGCAGGGCCAGCGCCGAACCGGCCAGCCAGTAGCAGACGGCCCCCGGCTCGACCACCTCGGCGGCGTCCGGCTCGGGGCCGGCGTCGACCGGGATCGGGAAGTACACCTCGTCACCCCAGGTCGCCGCCGTCCCCTCGAAGGGCAGCGCCGCCCACAGGAGCTCGGCGGTGGGGGTCGGCCTCAGGGCGGCGGTCGTCTCGCCGCCGTTCCAGGAGATTCGGATGCGCATGGGGTCGTGTGTACCGCATCACCCCCATCAATGTCCATAATGCGATTTCTTGTTTTCGCCATGCGAAATATAAGTGCCCTGGGAGGGGACGCGACCCGGGGCGGGGCGCGCCCCGGTCGGAATGGGTCCGGCCCACTACGCTGGCCCCGTGCCCACCCTTCTCGCCCGTCTGCGCTCCGACCGCAGGGTGCGCCTGGCCGTCCTCGCCGCCGTGCTCGTGTTCGCCGCCGTGGCACTGGCCGACCGGTGGGACGAGGCGCGCGGGGCCCTCGCCGCGCTGCCCCCGTGGGCGCTGCCCGCCTCGCTGGTCTGCGCCCTGGCCGCGCTCGGCGGGCAGATGATGGCCTGGCGGGCGCTGCTGGCCGGGCTCGGGTCGCCGCTGCCGGCGGCCACGGCGGCGCGGGCCATGTTCGTCGGGCAGCTCGGCAAGTACCTGCCGGGGTCGGTGTGGGCGTTCGCCGCCCAGGTGGAGCTGGCCCGCGACCACGACGTGCCGCGCCACCGCGGGGCGGCGGCGACGGTCCAGGCGGTGGCGGTGACGCTGGCGGCGAACCTGGCGGTGGCGGCGGCCACCCTGCCGTTCGCCTCCGAGGAGGCGACCCGGCGCTGGTGGTGGGTGCTGCTGCTGGCGCCGCTGCTGCTGGCCGCGCTGCACCCCCGGCTGGTGGAGGCGGTGCTGGGAACGGCGATGCGGCTGTCGAAGCGCCCGGTCGAGGTGCGCGTCGACGGCCGCGCCACCGCCGCGGCGCTGGGGTGGACACTGGCGGCGTGGATCCCGCTGTCCCTGCACATCGGCACGCTGGTGGCGGGGGCCGACGGCGCGGGGTGGCGCGCCCTGCCGATCGCGGCGGGGGCCTACGCGCTGGCGTGGACGCTGGGGGTGCTGTTCGTCATCGCCCCGGCGGGGGTCGGCGTGCGGGAACTGGTGCTGGTGGTGGCGCTGTCCCCGGTGCTGACACCGGGAGCGGCCCTGGTGGTGGCGGCCCTGTCCCGCTTGGTGATGACAGCGGCGGACCTGCTGGCGGCGGGCCTTGCGGGATGGGCGGGACGCGGGACACCTGCACAGGGTTAGGGGCCGTGCCGTCCGGAGATCACGTCCTTATGGACGAGTCCAGCCCCGATGAACCGATGGCCTCGGCGGACCAGTCCCTCGCCGAGGCTGTCACCCGCACCCGAGAGACGGCCGACGCCGATGTGACCGTCGATGACATCCTCCAGGTCATCGACGCTGCCCGGGACAGCAGGTTTCCCCCTACACAGGGCTGACCTCGAGGAACGCCGTCAACGGCGGAGGAACCCGCCCGTCCCCCCCTTCACTCATGGCGACCGTAGGGGTCCTTGAACGGATCCTGGTTGATGTACTCGTCCATCTCACTCCTGAGGCGGTCGAGATCGATGCTCGGCACTCGGGCGGAAGAACGCCTCAGCTCCTCCTTGGGGACGAACTCCCTCCGCCGGCCATGTGCATCTTCCATACGGCGACATTAGCCGTCTCCGTTCACCTTCTCCCGGGAACCGACCAGCTCCTCCGTGTAGGCCCGCCATAGGGTGTCCGCGTCAGCCGGGCGGACGCCTCTTCGGAGCTCCTCCGCCCTCCCCGGGGCCGCGAAGGTCGCCAGCGCCCTCGCCAGGTCGTCCGCGTCGCCCGGCTCGCACAGCAGGCCGTCGACGCCGTCGCGGACCTGTTCGGCCATCGCGCCCGCGCGGGTCGCCACCACCGGCAGGCCCCGCTCGTGGGCCAGCCGGACGTTCTGGGTCGACGTCGCCGAGCGGTACGGCAGCACCAGCACGTCGGCCGCGTCCAGCAGCCTCGGGACCTCCCCTGCCGGGACGTACCCCTCGCGCAGGTCCACCCGGTCGGCCACCCCCAGCTCGACCGCCAACGCGCGGTAGGCGTCCGCGTCGGTCCAGAACTCGCCCGCCACCGTCAGCCGCGCGGACGGCGGCGCCCCCTTCGCGAAGGCGCGGATCAGCACGTCCACCCCTTTGTACGGGCGCACCAGGCCGAAGAAGAGGTAGTGGGGCGAGCCCTCCGGGCGGGCCGATGCGGGGCCGGGGCCCAGACCGCCCTGGGCGTGCGCGTCGGGGAAGTGCGGCGGCAGGTCGGCGACCCGCACGTCCGCCCCCGGTGCCAGGCGCCGCACCAGCGCCGCCTGCTCCCTGGAGTGCACCAGCACCGTCCCCGCCCGGCGCAGCAGCGCCCGCATCAGCGGCCGGTCCCCCGGGCGCGGCTCGTGCGGGAGCACGTTGTGCGCGACGACCGCCGTGCGCACCCGCCGCCCCGCCGCGGCCAGCAGCACCAGGTACGCCGGGACCTGCACCGGCGACAGAACCGCCACCGCGAGCAGCCCCCCGCGGGCGGCGGCCCTGCGGCCCGCCGCCCACCAGGTGTCGGGCCGGTACCAGGCCATCCGCCGCAGCGTGGCGGGGAACGGCTCCCCCTCGGCCTGCTCCACCGTCTGCCGCCCCGGGTACAGCAGCGCCGGGTACTGCGCCCGCCACGACTCCAGGACCACGCGGTGCCCCTGCGCGGCGAGCCTGCGGGCCAGTTCCGTGGTGTGGTGGGCCCCGCCGCCCTTGTACGGGTGGGCCGGGCCGACCAGCGTCACCTGCACGCGCCCTCCCCTACACGCCGTCGCGCGAGCGCACGATGAGGTCGGCCAGCAGCGCCATCGCCCCCACGATCAGCCCCGTCGTCAACAGCATCACCGTGTTGTTGGGGATGTAGAGCGGGTTGCGCACCTGGTCGAAGACGAACTTGGCGGCGCCGATGCCCAGCAGCCACAGCGCCGGGGGCATCAGCACCTTGAGCGGGTTGAAGTACATCACCATGCGCAGCACCTGCAGGATGTACCGGTAGGCGTCGCGCACGAAGTGGAACTTGGAGTCCCCCGACCGCTTGGCGTAGTCGATCGGCAGGTACTCGATCCGGTGCTGGTTGGACAGGAACGCCAGCGTGATGGTGGTGACGCAGGAGAACCCGGGCGGGAGCAGCCGCAGGTAGGGCAGCGCCACCTTGCGCCGGAACGCCCGCAGGCCCGAGTTGAGGTCGGGGATGCGGGTGTTGGTCAGGTGCTCGGCGATCTTGCGGATCGCCCACTTGGCGGGGATGCGCAGCAGCCGGTGCGACCCGGCCTCCTGCCGCCGCGCCCCCACCACCTGGTCGACCGCCGGCTCCTCGTTCAGCAGGGCGACCAGCTCGGGGATGCGCTCGTTGGGGTAGGTCATGTCGGCGTCGGTCCACACCACGATGTCGCCGCGCGCGCGTTGGCTGCCGATGCGCCGCACCGTCCCTGCCCCGCCGTTGTGCCCGAAGGCGATCACCTCCAGGTGCGGCAGGCGCGCCTCGGCCTCCCGGAGCCGCGCCAGGGTGCCGTCGGAGGAGGCGTCGTCGAAGGCGAGCAGCTCGTAGCCGAGGCCGGAGGCGTCCATGGCCCCGCAGATCCGCTCCACCTCCGCCACCACGTGGGTCTCCTCGTTGTAGCAGGGAAGGACGATGGTGACGTCGGGGGTCGGGGACTCGTGCTCCACGGGGTCCTCTCCGTTCTCGTTCACTGGGCGCCCTCCTGCGCGGGCAGGTCGTCGGGCAGCACGGCCACCCAGATGTCGCCGTGGAAGGCCCAGGGCGAGGACGGCGGCTCCATCAGGGTGCTCGGGTCCTGGTCGCTGCGCACGTGGAAGGGGTGTTCGAGCCGCGACCCCGGCGGCGCGTGGGACCGCAGCGGCTCCTCCTTCTCCGCCGCCAGGACGGGGGTGCGCCCCCGTTCGAGGACGCCCTCGACCGCCCGGACCACGGCCGGGCCGTCCACCGCCGCGGCCACCGGCACGCCGCACATGCCGCGGATGAGCTGGCCGTAGTAGTGGCCGACGCCGTCGACCAGGACGACGCTGGCGTCCGGGGGGATCGCCGCGCACAGCCGCTCGGCGGCCCGGATCGTCCCGACGTCGGAGCGGTAGTCCAGCCCGCGCACCGACGTGGCCGCCGTCGGGGCGAGCACGGCGAGCGCGCCGACCACCGCGACGGCGGGCACCAGCACCCGGCCGGGGACGGTGCCGTCCGGCGGGGCCAGGTGCTCCAGGCGGCGCACCGCCCAGGCCAGGAACCAGACGGCCAGCAGCACGAACGCCGGGAGCACCAGCACCACCAGGCGCCGGGAGGCCCAGGGGTGGTCGGGGGTGATCGCCGGGCGGGCGAGGGTGGCCGCCACCGACCAGGCCATGACCGCCAGGGGCAGCACCCAGTCCGGGGCGCGGCGCAGCAGCACGCGCCGGGTCAGCAGGCAGGCCCCGAGCGCGCCGAACAGCACCCCGCCCAGCCCCAGGTACCAGCCCACCCAGTACAGGCTCATGTCCTCGTAGTTGCGGTCCGGGTCGTGCGGTAGGCCCTCCAGGTCCTGCACCTGTCCGACGAAGTTCGCGGTGGCCTCGTCGCCGTGCCCGTAGGCGGGCCACAGCAGCGGGCGCAGGGCCAGGCCGACCACGACCAGGGCGACCAGGAGCGCGGCGGCGGTCGGCAGCCACGGCGGGCGGTCGGTGCGCGGGACGCCGTGGCGCCACAGGACGGCGACGCCGACCGCGGTCGCGGCCACCACCGCCCCGCAGATCACCAGGAGCGGGTCCAGCGAGGCCGACAGGTGGTCGAGGTAGGGGCGGGACAGCCCGAACCCGGCCACCAGCCCGTACCCGGCGCCCACGGCCAGCCCGAGCGCCAGCGGCACCCCCTGCCCGCGCCGGGCGAGGACGAGCAGGCCGGCGATGGCCACGACCGGCAGCGCGTCGCGCAGCATGTCGATGCGCACCACCAGGCCCAGGCCGAACATCAGCCCGGCGGCGCCCGCCAGCAGGTGCGGGCGGCCCCACGGGCCGCGCAGCGGTACCCGCTCCGCCAGGGCGTCGACGGCGACCGCGAGCCCGCCGAGCATGAGGAGCTGGGCGACGGGTTCGCTGTAGGTGGAACGGCTCGCCCACTGTTCGGGCAGGGACGCGGCGAGCAGCAGCGCGGCCAGGGGCGCCCAGCGGGGACCGACCAGCCGGGCCGCCAGCCCGCCGAAGGCCAGCACGGCCAGCCCGCCGGCGACCGGCGGGACGAGCACCATGCCGGTGGGCCCGGCGATCCAGTACCCGACGGCGTACAGCAGCGGCGCCCCGGCGAGGAACTGGGGCCAGATCTCGTCGCCCACCTGGTAGTAGGCGAGGCTGCCGTAGGTCAGGCCGGGGGCGTCGCCCGCGATGAGCTCGCGGCCCTGCGGGATCGGCAGCGAGCCGTGCTGCGCGATCCAGATCGTGAACTGGGCGTAGGAGGCGGGGTCGCGCCGGATCACCAGCGCCTCGGAGTGGTAGGCGAGCTGGACGGCGGTGAAGGCCGCGGCGACGAGCAGCGTCGCGGCCACGGGCCACCAGGGCGGCGGGTCTCCTCTCGGTTGCGGGGTCCACCTGACGGCCGCATAGGCGGCGAGAGCGACGGCGGGAACCCCGGCGGCCAGCCCCGCGAGGGGGGTGAACCACCCGATCAGCAGTAGCGGGAAGGCCACGAGCAACCACCCCGCGAGTGCGAAGGCGGGCAGCACGGTGGCACGTGCCAATAGGCGTCCGGGATTGCGGGACATGGACGTTACTGTGCCATCGAAGGCCCCTCAGGCCGATTCCGCCCCGCTGACCGCCCCGGAGGGGGCCGCGGGGAGAAGGGGGATGAGAGGGCCGCAAGGCAGGGCAAGCGGCCTTCCGCGCGAGGCCCATCGGGTGGCACGGGTGAGAGGCGTCTCTCGGCAGAAGCAGCCCAGTGGCGACAGAGGCTGGCGGCCCATGCGGCAGCGCTGTCGGCCACGGCGCGTGTGCGTGGTGGCCGCGATGGGCAGCGACGGAACGAGCGGGGCGGTTTCCGGGCCTACCAACCGTCCGTCTGGTCGCTCATGCCCCGGGCAGGCGGCTGGGCAGGTACCCCGCGCACGGGCTCCGCCCGGGCGGCGGGCCACCGGGGTGTCGGGCGAAGGCGGCGACGACACAGGCCCCGCAGCCCGTGCGGCAGCGTCGTCGGCCGTCCGGCGTGTGCGTGGTCGACGTGGTTGGCGGCGACGGCGGAAGCAGGGCGGTTCCCCGGCCCTGCCTGCCGTCCGCCAGGTTCCTCGCGGTCCGGGTGGGCGGCGGCTCGGCTGGTACCCCCGTGTTCGTGGCGCCCGTCGGCCCGGTGCGCCCCTGCCCGGCGATGATCTCGACAGAGGTGCTGTCATCCTGGCGGTTTTGACAGCACTTCCGTCGAGATCATCGCCGAGGGGGCGCGGGGGCGGACTTGGGTGGTGGAATCGACGCCTGATCTGCATAAAAGCGTCGATTTCACGACGCGGGATACCCGACCCCTTCACCTGCCGCCCTCCGCAAAGGGCATACGGGCCGCTCGGCCGGTGCGGGGGCTCCTATTCTTCGCGGCGCATGGGGAGTTCTTCGCCCTGTGAGTCGGGGCCGTCGAAGTCGACCGTCAGCACGTCCGATTCCAGGGTGATCAGCGCCCCCCGCGGTGCCGGGGAGGTGCACTCCTCGCCCTGGCCGGAGTCGACCACCTCGGCCTCGTAGCCCTCGGCCGGGTCCTCCCAGCCGCGGACCAGGGTGAGCTCCAGGTAGCAGTCGTCGTCATCGGCGTTCTCCAGGACCGCCGAGCGCTCGCCCTCGTCGACCTGCATCTCCCACAGGTCCACGCCGACGTTGCCCTGCCAGTCGCCCTCGAAGTCCGCGGTGAACGCCGGGGCGGGGATCGGCGCCGACGACGGCCCCGTCGGGGTCGGGGTCGGCGAGGCGGACGGCTCGTCGCCCGCGGACTCCTCCCCCGTGCCCTCCGTCGGTCCGGCGGCGCCTTCGGCGTCCTCGGGGCCGCCCTGGGCGCCCTGAAGCCACCCGGGGAGGAACAGCCCCGCCGCCAGGGCCAGCGCGGCCAGGGCCACCGCGCCGACGGCCACGGCGGCCCACCGGCCGGTGCGCCGCTCCGGCCCGCCGTGCGGGGGCGGGACCGGGGCGCCGTCGACACGGGTGGGGCCCGCGCCCGGGGCGCCCACGGGCACCGTGGCACCGGCCGCGCCCGCCACCAGGGTGGTCCGCGGGTCGGCGGCCTCCGGGGCGGTCTTGCGCCCCAGCAGCATCATCAGCAGGTCCTCGGTCTGCGGCCGCCGCTCCGGCTCCTTGGCCAGGGCCGCCACCACCATCGGGCGCAGCCGCTCGGGCACCCCCTCCACGTCGGGGACCCCGTGCAGCACCCGGTGCAGCACCTCGGGCACGGTGTTCCCGGCGAAGGGCAGCCTCCCGGTGGCGGCGAAGGCGGTGACCGCGCCCCAGGCGAACACGTCGGCGGACGGCCCCACCCCGGTGCCGGAGATCTGCTCGGGCGCCATGAACGCCGGGGTGCCGATGGCGGTGGCCGTGCGGGCCCCGTCGGCCAGCGGCACCTGCGCCACCCCGAAGTCGATGACCCGCGCGCCGCCCTGCGCCAGCAGCACGTTGTCGGGCTTGAGGTCCCGGTGGACGATCCCCGCCTCGTGCACCGCCACCAGCGCGGTCGCCGTGTTGACCGCCAGCCGCTCCAGGTCGCCGCCGGTCAGCGGCCCTTCCGTGCGCACCGCCTCGGACAGCGACGGCCCCTCCACGTACTCGCTGGCGATGTAGGGCGGGTCCGCGGCGAAGTCGGCCCCGAGCACCGCCGCCGTGCAGAACGACGCCACCCGGCGGGCCGCCTCGGCCTCGCGGGTGAAGCGCTCCCGCATCGCGGGGTCCTCCAGCGCCCGGGCGCCCAGGGTCTTGACGGCCGCGCGGGTGCCGTCGGGCGCCTCGCCCAGGTAGACGACGCCCTGGCCGCCCTCGCCGAGGCGGCCGGTGATCCGGTAGGGCCCGACCCGGCGCGGGTCGGACTCGGTGAGGGGTCGGGGCTCGGGCACGGCTACGGTCCTCCCGGGGGTCTTCGGTGCACTCTGCGACGCTATCCGACCGCCGCGCAGGGCCGCCCCGCCCGCTGCCCCGCACGTCCCGGCGTGAACAGGGGCCGACGCGGGAGTAGCATGTCCGCAGCCCCGCCCCTCCCCCACCCGTCCCGGCGGGGCCGCCGAACCAGCGGAGGACCCTCCTGTGCCCGCGGACACCCCTGCGCTCATGTGGCGCGCCGCCCACGACGCCGATCCGTCCCGCCCCTTCGTGACGGCCTACGACGGACCCGTCGGCGGCCGGGTGGAGCTGTCCGGCGCCACGTTCGGCAACTGGGTCGCCAAGACGGCGAACATGCTGGTCGACGGGATCGGAGCGGTCCCGGGCGAGCGCGTGGCCCTCGCCCTCCCGGTGCACTGGCAGTCGCTGGCCTGGCTGGTGGCGTGCTGGTCGGCCGGGGCCGTCCCGGTGCTGCCGGACGGACCCGGCGCCGTGCCCGCGGCCGACATCGCCGTGGCCGACGCCGACCGGATCGGTGCCGCCCTGGACTCCGGTGCGCGCGAGGCGGTCGCCGCCTCCCTCCACCCCCTGGGCGCGCCGCTGCCCGACTGCCCGCCGGCGGCCCTCGACTACGCCGATGAGGTGCGCGGATACGGGGACCACCACACGCCCGCGCCCGCCGCCTCCGACCCGGGGCACCCCGCCCTGGAGTCGGGGGGACGGACGTTCACCGCGGCCGAGCTGGCCGGGGCCGCCCGGGACCTGGCCCGGGCCTGGGAGCTGGCCGACGGGGACCGTGTGGCCATCATCACCTCGGCGCAGGAGCCCCTGGGGGCCCTGGGACCGGACCTGTCCCGGTTCCTCGCCCCCCTCTCCCGCGCGGTCCCGCTGGTCCTCACCCCGGGTATCGATTCGGCTAACCTGCAATCACGGCTTGATATGGAGCGCGCCACGGCCCTCGTCGGCGCACCGCCCGGCACCCCCGCGCCTTCGGGCGGCATCCGGCCACTGTCCTGACGTCCACCCATTGGTTCCCGATGCCGAGAAAACGCCCCTCCACACGCGGCTCCACGCGGGGTCACGCCGCAGCCCGGCGGGCGGTGTCGCCCGCGCGGATCATCGCAATGGTCTCCACCGGCCTGGTCATCGTCAGCCTGCTGACCGGGTACGGGGTCTACTTCAACATCTACAACAAGATCAACCAGGAGGAGATCGACTTCGACGAGTGGGGCGACCGCCCCTCCCGGGTCGACGGGGTCATGAACATCATGATCATCGGCTCCGACGTGCGCAGCGGTGACAACGCCGCCTACGGCGACGCCGAGGGCGAGCGCCCGGACACCCTGGCGATCGCGCACATCTCCCCCGAGAAGAAGGCCGCCACCGTCGTCAACATCCCCCGGGACTCCATCGTCGACCAGCCCGCCTGCGAGCCCAAGGGCGACAAGCCCGGCCAGCAGGCGCACACCGCCATGATCGGCGAGGCGATGAACAACGGCGGGGTCGAGTGCCTGTGGAAGACCGTCGAGTCGCTCACCGACGTGCACATCGACCACTTCGTCAGCGTCGACTTCACCGGGTTCAAGGAGATGGTCGACGCCCTGGGCGGGGTCACCATGTGCATCCCCGAGCCGATCCAGGACAAGAACGCCGGCCACCTGGACCTCCAGGCCGGTGAGCAGAAGCTGGACGGCGAGGAGGCCCTGGGCTATGTGCGCTCCCGCAAGGGCCAGGGCGACGGCAGCGACCTGTCGCGCATCAGCCGCCAGCAGGACTTCATGGGCGCCATGCTCAAGACGGTGATGAGCGGGGACGTGCTGTCCAGCCCCACCACGCTCAACTCCTTCCTCGGCTCGGTCGCCGACTCGCTGACCACCGACGACGGCCTGACGGTGTCCACCATGGGCGACATCGCCGTGGCCATGCGCGAGGTGGACCTGGACGACATCGAGTTCATCACGGTGCCCAACGGCCCGCACCCGGCCGACCCGAACCGGGTGGCCTGGTCCGAGCCGAAGGCCTCGGAGCTGTGGCAGCAGGTCGCCAGCGACGAGATCGGCGGCGGGTCCAAGGACGAGGGCGGCGGATCCGGCGGCGGCGGAGGCGGCGAGGAGGAGAAGGTCGACCCGTCCCAGGTGTCGGTCGAGGTGCTCAACGGCACCTCCATCCCCGGCCTGGCCGACGAGGTCTCGACCGGCCTGACCACCCGCGGCTTCCAGCCCGCGGGCACCGGCAACCCGACCGGGCAGGTCCCGCCGGAGACGACGGTCTACTACGGGCCGGGCCAGGAGGCCGCCGCCAAGGCGGTCGCCAAGACCTTCACCAACGGCACCACCGAGGAGAACGCGGCCCTGGCCGACACCCTGCAGGTGGTCGTCTCCCAGGACTGGGACGGCTTCAAGGCCTCCTCCGGCGGGGGCGGCGGCAGCGGTGGCGGGGGCGGCTCCGGCATCGACTCCAAGAGCGCCTCCGACGCCAAGGTCGCCTGCGGCTGACCCCGTCGGCCGGGCCGGCGGCGGAACGGAACGGGCCCGCACCCCCTCGGGGGTGCGGGCCCGTCGCCGTCCGTGTGCGCGCCCCGGTCCTAGGCCGGAACCGCCTTGGGCAGGTCGACCGGCTCGGGGACCGTGCCCTCGACGATCAGGTCGGTCCACATCCGGCACACCTTGCCCAGCGCGTAGTTGTCCCGGATCTCGGCCTGGGCCGCGCGCCGCGCCGCGTCGAAGCGCCCCTCGGCCACCGTCGCGTGGATCGCCTCGGCCATCGCCGCCGGGTCCTCGTGCAGCCACCGGTGCGAGTAGATGGTGTCGGCCCCCGGCCAGGTCAGCACCGCCGGGACGCCCCCCGACGCGGCGCACTCGGCCGGCGCCAGGTGGAAGCTCTCGTCGTCGCTGGTGGACAGCGTGAAGCCGATCCGCCGCAGCCAGGCGGCCACGTCCGGGCCGAACGGGTCGAACACCACCCCGCCGGCCAGCAGCGGGTCGCGGCGCAGCTCCCGGTAGGCGCGCTCGTAGTACTCGCGCTCCTCGGGCCGGTTCCAGATCCACCAGTAGTCCCAGGGCTGCTTGGACTTGACCGCCAGGGTGAACCGGCGGTCCCGGCGGCGCAGCTCGCGCAGCACCTCCAGGCCCCGGTCGATCCGCTTGCGGGACGGCGCGATGCCGATCATGCCCAGGGTGTACTCGGCCCCCGGCAGCTTGGGCCGGTCCAGCTGCTCGGTGTCCACCCAGTTGGGCAGCACCACGACCTTGTCGGTCGGCCACCCGGCCAGCTCCCGGGTGAGCTGGGCGTAGTAGGGGCTGACGCAGATGACCGCGTCCACCTTCTCGATGTCGAGCTTGCGCGGCCACTCGGCGTACAGCTCGAACCGGTGCAGCCGCACCAGCAGCCGCTGCCCCGGCCGCTTGTGCTCGGCGTAGAACAGCGCGTTGGGGCCGCACCACTCGCAGATCACCACGTCCGCCCAGGAGGCCAGCTCCTTGCTGCGGTACTGGTCGTGGGCGCGCAGCGACTCCCACTCGTCCAGGCGCACGTCCAGCCCGGGCAGCGAGGTCAGGTGCTCGGCCAGCCGGGTGAAGAACTTCAGGTCGTGCCCGGCGATGACCACCTTGAGCGGGCGGCGCGGGTCGGTGCCCTCGGGCCCGCTCGGGCAGGCCGCGTCCAGGTAGGCGCCGAGCCGCTCGGCGGCGCGCTCCAGGGTGAAGCGGGCGGCCGCGGCCCGGCACCGCTCGGCGGCCTCGGCGCGCGGCGCCGGGTCGGCGGCGAGCGCCAGCAGGTCGGCCACCTCGTCGGTGTCGGCCCCCGGCTCGGTGAACAGGGGGTAGTCCTCGCCGAGCAGCGCCTCGTGCATGGGGGTGCGGTTGAGCACCACCGGCAGCCCGAGCGCCCCCATCTCCAGCACCTTGGTGGACAGCTCCAGGCTGGCGTCCATCTCCTCGTCGCGCCAGGACAGCCCGACGTGGCACCCGGCGGCCAGGCGCAGGGCCTCGGCGCGCGGCACGCCGCCGTGCGCGACCAGGCCCTCGCCGCCCTCCAGGGCCTTGCCCATCCTCTTGGCCCACTCCGGGGAGTCCCGGTGCACCTTGTCGCCGACCATGTGCAGCTCGGCGGCGACGCCGCGGTCCTTCAGGGCCCCGGGCAGCCCGGTCATCTCCAGGGTGTTCCACCGGGGCGCGAACTTGCCGGTGTAGACCAGGCGCAGCGGACCGTCGACGGCGGCGGGCGGGGCCGCCTGGGGCGCCCCCTCCTCCAGCACCACCACCGGCGGGAAGAGCACGCTCTTGCCGCAGGCGGCGGGCACCGCGCTCTCCAGGAAGCTCCGCAGCTCCTCGGTCTGGCACAGCACGAAGCGGGAGGCCACCGCGATGTCGGTGAGCTCGGAGACCGCGCCGGCGGTCAGCTCGGGCACGCTCTGCGGAACGTCGGTCAGGTAGGTCCACAGCCGCCCGCTCAGGCGCTCGCTCTGCGCGGCGAGCACCGCGAGCCGCCGCCCGCGCACCACCACCAGGTCGTAGGCGTGCTCGGCGTCCAGCCGCTCCAGCAGCTCCACCGCCTGCTCGGGGGTGAGCCCGCGCGGGCCCAGACCCTCCAGCAGCCCCTCCTCGTAGGGGCGGCGCAGGGCCACCGCCGGGTCGCGCTCCAGCGGCGCCGTCAGCCGGTCGGTGGAGACCTCGGCCTTGAGGAGCAGCGTGGGCGCGCACCCCGCGGCGGCCAGCGCCTGCACCATGGACTGCGCCCACACCGCGGAGCCGTCCATGATGTTCATGTCGACGTCGCCGTACACCAGGGCCCGCAGCCCGCGCCCCGCTTCCGGGGGGCCTTGCCGATTGTCCACGTCTTCCCTTTCACGCCCGCGGCGGCGGGCCCGCCGCCGCGGATGCTCCGATTGCACCGGTGCCGAGCGCCAGCAGGCGGGCGCCGTGCCGGTTCCACAGGCCCGGGTCGATGCCGCGCCCGGCCAGCTCGGTGCGGGCCAGGTCGGGCCGGATCCCGCCGACGAACACGTAGTCCTGGTCGGCGGTGGCCGCCTCCCAGGCGCCGTCGCCGCCGCCGGGGACGGTCGCCGCGCCCACCGCGTCGGCGCCCGAGCACTCGGCGGCGCACAGCAGGTCGGCCAGGAGGCCCGGGCCGCGCGGCTCGCGCCACAGCACCGACCACGGGGCCGAGGCCGCCCGGGCCAGCGCCGCCCAGCGCAGGTGGCCGGGGCCGCCGGAGGGCACCCCGGAGGCGGTGCGCACGGGCACGCCGAAGGAGCGCAGCCGCTCCACCCCGGCCAGGTGGGCCGACTCGGCGGGCACCACCACCTCGGCCGGGGCCAGGTCCTGGCCGAGCAGGTCGTCGGCGAGGGCCAGTGCCTCGGTGTCGTCGGCGGGCGCGGCCAGCACGGCGGCGCGGCGCCCGGCCAGCACCGCCGAGGCGCCGGCCGACCCGGGGGCGAAGTCCACCCGCCCGAAGACCTCGGCCAGGCGCACCGGGACGGCGTCGGTGAGGAACACCGAGCGCAGCACCGCCCGCACCTCCTCGGGGGAGAGCGGCCCGGCCCGCCGGACGCGCTCCAGCTCCTCCAGCACGGCCGCGGGGTCGGCGGCCCCGGGCGGCACCGCGGCCGCCCGGTCCTGCCCGTCCCCGCCGCGCCCCACGAGCAGGGCGCGGGCGCCGCAGGCCAGCGCCCGGTCGGCGGCGGAGGCGTCCTCCACCACCACCGAGGAGCGGGACCGCAGCAGGTCGGGCAGGTCCTCCCAGGACACCTCGGCCGTGCTCGGGCCGTCGTCGCCCAGGGCGCCCAGCAGCCGCCGGGCGGCCGCCCCGGAGGGCCGGGACGCGGCCAGGCGCACCGGCTCGGCGGAGCGCTCGGGGTCGGCGGCGATCGGGTTGAAGCGGTGCAGCGGCACCCCGGTGCCGCCCTCGTGCACCAGGTCGAAGCCGAGGCGGGCCAGCGCGGGCGGCGCGGGCGCGTCGTCCAGCAGCACGGTGGGCACGCCGCGCGCGGCGGCGGCCTCCAGCACCCAGGCCAGGGCGCGGGTGCGGTCGGCGGCGGCCGGGTCGCCGGTGTGCGCCCAGGGCCCGGAGGCGCCGGGCGCCGCCGCCGAGGCGGTCACCAGGACCGCGTCCACGTCGACCGACTCGAAGACCGCCTGGGCGTCGTGCGGCAGCAGCGGCACCACCCGCACGTGGGGCCGCAGCGCCTCGGCGGCCTCGGGCGAGAGCACCCCGGCCACCGACAGGCGGCCGTCGGGCACCCCGGGCGCGCCGCTGAGCAGCCGCGCCTCCTCGCGCTCGGTCTCGTACGAGCGCACCGGGTCGGGCTTGCGCCGCCCCGTGGCCTGGGTGGTGCGCCCGCTGCGGCGCCACAGCCGGAACAGGTCGCGCGGCAGGCGCACCAGGCCCCGCCCGGGGCGCTTGGCCGCCGACGTCAGCGCCCGGCCCACCTGCAGCGAGGTGGAGGCCTCCAGGGCGGCCAGGCGCGCCTGCGCCTCCTGGAGCTGGGCCTCCCTCTCGCCGAGGGCCCGGCGCAGCTGCTCGGTCTGGGACTGTTCTCGCCGTTTCACGGGTTCTTCCTACCTTGTGCGGGGGACAGCACGTCGGCGATGCGCTCCCCGGCGGCGCCGTCCCACAGCGGCGGGACGGCCCCGGCGGGGGCTCCGTTGACCGGCTCGCCGGAGGCGGCCTTGGCGACCAGGGCGGGCAGCTCGGCGAGCTCCTCCCGGGACACCAGGCGGTTGGTGCCGTGGGTGATGGTGACCGGCCTCTCGGTGTTGGGGCGCAGCGTCAGGCACGGCACCCCGAGGATAGTCGTCTCCTCCTGGACCCCGCCCGAGTCGGTGACCACGGCGGCGGCGCCGCGCACCAGCGCGACGAAGTCGATGTAGCCCAGCGGCTCCAGCAGGTGCACGCGGGGGTGGCCGCCGAGCCCGGCGGCGTCGAAGGCGGCCCTGCCGCGCGGGTGCACCGGCATGACCACGTCGATCCGGTCGGCGACCCCGTGCACGGCCGCCACCAGGGCGGCGACCGCCTCGGGGTCGTCCACGTTGGCGGGCCGGTGCAGGGTGGCGGCGACGTAGGAGGCGGGCAGGCCGTGGCGGGCCCGCAGCGCCTCGGCGTCGAACCGGTCGAGGTTGGCGGTCAGGGTGTCGATCATCGGGTTGCCGACCAGGTGGATCCGGTCGGCCGCGATGCCCTCGTCGGCGAGGTGGGCGACCGCGTCGGCGCTGGTGGCCAGGCACACGTCGGACAGCCGGTCGGTCACCACGCGGTTGACCTCCTCGGGCATGGTCCGGTCGAAGGAGCGCAGGCCGGCCTCCACGTGCGCCACGGCGATGCCGAGCTTGGCGGCGGTGAGGGCGGCGGCCACGGTGGAGTTCACGTCGCCGTAGACGATGACCGTCTCCGGTGAACGCTCGGTGAACTCCCGTTCCAGGCCGGTCATCAGCGCGGCGGTCTGCTGGGCGTGCGAGCCCGAGCCCACCCCCAGGTCGGCGTCGGGGCGGGGCAGCCCCAGGTCGCGGAAGAACACCGCGGACATGCGCTCGTCGTAGTGCTGGCCGGTGTGCAGCACCTGCTGGGCGGCGCCGCGCCGGTCAAGGGCGGCCACCACCGGCGCCGCCTTCACGAAGTTCGGGCGCGCTCCCACGATGTGCAGGAATGCCATCGACCTCTTCCCTCGTTCCTCGCCCCGGTCCGCTCGGGACCGGCGTGTTTTCCTCCGGCGACGCGCGCGGGACGCCCGGGCGTCACCGCGGGGACACCGCCGCGTGGTTGCCTACCGATCGTGTTGCCCATCATCAGAGCGGCGTCCTACGCCGCCACCCTGGCCTGGCGCCACCTGCGCAGCGAGCCCGCACGGGCCCCGCTGCTGGCGCTGCGCGTCCTCCCCTCCCCGCTCCGCCGGGCGGTGCGCGGTGCCGCCGCCCGCGGCGGCCCGCTGGTCCGCGCCTACGCGCTGGCCGACGCCGGCGACACGGCGGGCGCCGCGCGCACCGCGCGGCACGCGTGCTCCGGTGCGGCGCCCGGCCGCACGGCGCGCATGGCCGCACTGGCACTGGCCGTCCGGGACACCGCCCTGGCCGACGAGCTGGCCGGGGCGCTGCCGCCGGGCCGCCGCCGGGCGACCCTGGAGCGCCGCTCGGCCCTGCTGTCGGGGCGCGCGGTGGCCGCCGGTCCGGACCCGCAGGTGGTGGAGCCGGTCCGCCCGCCCTCGCTCACCGTAGCCCGGGGGCGGAGAACGCTGCGCGACGGCGCGGTGAACGGTGGGCGATCAGCACAGATCGGGGCGTGTGTGCTGCATCTGGTGACCAACGCGCTGCCGCACACCAACGCCGGGTACACGCAGCGGACGCACCGGATCGCGGTGGCGCAGCGGGAGGCGGGGCTGGACGCCCAGGTGGCGACCCGGGCCGGGTACCCGGTCTCGGCGGGGGTGCCCGACCCGCGGCCGCGGGTGGTGGTGGACGGGGTGCCCTACCACCGGCTCATGCCCTGGGCGGCGCCCGCGGACGACGGCGCGGAGCTGCGGGCCGGTCTGCGCCTGGCCGGGCGGCTCGCCGACCGGCTGGAGCCGGACGTGCTGCACGCGGCCTCCAACCACCGCAACGGGCGGCTGGCACTGGAGCTGGGGCGCGCCCGCGGGCTGCCGGTGGTCTACGAGGTGCGCGGCTTCCTGGAGGAGTCGTGGCTGTCCCGGGACCCCTCCCGCTCCACGGGGGACGCGTTCTACCAGGCGGAGCGGGCCCACGAGACGGCCTGCATGCGCGGCGCGGACCTGGTGGTGACGCTGGGCGAGGCGATGCGCGCCGACATCGCCGCGCGCGGGGTGCCCGACGAGCGCATCCTGGTGGTGCCCAACGCGGTGGCCGCGTCCTTCCTGGAGCCGCTGCCGGACGGCGCGCCGGTGCGCGAGGCGCTGGGCATCGCGCCGGAGGCGTTCGTGGCCGGGACGACGACGAGCTGCTACGGCTACGAGGGCCTGGACGCGCTGCTGGACGCGGTGGCGGTGCTGCGCGGGCGCGGCACGGACGCGCACGCCCTGGTGGTCGGCGACGGGCCCGAGCTGCCCGCGCTGCGCCGCCGGGCGGCCGAGGCGGGCCTGGAGGGGGCGGCGCACTTCACCGGCCGGGTCCCGGCCGAGCGGGTGCGCGCCCACCACGCGGCGCTGGACGTGTTCGCGGTGCCGCGCCGGGACGAGCGGGTGTGCCGCCTGGTGACGCCGCTCAAGCCGGTGGAGGCGATGGCCGGGGGGCTGCCCGTGGTGGCCTCCGACCTGCCCGCGCTGCGCGAGCTGGTGGAGCCGGGGGGCGCCGGGGCGCTGGTGCCGCCGGGGGACCATGGCGCGCTGGCCGACGCCCTGGGGGCGCTGGCCGAGGACCCGGCGGAGCGCGCGCGGCTGGGCGCAAGGGCCCACGCGGCGGTCGGCCGGGACCGGACATGGGCCGCCGCGGCCGAACGGTATTCGGACGCCTACGCGGTTTTCACCGGTTTCTCGGGGCCGAGCAGGGTGTGACCGGTGGGCACGGAAGGAACCCGAAGTGACGCCGGAGTTAATTCCTCCGGGCGGTTCGGAATTCCGGTGATCCCACCAGCGAAAACCGCCGTACAGTCGGAAATCGGGCACCGGTGGCGCCCGTGGGACCTGGGCGGACGTCCGCCGCGGCCCTGCGGCGACACCGCCGGAACGGCACGCATATCCCACCCCTGGGGGCCGAATATGCACTCTTCGCCGAGATGTCCGGAGCTGGCCGATGCGGCCGTGCGCCGTCATCGGAGAACTACGCTCGGGCGTCTAGCCGAAGCGAGCACCGTTCCCCGACACATCGTTTTCCACCGCTGCTTTCGAGCACCGCTTCCAAGAAGGTGAGGGGCCCTGTGGACGCCGCTACCCCGACCACGGACCTGGTCGTCATCGGACTCGGATACGTCGGCCTCCCGCTGGCCCAGGAGGCCGTCCGCGCCGGCATGGCGGTCACCGGCCTGGACGTCAGCCCCGCGGTCGTCGAGGGCCTGAACTCCGGCGCCTCGCACGTGGACGACCTGTCCCCCGGCGACGTGGCCGAGATGCTGGACGGCGGGTTCACCGCCACGGCCGACCCCGAGGTGCTGGGCCGCGCCTCGACCATCGTCGTCTGCGTGCCCACCCCGCTCTCCGAGGAGGGCGGCCCCGACCTGGGCGCCGTCTCGGCGGCCGGGCGGATGATCGCCGAGCGCCTGCGCCCGGGCACCCTGGTGGTGCTGGAGTCCACCACCTACCCGGGCACCACCGAGGAGGTGCTGCGCCCGCTGCTGGAGGAGTCCGGGCTGGTCGCCGGGGCCGACTTCCACCTGGCGTTCTCGCCCGAGCGCATCGACCCGGGCAACCCCGCCTTCGGGGTGGCCAACACCCCCAAGGTCGTCGGCGGGATGACCGAGCGCTGCGGCGAGCTGGCCGCCCGGTTCTACGGCCGGTTCGTCTCGGAGGTGGTGCGCGCCCGCGGCACCCGCGAGGCGGAGATGGCCAAGCTGCTGGAGAACACCTACCGGCACGTCAACATCGCGCTGGTCAACGAGATGGCGGTGTTCTGCCAGGAGCTGGGCGTGGACCTGTGGGACTCCATCGCCTGCGCGGCCACCAAGCCGTTCGGGTTCCAGGCGTTCTACCCCGGCCCCGGGGTCGGCGGGCACTGCATCCCGATCGACCCCAACTACCTGTCGTACAAGGTCAAGACCCTGGGCTACCCGTTCCGGTTCGTGGAGCTGGCCCAGGAGATCAACAGCCGGATGCCGGGGTACGTACTGCAGCGCTCCCAGGAGCTGCTCAACGACGCCGGGCTGGCGCTGTCCCGCTCGCGGGTGCTGCTGCTCGGCGTCACCTACAAGGCCGGGATCGCCGACCAGCGCGAGTCGCCCGCCCGGCCGGTGGCGCGCAAGCTGGCCGAGAAGGGCGCGACGCTCACCTACCACGACCCCTACGTCGAGGAGTGGAGCGTGGGCGGGCGGGACGTCCCGCGCGCGCTGGACCTGGAGGAGGCGCTGCGCGAGGCCGACCTGACGGTGCTGCTCACCGACCACCCCGACTACCGGCCCAAGCTGCTGACCGAGCACGCCCGGCTGCTGCTGGACACCCGCGGCGTGCTGCGCCGCCTGGGGCCGGACGTGCCCGAGCAGGGCCGCACCACCGCCCCCATCGAGCGCGAGGGCGTGCAGGTGCTCTGACGCCCGGCCCCCACCCGTAGGCCCCCGGGGCCCGGCTCCTCGCGAGCCGGGCCCCGCATTTTCATCACCCCCACCCCTGTGCGTAACCGCGCCATTCACCCTCCGTTTCCCGCCCCCGCCTAGGTTGGGCCCAGGTCGGCCGCCCGCCCGGGCGGGTTCTCCCCTCCGGCCCGGGACAGGAGCATCAGGCGGAGGCGCTCATGCACGCACTCGTGGCCACCGTGGTCCACCACCCGGAGGACGCGCGCATCCTGCACCGGCAGATCCGCGCGCTGCTGGACGCCGGCCACACGGTCACCTACGCCGCTCCCTTCCGCGAGCGCGGGGTGACCCCCTGGCCCGAGCTGGAGGCCGTGGACCTGCCGCGCGCGGCGGGACGGCGCCGCGTGCGGGCACTGCGGGCCGCCCGGGCCGCGCTCGCCGAGCACGCCCCCAGGGCCGACGTCCTGCTCTTCCACGACCCCGAGCTGATGCTGGCGCTGCCCCGGCGGCGCCCGGCCACCGTGTGGGACGTGCACGAGGACGCGGCCGCCGCGCTGCTCACCAAGCCGTGGATGCCCCGGCCGCTGCGCCGCCCGCTGGCCCCCGTGGTGCGCTCGTTCGAGCGGCGCGCCGAGGGCCGCATGCACCTGCTGCTGGCCGAGGAGGGCTACCGAGGCCGGTTCGCCGGACCCCACCCGGTGGTGCCCAACACCACCTTCGTCCCCGAGCGCCCGGCCCGCCAGCCCGGCCACGACCGCATCGTCTACCTGGGCCACCTGTCCACCGCCCGGGGCGCCCACGAGCTCGTGGAGGCCGGGCGGCTGCTGCGCCCGCACGGGGTGCGGGTGGACGTGATCGGCGCCGCCGATCCGTCGGTGCGGCCGATGCTGCGCGCCGCCCAGCAGGAGGGGGCGGTGCGCTGGTTCGGGTTCGTTCCCAACGACCGGGCCCTGCGCATGGTCAGCGGGGCGATGGCCGGGGTGAGCCTGCTGCACGACACGCCCAACTACCGGCACTCGCTGCCCACCAAGGTGGTCGAGTACATGGCGCACGGGCTGCCGGTGATCACCACCCCGACCCCGGCGGCCGAGGCGCTGGTGACCGGCCGCCCGGAGGGGGCCTGCGGGATCGTGGTCCCGCACGGCGACCCGCGGGCCGCCGCCGAGGCGGCGCTGCTGCTGCGCGGCGACCCGGGGCTGCGCTCCCGCTTCGCCCGCACCGGCCACGAGATCGCCCGGGAGCACTACCACTGGCCCGTGCAGGCCAAGGCGTTCGTGCGCCAGCTGGAGGAGTGGGCCCGCGCCGAGCCGGGGCTGCGGGCGTTAACGCACCGCGCACCGGCGCCCGCGTGAGCACCGCCACACCGGCGGCCGTGCCGGAATAGCCTCCCTCGGGGCCGGGTTGCCCCCGTCGTGTCCGCGTGACCCATGCAAACGCATTGAACCCGCGCGCGGACCCGGCACGAGAGGAGAACCCATGACCGCGAGCGCCGACCCGCTGGCCCTGCCCAAGGACGCCCAGGACCTGCTCTTCCGCGAGGCCCGCTCGGCCAACGCCTTCGGCCCCGGGCCCGTCCCGGAGGAGAAGCTGCGCGCCGTGCACGACCTGGTCAAGTACGGGCCGACCGCGATGAACGTCCAGCCCCTGCGCATCCTGCTGCTCCGCTCCGCCGAGAGCCGCGCCCGCCTGATCCCCCTGCTGGGCGAGGGCAACCGCGCCAAGACCGGGTCCGCGCCGCTCACCGCCGTGCTCGCCTACGACACCGACTTCCACGAGAAGGCCGAGACCTTCTTCCCCGACCGCGCCGAGATGGTGCGCGGCGCCTTCGCCGACCCCGGGGCCCGGCCCGGGGCGGCGGCGCTCAACGCGCACCTGCAGGCCGGCTACTTCCTCCTCGGCGTGCGCGCGGCCGGGCTGGCCGCCGGCCCGATGAACGGGTTCGACCACGCGGGGGTGGACGCCGAGTTCTTCTCCGGCACCGCGCTGCGCAGCTTCATGGCGGTCAACATCGGCGAGCCCGCCGGGCCGCACGCCTTCCCCCGCCTGCCCCGCCTGGAGTACGGCGAGGTCTGGACCGAGCTCTGAGCCGGGCTCTGAACCGGGCTCCGAACCGGCTCCGGGCCGGGATCAGATGACGGGCGGGCGGCCGTCGCGGGTCATCCGCCAGGCCGTCCGCCAGGAGATGGGGGTGCGCGGCCCGGCCTCGGTGCGCCACCCCTCCCTGAAGCCCTGGAACCAGGCGCGCAGGGCCGTCCCCGAGCGCTCCCGCAGCACCGTCATGCCCACCCAGTTCGCCAGGTAGACCCCGGCCAGCGGCCACGGCAGGTTGCGCCGGGCCAGCCAGACCCGGTTGCGTGCGTTGAGCCGGTAGAAGTCGGCGTGCCGGGTGGGCGCCGTCGCCGGGTGGTACATGACCGCCTCGGCGTCGTACTCGATGTGGAACCCGGCGTCCAGGATGCGCCAGGCCAGGTCGGTCTCCTCGTGGGCGTAGAAGAACCCGCCGGGCAGCCCCCCTCCGGCCGCGAAGGCCTCGCGGCGGATGGCGCAGGCGCCGCCCAGGAAGGTGGTCACCCGGCTGGAGCGGCGCGGGTCCCCCGCGCGCAGCCGCGGCACGTGGCGGCGCTGGTCGGGCCCGCCGTCCGGGTCGGCGATGCGGAACGACAGCGCCCCCAGGCCCGGGTCGGCGGCGAACCGGTCGGCGATGCGGCGGCACAGGTCCGGCGAGCGGTACCAGCCGTCGTCGTCGAGGAAGAGCAGGATGTCGCCGTCGGTGGCGGCCACCCCCTGGTTGCGCCCCTCGGGGATGCCCAGGTTCTCCTCCAGGCGCAGGGTCGCCACGCCCTCGGGCAGCTCCGGGAGGTCGGAGCCGTTGCCCACGACCACGACGTCGACGTCGGCGCCGCGCTGCTCCAGCACGCTGTTGACCGCGCGGCGCAGCTCGGCCGGGCGGTTGCCCATGGTCAGCACGACGCACGAGATCTTCAAGCGCTCGGCACCTCCGGCGGGCGCTGGCGCGGAGGCCTCCTGCTGGACGGCCTCCCGGGACGCTTCCTCGGACACGGGTCGGTTCATGGCAACCGTTCGTAGGCGTGGACGACGGGTGGACGGGACCTTACACTCCCGCGAACCCGCTAACGAAAAGATAAGGGACGGTTTCCTTTCCCGCCACGGCGGGAAGGGCGGCGCCCGGCGTGTCGGGGCGCCGCCCGCGGGCCGCCGCTGCGGCGGCTACTCCAGCCGCCGCGAGGCCAGCACGCTGACCAGGTGCAGCACGGTCTGCAGGGCGGCCACCGCCACGCACACCGCCATCAGGACGCGGGTGGCGGCCAGGTCGCCGCGGACCGCGTCCACCACCGCGACGCCCACCAGCAGGATCGACAGCTCCACCGCCTGGATCACGCGGTGGAACCGCAGAGCCGAGGCCGCCTTGCGGGCCAGGCTCAGCCCGGAGGAGCGGGGGCGCATGGCCTCCTGGGAGACCTGCTCGGGCAGCCCGGCCTTGGCCCGGGCCACCACCACGTTGTCGGTCTCGGCCTTGATCAGCGCCACGCCGATCGCCCCGGCCATCCCGGCCACCACCCAGCCGCCGGGCTCGAACGCGCCCTGCGCGCGCACGCCCAGCCCGATGAGCAGGGCGATCTCGGAGACGTAGTGGCCGATGCGGTCCAGGTAGATCCCGGCGGTGCTGGTGCGGCCGGTGTAGCGCGCGACCTCGCCGTCGACGCAGTCCAGCAGCAGGTAGACCTGCACCATGGCGAAGGCCAGCAGCGCCGACCACAGGCCGCCGAAGGCCACGACGGCGCCGGCCAGCACACCGAAGGCCATCATCAGGTAGGTGATGGGGTTCGGCGGCACGCCCAGCCGCACGAACACGGTGCTGAGGTAGGGGGACAGGTCGCGCATGTACAGGCGACCGGCCCAGTGCTCCTCGTTGACGCGCTCCTTGACGCCCTCGGGCTGGCCCCCGGCGCGGACCTCAGCGACCGACGGTTTGGACATACTCACCGACGCTCCGCCGAATCTCGTCCTCGGACAGGTCCAGGTGCTCCAGCACCGTGTAGCGCCCCGGCCGGGTGGCGGGGGCGTGCGCCACGGCCCGGGTGAACATCTCCTCGTCCAGGCCGACGTCCCCGGGGGTCAGGGGCAGCTCGTGGCGGAGCAGGCAGGCGCGGATGTCCCGCATGCGCCGGTCGTCCTCGCCCAGGTGCCGGGTGCGCAGGAAGTAGGCGAACAGGGCGCCGATCCCGGCCAGCTCGCCGTGGTTGCTCACCCCGGGGTACAGGTGGGTGACGGCGTGCAGGATCTCGTGGCACCCGCCGCTGGCCGGGCGGCTCGACCCGGCCACCGACATCGCCATCCCGGACAGCACCAGCGCCTCGGCGAGCACGGTGAGGAACTCGTCGGACTCGACCGAGTCGGTGCGGTAGAGCACCGCCTCGGCGGCGACCCGGGCGAAGGTGACGGCCATGCCGTCCACCGGCTCGCCCTGCTCGCGCCCGGCCAGCTCCCAGTCGGCGATCGCCGACAGGTTGGAGACGACGTCCCCCACCCCGGAGCGGACCAGCCGCTGCGGCGCGGCGCGCACGTAGTCCACGTCGATGACCACCGCGATGGGCATGGACACCCCGTAGGTGCCCTTGCCGCTCTCGTGCTCCAGGGACGCGGTGGGCGAGCAGATGCCGTCGTGCGCGAGGTTGGTGGCCACGGCGACCATCGGCACGCCGGCCATGGAGGCGGCGTACTTGGTCACGTCGATGGTCTTGCCGCCACCGATCCCGGCGACCGCCTCGTAGGCGCCCGCCCGCAGCTTCTTGCCCAGCTCGGTGGCGGCGTCCACGCTGCCGCCGTCGACCTGGACCACCTCGCAGTCGGGCATGTCGAGGTCGGCGGCGATCTGGCCGCCCTGCCCCGGGCCGACCGCGACGGCGATGCGGCCCGAGGTGGCGATGCGGCGGTCGGACAGGACCGACCCGAGGGAGGCGATGGCGCCCCGGCGCACGTCGATGGTGAGCGGGGACGGCAGCATCCGGGCTAGTAGCGGCATGCGATCTCCCGGGCGCGCGCGAGGTCGTCGTGGTCGTCCACCTCGACCCAGTCGACCTTGCCGATCGGGGCGACGGCGATCTTCCCGCCGCGGGCGACCAGCTCCTGGAAGCCGTCCTCGTAGTACAGGTCCGGGTCGCGCTCCCAGACGGCCTTGAGGGCGTCGGCCAGGCGGCCGGCGACCGCGCCGTCGACGAGGGTGGCGCCGATGTACTCCCCGGCGGCGGTGGCCGGGTCCATCTTCTTGGTGATGCGCTCCAGGTGCCCCGAGCCGTCCAGGGTCACCTTCATCTCCTCGTCGGCCAGGGTTTTGACGTTGTCCACCGCCAGGAGGAGCTCCGGCCCGCGTGCGGCCAGTAGCGTCTCTTCCACACTCACGGGGTGCACCGTGTCGCCGTTCACCAGGAGGACGCCCTCGGAGAAGTACTCACGCGCGGTCCACAGGGAGTAGGCGTTGTTCCACTCCTCGGCCTTGTCGTTGTACACGAGCGTCAGCTTCACGCCGTGGCGGCGCTCCAGCGCCTCCTTGCGCTCCTCGACCGCCTCGGAGCGGTAGCCGACGACGACCACGACGTCGGTCAGGCCCGAGGCCGCCAGGTTGCGCAGCGAGATGTCCATGATGGTGGTCTCGCCGTCGACCGGCACCAGCGCCTTGGGGAGCGTGTCGGTGTAGGGGCGCAGCCTCCGGCCGGCTCCGGCCGCAAGAACCATACCGAGCATGTACGCGCGTTCCTCCTTATGTCGTGGGGGCGCCTGCGCCTCCCGGTTCGTCGCCGGTGTCCGCCAGGTCGGCCACCGGTGTGCGGGCCCAGCCCGCCACCGCCCCGTAGGCGAGCAGCACGGCCAGGTAGCCGGTGAGCGCGCCGAAGGCGAACGGCAGCCAGCCCAGGGCGCCTCCCGCGGCGGCGAGCAGCATGCGGCCGTCCCATCCGAGCGCCGCCCGAGCGGCCCGGTCCGGTGGACCGGCCCCTTGGCGTGCCCGGCAGACGGTACCGCAGTGGTGCAGGGCCACCACGACCAAGAGTACGAACACCAGGGGGCCCGGTACGCCGCCGCCCGTGCCCAGCGCGAGCAGGTACAGGTACTCGGCCCCGCGCAGGAGGGGGACGGCGAGGGGGTCGTGGCGGCCGCCGTGCGGATGCGCCGAGGCGGCCCCGGCCAGCAGGAGCGCGGCCACCGGTGCGAACAGGGTAATGCCTGTGGCCGCCCCCAGGCCTGCCGCGAGCAGGACGCCGGTCACCAGGGCGGCGGCGGCCGCGGGCGGCAGCGGCGGCAGTGCGCCGCCCGCCAGGCGCCCCAGCAGCCGCGCAAGGTGACCATCATCACGGAGAAACCGCACGTCGACGCGTGTCGACCGGCGGCCCGGGGGGAACCCGTCCACGCTAGCCGCTCGACCCCCTCCCCGGCCGGGGGTCCGCCAGGGCGGCGGTCACCGCGATCGCGCACCCCACCATGAGTGCGATGCAGGTCACGCGCGCGTCGGCCGCCAGGGCGCCGGCAGCGATGACGGCGAACCGCAGCGGCCGGGGGAAGGCCGCCGCCTCCCGGAGGGCGCCGACGGCGGCGGGGCGGCGCGCGGCCCCCGCCCGCCGCACCCCGTCCCGGGGGCCGCGGCCCCGGGCCCCGAGGGCCCGCTGCGGGCCCAGCAGCTCCTCGGCCAGGCCGGGGTCGGTGCGCTCGGGGACGGCCTCCATCCCGGGCAGACGCGCCAGCGGTGAGCCCTCGCGCGGGGCGGGCA
>NZ_JAQFWQ010000051.1 GCF_027706725.1 Nocardiopsis endophytica
CCGGTTTTAGCGTCGTTTCTCCCGAGATCATCGCGGGGGCAGCGGTGCGGGGCGCATTGGTGTTGATCTCGGGGAAGTCGGGGTTATCGTGTCCGTTTTAACCCCGGGTTCCCCGAGATCATCGCGGGGAGGGCCGCCTGGGCGGTGCATACCGGGCATATCGGGCGGCGGGAGAGGGGTCCGGGCATCCTGTGTCGTGGAATCGACGCTTTTTGACTGATCAGGCGTCGGTTTTACGACCCAGGATGGCCCCGGGGTGTCCGAGGCGCCCGTAAGGCGGGTTCCGGGCGAGCCCATACCGGCCCGGCGCCTGGTTTGTCCGGTTCCAAGGGTGCCGGACCCCCTCCCGCACCCTGTTCGACACTCGGACCGGCCTCGCGGGCGGCGCGGGTGCGCGGCCATCGCGGTACCAGAACGGGATTCGGTTCCAGAGGGCCCCTAAACGGCGCACCGGGGCCGTTTGCTGGGCCCGGTGTCACCGGGTGTAGCCGATATCGGCCCATCGTGGCCCGTGGGTGCGTGGCCGGAGCAGGTGGGCTGCCGTGCCGACGCCCCGGGCGGCGATCCGGGCCGCCCGAACAGGCACGAACCGGGCATCCTGTTCCCGAATCCCGTTCTGGTACCGCTGTGTTCGTCGCCGCGGGGTCCTGGCGGGTGTCGCGGAGGGCGTTTCCAGCCCCTCCGCGCCCTTAACGCGGAGTGTTCGTGCAGGTCATGGACTTGCCGGGGTTTGCCGGGCGGGACCGGCGGCCGCCACGGGCGACGGAGAGCGCGAACCCTGCCCGCCGCACCGCCTACCTCAACCGCGAGAGGCCTGCTGGACGGCAGGCGGGGCCGGGGAACCGCCGAGTTCTGGCCGTTGCCGCCCATCACGGTGACCGCGCACACGCCGGACGGCCGACAGTGCTGCTGGAAGGGGCGCCGGCCTCTCCTCGTTGCCGCCGACCGCCTCGCACCCCGGCGGGCCGCCGCTCGGGTGGGGTCCGTGAGTGGGGTACCAGCTCAGCCGCCCGGCCTCCCGGACCACCAGCGACCAGACGGACGGCAGGTGGGGCCGGGGAACCGCCCAGTTCTGGCCGTCGCCGCCCTTCACCTCACACCCCGCTGACCCGCCGCTCGGCTGGGGCCCGGAGCGGGGTACCTGCGGAGTCGGCCGTGTCAGGGCGAGCCATTCGCCCCGTTCGCTAGGCCCAGGGCGTGGGCGGCGGTGATGCCCTTGCGGACGATGTCCGCGATGAAGTAGTCGCCCGGGTCGCGGTCGTCGTGGAGGAGGTCCTCCCGCCCCTGCTCCACCCACATGAACTCGGTGTGCTTGCCCTCCTCCAGGCGGGGTGCGGACAGGTCGCCGTCGACGCGGACGAGGTAGTCGACCTCGTGCCGCTCCACGCCGTCGTCCGGGGTCCACACCAGGCGGTACAGCTCCGCCTCGACCGAGCGCAGGCGCCACCCCGTCTCCTCGGCGATCTCGCGGGCCAGCGCCCGCGGCGCCGTCTCGCCCGGCTCCACGTGCCCGCCCACCACGTCCCAGCAGTTCGGGAACGCCTTCCGGTCGGGGGAGCGGCGCTGGGCGAAGGCCCTCCCGCGCCCGTCCACCACCACGGCGCCGACCACCCACCGGCGGCCGTCCCCGGTGTCCGGGAAGACGATCCCCTCCCGCACCGCGACGCCGCCCGACCCTGTACCGTCCGTGTCCGTGCCGTCCATGGACGCGACCGTACCCGCCGCCCGAGCCTTCCGGCGGCGGAGGGGGCCGCGATAGCGTGGGCGCCCCTGACGCGTAGGCCACCCCCCGAGCCGGCACGAGGGAGACGATGGACGTCCAGCCCATGCTCACCCGCGACCTGGTCCTGCGCGTGTGCGCCAACTCCACCGAGTTCGACACCGCGTGGACCGACGACGAGCGCAAGGTCGTCGCCCCCTTCCTGGCGCCCCGCGACACCGCCCTCATCGACGCGGTCGTGCGCGGCGCGGCCGCCATGGGGGTGGAGCGGCTCCTGGTCTGCCGCACCCGCGCCGAGCACGCCTACGAGCCGGTCACCGACGCCCCCGCCACCACCGCCGGCATCGTGGAGGTCGTCCGCGGGTGGGGCGAGGAGCCCACCGACCTGCTCCTGGCCGTGGAGGACCTGTCGGCGGCCGTGCTGGTCACCGCCGACGAGCTGACCGTCGCGGCCGGGCCCGACGCCTTCGTCCGCGCGGTGGTGGGCACCGACGTCCCCGGGGTGCGCGCCGGGTTCGCCGAGGAGGCCCAGGACCGGCGCGACCCCGAGCTGATGCGGTCGGCCACGCGGTACGGGTGCCTGGAGCCCGGCGGCAGGCACGCCCGCACCTCCCGCGCCCCCGGCCCCGACCTCGCCGAGTCGCTGGCCGAGCGCGGGCGGTCGCTGCGCGAGAACGCCCCCGGCGCCGCCCGCGCGCTCCGCGCGGTGCGCGGCGCCCTGTGCTGGGCGCTGCTCATCGTGCTCGGGATCGCCGCCGCGTTCGCCCCCGGCGTGTCCGCCGCCGTCCCGGCCGCCTTCGGCATGCTGTGGCTGCTGGTGCAGCTCACGGTGCCCGCCCGGTCCCGCACGGTCGGCTTCGGCACCCTGGTGCGGATGGTGCCGCTGGGCGCGCTGATGCTGTGGCCGATCGCGTTCGTCCAGCAGACGATCGGCGGCGCACTCGGCCCGGAGGCGATGGACGCCGGGGCCGGCGTCTACGTGGCCGTCTACACCGAGGAGATCGGCAAGCTGGTGCCGCTGCTGGTGCTGTGGCCGGTCGCGCGCCGCCGACTCCGCCGCCTGGCCGCCGTCGACTACCTCCTGCTCGGCGCCGCCTCCGGCGCCGGGTTCCACCTGGCCGAGCAGGGCCTTGCGGCGCTGGCCAGCCGCGGCTCGGTCGTCGCGGGCGCCGAGCACGGGCTGTTCACGCTGCTGCCCGGGTGGACCCAGATCGTCCCGGACGGCCCCGTCTTCCCCGGGCACGCGGTGCTGACCGCGCTGATCGCCGGGGCGTTCGGGCTGGCCGCGGTCGGCCGCCACTACCACGGGGCGTGGATGTGGGCGCTGCCGGTGCTGGCGGCGGGTACCGCCGTCGTCGTCCACACCCGCTACAACGCCGCCGCGGAGGGGCTGGCCGTCGACCCCGTCGGGCTCTTCCTGGCCGCGCTGACCGGCGACGGCGCGCTCGTGAGGTGGATGCTCCTCGCGGTGCTGGCCGCCGCCGTCCTCCTCGACCACCGGCTGATGCGGCCCACCGCCGACACGACGCCCCCGCTTCCTGGCGACGAACCGCTCGCCGGGCTGACCCGTGCCGCCCGCGGGCGGCAGGTGCGGGCACGGGTCCGCGTTCCGGGCGACATCGCGCCGGTGTTCCGCCGGGCGGCGCTGGCCGCCATCCGCGTGCCGGTGACGCTGGCGACCGGTGTGGCGGCGATGGCCCACGAACTGGAGGTGCAGGGGCGTGCGGCCCGGATGGGCCCGTCCGCGCTCTTCGACTCCTGGCGCTTCCTGCGCCACCGCCGCGCCCACGCGATGGGCGCCGCCAGGGCGGCGGGGCGCCCGTGGCGCCGGTACCCCTCGCACGCCCGGCTGGACGCGGCCCGGCGCCGCCTGGAGACGGGCGCGCCTGCGGCCGGCGCCGCGGCGGTCGTCGGGGCCGCGGCCGCGGCGGCCGCCGCCGTGCCCGCGCCGTCCCCGCTCGCCGTGGAATCGCAGGGGGCGGCGTACGCGCTGCCGGTGCTCCAGGCGGCGCTCGACACCCTGGCCGACGGGCCGGGCGCGGAGACGGTCTGGGCCCTCATCGGGGCCGCGGCGATCCTGGCTCTTGCCGTGGGCGGGTGGTCGGTCCCGTGGTCGCCCCCCGCGGCGCGGACACTGCTGCGCAGCCCGGGCAGGGCGGCCATGGAGATCCTGGGCATGGCGGCGCCGGGGCAGCTTCCCTACGCGGCGGCCGGGCTGGCGTGCCTGCTGGTCGCGCGCCGTCCCGAGCGGCAGTGAGGAGCGGCACGAGCCGTCCGAACCGGTCGTGTCCTGCCGAGTGGTGTGACTGATTTCGAATCTGCATCGCCATGAGCACCAAACGGCTGGTCAGCACGTGCGCTCATGTCCGATCAGCATCAGAAGGCCACACCACTCCAGCGGACGTGACCTCCGCACCCGGCGGGGGCGGGCGGCCGGAGGCGCCGCCTCGACGACGGGTCGTGCCTGTGCCAGGGGCGTCACCGGTAGGCCGACCGGGAGGGATGCCACCATCCCGCGGACACTGTCGGCGAATCCGTGCGGGTGCGTGTTCCAGGTCGTGACCCGGACGGGCGACGGCGGGCCGCGCAAGGGGCCGATGCCGGGCGCACGGCCTGTCCGAGCGCGCCCGGTCAGACGAGAATCGCCAACAGTGTCCTCCGAGGGACACGACCCACCATCGCGGGGAGGACGGGCGAACCGTTCCGTGTCCCGCCGTGGGCACGGACTCCCGCCACCGTCCCCCGCCGATGTGACGCGGGCGGTTTCCCCAGCGTGCAAAACTGAATCCATGCCACCGAACTCCGCCGAAGCCCGCGTCGACCTGGGCGCCATCGCCGAGAACACCGCGCTGCTGGCCCGCCGGGCGGGCGGCGCCGAGGTGATGGGCGTCGTCAAGGCCGACGGGTACGGGCACGGCATGCTCCCCGCCGCCCGCGCCGTGCTCGCGGGCGGCGCCACCTGGCTGGGCACCGCGTTCGTCGAGGAGGCCCTGGAGCTGCGCGCCGCCGGGATCACCGCGCCCACCGTGGCCTGGATCCTCCCGCCCGGCGCCCCGCTCGGCGCGGCCGTCGCCGCCGGCATCGAGCTCGGCGTGTCCGCCGGGCACGTGCTCGACGACGTGGTCCGCGCCGCCCGCGCCGAGGGCCGCCCCGCGCGGGTGCACCTCAAGGCCGACACCGGGCTCAACCGGGGCGGCGTCACCGCCGACGACTGGCCCGCCCTCACCGCCGCGGCCGCCGCCGCCGAGGCCTCCGGCGAGATCGAGGTCACCGGTGTCTTCTCGCACTTCGCGTGCGCCGACGAGCCGGGCCACCCGTCCATCGCCGGGCAGATCTCCGCCTTCGCCCAGGCGCTGGAGATCGCCGAGAAGGCCGGGCTGCGCCCCCGCGTGCGCCACTTCGCGAACTCGGCCGCCACCCTCACCCTCCCCGAGACCCACTACGACCTGGTGCGCCCCGGCATCGCCTCCTACGGCCTGTGCCCGATCCCCGGCATGGACGTGCCCGGCCTGCGCCCGGCGATGACGATGCGCGCCCGCCTCGCCCTGGTCAAGCGGGTCCCCGCGGGCAGCGGGGTCTCCTACGGCCACCGCTACACCACCGCCGCCCCCGCCAACCTCGCGCTGGTGCCGGTCGGCTACGGCGACGGGGTGCCCCGGGCCGCCACCAACACCGCCGAGGTGCTGGTCGCCGGGCGCCGCCGCACCATCTCCGGGACGGTCTGCATGGACCAGTTCGTCGTGGACCTGGGCGACGACACCGCCGAGCCCGGCGAGTGGGCGGTGCTCTTCGGCGACCCCGCGCGGGGCGAGCCGAGCGCCCAGGACTGGGCGCGCCTCCTCGGCACCATCCCCTACGAGATCGTCACCCGGGTGGGGCCGCGGGTCGCCCGCGCCTACACCGGCCCCGGGGCGCCCTGAACCGTTCCGGTCCCAGAGCGCGTGCGGGCCGCCTACCCTGGTACCCGTGAAGCAGACCGACGTGATCCCGACCGACGCCGCCATGCGCGACCTGGGCGTGCGCCTGGCCGCCGTGCTCGCCGCGGGCGACCTGGTCATCATGTCCGGGCCGCTGGGGGCGGGCAAGACCACCCTCACCCAGGGCCTCGCCGAGGGCATGAAGGTCCGCGGCCCCATCACCTCGCCGACCTTCGTGATCTCGCGCATCCACCCCCCGCTCGCGGGCGGCCCGTCCCTGGTGCACGTGGACGCCTACCGCCTGTCCGGCGCCGACGAGCTCGACGACATCGACCTGGACATGACCCTGCCCGACGCGGTCACGGTCGTGGAGTGGGGCGAGGGCGTGGCCGAGGGCCTGAGCGACGAGCGCCTGGAGGTGGCCATCGACCGCCGCCCCGACGACACCCGCGAGGTGCGCCTGACCGGCATCGGCGCCCGCTGGGACGGCGTGCGGCTGTAGGCTGGTCGACCGTGCTGCTCCTGGCTTTCGACACCGCGACCCCGGCCGTCACGGCCGCGGTCTGCCATGCCCCCGGGGACGGGGGGCCGGACACCGTCCGCACCGTGGCCGCCTCCTCGTCGGTGGACGCACGCCGGCACGGCGAGCTGCTCGCCCCGGCGATCCGGGACGTCGTGGCCGAGGCCGGCGCCCGGCTGGGCGACATCGCCCGCATCGCCGTGGGCGTGGGCCCCGGCCCCTACACCGGGCTGCGGGTCGGCCTGGCCACCGCGCTCTCCCTGGCCGACGCCCTGGGGGTGCCCTGCCACGGGATACCCACCCTGGACGCGATCGCCTACGCCTCCGGGCGCACCGGGCCGTTCATCGCCGCCAGCGACGCCCGCCGCAAGGAGGTGTTCTGGGCCCGGTACGCCGACGCCTCCACCCGCACCGGGGAGATCGCCGTGGACCGCCCCGCCGAGGTGGACACCGGCGGCCTGCCGGTGATCGGCCACGGCGCGGCCATGTACCCCGACGCCCTGGGCGGCGGGGGCGCGGACGCCGCCGGCGACCCCTCGGCCTTCGAGCCGCTCCACCCCTCGGCCTCGGCCCTGGGCGAACTGGCCCTGCGCCGCCTGCTCGCCGGGGAGGAGCTCGATGCGCCCCGGCCGCTGTACCTGCGCCGCCCCGACGCCGTCGAGCCGTCCGGGCCGAAGAGGGTGGGCCAGTGGAAGGCGTGAGCGGCGTCCGCATCCGCCGCATGGCGAACGAGGACGTCGCCCCGGTCATGGTGCTGGAGCGGGCCCTGTTCCCCAAGGACGCCTGGACCGAGGACATGCTCCGGGGTGAGCTGGCCGAGCCCACCCGGCACTACTACGTCGCCGACCTCGGCGGCGAGCTGCTCGGCTACGCGGGCCTGCGCGCGGTGCCGCCCGAGGGCGACGTGCAGACCATCGCGGTGCGCGCCGACGCCCAGGGCCACGGCCTGGGGGCGCGCCTGCTGACGACCCTGCTCGCCGAGGCGCAGGAGCGGGGCGTCACCGAGATGTTCCTGGAAGTGCGCTCGGACAACCCGCGCGCGCGTGAGCTCTACCGCCGCTTCGGCTTCGGCGAGATCGGGGTGCGCCGCAAGTACTACCGGGACGCCGACGCGATCGTGATGCGCCGCTCGGCGACGCCGGCGGAGCGGTCGGGCGAGGAGAGGATCCGATGAGCCGAGACGACCTCCCCCTGGTGCTGGGCATCGAGACGTCGTGCGACGAGACCGGGGTGGGCCTGGTGCGCGGCTGCACGCTGCTGGGCGAGGACGTCGCCTCCAGCGTGGAGCAGCACGTCCGCTTCGGCGGCGTCGTGCCGGAGGTGGCCAGCCGCGCGCACCTGGAGGCGATGGTGCCCACGGTGCGCCGCGCCCTGGACAAGGCCGGGGCGGCGCCCTCCGACGTGGACGCGGTGGCGGTCACCGCGGGCCCGGGCCTGGCCGGGGCCCTGCTGGTGGGGGTGTCGGCGGCCAAGGCCTACGCGATGGCGCTGGACGTGCCGCTGTACGGGGTGAACCACCTGGTCGGCCACGTGGCGGTGGACCAGCTGGAGCACGGGCCGCTGCCCAAGCCCGCGGTGGCGCTGCTGGTGTCCGGCGGCCACACGTCGCTGCTGCTGGTGGAGGACCTGGCGACGCGGGTGCGGTCGCTGGGCGACACGGTGGACGACGCCGCCGGCGAGGCCTACGACAAGGTGGCCCGCCTGATCGGGCTGCCCTACCCGGGCGGCCCGCCGATCGACCGCGCCGCCCGCGAGGGCGACCCGGGCGCGATCCGCTTCCCGCGCGGCAAGTGGGGCGACGGCACCTACGACTTCTCCTTCTCGGGGCTGAAGACGGCGGTGGCCCGCTGGGTCGAGGACGCCGGGCGCACCGGGGAGGACCTTCCGGTGCCCGACATCGCCGCGGGCTTCCAGGAGTCGGTCGTGGACGTGCTGACCCGCAAGGCCGTCGACGCCTGCGTGGACAACGGCGTGGAGCACCTGGTGATCAGCGGCGGCGTGGCGGCGAACTCGCGGCTGCGCGCGCTGGCCGAGGAGCGCTGCGCCAAGGCCGGGGTGGAACTGCGCGTGCCGCGCCCGAAGCTGTGCACCGACAACGGCGCGATGATCGGGGCCCTGGGGGCCGAGGTGGTGGCCGCCGGGCTGCCCCCGTCCCGCCTGGACCTGGCCACCGACACCTCGCTTCCGGTGACCATGCCCCTGGCCCCCTGACCCGCGCGCCCCTCCGCGTCGCCGACCGCAACGACAAGGGGGCGGGCCGATGGCCCGCCCCCTTCGTGCATCCCGCGCGGTGCCGCCCGGCTGCCCGGTCACCCGGCGTTACTCGTCGTCGTCATCGTCCTCGTCGCGGCGGCGCCTCTTGCGGCCGTCCTTGCCGCCCGGGCGCAGCAGCGCCTCGGCCAGGGCCAGCATCGTCTCCTCCAGCGCCGCCAGCCGCTTGGTGACGTCGTCGTGCGAGGTCTCCACGGCCTCGCTGAGCGCCTCCTCGAACTCGTGGCGGTCCGGGCGGGCCTGGACGTCCTTGGCGATCGGGGCCAGCGCGCCGGTCAGCGCCTTCTCCAGCGCGTCCAGGCGGTCGCCGTGGTCGACCACCGGCCGCTCCACCAGCTCGGTCAGCCGCCGGTGCAGCTCGGAGACCTCCATCACCGACGGCAGCTGCGACAGCCGCTGGTTGAGCGCCTCCAGCCGGTCGTCCACCGCCTCCAGGCGCCCGTCCACACCGTCGATCTGCCCGTCGACGCCGTCCAGGTGGCCGTTGACCCCCTCGAACTTGCCCTCGACCCCGCCGAGGCGCCCCTCGATGCCCTCCAGGCGCCCGTTGACCCCGTCGAAGCTGCCCTCGAAGTGCCCCTCGAAGGTGTCGAACCGGTCGCTGAGCCGCCCGAGACCGGTGTCGAACCGGCCGCCGACCGCCTCCAGGTGCCCGTCGATGCGCTCGCCCACCGCCGCCCGGTGCTCCTCGGTCCGGGCGGTGAGCGTGCCGATGCCCTCCTCCAGCGCGGCCTTGAGGGACTCCAGCTCGGCCGCGGCGGCCGCCCGGTCCTCCTCGGCCTGCGAGCGCAGGGTGCGCGCGGTCTCCTCCAGCCGCTCGGCCAGGTGCTCGCGGTACTGGTCGTCGCGCTCGCGCAGCTCCGAGCGGTGCAGTTCGAGCTGCTCGTGCAGCTCGCCGAGGCGCTCGCGCACGTGGGTGCGCAGCTCGCCCAGCCGCTCCTCGGTGGAGGCGGCCAGCTTGCCCAGCGCGCCGGACACGTCGGCCACCGCCGCCGTCGCCTCGGCGTGGTTCTCCTCGTTCTGGGTGGTGAGCTTGGCCGCGGCCGTGGTGAGCTCAGTGGTGAGCGCCTCGCGCTGGTCGTTCAGCGCGGAGGTGAGGGCCTCGCGGTCCTCGGCGGCGCGGGCCTCGGAGGCCTCGCGCTGCTCGCGGAGCGCGGTGGTCAGCGCCTCGTGGTTCTCGGTGGCGCGCGTCTCCAGCGATTCCCGCTGCTCGCGGAGAGCCGTGGTCAGTGCCTCGTGGTTCTCCCCGACGCGCGTCTCCAGGGATTCGCGCTGCTCCTGGAGCGCGGTGGTGACGGCCTCGTGGTTCTCCGAGACCCGGGTCTGGAGCGCCTCGTGCTGCTCGCGGAGGGTGGAGGTGAGCGCCTCGTGGTTCTCGGTGGCGCGGGTCTCCAGGGATTCACGCTGTTCCTGGAGGGTCGAGGTGAGCGCCTCGTGGTTCTCGGCGGCGCGGGTCTCCAGGGATTCGCGCTGCTCCTGGAGTGCGGTGGTGACGGCCTCGTGGTTCTCCGAGACCCGGGACTCCAGCGCGTCGTGCCGCTCGGCCAGGGCCGTGGTCAGCTCCTCGGCGCGCGTCCGCTCGGCCTCCGCCAGCGACCCCAGCGCCGACTCCAGCGACGCGACCCGCTCGGCCAGCTCGGCGACGCGCTCGTCGACCCCGGCGCCGACCTCGTCCAGGCGGGTGCGGGTGCGGGCCTGGTCGTCGGAGAGCTCCTTGATCCGGTCCAGCGCGGTGGTGACGTGGTCGGCCACCCCGCGCACGTCGGCCCGCAGCGCCGGGATCTCGGCGAGCGGCTTGACCCGCTGGCCGACCATCTCGATGTGCTCGGCCAGGGTCTCGGCCCACTCCGGCGGGCGCGCGCCCAGCTCGTCGACCTTGCCCTGGACGGCGGCGACCGCCTCGGCCAGCGTGGTGAACTCGCGCTCACGGAACTCGCGCAGGAGCCATTCCATGCCCTCCAGGCGCTGGCGCATCTCCTCGGTGACGGCCCCCTGGGACTTCTGCTCGGAGACCTGCTCCTGGGCGGCCCGGGACAGCAGGTCCCGCATCCGGTCGGAGATGCCGGTCTGACCTCCCCCGTTGAGGAAGTTGTGGCTGCTCTGTTCCACCGAGGCGCTCCTTATGTGCTCTGAAGAGGGCCCCCGGCCCGGACGGAAGGGACGGGGGTGGGAGAAGTCGGGACGTCGGCGCGGGGGCGGCGGGGCGCATCACCCAGCGCCAGTGGTCGAACGCGTGCGGTGACCGTCGCGGGCGCGGCGGCCTGCCGGGGCGCACCGGGCCCGCGGGCCGCCGCCGGACGCATCCACCGAAAGGGAGACGCCGACCGCGCGGGCCAGTTTAACGACATGGGCCTCGCTCGCCGCGGTCGAGTACCGAAGATCGCTTCCCTCCTGGAAGATCCACACTGCAACGCTAGTACCGGAATCACCGGGAGTCATCGCCGTTCCACGGAATTCCCGGAAAGCGAATTTCGTCCCTTTTGTTCATGAGGCGGCGCTGACCTCGGAACACAGCAGGCAGAACGGCTTCTCGCCGATCCGGGTGAGCACGACCACCACGGATCCGGGCCCCGAGGGGCGGAGGTCGCGGCGGAGCCGCTCCACGTCCACGGCCGATCCGCGTTTCTTAATCGTTACGGTCCCCGCCCCCCGGGCGCGCACCGCGGCGCGCAGCCGCTTCAGCGAGAACGGCATCGCCTCGTGCACTTCATAGGCGCGGCAGAACGGCGTCTCCACGTGTTCATCGGAGGCGATGTAGGCGATCCTGGGGTCCAGCAGCGATCCGCCGACCCGTTCGGCCGCCTCGGCCACCAGGTGCGCCCGCACCACCGCCCCGTCCGGCTCGTACAGGTACCGGCCCACCCCGCCGACCGGGGCCTGGGCCTCCTCCGCCCCGCCGGCCAGGGTGTCGGCGCGGCCGCCGCGCAGCAGGGTCGCCCGCCGCGCCGCCCCGTCGGCCGCCCCGCCGAACCACAGGGCGGCCTCCTTCACGTCGCCGCCGACCGACACCCACTCGGCCGACACCCCCTCCGGGATCCGCTCATAGGGCAGCCCGGGCGCGGCCTTGACGCAGGCCGCCGGGGCCGCCGACGCGATCCTCTCCACCGTGTCCCACGCGGGGGAGTAGGCGTCGGGGTCGAACACCCGCCCCCGCCTGCCGCGCCGTGCGGGATCGCAGAAGACCGCGTCCGTCCCCGGGGCGGGCTCCCAGTCCGGGCCCACCGTGCCCACGCGGGCGCGCGCCCGGCCGTCCACGCCCAGCGCCGCGAAGTTGGCGGCGGCCACCGCGGCCGTCTCCGGGTCGGCGTCCACCGCGTCCACCCGCAGCCCGGCTTCGGCCAGCGCCGCCGCGTCCGCCCCGATGCCGCAGCACAGGTCGGCCACCTGCGCTCCGGGGCCGAGCACCGAGGCGAACCGGGCGGCCCGGTGCCGCGCCACCTCGGCCCGGGTGGCCTGCTCCAGGCCGTTGGGGGTGAAGAACATGCGGTCGGCGCGCGCGCCGAACTTCTCGCGCGCGCGTGCGCGGAGGCGCGCCTGGGTCAGCGCCGCGGCGGCGGCGTCGGCGGGGGAGTGCCCGGCCGGCCCGCCCGCGTGCTCTGCGGCGAGCTCCTCGGCGAACGCGCGCAGCCGGGTGGCGGCCCGCAGCGCGTCGGCGCCCGCCTCCTCCCGGGCGGCCCGCTCCAGCAGCCGCTCACCCACCGGTGTGAGCAGGGCGGCCAGCGCCCCCGGCGCCGCTCCGCCCTGCTCACCAGGCCCTGTCCCGGACAATGCTTTCCCCCTGTGACCAGTTGTTTGACGCGCCCGAGAGGCCGGGCTAATGTTCGGTACTGGCACTCTCGACGGTAGAGTGCTAACCGCGACGAGGCCGGTCTGGCACCCGCGACGGCAGGCCGCCGTGGTCGCCCCTTTTGACAAGAATGCCGTCCCGCATCATCGAACCTGAAGGGGGAGGTCACACCCGTGTCGACCGCCACCAAGACCGTCCTGAAGCCGCTTGAGGACCGCGTCGTCGTCAAGACCCTCGAGGCCGAGCAGACCACCGCCTCCGGCCTGGTCATCCCGGACACCGCCAAGGAGAAGCCCCAGGAGGGCGAGGTCCTGGCCGTGGGCCCGGGCCGCTGGGACGAGGACGGCGACAAGCGCATCCCGCTGGATGTCAAGGTCGGCGACGTCGTTCTGTACAGCAAGTACGGCGGCACCGAGGTCAAGTACGACAACGAGGAGTACCTCGTCCTCTCCGCCCGCGACCTGCTCGCGGTCGTCGAGAAGTAGGACCTCCTCGCCCGCGCCCCGTGCGCGGTGCACCAGCCCCGGCCGGCCCACGCGCCGGGCGGGGCTTTCGCGCATCACCGTACTTGCACGAAAGAGGCAGCAGCACCATGCCGAAGATCCTGGAATTCGAGGAGGAGGCCCGCCGCTCCCTGGAGCGCGGCGTGGACCGCCTCGCCGACGCCGTCAAGGTGACGCTCGGCCCCAAGGGCCGCAACGTCGTCATCGACAAGAAGTTCGGCGCCCCGACCATCACCAACGACGGCGTCACCGTGGCCCGCGAGGTCGAGCTGGAGGACCCCTACGAGGACCTGGGGGCCCAGCTCGTCAAGGAGGTCGCGACCAAGACCAACGACGCCGCCGGCGACGGGACCACCACCGCCACCGTGCTGGCCCAGGCCCTGGTCAAGGAGGGGCTGCGCAGCGTCGCCGCCGGCGCCTCCCCGGTCGCGCTGAAGAAGGGCATCTCCGCCGCCGCCGAGGCCGTCTCCGCGGCCCTGGTGGAGCGGGCCCGCGAGGTCGGCGAGCGCGCCGACATCGCCTACGTGGCCACCAACTCCGCCCAGGACGCCCAGATCGGCGACCTGATCGCCGAGGCGTTCGACAAGGTGGGCAAGGACGGGGTCATCACCGTCGAGGAGTCCCCGGCCATGGGGATGGACCTGCAGTTCACCGAGGGGCTGCAGTTCGACAAGGGCTACGTCTCGCCCTACTTCGTCACCGACGGGGACCGCCAGGAGGCGGTCCTGGAGAACGCCCTGATCCTGATCCACCAGGGCAAGATCTCCAACCTCAACGACCTGCTGCCGCTGCTGGAGAAGATCGTCCAGCAGAAGAAGCCGCTGCTGATCATCGCCGAGGACATCGAGGGCGACGCGCTGGGCGCGCTGGTCCTGAACAAGATCCGCGGCGCCCTCAACGTCGCCGCGGTCAAGGCGCCCGGCTTCGGCGAGCGCCGCAAGGCGATGCTGCAGGACATCGCGGTGCTCACCGGCGGCCAGGTCATCGCCGAGGAGGTCGGCCTGACCCTGGAGAACGCCGAGATCGACGTGCTGGGCACCGCCCGCCGCATCACCGTCACCAAGGACGACACCACCGTCGTCGACGGCGGCGGCGAGCAGTCCGAGGTCGACGACCGGGTCCGCCAGATCCGCAAGGAGATCGAGGCCAGCGACTCCGACTGGGACCGCGAGAAGCTCCAGGAGCGGCTGGCCAAGCTGGCCGGCGGCGTCTCGGTGCTGCGCGTGGGCGCGGCCACCGAGGTCGAGCTCAAGGAGAAGAAGCACCGCCTGGAGGACGCGATCTCGGCCACCCGCGCCGCGATCGAGGAGGGCATCGTCCCCGGCGGCGGCGCCTCCCTGGTGCACGCCGCCGCGGCCCTGGACGGCCTGGAGCTGTCCGGCGACGAGGCCACCGGCGCCGACATCGTGCGCCGCGCCCTGCCCGAGCCGGCCCGCTGGATCGCGGTCAACGCCGGGGCCGAGGGGTACGTGGTCACCTACAAGATCGCCGAGATGGAGCCGGGGCAGGGCTTCAACGCCGCCACCGGCACCTACGGCGAGCTGATGTCGCAGGGCATCATCGACCCGGTCAAGGTCACCCGCTCGGCGGTGGAGAACGCCGCCTCCATCGCCGGCATGCTGCTCACCACCGAGGCCCTGGTGGTGGACAAGCCGGAGGAGGACGAGGGCGAGGCCGCCGGACACGGCCACGGCCACGGGCACTAGAGCCCGCTCTGCACTACCATGCGTGCCCCGGGGCCCCACCCGGGGCACGCGTGTTTTACCCGGCATTTCCGCCAAATGTGATCATTCTGTATCCGTGGTTCGTGACGTTAAGGGGCCGTGCTCGGGGCATGATTCGGAGCGTGACGGATCAACGCGCCGCCGGGGCCACGCTGGCCAGGCGCTCGGCACCCCGGCGCCCAGCGACCGATGACGCGGAGCTGGGGCGGCTGACCTCGCTCGCGGTCCAGGGGGACCACGGCGCGGTCGACTCGCTCCTACGCGAGATCCGCCCCATGGTGGTCCGGTACTGCCGGGCCCGGCTGTCCCGGGTCTCCGGGTACGCCCACTACACCGACGACGTGGCCCAGGAGGTGTGCATCGCGCTGCTGTCGGCCCTGCCCCGCTACGAGGACATGGGCCGCCCCTTCGCCGCGTTCGTCTTCGGGATCGCCGCCCACAAGGTCGCCGACGCCCTGCGCACCTCCACCCGCGCCGACGTGCCCACCGACGCGGTCCCCGACCGGCCGGACGAGGGCCCATCGCCCGAGGAGGCGGCGGTCCGCAGCGTCGAGGCCGAGCGGGCCCGGGCCCTCCTGGAAGAACTCCCCGAGCAGCAGCGGCGGCTGCTCGTCATGCGCGTGATTGCGGGACTATCGGCAGATGAGACCGGACATGTACTCGGAATGTCGGCGGGCGCGGTACGGGTTGCCCAGCACCGAGCTCTTGCTCGGCTTCGGCATGTGGCCGTGGCGAACCGCCTCTTCTGAGCGCCCCGGCCACGCGCCCCGCACCCCCGGTCCGCGCGGCTGCCGCCGCCCCTCCCGCATCCGCACCGACCGCTGGTGCCGCGCCCGGTACCCCCTCCTGTGAGCCCGTTCACGGGGTGGGCCCGTGTCCAGGGGATCTAGGATGGACACCAACGCGCGAGTGGTTGGGATATCCATGACACAGCTTTACACGGGGGAGGGCGGCAAGGTCCTTCCGCCCGGACTCACCTACGACGACGTCCTGCTGGTGCCGGCGTACTCGGACCTGCAGCCCGGCGAGGCCGACACCTCCACGCGGCTGTCCCGCGGCATCGGGCTGCGCATCCCGCTGCTCTCCGCGGCCATGGACACCGTCACCGAGGCGCGCACCGCGGTGGCCATGGCCCGCCAGGGCGGCGCGGGGGTGCTGCACCGCAACCTGTCCGGCGAGGAGCAGGCCGCCCAGGTGGACCTGGTCAAGCGCTCCGAGGCCGGGATGGTGACCGACCCGGTCACTTGCTCGCCCGACGACACGCTCGCCGACGTGGAGCGCCTCAGCGCCCACTACCGGATCTCCGGCGCCCCGGTCACCGACGCCGACGGCCGCCTGGTCGGCATCGTCACCAACCGCGACATGCGCTTCGAGCTGGACCGCAGCCGCCGCGTCCGGGACGTGATGTCCCCCATGCCGCTGGTCACCGCGCCGGTGGGGGTCGGCCGCGAGGAGGCGCTGCGCCTGCTGCGCGAGAACAAGGTGGAGAAGCTCCCGCTGGTCGACGCCGAGGGCCGGCTGCGCGGGCTGATCACCGTCAAGGACTTCATCAAGAGCGAGCAGTTCCCCGACGCCACCAAGGACGCCGACGGGCGCCTGGTGGTCGGCGCGGCCGTGGGGGTGGGCGGCGACGCCGTCGAGCGCGCCAAGCTGCTCGTCGAGGCCGGGGTGGACTTCCTGGTCGTGGACACCGCGCACGGCCACTCGGCCGGGGTGCTGGAGACCGTCGCCACCCTCAAGGGCAACGCCGACGTGGACGTGGTGGCGGGCAACGTCGCCACCCGGGACGGCGCGCAGGCGCTCATCGACGCCGGCGCCGACGGCGTCAAGGTCGGGGTGGGCCCCGGCTCCATCTGCACCACCCGCGTCGTCGCCGGCGTGGGCGCCCCCCAGGTCACCGCCGTGATGGAGGCCGCCAAGGCGGCCGGGCCGGCCGGGGTGCCGGTCATCGCCGACGGCGGCCTGCAGTACTCGGGCGACATCGCCAAGGCGGTCGTCGCCGGGGCGAGCACCGTGATGCTGGGCAGCCTGCTGGCCGGGGTCGAGGAGAGCCCGGGCGAGCTGATCTTCATCAACGGCAAGCAGTACAAGACCTACCGCGGCATGGGGTCGCTGGGCGCCATGCGCGGCCGCTCCTTCTCCAAGGACCGCTACTCCCAGGCCGAGGTCACCACCGAGGAGAAGCTCATCCCCGAGGGCGTGGAGGGCCAGGTGCCCTACCGCGGGCCGCTGGAGGCCGTCGCCCACCAGCTCGTGGGCGGGCTGCGCCAGTCCATGTGGTACGCCGGGGCGCGCACCGTCGACGAGCTGCGGGAGCACGGGCGCCTCATGCAGATCACCGCGGCCGGGCTCAAGGAGAGCCACCCGCACGACATCCAGATGACCGTCGAGGCGCCGAACTACAGCGGCCGCAAGTAGCGGCACGGATCAGCGAGGAGAGCGAAGCGTTGGCTCAGGTGGAGATCGGGCTGGGCAAGAACGGGCGCCGGGCGTACGAGCTCGACGAGATCGGGATCGTCCCCGCCCGCCGCACCCGCGACCCCGAGGAGGTGTCGATCGCCTGGCAGATCGACGCCTACCGGTTCGAGATGCCGCTGGTCGCCAGCCCCATGGACAGCGTGTCCTCGCCGCGGACCGCGGTCGCCCTGGGGCGCCACGGCGGGCTGGGCGTGCTGGACCTGGAAGGGCTGTGGACCCGGTACGAGGACCCCGAGCCGCTGCTGGCCGAGATCAGCGAGCTGGGCGACGAGGCCGCCACCGAGCGCCTGCAGGCGATCTACGCCGCGCCGATCAAGGAGGAGCTGATCGGCCGCCGGATCGAGGAGATCCGCTCGGCCGGGGTGGTCGCCGCCGCCCGGCTCTCCCCGCAGCGCACCGCCCAATACCACAAGGCGGTGCTGGACGCCGGGGTCGACCTGTTCGTCATCCGCGGCACCACGGTCTCCGCCGAGCACGTCTCGGGCCGCGCCGAGCCGCTCAACCTCAAGCAGTTCATCTACGACCTGGACGTGCCGGTGGTGGTGGGCGGCTGCGCCACCTACACCGCGGCGCTGCACCTGATGCGCACCGGCGCCGCCGGGGTGCTGGTGGGCTTCGGCGGCGGCGCCGGGCACACCACCCGGTCGGTGCTGGGCGTGGCGGTGCCGATGGCCAGCGCCGTGGGCGACGTGGCCGCCGCCCGCCGCGACTACCTCGACGAGTCCGGCGGCCGGTACGTGCACGTCATCGCCGACGGCGGGATGACCGGCAGCGGCGACATCGCCAAGGCGCTGGCGTGCGGCGCCGACGCGGTCATGGTCGGCTCCCCGCTGGCCCGCGCCGCCGAGGCCCCCGGCGGCGGCTACCACTGGGGCAGCGAGGCGCACCACGGCGAGCTGCCGCGCGGCGAGCGCGTGCGCGTGGGCACCGTCGGCGACCTGGAGGCCATCCTCAACGGCCCCGCGCACGCGGGGGACGGGTCGATGAACCTGCTCGGCGCCCTGCGCCGGACCATGGCCACCGCGGGCTACTCCGACCTGAAGGAGTTCCAGCGGGTCGAGGTCGTCGTCAACCCGCACCGGTAGCGCCGCACCGTCGCACCGCCCGCGCGCCGCCGCCGCGCCGCCTCCCCGCCCCGACGTGTCACCCGGGCCCCGTGCGGGCACCGGGTTAGCCTGAGGGGCGGGGAGTAGCGGCAGGAACCGTTCGGGAGGCGGCAATGGCGGCGACCACACGCATGGGACCGGAGGAGCGGGCCGAGAGCCTGGCCCGCATGGCGACCGGGGAGCTGGACGTCCTCGTCGTCGGGGGCGGCATCGTCGGGGCGGGCACCGCCCTGGACGCGGTGGCGCGCGGGCTGAAGGTGGGCCTGATCGAGGCCCGCGACTTCGCCTCGGGCACCTCCAGCAGATCCAGCAAGCTCATCCACGGCGGGCTGCGCTACCTGGAGCAGCTCGACTTCGAGCTGGTCCGCGAGGCCCTGACCGAGCGCGGGCTGCTGCTCCAGCGCATCGCCCCGCACCTGGTCCGCCCGGTGCCGTTCGTCTTCCCCTTCACCCACCACTGGGAGCGGCCCTACATCGGGGCCGGCGTCGCCCTGTACGACACCCTGTCGATGACCATGGGGACCTCCCGCGGCCTGCCGCACCACCGCCACCTGACCCGCTCGGGGGCGCTGCGGGTGTTCCCCGCCCTGCGCCGCGACGCCCTGGTCGGGGCGGTGCAGTACTGGGACGCCCAGGTCGACGACGCCCGCTACGTGGTCACCGTGCTGCGCACCGCCGCCGGGCTCGGCGCCGGGATCGCCTCCCGGGTGCAGGCCACCTCCTTCCTGCGCGAGGGAGAGCACGTCACCGGCGCCCGCGCCACCGACCTGGAGACCGGCGAGGAGCTGGAGATCCGGGCCAAGCAGGTGGTCAACGCCGCCGGGGTGTGGACCGACGACATCCAGGAGATGGTCGGCGGGCGCGGGCAGATCCACGTGCGCGCCTCCAAGGGCATCCACCTGGTGGTGCCGCGCGACCGCATCCAGGCCTCCTCCGGGCTGATCCTGCGCACCGAGAAGAGCGTGCTGTTCGTCATCCCGTGGGGGCGGCACTGGGTCATCGGCACCACCGACACCTCCTGGGACCTGGACAAGGCGCACCCGGCCGCCAGCCGCCGGGACATCGACTACCTGCTCGACCACGTCAACCGGGTGCTGCGGGTGCCGCTGACCCGCGACGACGTGGAGGGGGTGTACGCGGGGCTGCGGCCGCTGCTGTCCGGGGAGTCCGACGAGACCTCCAAGCTGTCCCGCGAGCACACCGTGGCCCACCCCGTGCCCGGCCTGGTGCTCATCGCCGGGGGCAAGTACACGACCTACCGGGTGATGGCCAAGGACGCGGTGGACGCGGTCGCCCACGGGCTGGACGGGCGCATCCCCGACTCGGTGACCGACCGGCTGCCGCTCGCCGGCGCCGACGGGTACGCGGCGCTGTGGAACCAGCGCCGGGCGATCGCCCGCGACGCCGACCTGCACCCCTCGCGGGTGGCGCACCTGCTGCGCCGGTACGGCTCGATGGCGGCCGAGGTGCTGGAGCTGATGAAGGAGGACCCCGGGCTCAAGGAGCCGCTGACGGGGGCCGACGACTACCTGCGGGCGGAGGTGGTCTACGCCGCCCGCAGCGAGGGCGCCCGCCACCTCGACGACGTGCTGACCCGGCGCACCCGGGCGGCGATCGAGACGTGGGACCGCGGCATCGCGGCGGCCCCGGAGGCGGCGCGCCTGATGGCGGGCCCGCTGGGGTGGGACGACGCGCGGGTCGAGCGCGAGGTGGAGTACTACCGCAAGCGCATCGAGGCCGAACGCGCCGCCCAGGAGCAGGACACCGACCAGGAGGCGGACGCCGTGCAGCACGGCGCGCCGGAGGTCGTCCCCGAGGACCTGGTGACCTGACGGACGTTCGTCCTTTGTGGTCCTTTGTCGGACTTTTGCCCGCGGTCCGGGACGGCCTCCCGGACCGCGTCCTAACCTGCAGACGTGGCCGTACTCAGCGCAGTCGTGTGCGTCGCGGGCACCGGGGACGAGCGTGAGGACCCCCGGGAGTGCCTGCGCTCCATCGCCGGGCAGACCCTCGGCGACGTGGAGACGATCGTCGTCGAGGCCGGCGGGGAGGGGCCCGGGGCGGCGCGCAACGCCGGCGCCGCGCGCGCGTCCGGGGAGTTCCTCGCCTTCGTCGACGCCGCCGACCGCCTGCCGCCCTACGCCTTCGGCGCCATGGTCAACGGCCTGCGCGCCTCCGGATCCGACTTCGCCACCGCCGCGCAGTGCGCCGCCGCGCCCCGCGTGCCCGAGGCGCCCGTCCTGGGCACCCACATCAGCGAGCGGCCCGGACTGCTCGGCGACCACTCCGCGACGGGCAAGGTGTGGCGCCGCGCCTTCTGGGAGTCCGAGGGCCTGGCCTTCCCCGAGCACGCCGGGCGCACCGCCGAGATGCGCCTGGTGGTCCCCGCGCACTTCACCGCCGGGGCCGTCGACGTGCACACCGGCCGCTTCGCGCTGGGCCCCGACCCCGCCGCGGCGGCCGCCGACGCCCCGCCCGAGGAGCTGTTCGCCGTCGTGCGGGCCACGGCGGGGGCCGTCGCCGCCGCGGCGGGCGAGGCCGACCGGGGCGACTGGGACGCCCACGCGCTGACCGGGGTGCTCGCCCGGTCGCTGCGCCGGGCCGCCGCCGACGACGACGGCGCCGGGCTGGGCGCCTTCGCCGAGGTCGCCAACTCCTACCTGGACACCGTGGACCCGCGGGTGCTGCGGCGGCTCCCGGTGCTCGACCGCCTCGCCTGGTACCTGGTCCGGCGGCACATGCCCGACGAGCTGCAGCGCCTTCTCGCCTTCGCCCGCGAGGCCGGGCCCGAGGACCTGCGCGCGCACGCCTACGCGGTGCGCCACGGCACCCGCTGGTACGCCGACTACCCCTTCCACGACGACCCGCTGGCCGAGGTGCCCCAGGCCCTCTACCGCCTCGACGCCGAACTCGACATCGAGCAGCGCGCCGAGGAGGCGCGCTGGGACGGGCCGCGGCTGGCCGTGCGCGGGCGGCTGCGCCTGGGGTTCCTGCCGCCGGACGGGCGGTTCCGCCAGTACCTGCGGGCCCGCGCGGTCAACCGCGGCACCGGGGCCAAGGCGCGCGTGCGCGTGTGGATCCGCCCCGCCAACGCCTTCGACGAGCCGCGCGGGGCCGTCACCGCCCGCCGCGACTGGGGCGGGTACGAACTGCGGCTCGACGCGCGCGACCTGACGGCGAACGGGACCTGGCGCCCGGGGGAGTGGAACGTCGACCTGTGGGCGGTCAACCGGGGGGTCACCCGCCGCGCCCGGCTGTCCGCGCCCGAGCACGGCGCGGCGTGCCGCCCGCCCGCCGCGGAGGTCGAGCCGGGGGTGTGGGTGCGCCCCGAGTGGCGGCGCGACGGGCTGGTGCTGGTCGTCGACCCGCTGCGGGCGCGCATCGACGCCTGCGCCTTCGAGGACGGGCGGCTGGAGCTGTCCGGGCCCGTCGCCGCCGAGGTGCTGGACCGCACGCGGCTGCGCCTCACCCGGCGGCCCGGCGACGCCGTGCTGGACGTGCCGATGGAGCGCGACCGCGCCCAGGGGCGGTTCACCGCCCGGGTGCCGGTGGACGAGCTGACCGGGGGGTTCGCCGAGCGCAGCGCCGCACCGGGGGGACCGGAGTCGGCCGAGCTGTGGGACTGCGCCCTGGTGGTGGACGGCAGGGTGGAGGCCCGCGTCGCCCTGGAGGGGGACAAGGCCGAGGGCGCGGCGCAGGTGGGGCCGGACCGCGCGGTGGCGGTGGAGCACGATGGGCCCGGCTGGGCGGTGCTCCGCGTCGGCCTGACGGCGCCGGTGGTGGCCGGCGCCGAGTGGCGCGACGGCGAGCTGCGGCTGTCGGGGCCGTTCCCGGTCCGGGCGGCCGCCGCCGAGCTGGTGCTGACCGACGTGGACACGGGTGCCTCCACCCGGGCGCCCGCGAGCGTGGACGGCGAGCACTTCTCCGCCGTGGTCCCCGACGGCCTGCCGGACGGCAGGCACCGGGCCGTGCTGGACATCGCCCGCGACGACGGGTCCCGGGAGCGCCGTCCCCTGGTGGTGGAGGGGGCGCTGCTCGACGAGCTCCCCTTCGCCGGCTCGGCGGCGGGCGGCCGACCGTTATCCCTGGACGCGGACTCCCCGAGGGACCCCCTCCTGGCGGCCGGCCCCGACGCGATGCCGTAGCGGGACACGCGCACCCTCGTTGATCTCGGGAAAAGCGACGCTTCCGGCGCGGTTTTAGCGTCGTTTCTCCCGAGATCATCGCGGCTCTTGGTCGAGCCTTTACCCGCGGATGGCCGTGTCACGGTTCAGGCGGACGGGGCACGGGAGGAAGGTGGGACCCGTCCACCTGGGAGAACGACCGGAGAAGGCGAGGCGAGCGGACATGACCGCGCTCGACCACCGCGTACACGAGGGCCACGGCCACGCCCACGGCCCCGACTGCGGACACGTGGCGGTGCCGCACGGGGACCACACCGACTACGCGCACGACGGACACCTGCACCGCGAGCACGAGGGGCACTACTGCGAGTGCGAGCCGTCCGGGCACACCGCCCACGACGACCACCCGCACGCCCACGGCCCCGACTGCGGCCACGTCGCCGTGCCGCACGGGGACCACACCGACTACGTCCACGACGGCCACCGCCACGCCGCCCACGACGGCCACTGGGACGAGCACTAGGACCTGTCCGGAGTTCGGCGGCGCCCCGTCGAGTGCGCGCCCCCTCGTCGATGATCTCGACGAAAGTGCTGTCATTCCGGCGGATTTGGCAGCACTTTCGTCGAGATCATCGCCTGAGAGGCAGGGTGAAGGGGAACTCCGGACAGGACCTAGATCCGCAGCACCGTCTTGCCCCTCGCGCCTCCCGAGCGCAGCCGGGTCAGGGCCGAGGGGGCGTCCTCCAGGTCCGCCTCGTGGTCGATGTGCACCCGCAGCCGCCCCGCGTCGATCAGGTCGGCCAGGACCGCCAGCAGGCGCGCGCTGCCCCGGTTGCTGTAGTTGATCCCGGTGATGCCCCGCTCGGCCAGGGCGCCCGTGTCCAGCGCCCCCTGGGTGCTGGCCACCGTCCCGCCCGGGCGGTGCACCGCCGGGAGCAGCGCCGCCACGCCCTCGGCGTCCTGCACCAGGTCGATCACCGTGTGCACGCCGTCGGGGCACAGCTCCAGCAGGCGCTCGGTGATCGGCCCCCGGGTGTGGTCGAGCACCTCCGCGGCGCCCAGGTGGCGCATCCACGCCTCGGCCTCGGCGCCCGCGGCGGTGGCCGCCACCGTCGCCCCCCGGTCCCGGGCGAACTGCACCACCGACTGGCCCACCCCGCCGGTGGCCCCCACCACCAGCACCTTCTGCCCGGCGTCCACCCCGGCCGCCTCCACAAGCCCGTAGGCGGTCATGGTGGCCGTGGGCACCGCCGCCGCCTGGGTGAACAGCATCCCCTCGGGCATCCGCGCGACCGCGTCCTCCTCGGTGGCCAGCGTGTACTCCGAATAGCTGCCCAGCCCCTGCGGGATCCGCAGGAACTGGCCGTACACCCGCTCGCCCGGGCGGAAGGCGCTCACCCCCTCGCCGACGGCGTGCACCGTCCCCGCGCCGTCGCTGCCCAGGATCAGCGGGAAGGAGTGGTGCACCGCGCGGCGCAGCAGCCCCTCGGCGACCTTCCAGTCGAACGGGTTCACCCCGGCCGCGCGCAGGTGCACCAGGAACTCCCCGGGGCCCGGCACCGGTGCGGGCAGGTCCATCACTTCGGGTTCGGCGCCGAAATCGGCGACGGCGACGGCACGCATCGGATCCCCCCCCTGAATCGGCACGCGTTGAAAACGCGGCATGCGCCCCCTGACGTGGGAAAGCGTCCCCGCGCAGGGGAGCGGCCAACCCTTCTGGGCCCCGCGGGGACCTCTTCCGGCCAGGGAAAAGGCCCGCGGCGGGGGAAAATTCGGTCGAAACACCGACCGTCGTGGGCCACACTCGGACGCGTGCTTCTGACGATCACCGCCCGATTCCGGAACGCGACCGACCTGGGGTACCTGCTGCACAAGCACCCCGACCGGGTGCAGGAGTTCGCGCAGACCCACGGCACGGCCCACGTGTTCTACCCCGAGGCCGGGCCCGACTCCTGCACGGCCGCGCTGCTGCTCGAGGTCGACCCCGACCGGCTGCGGCGCGCCCGCACCCGCGCCTCCGCGGCGTCCTTCGCGCTGGCCTCCTACGTCAACGACCGCCCGTACGCGGCCTCGTCGCTGATGTCGGTCGCGATCGGCGACGTGTTCCGCACCGCCCTGCGGGGCCGCTGCGCCGCCCGCCCCGAGCTGGCCGCCACCGCCCTGCCGCTCACCCTGTCGCTGCCCGCCGTGCCCTGCCGCGGCGGCCCCGACGAGGCCCACGCGCTCTTCGAGCCGCTCGGATGGCAGGTCCGGGCCGACCCGGTCCCCCTCGACCCCGGCCTGCCCGACTGGGGCGACTCGCGCTACGTCTCCCTCACCCTCACCGGGGAGCGGCGCCTGTCCGACGCCCTGTCCCACCTGTACGTGCTGCTGCCGGTGATGGACGGCGCCAAGCACTACTGGGTGGCCGACGACGAGGTGGACAAGCTCGTCCGCAACGCCGGGGACTGGCTGGCCGGGCACCCGCTGCGCCCCCGCATCACCTCCCGCTACCTGGCGCGCCGCCGCCACCTCCACCGGCAGGCCGACGCCCGGATCGACGCCCTGGGCGCGCTGGAGGACCTGCCCGAGGAGCCGGTGGCCGAGCGGCCCCCGGAGGAGGAGGCGCGCGAGCGCGAACCCACCCTGGCCGAGCGCCGCGCCGGGGCGGTGCTCAGCGCCCTCAAGGCCGAGGGCGCCCGCACCGTCCTGGACCTGGGCTGCGGCGCCGGGCAGCTGGTGCGCCGCCTGCTCGCCGACGCCGATTTCACCCGCGTCACCGGGGCCGACCCGTCCGCGGACGCGATCACCGCCGCCCACCGCCGCCTGCGCACCGCGCGCATGTCCGAGCGGGAGAGCGCCCGGCTCGACCTGTTCTGCGCCTCCGGGGTCTACCGCGACCCGCGGTTCCGGGGCCACGACGCCGCCGTGCTGATGGAGGTCGTCGAGCACCTGGACCCGTGGCGGCTGCCCGCCCTGGAGCACGTGGTCTTCGGCGACGCCGCGCCCCGCACCGTCGTCGTCACCACGCCCAACGCCGAGTACAACGCCAACTACCCGGGACTGGGGGAGGGCCGGATGCGCCACCCCGACCACCGCTTCGAGTGGACCCGGGCCGAGTTCGCGGCCTGGACCGAGCGGGTCGCCGCCACCCACGGCTACCGGGTGCGGCTGCTGCCGGTCGGCCCCGAGGACGCCGCGACCGGATCACCGACCCAGATGGGGGTGTTCACCCGATGAGCGAGGAGCGCGAGAGCACCGCGGGCGAGGGCACCGCGGGCGAGGGCGCCGAGCGGGTGCTGCGCGTGCCCGACGCCGGGCTCGTGCTGCTGGTCGGGGTCTCCGGCTCCGGCAAGTCCACCGCGGCCGCCCGCTGGTTCCGCCCCACCCAGGTCGTCTCCTCCGACGCCTGCCGGGCGCTGGTCAGCGACGACGAGAACGACCTGGCCGCCACCGGGGACGCCTTCGAGCTGGTGCACACCATCGCCGCCAAGCGCCTCAAGCGGCGCCTGCTGACCGTGGTCGACGCCACCAACGTGCGCAAGGACGACCGGGCGCAGCTGGTGCGCATCGCCAAGGAGCACGACCTGCCCGCGGCGGCGGTCGTGCTGGACGTCACCGAGGGCACCGCCAACAAGCGCAACGCCGAGCGGACCGACCGGGACATCCCGCCCCGGGTGGTCTCCCGCCAGCGCCGCGACCTGCGGCGCGACCTCAAGCGCATGGACCGGGAGGGGTTCCGCCGCGTCCACGTGCTGCGCGGCGAGGAGGAGGCCGCCGCCGCGCGGGTCGTCCCCGAGCGCTCCTGGAACGACAAGCGCGACCTGGCCGGGCCCTTCGACATCATCGGCGACGTGCACGGCTGCCGCGCCGAGCTGGAGGAGCTGCTCGGCAAGCTCGGCTACGGCATCGAGCGCGACGGCGAGGGCCGCGCGGTCGGCGCCCGCCACCCCGAGGGGCGCACCGCCGTCTTCGTCGGCGACCTCGTCGACCGCGGCCCCGACTCCCCGGGGGTGCTCCGCCTGGCCATGGGCATGGTGGCGGCGGGCGACGCGCTGTGCGTGTCCGGCAACCACGAGGCCAAGCTGGTGCGCGCCCTCAAGGGGCGCAACGTCAAGCGCACCCACGGCCTGGCCGAGACCCTGGACCAGCTCGCCGCGGAGGGGGAGGAGTTCAGCGCCCGCGCGCTGGAGTTCTGCGACCGCCTCGTCTCCCACTACCTGCTGGACGGCGGGAAGCTCGTCGTGGCCCACGCCGGGCTCAAGGAGTCCTACCACGGCCGCTCCTCCGGGCGGGTGCGCTCCTTCGCCCTGTACGGCGACACCAGCGGCGAGACCGACGAGTACGGGCTGCCCGTCCGCCACGACTGGGCCGCCGAGTACCGGGGCCGCGCCGCCGTCGTCTACGGCCACGTGCCCACCCCCGAGGCCGAGTGGGTCAACAACACCCTGTGCCTGGACACCGGGTGCGTGTTCGGCGGGCGGCTGACCGCGCTGCGCTACCCCGAACGGGAGATCGCCGCCGTCGACGCGCACACCACCTGGTACGAGCCCACCCGGCCGCTGCGCCCCGAGGCCGCCCCCGCGGCGGCGGGGCCCGATGCGCCGGGCGTGGTGGACGCCGCCGTGCTCGGCGTGCTCGGCCGGGGCGGCGGCACCGCCGTGGAGACCGCCCACGGCAGGGTGCGCATACCCGAGGCCAATGCCTTGGCCGCGATGGAGGTGATGAGCCGGTTCGCCGCCGACCCGCGGTGGCTGCTCTACCTGCCGCCGACCATGGCGCCCGCGCCCACCTCGGCCGACCCGGCGCTGCTGGAGCGGCCGCAGGAGGCCTTCGAACGGTTCCGCGCCGACGGGATCGGCCGCGTCGTGTGCCAGGAGAAGCACATGGGCTCGCGCGCCGTGGCCGTGGTGTGCCGCGACGCCGAGGCGGCCGGGCGCCGCTTCGTGCCCGGCGCGCTCGGCGCCGTCTACACCCGCACCGGCCGCCCGTTCTTCACCGACCCCGCCGCCGAGCGGGAGGTGCTGGAGGAGCTGCGGGCCGGGCTGACCGCGTCCGGGGCCTGGGAGCGGCTCGGCACCGACTGGGTCGCCCTGGACGGGGAGATGCTGCCCTGGTCGGCCAAGGCGGAGGGGCTCATCCGGGAGCAGTACGCCTCGGTGGGCGCCGCCGCGCGCGCCGCACTGCCCGCCGCCGCCGAGGCTCTGGAGCGCGCCGCCGGGCGCGGCCTGGACCTGGGCGCCCTGCGCGGGCGGGTGGACGCCGCGCGTGAGGACACCGAGGCCTTCAGCGCGGTCTACCGCCGCTACACCTGGCCGACCGAGGGCGCGGCCGGGCTGCGGTACGCCCCGTTCGCCGTGCTGGCGGCCGAGGGCGCGTCGTTCACCGGCCGCGACCACCTGTGGCACATGCGCTTCACCGAGTCCCTGGCCGAGCACTGCCCGCTGGTGCGGACCACCCGCTACCTGGTGGTGGACGCCACCGACCCGGACGCCGTCGCCGAGGCCGCCCGCTGGTGGGAGGGGCTGACCGGGGCCGGGGGCGAGGGCATGGTGGTCAAGCCCTTCGACGGCGCGGAGGCCGCCGGGGCCAAGGGGCTCGCCCAGCCGGGGCTGAAGGTGCGCGGGCCGGAGTACCTGCGCATCATCTACGGCGCCGACTACCTGCGGCCCGAGCGGCTGGAGGGGCTGCGGGAGCGCACCCTGGGCCGCAAGGCCTCGCTCGCCCTGCGCGAGCACCGCCTCGGGCTGGAGTCCCTGGCCCGGCACGCCCGGGGCGAGCCGCTCGCCCGCGTGCACGAGCCGGTGTTCGGCGTGCTGGCCCTGGAGTCCGAGCCGGTCGACCCGCGGCTGTAGGCGCGGGGGTGCGCCCGTGCGCGCCGGTGCCCGGTGACGGGCACCGGCGCGCATATGCTGGGGCGCGAACCGACGAGGGGAGCGGCACGTGAAGGTCCTGCTGACCGGGGGAGCGGGCTACATCGGCACCCACACCGCGGTCGAACTGGCCGCGGCCGGGCACGACCCGGTGGTCTTCGACGCGCTCTACAACAGCCGCCCCGAGGCGGTGCGCAGGGTGGAGCGGATCACCGGCCGCACCGTCCCCTTCGTCGAGGGCGACTGCGCCGACCGCGCCGCCGTCGAGCGGGCCTTCGCCGAGCACCGCCCCGACGCGGTGATCCACTGCGCCGGCCTCAAGGCCGTCGGGGAGTCCACCGAGCGGCCGCTGGCCTACTACCGCAACAACCTCGACGGCGTGCTCGCCCTGTGCGAGGTGATGGCCGAACACGGCGTGTTCCGCCTGGTGTTCAGCTCCTCGGCCACCGTCTACGGCGACCCGGCCACCGTCCCCATCACCGAGGACATGCCGCTGTCGGCGACCAACCCCTACGGCGCCACCAAGCTGTTCGCCGAGCGCATCCTCGCCGACGCGGCCGCCGCCGACCCGCGCTGGCACGCGGTGTCGCTGCGCTACTTCAACCCGATCGGCGCCCACCCCAGCGGCCTCATCGGGGAGGACCCGCGCGGCGTGCCCGCCAACCTCTTCCCCTACATGTCCCAGGCGGCCACCGGCCGCCGGGAGGCGCTGCGGGTCTTCGGCGACGACTACCCCACCCCCGACGGCACCGGGGTGCGCGACTACCTGCACGTGGTCGACCTGGCCCGGGGGCACGTGGCCGCGCTGGAGCACCTGGACGACGCCCCCGGCCACCGCGTGTACAACCTGGGCACCGGCCAGGGGACCTCGGTGCTGGAGGCGGTGCGCGCCTTCGAGGAGGCCACCGGCGCGGCTGTCCCGCGCGAGGTGGTCGGCCGCCGCCCGGGCGACATCGCCGTCTGCTACGCCGACCCGTCGGCGGCCCTGCGCGACCTGGGGTGGAAGACCGAGCTGTCGATGGCCGAGGCGTGCGCCGACGCCTGGCGCTGGCAGACGCGGAACCCGGACGGCTACGCGGCCGCGGAGTAGCGGGGAGGGGCCGGTCGGCGCCCCGACCTCGGGGAAGCGTGGTTACCGAACGGTAGTCAGGGGACGCCCGCCGAACTATGCTCCCCGCATGGGTACCGACACGCGAACCACCGCAGAGCCCCCCGTCCTGGACCCCGCGCTGGTCGACCGCCTCACCGGACGCGTGCAGAGCACCACCGGCCACACGGCGGCCACCCACGCCCCCTTCACCGGCAAGCCCCTGGCCGAGCTGCCGGTCTCCTCCGCCGCGGACGTCGCCCGCGCCTTCGAGCGCGCCCGCGCCGCCCAGCGCGCGTGGGCCGAGCTCACCCCCGCCGAGCGCGCCGCCCCCGTGCTGCGCTTCCACGACCTGGTGCTCGACCGCCAGCGGGAGATCCTCGACATCATCCAGCTGGAGACCGGCAAGGCCCGGCGCCACGCCTTCGAGGAGGTCTACGACGCCGCCGCCGGCCCACTGCACTACGCCCGCAGCGCCCCCCGCCTGCTCGGCCGCCGCCGCGTCCCCGGCGCCATGCCCGTCGCCACCCGCGCCTACGTGCACCACCAGGCCAAGGGCGCCGTCTCGGTCATCACCCCCTGGAACTACCCGCTGTCGCTGCCGGTCAGCGACGCCGTCCCCGCCCTGCTCGCCGGCAACGCCGTCGTCGCCAAGCCCGACACCCAGACCGCCCTCACCGCGCTGTGGGCCATCGACCTGCTCGTCGAGGCCGGGCTCCCCGAGGACCTGTGGATCCCCGTCATCGGCGAGCCCGCCGAGATCGGCGACCCGCTCATCGACCACGCCGACTACGTCGCCTTCACCGGCTCCAGCGCCGCCGGGGCCTCCATCGCCCAGCGCGCCGCCGCCCGCCTCATCGGCTGCTCGGCCGAGCTCGGCGGCAAGAACCCGATGATCGTGTGCGAGGACGCCGACGTCGAGTGGACCGTCGAGGGCGCGCTGCGCTCCTGCTTCAGCAACGCCGGGCAGCTGTGCATCTCCACCGAGCGGATGTACGTGCACGACGCCGTCTACGACGCCTTCGTGCCGCGCCTGGCCGAGGCCGTGCGGAACATGGAGCTGTCGACCGCCTTCGACTTCTCCGCCGACATGGGCTCGCTCACCTACCGGCGCCAGTACGACCGGGTCGTCCAGCACGTCGAGGACGCCCGCGCCAAGGGCGCCGAGATCCTCGCCGGCGGCCGCCCCCGCCCCGACCTGGGGCCGCTGTTCTACGAGCCCACCCTGATGACCGGGGTCGAGCCCGCCATGGAGGCCTGCGGCGGGGAGACCTTCGGCCCCGTCGTCTCCATCTACCGCTACCGCGACGACAACGAGGCCGTGGACCTGGCCAACGACACCGACTACGGCCTCAACGCCAGCGTGTGGACCCGCGACACCGCGCGCGGGCGCCGCCTGGCCGAGCGCATCCGCTCGGGCACGGTCAACATCAACGAGGGCTTCGCCGCCGCCTGGGCCAGCTACGGCGGCCCCATGGGCGGCATGAAGCGCTCCGGCCTGGGCCGCCGCCACGGCGCCGAGGGGCTGCTGCGCTTCACCGAGCCGCAGACCATCGCCAGCCAGCACTACATCGGCTTCGGCGGCCCGCCCGGGATGGACTACGACAAGGTGGCCGCGCTCATGACGGCCGGCGCCCGGATGATGAAGCGGTTCCGGCTCCGATGAGGCCCTAAACTGGTGTCGATCCACATCTACCTGCGGGAAGGCCGATACGTGTCCCTTGCCGGTGCTGGCGACAGCACGTTCGACACCGTTCTCGTCGTCGACTTCGGCGCGCAGTACGCGCAGTTGATCGCGCGGCGGGTGCGCGAATGCCACGTCTACAGCGAGATCGTCCCCTCGACGATGCCCGTCGAGGAGATGCTCGCCAAGGAGCCCAAGGCGATCATCCTGTCCGGCGGCCCCTCGTCGGTGTACGCCGACGGCGCGCCGCAGGCCCCCGAGGGCCTGTTCTCCACCGGGGTGCCCACCTTCGGCATCTGCTACGGCTTCCAGGCCATGGTGCAGGCGCTGGGCGGCACCGTCGCCCGGACCGGGCTCAGCGAGTTCGGCCGCACCCGCGCCGAGCTGGCCACCGACTCCGTGCTGTTCACCGGGGCGCCCGCCGAGCAGTCGGTGTGGATGTCGCACGGCGACTCGGTCACCGAGGCGCCGGAGGGCTTCCGGACCACCGGCACCACCGCCGGGGCGCCCGTCGCCGCGATCGAGGACGCCGGGCGCGGCCTGTTCGGCGTGCAGTTCCACCCCGAGGTGATGCACACCGAGCACGGCCAGGAGGTGCTGCGCCGGTTCCTGTACGAGGGCGCCGGGTGCCGCCCCACCTGGACCATGGTGAACATCGTCGATGAGCAGGTGGAGCGGATCCGCGCCGAGGTCGGCTCCAAGCGGGTCATCTGCGCGCTCAGCGGCGGCGTGGACTCGGCGGTCGCCGGTGCGCTCGTCCAGCGGGCCGTCGGCGACCAGCTGACCTGCGTCTTCGTGGACCACGGGCTGCTGCGCAAGGGCGAGGCCGAGCAGGTGGAGAAGGACTACGTCGCCGCCACCGGGGCGCGCCTGGTGGTGGTCGACGCCCAGGACCGGTTCCTGGACGCGCTGGCCGGGGTGAGCGACCCCGAGGACAAGCGCAAGATCATCGGCCGGGAGTTCATCCGCGTCTTCGAGCAGGCCGCCCGCGAGGTGGTCGCCGAGGCCGGGGCCGGCGGCGAGGAGGTCGAGTTCCTCGTCCAGGGCACCCTGTACCCGGACGTGGTCGAGTCCGGCGGCGGCACCGGCACCGCCAACATCAAGTCCCACCACAACGTCGGCGGGCTCCCCGACGACCTGGCGTTCACCCTGGTCGAGCCGCTCCGCGAGCTGTTCAAGGACGAGGTGCGCCGGGTCGGCGAGGAGCTGGGCCTGCCCCCGGAGATGGTGTGGCGCCAGCCCTTCCCCGGACCGGGGCTGGGCATCCGCATCGTGGGCGAGGTCACCCGCGACCGCCTGGAGGTGCTGCGCGAGGCCGACGCGATCGCCCGCGAGGAGCTCACCCGCGCCGGGCTGGACCGCGACATCTGGCAGTGCCCCGTGGTGCTGCTGGCCGGGGTCCGGTCGGTGGGCGTCCAGGGCGACGGGCGCACCTACGGCCACCCCGTGGTGCTGCGCCCCGTCAGCAGCGAGGACGCGATGACCGCGGACTGGTCGCGGCTGCCCTACGAGGTGCTGGCGACCATCTCCAACCGGATCACCAACGAGGTGCGCGAGATCAACCGGGTGGTGCTGGACGTGACCAGCAAGCCCCCGGGCACCATCGAGTGGGAGTGACGGAGACGGCGAGGGTGTGGGCCCCGGCGGCGCGGTCGCCGGGGCCCACGCTCAGTCCAGCCGGATGAAGTCGGCGCGCTGCGCCAGGTCGGGGTAGTCGAGCCCGCAGTAGCCCACGTCCTCGCTGTCGCGGCGGATGTCCACGCTCGCCGTCGGCGCCAGGCCGCAGTACCAGCCGTCGACGTCCTCGACGACGTACCCGGTGCCGGCCTTCTGGTCGTCGGGCATGCCCAGGTAGGTCTCGGTGGCCGCGCGGGCCGACGCGCAGGACACCTCCTCCGAGGTGCCGACGAGCATCGCCTCGTCCACCCGGGGGACGCCGTCCACCGTCCCGCACAGCCAGGTGTCCAGGTCGCCGTCGAACCCGGAGTACTCCAGGGTGAAGGTCGGTGCCTCCGGGTCCGCCCCGTACTCCAGGCGCAGCGGGCGGCCGTCCTGCGCGACCCACAGGGAGAAGCCGTTCTCGGCCTCCCCCTCCGGGGCCGCCGTGGTGAAGGTGCCGGTGAACCGCGTGGCCTCGGCGCCGTCCACCTGCTCGTCGGTGCGCTCCTGCACCTCCATGCTCTCGGCGAGCTCGGTGAATGGTGCGGCGGCCGCGTCGCGGTCCAGCCGCTCCGCCCACGGCGATCCCTCGACCTGCGCCTGGATGTAGTGGTCGGTCAGGCCCTGGTTCAACGCGGGGTCCGAGTAGACGCTGCGCTGCTTCCCGGCGCCCGAATCGGGCAGCCACAGCGTCTGGGTGCCCGGCTCCCCTTCGGCGATCAGCAGGAACACGTCCGGGTCGGCGCGGAAGACGAGCTCGGAGCGGCGCGGCTCGGGGCCGCCCTCGTCGACCTCCTCCTCCACCCGGTAGGAGTCGGTCTCCTCGAAGAGCGTGACGATGCCGTCCACGACCTCCTCGGCGCTCCCCAGCTCAGGGGAAGGGCTGGGCGAGGGGGACGGCGGCGGCGCGGGCGCGTCCCCGGCGACCGTGCGGGCCGTGTACAGGCCGCCCACCCCGATGCCGGTGGTGCCCAGGACCGCCACCGCGATGACCGCCGCGAGCTTCCCGGCGGAGATGCTCCCCATGGCCGCGGGGGCCTCAGCGGCGGAGGCGGACGGCGGCGCGGCCGCGTCCCAGTCCCCGTCCGGCCACCCGGCCGCGGTGCGGGCGACGTCCGCCCACAGCGACGAGAGCAGGCCGCGCAGCGTGTCCGCCAGGTCCTCGGTCGGCACCGAGCGGATGTCCTGGTCGATCGCGAAGTCGACCAGGCCCCGGTAGATCGACTCGGCCTCCGGGCGCGCCAGGGGGCGCGCGTCCATGGCCGCGCTCAGCATCGGCCGCAGCGAGGCGGGGACGCCCTCCAGGTCGGGGGCGCCGTCCGGCCCGTACGGGGAGCGGCCGGTCCCGGCCGCGGCGACCAGGGCGCCCCACGCCGCCACGTCGGCGGCGCTGTCGGCGCCCGGGCGCGGTGCACCGGTCCCCGCCGGGCGCGGCCCGGTGGCGGTGAGCACGACCCGGCCGGGGCGCAGGTCGCCGTGGACCGCGCCGACGGCGTGCATCCGGGCCACCGCCTCGGCGGTCCCCGCGGCGAACGCGAGCAGCGCGTCCGGGCCGAGTGGGCCGTGCGCGCGCAGATAGGACTCCAGGTCCGGTCCGGGGGAGTGGGCGGTGGCGATCCAGGGCGGGTCGGCCGCCGGGTCGGCGGAGACGACCTCGGGAGCGCATACACCGCCCGCCCCCTGCAGGGCCGCGGCGCGGCGGGCGAACACCTCGCGCACGCCGGGGTCGGAGGCGAAGGCGGGGGCGAGGACCTCCACGGCGACGCGGCGCCCGGAGGCGTCGTGGGCCCCGTACACGGTTCCCCAGCCGCCCTGCCCCAGTCGGCCGGCCAGGCGGTAGGGGCCGATGCGCGCGGGGTCGCCCGGCGCCGGCGGTCCGAGTCCGGCCATGAGCGTCTTCCTTACTAATGCGGGGAGCCCGCACGAGCATGGAGGAAGGGGGGAGGGCTCGCACGGGGGGTGTCAGGCACGTGTGCGAGCCGATCCTACGCCGAACCGGAGAATCGTAAGGGGGGATGCCGGTGAGTTGGGCCCCGTCCGGGCCGGGTGGGCCCCGGACCCTCGGGGGCCGCACCCGGACCCACCCGGGCTCACCCCTGTCTTCTCCTCCTGCTCCTCCTGCCCCGGCGCCTGAGCCAGCGGACGCCCAGGAACAGCACCAGGACCCCCGCGGCCAGCGGGACCAGGCGCTTGAGCACGGGCGCTCCGGCCGCCCGCAGCACGTCCAGGGCCTCCTCCTCGGCCTCCGCCGCGCTGCCGGCGGCCCGGTGCACGGCGTGGACCGCGTGCACCGCGCTCGCGGCCTCGTGGGCCGGGGCCCTGCCGTCGGCCCCGGACGCGGCGGGCTCGGGGGCGGCGGGCCGGTCCTCCGGCTCCGGGGCGGCCTCCCCGGAGGCCAGCTCCTCCGCCAAGGACTCGGCGAACCTGTTCACCAGGCGGCCGCTCACGTCCGCCATCACGCCGCGCCCGAACTGGGCCACCCGGCCCGTCACCTTCAGGTCCGCCACGACCTCCACCCGCGTCGCCCCGGCGCCGTCGTCGGCCAGCGTCGCCACCACGGACGCCGACGCCGTGCCGCTGCCCCGGGCCTCCTTGCCCGAGGCCTCGATGCGCACCCTCCGCGCGTCGGCGTCCTTCTCGGTGAAACGGGCCTGCCCGCGGTAGGTCACCGTGATCGGCCCGACCTTCACCCTCACCTTCCCGGTGACCGTGTCGCCGTCGACCGACTCCAGGGTCGCCCCCGGCACGCACGGCGCCACCCGCTCCGGGTCCAGCAGCACCTCCCACGCGCGCCCCACCGGGACCGGGACCCCGAACCCGTGCTCCAGTCGCATGCTCACGCTGGTCCCCCCTCCGATCCCGCCGCATGTGCCAGCGCCCGCCCGGCCAGCACCCCGGCCAGGTGCCGCCGGTAGTCGGCGCCGCCGTTCAGGTCGCTCGGCGGCGACCCCGCCCCCGCGGCCTGGGCCCCGGCGGCGCGCAGGTCCTCCGCCCCGGCGGCACCGGCGCAGGCCCGCTCGGCCTCCCCGGCCCGCACCGGCACCGGCGCCATGTTGGCCAGCCCGACCCGCGCCTCGGCCACGGCCCCGTTCTCCCGCCGCACCGCCGCGGCCACCCCGACCACCGCCCACGCCTGGGCGGTGCGGGTGAACTTCTCGTAGTGGAACCCCCAGCCGGTGAGCTTGGGCACCCGCACCGCCGCCAGCACCTCGCCCGGCTCCAGGGCGGTGGTCAGGTAGTCGGCGAAGAACTCCGGCGCCGGGACGGTGCGGGCGCCGCCCGGCCCCTCCACCTCCATCTCGGCGCCCAGCGCCAGCACGGCGGCGGGCAGGTCGGCGGCCGGGTCGGCGTGCGCCAGCGACCCGCCGAGCGTGCCGCGGTGGCGCACCGCCGGGTCGGCCACGGTCCGCGCCGCCATCGCCAGCAGCGCGCAGTGCTCGGCCACCAGCGGGTCGCGGACCAGCTCGTGGTGGGTGGTCAGGGCGCCGATCCGCAGCGCGCCGCCGTCGTCGGCCACCCCGCGCAGCCCGTCCACCCCGGACAGGTCCACCACGGTGGTGGGCGCGGCCAGCCGGAACCGCAGCAGCGGCACCAGGCTCTGCCCGCCCGCCAGCGCCTTGGCGTCCTCGTCGGCGGCCAGCGCCGCGACCGCCGCGCCCAGCGAGTCCGGGCGCAGGTACTCGAACGGGGCCGGGATCATCGGCCCTCACCTCCGTTCCGGGCCTGTCGGGCCTCCTGGAGCGCCCGCCACACCCGCTCGGGCGTGCAGGGCATGGGCACGTCGCGCACCCCGAAGGGGCGCAAGGCGTCCACCACCGCGCCGACCACCGCCGGGGTCGAGGCGATGGTGCCCGCCTCGCCCACCCCCTTGGAGCCCAGCGGGTTGGTGGTGGACGGGGTCACCGTCCGGTCGGTGGTGAAGCCGGGCAGGTCGGCCGCGGACGGCAGCAGGTAGTCCGCCATGGTCGCGGTCACCAGCGTGCCGTCGGCGTCGTGCACCGCCTCCTCGTACAGCGCCTGGCCGATGCCCTGGGCGAGCCCGCCGTGCACCTGGCCCTCCACGATCAGCGGGTTGATCACGGTGCCCACGTCGTCCACGGCCGTGTAGCCGCGGATGCGCACCGCCCCCGTCTCGGTGTCCACCTCCACCGCGCACAGGTGCGTGCCGTGCGGGTAGGAGAAGTCGGACGGGTCGTAGGCGGCGTCGGAGTCCAGGGACGGCTCGGCCCCCTCCGGCAGGTCGTGGGCGGCGAACACCGCCAGCGCCACCTCCTGGATGGTGGCCGCCGGCCGCTCGGTGCCGCGCACCCGGAAGCGCCCGCCCTCGAACTCCAGGTCGTCCTCGGAGGCCTCCAGCATGTGCGCCGCCATCACCCGGGCCTTGCCCACCACCCGCTCGCAGGCGTGCACCAGCGCCGACCCGCCCACCACCAGCGAGCGCGAGCCGTAGGTGTCCAGCCCGCGCGGGGAGACCCGGGTGTCGCCGTGCAGCACCCGCACGTCCTCCACCGGGACGCCCAGACGGTCGGCGGCGATCTGCGACCAGGCGGTCTCGTGCCCCTGCCCGTGCGCCGAGGAGCCCGTCACCACCTCCACCTTGCCGCTGGGCAGCATCCGCACCGACGCGTGCTCCCACCCGCCGGCGCCGTAGTTCAGCTCGCCCAGCATGCGCGAGGGCGCGATCCCGCACATCTCCGTGTACGTCGACACCCCGATGCCGAGCTGCACCGTGTCGCCGTCCTTGCGCCGCCGCTCCTGCTCGGCCCGCAGCTCGCGGTAGCCGAACAGGTCCAGCGCCCGGTCGGTGGCCGCCTCGTAGTCCCCGGTGTCGTAGGTGAGCCCGGCGACCGTGGTGTAGGGGAACTCCCCGCTGCCGATCCAGTTGCGGCGCCGCAGCTCCACCGGGTCCATGCCCAGCTCCTCGGCGAGCTCGCCCATGATCCGCTCGATGGCGTAGGTGGCCTCAGGCCGCCCCGCGCCCCGGTAGGCGTCGGTGGGCATCGTGGTGGTGAACACCCCGGTGCAGGTGAAGGAGTAGGCGTCCATCTTGTAGATGCCCGGGTACATGAACGCGCCCAGCAGCGGGACCCCGGGGGTGACCAGCATCAGGTAGGCGCCCATGTCGGCGAGCAGGTCCACCTTCAGCCCGCGCAGCCGCCCGTCGGCGTCGGCGGCCACGGACACGTCCTGGATCTGCGCCCGGCCGTGGTGGGTGGTCTGGAACCCCTCCGACCGGGACTCGGTCCACTTCACCGGGCGGCCCAGCCGCCGCGCGAGCAGGAGCAGCAGCACCTCCTCCGCGGTCACCTGCAGCTTCGAGCCGAAGCCGCCGCCCACGTCGGGGGCGACCACCCGGATGTCGTGCTCGGGGATCCCCGTGACGGTGGCCAGCATCAGCCGCAGCACGTGCGGGATCTGGGTGGCCGACCACATCGTGTACCCGCCCTCCTCGGGCTGGCACACCACCGAGCGCGGCTCCATGGCCGCGGGGATGAGGCGCTGCTGCCGGTAGCGCCGGGTCACGACGACGTCCGCCCCGGCGAAGGCCGCGTCCACGTCCCCGTTGGAGAACGGCCACACATAGGCCCGGTTGGTCCCGGCGTCGGCATGCACCGCGTCGGCGCCGTCGGCCAGGGCCTCCTCCAGGTCGAGCACCGCGGGCAGCGGCTCGTAGTCGACGTCGATCTCCTCCAGGGCGTCGGCGGCGCTCTCCGGGTCGCGGGCGACGACGCATGCCACCGCCTCCCCGGCGTAGCGCACCTCGTCCACGGCCATCGGCGGGTGGGCCGGGGTGACCATGTCCTCGGTCACCGGCCAGGCGCAGGGCAGCGACCCCTGCTCGTCGGCGACGTCGGCGCCGGTGAACACGGCCGCGACGCCGGGCATCTCCCGCGCGCGCGAGGCGTCCACGTTCCCGATCCGCGCGTGCGCCATGGGGCTGCGCAGGAACGCCACGTGCAGGGTGCCGGGGGGTTCGATGTTGTCGGTCCAGCGGGTGCGGCCGGTGAGCAGCCGGGCGTCCTCCTTGCGCGGCAGCGGGCGGCCGGTCTGCGGGGAGGTGTCGGGGGTGCTCTCGGGGGCGGCGGTCATGCGGCTCCACCTCCCACCGGGGTGCGCTCGGTCGGGGCCTCGGCCGCGGCCAGGTCCTCCGCGTGCATCCCGGCCGTACGCATCTCGGCCGCGCGCATCTCGGCCGCGGCGTCGAGGACGGCCGCGACGATGTTCGCGTAGCCCGTGCACCGGCACAGGTTCCCCTCCAGGCCCTCGCGGACCTCCTCCTCGGTCGGGTCGGGGTTGTCCTGCAGGAGGTCGGAGGCGGCCATGAGCATGCCGGGGGTGCAGTAGCCGCACTGGAGCGCGTGGCGGCGGTGGAACGCGGTCTGGAGGGGGTGCCAGGCACCGTCGGAGGCCATGCCCTCGACGGTGTCGATCCGGCTGCCGTCGGCCTGCACGGCCAGGACGGTGCAGCTCTTCACGGACGCGCCGTCCATCAGGACGGTGCAGGCGCCGCAGTTGCTCGTGTCGCACCCCACGGGGGTGCCGACCTTCCCGAGGCGGCGGAGGTGGTGGACGAGGAGTCGGCGGGCTTCGACCTGGTCGTCGTAGCGCACGCCGTCGACGGTGACGCGGATGTCGGGCATGGGGGCGCGGCCTCCCGTTCCGGATCGGCGGTCGCGCCCCAACCTAAATCAAAGTGATATGGATCACTAGAGGTTGCAAAGGGTTGGGTCCCCGTGGGATCGGGGCGGCGCCCCGCTATCCGCGGTCGGCGGAGTCGGCGGAGTCGGCGGAGCCGCGGTCACGCGCGCGCACCATCGCCCGGGCGATCCCCGCCAGCCCCAGGCCGACCGCCAGCGCGGGCAGCACCCACACCAGGTCGAACCCCCACTCGCCGGTCCCGCGCATCAGGAAGGCCGCACCGAGGACGACGAAGCACAGGCCCGCGATGAGCGAGCCCCAGTCGGTCCTATGCCTTCTCACGCCGCACCTCCAGGTCCCCCACGTACGAGGACAGCGTCACGTCCAGCACCGGGGCGTCCCCGGCCGCGGCGGGCTCCATCGTCTCCCGCACGTCCAGCCGCGGCCCCGACCGCATCGACTCGTCCACCCGGATCTCCCCGAACGCGGACGTGCCGTGCACCCGCACCCGCGCCTCCGGCGGCACGACGACCTCCATCCCGCCGAAGCCGACCTTCGCGCGCACCGCCACCTCGTCGCCCGGCCCCAGCTCCATCCGGGTCAGGTCGATCTCGGCGGTGCCCCCGGTCAGCTCGAACGGGCGCTGCGCCTCGGCGACCGTCCGCGGCCGCCACTGGGCCTCGCCGAAGCGCATCCCCGTCAGATCGGTGGCCGAGGCCGCCACCAGCAGAACCGCCACCAGCACCCCCACGACCGCGAGGCCGCGCGGGTCGCCGACCCACGCCCCCGCGACCAGCGCCAGCCCGATGATCACCGCGACGCTCCCCAGGTAGAGCGGCCCCGACTGGGGCCCGACCAGGGCCGCGAGCGAGAACTCGCCCGTGGCGAGCATGAACCCGCCGGCGGCGGCGACCGCCGCCCAGAAGGCGAACGCCAGCAGCCGCGTCCCCCGTGCGCGCCTGCGGCGCGGACGGTGCTTCTCCGACGCCTCCGGGGCCTCCGGTGACAGGGCCTCCGGAGATGGGCCCTCCGGCGGCTCCGGGGCCCCCGGTGCCTCCGGTTCCTCCGGTTCCTCCGGTGGCTCCGAGGACTCCGAAGGCCGCTGGGCCGCCGCACCGCCCGGTACCCCGCCGCCCAGCACCGCCAGGTCGATCGGCCCCGCCGGGGCCTGCGCCCACGGCTGCGCCGGGTTGTAGTACGCCGGGCCCGGCTCCGGCTCGGGCGCCGGGGGCGGCGGCGCATGCCGCCGCAGCAGCGACGGCAGCTCCCGGAACTCCCTCTGCAGCACCACGCCCCGCCCGTGCGCCGTCAGCAGTCCCAGCACCAGCGGCGCCGCCAGCACCAGCGTCCCCCAGGCCACCCCGCCCACCAGGCTCAGCGCCGTGGCCACCGCCAGCGCCGCCGCCAGCAGCGTCGGCACCGTCCGCGCCGGGATCTGCCGGTTGAGCAGCTGCTCGGCCATCGCCGGTCCGCCCCGGGCGTCCCGCATCGCCAGCCAGGCGCCCACGTACAGCAGCACCCCCACCAGCCCGGCCAGCCCGGTCAGGCAGAACGCCACCCGCCACAGCACCGGGTCCGTCCCGGTGTAGCGGCCCAGCCCCGCGCACACCCCGGTGAGCACGCCCGCGTCGGGGCGGCGGCGCAGCCCCTCGTCCGCGGTCGCCTCCCCCGCGGTCGTGTCCCCGGCGTTGTCCATGCTCCCCATCGTCGCCCCCCGAAGGCCCCGTGCCCATCGGGGACCACCCTGACCCCTCCCTGAGGCGCCCCCTCCCCACCCCGGCCGCACCTTCCGGGCGCGCCCCTGATGCCCCGCCGCCCGCCCCGGGGGCATGCTGGAGTCCCGCGGAGGAAAAGGGGAGCACAGGCGATGTCGGACACGGCGGCGGCCGAGGAGGCGCCGCGCATGCAGCGCGCCCGGGACGGGCGGCTGGTCGCGGGCGTCGGCGCGGGAATGGCCCGCCACCTGGGAATATCGACCACGGTGGTGCGCCTGGCCCTGCTCGCCCTCGGCTTCGCCGGTATCGGCATCGCCGTCTACTTCGCCCTGGTGTTCTTCGTCCCCGCCGAGGCCGCCGCGGACCCCCGGGAGCGCGCCGAGTCCGCCCGCCGCCAGGGCCGCGACCTGGCCCAGCTGCTCGCCTACCTCGCCGTCGCCGGGGTCGTCGGCATGCTCTTCCTGGTCTTCGGCGGGCTGTTCGACCCCCTGCTGTGGCTCATCGTCTTCGGCGCCATCGGCGGCGCCATCCTCTGGCAGCAGGCCAACCCCGCCCAGCGCGACGAGTGGGTGTCGGCCACCTCGCTGCGCTCCCGCACCGGCGTCCTGCGCGCCGGGGCCGGGATCCTCCTCATCGTCATCGGGGTCTTCGGCTTCCTCGCCTTCCAGCAGCAGCTCCACGAGGCCCGCGCCGGGCTCACCTTCGCCGTCGCCACCCTCGCCGGGATCAGCCTCGTGGCCGCACCCTGGATCGTCGGGCTCGTCCGCGAGCGCGACAGGGAGCGGCGCGAGCGCATCCGCAACCAGGAGCGCGCCGAACTCGCCGCGCACATCCACGACTCGGTGCTGCACACCCTCACCCTGATCCAGCGCCGCGCCGAGGACCCCCGCGAGGTGCAGCGACTGGCCCGCGTGCAGGAGCGCGCGCTGCGCGGCTGGCTGTACCAGCGCCCCGCTGACGCGGAGACCACCGTCAAGGCCGCCCTGGAGCGCGTCGCCGCAGAGGTGGAGGAGGTGCACGGCGTGCCCATCGACGTGGTGTGCGTGGGCGACGGGGACATGGACGACGCGATCCACGCCGAACTGCGCGCCGCCCGTGAGGCCATGGTCAACGCCTCCAAGTACGCGGGCCCGGAGACCGTCTCCGTCTACGGGGAGGTGGAGCCCGAGCAGGTCCTGGTGTTCGTGCGCGACCGCGGCCCCGGGTTCGACCTGGACGCGGTGCCTCAGGACCGTATGGGGGTGCGCGGGTCCATCGTCGGGCGCATGGAGCGCCACGGGGGCAGCGCCCGCATCCGCACCTCCCCGGGGGAGGGCACCGAAGTGCAGCTCACGATGCCGCGCATCAAGGGCGCCGAGTAGGCGCCAGGGGGCGCCGAGCGAGCGCCGGGGGAGCGCGGGAGCGGTCGCCGCACCCGCGCGCGCATGGCCGGGGTCGGGCAGCACCACCGAATCGGAGGCCCGGGTGGGTACAGTCGCCTATGTGGGAGACGACAATGAGACCTTTGCCGGAGGCGCGGCGGTACCCCGCGTCGTGATCGTCGACGACCACCGGCTGTTCCGCAGCGGGGTTCGCGGCGAACTGGGCGACGCCGTCGAGGTCGTCGGGGAGGCCGGGGACGTCGACTCCGCCGTCCGCGTCATCGCCGAGCACGGTCCCGACCTGGTGCTGCTCGACGTGCACCTGCCCGGCGGCGGAGGGGTGGAGGTGCTGCGCCGCGTCCTGGCCCGCCAGCCCGAGGTGCGGTTCCTGGCGCTGTCGGTCTCCGACGCCGCCGAGGACGTCATCGGCGTGGTGCGCGGCGGCGCCCGCGGCTACGTCACCAAGACCATCTCCGGCCGCGAGCTGGCCGACGCCATCGTGCGGGTGGCCGACGGCGACGCCGTGTTCTCCCCGCGGCTGGCCGGGTTCGTGCTGGACGCCTTCGCCGCCACCGACGCCCCGCCCATGGACCCCGAGCTGGACCGGCTGACCCAGCGCGAGCGCGAGGTGCTGCGGCTCATCGCCCGCGGCTACGCCTACAAGGAGGTCGCCAAGGAGCTGTTCATCTCGGTGAAGACCGTGGAGACCCACGTGTCGTCCGTGCTGCGCAAGCTCCAGCTCTCCAACCGCCACGAGCTCAGCCGCTGGGCCACCGCCCGCAAGCTGGTCTGACCGGCCTCCCGTTGATCTCGGGAAAGTCGGGCTCATGACGGCCCTCTTAAGGCCGACTTCCCCGAGATCAACGCGGGAGGGGCCCACACGGGCCCCTCCTGTGCTCTACCGCAGGGCGTCGGTCATCCGCTCCAGGAAGGTCGCGGCGTCGGCGTCCTGCACGAGGGTCACGCGCGGGCGGTCCTCGTCGTCGGGGCGCGAGAACGGGCGCAGGTCGGCGATGGTCAGCCCGCGGGTGTACTCGCCCTTCAGCTCCACCCGGATCGGGCGCTCCACCGACCGGGTCACCAGCCCGGGGTCGAGCAGGATGCCCGCCGCCAGCGGGTCGTGCATGGCGCTCTGCCGCACCCCGAAGACACTGCTGTACCAGCCGAAGTAGAAGTCCAGGAAGTCGGCGGTGCGCTGCGCGCGCTCGCCCGCGACCTCGCGGAGCGCGTCGAGCCAGGCCCCCGGCATGACCGCCTTCATCGTCACGTCCAGCGCCACCAGCGTCAGGTCGAACCCGGCCGCGAACACCCGCTCGGCGGCCTCCGGGTCGTTGGAGGTGTTGGCCTCCGCCCACGGGGTGACGTTGCCCGGCTCCTGGACGGCGCCGCCCATCACCACGACGCGGCGCAGCAGCTTGGGCAGCTCCGGCTCCAGCCCCAGGGCCAGTCCGATGTTGGTCAGCGGCCCCACCGCCAGCAGGTCGATCTCGCCCGGGTTCGCGCGGGCCAGCCGCACCAGCAGCTCGGCCGCCGACTCCTCCACCGGGGAGCCCTTGGGCGCGGGCAGGATGACGTCGCCCAGCCCGTTGGCGCCGTGCACCGACTCGGCCAGCGACGGCTCCTGCACCAGGGGGCGTCCTGCGCCGCGGGCCACCGGCACCTCGGGGCGTCCGTAGAGCTCCAGCAGCCGAAGTGCGTTGTCGGTGGTGGTCTCGACGGCGTTGTTGCCGAAGACGGTGCCGACGCCGACGAGTTCCACCTCCGGCTGCGCGGTCAGGTACGCGAGCGCGAGCGCGTCGTCGATACCCGGGTCGCAGTCGATGAAGACCCGCACGGGAATCCCCCCATTTCGCATGATCATCGTTGGTTCCGGTCCAGAATAGGGCTGCTCAGGGGGTGTCCCGCCGAGGCGCGCACCCCGAGGGCGGCCGCGTCGGCGGCCGCGTCGCCGGGACGGCCGCGGTCGGGAGGCGCGGGGAGGAGGAAGCAGGGGGCGAGTCCTCATAGGCTTGGTGGGTGTCCTCCTCTGAGCTACTCGAAGGTCTGAACGCGCCGCAGCGGGAAGCCGTCACGCACTCCGGATCGCCGCTGCTCATCGTCGCGGGCGCCGGATCGGGCAAGACCCGCGTCCTCACCCACCGCATCGCCCACCTGCTCTCCGAGCGCGGTGTGCGGCCGGGCGAGGTCCTCGCGATCACCTTCACCAACAAGGCCGCCGCCGAGATGAAGGAGCGCATCGAGGGCCTGCTCGGCTCCCGCGTCGCCCGCACCATGTGGGTGATGACCTTCCACTCCGCCTGCGTGCGCATCCTGCGCCGCGAGGCCGCGCGGCTGGGCTACCCGAGCAGCTTCACCATCTACGACTCGGCGGACTCCAAGCGCCTGATGCAGCTCGTCTGCAAGGAGCTGGACCTGGACCCCAAGCGGTTCCCGCCCAAGTCGTTCTCCGCCCAGGTGTCCAACCTGAAGAACGAGCTCGTCGACTACGACACCTTCGCCGAGCAGGCGCAGAGCGAGCAGGAGAAGAAGCTCGCCGAGGCCTACGCCCTGTACCAGCGGCGGCTGCACGAGGCCGGGGCGATGGACTTCGACGACCTGATCATGGTCACGGTCAACCTGCTGCAGATGTTCCCCGACGTCGCCGAGCACTACCGCAGGCGGTTCCGGCACGTCCTGGTCGACGAGTACCAGGACACCAACCACGCCCAGTACGCGCTCATCCGCGAACTCGTCGGGGAGGACGGGCAGGAGGGCGGGGCGCCGGCCGCGGTGCCGCCGCCGGAGCTGTGCGTGGTCGGCGACGCCGACCAGTCGATCTACGCCTTCCGCGGCGCGACCATCCGCAACATCCTGGAGTTCGAGCGGGACTACCCGTCGGCGCGGACCATCCTGCTGGAGCAGAACTACCGGTCGACGCAGAACATCCTGAACGCGGCCAACGCGCTGATCGAGCGGAACGACGGCCGTCCGGAGAAGAACCTCTGGTCCGAGCAGGGCGTCGGCCCGACCATCACGGGTTACGTGGCCGACAACGAGCACGACGAGGCGGCGTTCGTCGTCGGGGAGATCGACCGCCTCACCGACGAGGGGAAGGCGACCCCGTCCGAGGTCGCGGTCTTCTACCGGACCAACGCGCAGTCGCGCGTCTTCGAGGACGTGTTCATCCGGACCGGGCTGCCGTACAAGATCGTCGGCGGGGTGCGCTTCTACGAGCGCAAGGAGATCCGGGACATCCTGGCCTACCTGCGGGTGCTGGCCAACCCCGAGGACACCGTGAGCCTGCGGCGCATCCTGAACGTCCCCAAGCGCGGCATCGGCGACCGCGCGGAGGAGGCGGTGGAGCTGTTCGCCGCGCGGGAGCGCACGTCGTTCGCGCAGGCGCTGCGCCGGGCCGACGAGGCCCCCGGGCTGGCGACGCGGTCCCTCAAGGCGATCAAGGAGTTCAACGCGCTCCTGGAGGACCTGGAGGAGTACGCGCGGGACGCGTCCCCGTCCGAGATCGTCGAGGCGGTGCTGCAGCGGACCGGGTATCTGTCGGAGCTGACCGAGTCGAAGGACATCCAGGACGAGAGCCGGGTGGAGAACCTGGAGGAGTTCGTCGACGTCGCGCGCGAGTTCGAGAACACCTTCTCCGGGCCGCTGTACCCGGAGGACACCGAGCCTGAAGGCGCCGGGGGCGAAGGAGCCGGGCCCGAGGGCGCCGAGGACGCCGGGGGGGCCGGGGGGTCCGCCGACGGGGAGGGGCCCGGGGAACCGGGCGACGCCGGGGACGTCCCGGAACCGACGCTCGTGGACTTCCTGGAGCAGATCTCCCTGGTGGCCGATACCGACCAGATCCCGGACACCGAGGACGGCGGCGGGGTGGTCACCCTGATGACGCTGCACTCCGCCAAGGGGCTCGAATTCCCGGTGGTGTTCCTGACGGGCATGGAGGACGGGGTGTTCCCGCACATGCGCACGCTGGGGGACAAGAACGAGCTGGAGGAGGAGCGGCGGCTCGCGTACGTGGGAATCACGCGCGCGCAGGAGCGGCTGTACGTCAGCCGGGCCGCCGTGCGGAGCGCCTGGGGGTCGCCGTCGTACAACCCGCCGTCGCGGTTCCTCGACGAGGTCCCCAAGGAGCTGCTGGACTGGCGGCGGTCGGAGTCGTCGTTCTCCAGCCTGGGGTCCCCGAGGCCGCGCAGGGAACCGTCGGCGCGCAAGCCGTCGAAGGACGTCCCCACGCTGAGCCCGGGGGACAAGGTCACGCACGACAAGTTCGGCATGGGCACCGTGATGCTGGTCGACGGCGCCGGCGACCGGACGAAGGCGCGCATCGACTTCGGGGCGGACATCGGGGAGAAGGACTTCGTCGTCAAGTTCGCGCCCATCGAGAAGATCTGAGCGTACGAAGCACCCTCGGAAGCCTGTAATCTAGAGACATCGGCACGGACGACGCGGTGCGAACCGCGACCGGGCCGGACCCACACTCCAGCGGATGGCACGAGCACTCGTGCGGCCGGGGTAGGGTGGGAACCACTCCGGAACGACCACAGGTCATTGACAGGTGGAAGATCCTGAGTAAGATAGAAGGGTTGGCCTTCGATCGGACCTTCTGGTAAGGTTCTGAACGAGGGCGACGCCCTGAAAAAGCGGAAAGCCGCCTCTAGCGGAAAAGCGATACGGTTCGAAGAAGCCGGGGCTTGTACGGGATGAGCGGTTGTTTCTTGAGAACTCAACAGCGCGTGTTTGTT
>NZ_JAQFWQ010000052.1 GCF_027706725.1 Nocardiopsis endophytica
GGCGTCCACCGTGGGCCCGTCGGCCGCGGCAGTGTCCTGGGCAGGCTCCTGGAGGGCGCCCTGCTTCAGATCGGCCGGGGCGGCTGCTGGCCCGAGGGCCTGGCCGGACTCCTCGGCGGCGGCCTGGGCCGGAGGCGGGGTGTCCTCGGTAAGGGCCTCCTCCACGCTCCCGTCGGAGTGGATGAGCAGACTGAAGGTGCGCCCGTCGGGCTCGTGGGCGCTCAGCGGAAGTGCCCGGCCGAGCGCGGCGGCGTGCTCGGCCACCAGTCCGATGACGCGGGTGCGTGCCTGGGAGATATCGTCGGCGCTGACGGGCTGCTCGGCGCCGTCCACGGTGAGCACGCCGGTGCCGTCGGCGGCCAGGCGCGCGGTGATGTGTGGGTTGCGGTTCACCTTCTACCTCCCCATCTCCCCGTGCCAGGGGCCGGTCGACAGGTGGATGTGGTCGATGTGGGCGCCGGTCACTCCGACGATGTCAACGTCGTAGTCATCCTTTTCGCGCTTGACCTGTTCCCAGGGGCCGTAGGCGTCCTGGTCGGGGTTCCAGATGGCCTCGTCGTAGATGATGTACTTCACGTCGAGCGCCTCGTGGTTGTCCATGATCCACTGCACCACCACCAGCGCCTGTTGGTGCATCTCCTGGGACGGCACGACGCCGCCCGGGGCCATCATGTAGTCACAGGCCTGCCCGACCGGGTGGTCCCCCATTCCGTTGTCCCACTCCCGGTCGTCCTGGCACCCCACCCCGCCGTTCTCGTCCCAGAACTGGCCGAACTCTGCGGTCAGGGCCGCATAGGCTTTGCAGGCGCTCTCGTGGATGCCGTCGGCGACCGGGCGGCAGTCGCCGGAGAAGTTCGGTTCGCCCCCGCCGCCGACCCCCACGCACTGCTGGGTGTTCATCGGGATCGCCTCGGCCTCCACGCCCGACAGCTGCGAGACGACCTGCTTGGCGTCCTCCCAGTAGGAGGCGTAGTGGTACTTATCCTCGTTGCGCTGCACCTCGTGGGCGACCAGGGTCGGCTCCATGTCCTCGCGCCCTTCCACCTTCTCCAGCTGTTCGAAGAACATCTCTGAGCTGCGCACAGGGTCCATTCGGTCCTCATAGGTACCCCAGGCGCCGTTGTCGCGCTGCTGGAACAGGCCCCGCGAGTCGGGGCCCGCAGCGTCCCCTCGGTCGATGACCTCCAGCGAAGACTCGCCCATGGCGGTCATGACGCCGATGGTCTGGTCGCGAGTGGATAGGCCCATGTCGGCGGCGACGTTCATGATGATGACCGCGTTGCCCAGCTGTTTGGGCCCCCACACGCCGATCCCGTCCTCGGGCAGGGCGTCCTCGTCGAGGCTGACGCCGGTGGTGGAGGTCGCGCTGCAGTAGCCCGTGGTGCCGGTGATGGTGAACAGGAAGAGGATGCCTCCGACGACGAGCGCCATTGGAACGGCGATGGAGGCGAGAACGACCAGGCCACCCTTGGAATCGCCGTTCACTATCCCCCTCCTGGGTACCGCGGGCGGAAGGAAGCACGGGTCCCCTCCGAGAGGCGCCGCCTGCCCGCGGAGCCGATGGAACAGGCGGGGGAGGGGAAGCGCCAGTAGATTCGGTAAGTCACCGTAGCATTGTGATCCGTTTGGGGTTGGAGTGGCCGAGCGTTCCGATTGAGGCACAATGGGCTATTGTCTAGCGGCCGAACGGGCCTCTGTGAACTGGGCGAATTTCGCCTCTTTATGATGCTGTCGACGAATGGAGGGGGCTGGCAATGGCCGATGAGAACCCATGGCTGAGCGCGGCACCACCCGCCTCCATGGCTCCCGCCGCACCTGTTGAACCTGCTGAGCAGGCCCCTTTCGCCCCGCTGGTCGCGTTCGCCGAAGAGCCCGGGCCGCCCACCGGCCCGCCCGGGCCCCAGCCTTTCGTCTCGCCGCCCCCGGCCCCCTTGCCGCGCCGGGAGCCCTCGCACCAGGCCCAGGTGTGGTGGCTGGGCGTGCACGGCGGGGCGGGCGAGTCCACACTCGCCCGGCTCGGCGGAGGAGCCGAAGCCGGGGGTGCCTGGCCGGTGACCACATCCGGCCGGGCACCCGTGGTACTGGTCGCCCGCACCCACTACAGCGGGTTGACGGCTGCCCGGGCGGCGGCCACCGAATGGGCCTCCGGACAGGTCCCGGTCACGCTGCTGGGCCTGGCCCTGGTGGCCGACGCCCCCGGGCGCCGACCCAAAGCGCTGCGGGACCTGGAGAAGCTGGTGGCCGGAGCCGTGCCCAGGACCTGGCAAGTGCCGTGGGTGGAGGCCTGGCGCCTGTCCGAGCCCCACTCCCAGGACATGCCGGGCGCTCTGCGCCGTATGTTCGGCCAGGTCACCGCCCTGACGTCCTGACCCCCCCGATTTCGTGAAGAAAGGCAACTCGTGATGGACGTGCTCACCACGGCGCAGGCCGCTCTCGACCTGGCCGGAGGCCTGGATGTGCCCGACCCTGGCGCTGGCGAGGCCCCGCCCGGATCCGAGGGGGTCCTGACGATGTTGCGCTGGGTCTTCTGGATCGGCCTAGTGGCCTGCGTCGGCGGCTTGATCATGGCTGGCGCCGCGATGGCGATCAGCATCCAGCGCGGCGAGGGCGGCGATCATCTGAAGCGCTTCGCGATGGTGGGCGCAGGGGCGATCGTCATCGGTGCCGCCTCGGCACTAATCAGCGGCCTGGTCAGCGCCGCCTCCTCCTAGCACGGCCGAGCCTTACGCCCTCCACGAACAGGAACGAGGAGCACGTGAGTCAGGACACCCCCCCTCCCCGTGAGCCCGAACGCCCCAACCCCTTCAAGTCCAAGGGCGTGATCGCCTCCCTGGCCCTGGTCGGCGCGGTCGCGGTGGCCGGGGTGGTGGCCACCGGCGCCACCCTGCTCGACCGCGGCGGCTCCAGTGCCGAGCAGGACATGCAGGGCGACGGCCAAGTCGACCCGGACGAGGCCCCCTCCACGGCCACCGAGGTGCCGCGCAGCGACGGATCGCAGAGCAGCTGCGGGCTCAAGGAGACCGAGAAGGACACCTTCGAGGGCTTCCCTGTGGAGACTTCCTGGGAGCAGGTGGGGCTGATGGAGGCCCCGTCCGTCCCCGGGCACGGCCCGGCCGAGACCAGCCCCGGCGGGTGGCGGCACTGCTACGCAAAGAGCCCCGAGGGGGCGGTCTCAGCCGGGGCGAACTACGCCGCCATGACCTCCGACCCGGCCGTGATCGAAGAGGTCATGCAGGAGATGTACGCCGAGGGCGAGGGCAAGGAGCGCGCCCTGGAACGCCTGGAGGAAGAGGGCAAAGGGCGCGACGACACGCGCACGCTGATCGCCGGGGCGCGCCTGCTGACCTACGGCCACGACCGTGCCCGGGTGGACCTGGCCCTGCAGCCGCAGATGGAGGGCGCCGAGGACCGTTACACCTCGGCGGTGATCGACCTGCGCTGGGAGGAGGGGGACTGGCGGGTGGTCACCAACGAGAACGGCGAGATGGTGATTCCCATGACCGAGCTGCAGTCGCTGACCGGCTACTGGCCCACCGGCGCCGGTCCCGACTTCTGACAAGGGCCTCGGGATGGATGAGGAAGAGAACGCGAGCGAGTGCTCCTGGTACCAGTTCGGGTGTAGCACCAAGGAGAGCGTCGAAGAGCTCATCGGCAGCGCGGCCGGTCAGGCGCTCGACACCCTCTACAAGGCGGTCGCCGAGGGCGTGTCCTTCACCGTCAAGGCGATGACCACCGGGTGGATGGGCCTGTCCAGCGGCAACAGCATCGGTGGCAGCAGTGGAAATCCCGAGCGCTACCCGGCGGAGATGCCTCCGTCAGAGGCACAGGCCGGGGACGGCCTGGTCACCCTTTTGGGATATGTGTCCTGGATCGCGCTCGCGGTGATCGTCGGCTCCCTGATCATCGCCGGGGCCATGATCGCACTGCGTGCCCGCCGCGGCGAGGGCGGCGAGTACCTGGGCAGAGTCACTATCATCCTCGTTTCGGCGGTCATCGTAGGCGCCTCCTCCAAGATCGCCGAGGTCCTCCTGGGGTCCGGGCCGATCGTCGACGGGGGCGACGCAGTGGTCACCATCCAGCAGCGCCTGTACTACTTCGTGGCCGCCGCCGTGGTGCTCTCGCTGATCATCGGCGCCGCCAAGATGGCCTGGGAGCAGCGCGCGGAACCCGGTAAGGACCTGCTCCGGTCGCTGCTGACGCTGGTAGTAGTCTCCGGTGCCGGACTGACCGCGCTGAGCATCCTGTTGACGATCGCCGACGGCTTCAGCAACTGGATGGTTAATTCCGACAACAACGATGTGGAATTCGGTGACCGCGTGCTGTCCATGCTGGGGCTAGCCAGCGTGGTGGGGACCCCGGCATTCGGCGTGATCATCGCCATCACCCTGGGGTCGCTGGCCATGATCACCGGGATGCTGCAGATGGTCCTGTTGATCGTGCGCGACGGGCTCCTCGTGGTCATGGCTGGGGCCTGGCCACTGGTCGCCGCCGTCACCAACACCGAGACCGGCCGGGAAGCGTTCAAGCGTTACTGCGGGTGGATGCTCGCGCTTGTGCTCTACAAACCGGCCGCGGCCATCGTCTACGCCACTGCGTTCCTGCTCGTGGGCGACACCAGCGGTGACGGTGCGCTCGAGCAGATGATGAACATCATTGTCGGCCTGTCACTGATGATCGCGGCCCTGCTGGTACTGCCCGCCCTGATCAAGCTCGTCGCCCCGGCCGCTTCGCTGGGCGGAGGTAGTGGAGGCGGTGCGGCGCTGGTGGCAGGGGCCGCTGCCGCGGGAGGGCAGATGGCCACCGGGGCGGTGGAGCGCTCGGCCCAATCCGGCAATTCAGGGGGCCCTCCGCCGCCCTCCAGCGGTCCGGGCGCCGACCCTTCCGGGGCCGGGCACGCCCCCTCGGGTGCCGCCGGGGGCGAGCAGCAGGGCCAGCCGCAGCCCGAGGGGTCGCAGGAACAGCAGGACGGGACAGGCGCTGGCCCGCAGAACCCGGTGCCCGGTGGAGCTGACCCCCAGGCCGCGATGCCTGGCGGCGGTGCCGCCGGTGGCGCGGGTGTCGCAGAAGGCGCCGCTGGAGCCGGTGCGGCGGGCGCGACCCCGGTCGGCGCGGCCGCCCAGGCCGGACAGCAGGCCGTCCAGACCGCCTACGACGTCGCCCAGGGCACCGCCCAGGAGGCAGCAGAGGGACCCAATGGCAGCAACTGAACAGCACACCCCCCGCACCTACGGGAACTGGCGCCGCCCCAGCAGCGCCGGGCTGATGGGGCTGGGCAGCTTGGGCACCGTCCTGCTGATGGTGGGCATGCTCATCACGGTCCTGATGGTGATGACCGCGGGCCTGTTCGCCGGGGCGGTATCCCTGGCGCTGCTGGGCGCGGTGCTGGCGGTCCTGCTGGTCAAGGACCGCCACGGCCGCAGCCTGCTGGCCCGCGCCTCCGGCCGCATTGCCTGGTCCAACACGCGCACCATGGGCGCGCACCTGTACCGCTCCGGGCCGTTGGCGCGCACCGGGTGGGGCACCTACCAGCTGCCCGGCCTGGCCGCGCCCTCGCGCCTGAGCGAGCACACCGACGCCTACGCCCGCCCCTTCGCCCTGCTGCACGTCCCCTTCGCCGCCCACTACACCGTGGTGCTGGGCTCCGAGCCCGACGGGGCAGCCCTGGTCGATCCCGAGCAGGTCGACAGCTGGGTGGCCGGGTGGGGCCAGTGGCTCGGCAACTTGGCCGAGGAGCCCGGCCTGGTCGCGGCCCAGGTCACCATCGAGACCGCTCCCGACACCGGGCACCGGCTGCACCGCGAGGTCCACGACAACCTGGACCCCGACGCCCCCGAATTGGCCCGCACCATGCTCACTGAGGTCGCCCGCACCTACCCCAGCGGGTCGTCGCTGGTCCGTGCCTACATCGCGCTGACCTTCAAGGCTGCTGGCGCCGACGGCAAGCGCCGCACCCCCGAGGAGGTCGGCCTGGACCTGTCCTCGCGCCTGCCCGGGCTCACCGGCAACCTGGCCGCCACCGGAGCCGGGGCCGCCCGGCCGCTCGGGGCGGCCGAGCTGTGCGAGGTGGTGCGCGCCGCCTACGATCCGGCCTCGGCGCCGCTACTCGAACAGGCCCGCGCCCACGGTGAGAACGTCGACCTGTCCTGGACCGAGGTGGGGCCCGCCGCAGCCCAGGCCTTCTGGGAGGACTACCGCCACGACAGCGCCACCTCCGTCAGCTGGACCATGACCGAGGCACCCCGCGGCACCGTGCAGTCGTCGGTCCTAACCCGCCTGCTGCAGCCCCACCCCGACATCGACCGCAAGCGCGTCAGCCTGCTCTACCGCCCGCTGGACCCAGCCCGGGCCGCCGGGGCGGTCGAGGCCGATTTGCGCCACGCCATGTTCAACGCCTCCTCCAACCGCAAGCCCACCGCCCGCGACGTGCTGGCCACCCGCATGGCCGAGGCCACCGCCAACGAGGAGGCGCGCGGGGCGGCGCTGGTGAACTTCGGGGTCGTGGTCACCTCCACCGTTACCGACCCTGACCGTCTGGCCCGCGCCCGGGCGGCCGTGGACAACCTGTCGGCCACCGCCCGCTTGCGGCTGCGCCCGGCCTACGGGTCCCAGGACAGCGCGTTCCTGGCGGGCCTGCCGCTGGGCCTGGTGCTGCCCGAGCACGCGCGCATCCCCGCCGAAATCCGCAACCAGCTCTAAGAGGCGCCCGTGCGAACAAAGAAGAACAGGGCCGACTTCAGCGCGCCCGACCGCGCCGCCAAGCCGGAACAAGTGCGCCCGCGCCGCCCGGGCCCGCGCGGGTGGCCCGGCCGCGGTGGCGGGGCGGCCGTGACTATCCCCCACCTGGACGAGTACCGCGGCACGAGCGTGCAGGTGTGCGGGCTGTGGCCGTTCGCGGTGGGCGCCAGCGCCCCCATGGTCGGGGTGCCCCTGGGACGCAGTCTGCAGACCGGAGCCACACTGTGCTGCGACCCCATCTCCTGGTTTCAGCGCGCCAACCTCATCTCCAACCCTTCGGTGTTCGTCCTGGGCAAACCCGGGCTGGGCAAGTCCACGATCGTGCGCCGTATGGCGCTGGGACTGGCTGGGTACGGGGTGCAGCCGCTGGTGCTGGGTGACCTCAAACCCGACTACGTCGACCTCATCGAGGCGCTCGGTGGGCAGGTCATCAGCCTGGGCCGGGGGCGGGGCCATCTGAATGTGCTCGATCCCGGCGAGGCCCGCTCGGCCGCCCGCCGACTGACCGGCAGTGCCCGCACCCGCGTCATGGCCGACGCCCACGGGCGGCGCCTGAACATGGTCTCGGCGCTGCTGACCATCGTGCGCTCGGCCCCGCCCACAGACCGCGAGGAGACGATCCTGGACCGGGCCCTGCAGGTCCTGGACGAGCGCCACGACCAGGACAGCGCCCCCGTGCTGGCCGACCTGCTCAAAGTCGTCCAAGACGCCCCCGATGAGGTCCGCCACGTCGCTCTGGACCGCGGGTCTATGGACCGCTACCGCGAGATCACCGAGCACCTAGAGGCCTCGCTGATCGGGCTGGTGGGCGGGGGAGGTCGTCTGGGCGAGATCTTCTCCAAGCCCACCACCAACCCGATGCGCCTCGACCGGCCCGTGGTATTCGACGTGTCTGCCATCGAGGAGTCGGAGCGCAGCCTGCAAGCGGCTGTGCTGCTGGCGTGCTGGTCCAGCGGGTTCGGCGCGGTGACCGTGGCCCACGCCTTGGCGGATGCCGGCCTCGCGCCGCGGCGCCACTACTTCGTCGTGCTCGACGAGCTGTGGCGGGCCCTGCGGGCCGGGGCCGGGATGGTGGGCCGGGTGGACGCCCTGACCCGGCTCAACCGCCAGCTCGGTGTGGCCATGGCCGAGATCTCCCACACCATGAGCGACCTAATGGCCCTGCCCACTGAGGAAGACCGCGCCATGGCGAAGGGCTTCGTCGAGCGGGCCGGAATGGTCATCTGCGCCGGACTGCCCGAGGCCGAGATGCCCCTGCTCAACTCCGCGGTGAACATGTCGCGCGCCGAGCAGAAGCTGCTGGCCAGCTGGCAGGACCCCCCGGCCTGGGACGCGACCACCGGCCGCGAGGGCGCCCCGCCCGGGCGCGGCAACTTCCTGATCAAGGTCGGCGGGCGGCCGGGCCTGCCGGTGCACGTGGACCTGACTGCAGCCGAAGCCACGATCAACGACACCAACAAGCTCTGGCACGAAGCCTCGCGCATCGGAGCCTCCGCCCCGACCGGACAGGAGTAGCCCGTGCCCGCCTCCGACCGCCGAACGTCCCAGCCCTCGGCCATCGGCGCCGAGACCATCGCCCTGATCGTCCTGTTGGCGCTGGCACTCGTGCTGGTGGGCGGGGTGTGGTCATCGATGCACCTGGCCCACGCCCTGACCGGGAGCCCCCAGGACCCGCCCGCCAACCCCTTCACCCTCGTGCTGCACCTGGCGCTGGGGCAGCTCCGGTGGACCGGCGGCGCCACCGCCGCGGCCGCCGCCCAGCTCGCGCTCGTGGCCGCGGCGACCGGGCAAGGGCTGTGGCTGCGCCGCCGAAAGAAGGCTAAGCGCACCCGGGTGGACACCGCGGCCGCCTACATGGGCGCTGGCCAGGAGCTGCAGCCGCTGACCGAGGAGGGCGCCTCGGCCACCGCCCGCCGCCTGGGGGTGCGCGGTGCCCCCGGGGTGCCCATCGGTCGCACCGTGGACGGCCGGCGGATGCTCTACGGCTCCTGGGAGGACATGCACATCGACATCTGGGGCCCGCGCACCGGAAAGACCACCTCCCGCGGCATCCCGGCGATCCTGGCCGCTCCTGCCGCCTCCAGCGTGCTGGTCACCTCCAACAAGCGCGACGCCACCGACGCCACCCGCGACGTGCGCAGGGAGATCACCGGCAACGAGCCGTGGGTCTTCGACCCCCAGAGGGTAGCCACCGAGGAGCCCACCTGGTGGTGGGACCCGCTCACCTACGTCACCGACGAGGTCAAGGCCGACCAGATGGCCGCGCTCTTCGCCGCGGGCACCCGCGACGCCTCCGCCCAGACCGACGCCTACTTCGACGGCGAAGGGCGCAACCTGGTGGCCTGGCTGCTGCTGGCCGCCGCCCTGGACAAGCGCCCCATCACCGACGTCTACACCTGGAGCGCACGGCCCACCGACGAGACCGCGGTGGGCATCCTCTCCGAACACGGCTACAAGCTGCAGGCAGACGGCCTGGCCGGGGTCGTCAACGCCCCCGACAAGCAGCGCGCCGGTGTCTTCGGCACCGCCCGGCAGATGCTGGCCTGCCTGACCAGCACCACCATCGCTCCCTGGATCAGCCGGACCGGACCCGACGACGACCGGCCCCACTTCGACCCGCACGCCTTCGCCGAAGGCGGCCACACCCTGTACAGCCTGTCCAAAGAGGGCGCGGGAAGTGCCGGGCCGCTGGTGGCCGCCTTGACCGTGGCCGTGGTCGAAGCCGCCGAAGAGCTGGGGGCCCGCTCCCCCGGGGGGCGCCTGGCCAACCCGCTGCTCGGAGTCCTGGACGAGATCGCCAACGTGTGCCGGTGGACCGAGCTGCCCAGCCAGTACTCCCACTTCGGCAGCCGCGGGATCGTGCTGATGGCGATCCTGCAGTCCTGGTCCCAAGGCGTGGAGGTGTGGGGCGAGGCCGGAATGAACAAGCTCTGGTCGGCCGCCAACGTCAAGGTCTACGGCGGCGGTGTCTCCGAGGTCAGCTTCCTCCAAGAGCTCTCCCAGCTCATCGGTGACCACGACCGCCGCTCGGTCTCGGCGAACGTCTCCTCCGACGGGCGCTCGACCACCCGCTCGCTGTCGGACATGACCACCATGGACGTGGCCGACCTGGGGGCCATGCCCCGCGGCCGTGCCGTCGTCCTGGCCTCCGGCGTGCCGCCCACCCTGGTGCAGACGGTGCCGTGGATGGCCGGAGAGCACGCCGAGGCCGTCAAGAAGTCCATCGCCGCCCACGAACCCCAGGGAGCCTGATGCGCGAGAAGGAGTACGAGGACGCGCTCGCCGAGATGATGGCCTTCGTCGACAGCGTCCCGGTCCCCGACAGCGGCCAGGCCGACCAGGCCCGGCCCGAAGAGCCCGGCCCGTGGGGGCAGCAACAGGACGGCGGCGGCGACCAGGACCCCGGCGAAGGCGAGGAGACACCCGAGCTGTTCTACGGCTCGGTCGACGACTTCGTCCGGGAGATGCTGATCCACCTCTACCGGCGCAAGGTCGGCCCCCGCGGCTCACGCCGGTGGTCGGCCCAGTGGTGGCGCAACGCCGAGGCGATCGCCCGCCTGGAGGCGCTGTGGCGGGCCTGGGAGAACCTGCGACAGGACGGCGCGACCGGGATGAGCACCTGGTGGCGCGACCACGCCGACTACCACATGCAGCAGCTGTTCGACCCCGACGGGCCCTTCGCCGCCAGCGAGGACGAGAACAAGGCCGGGGCCCCGCTGCCCTACGAGCCCCCGCCCGCGGGCCTGTTCCCCGACGTGCGCACCATGTGAGGAGCCCGAGCACCATGAACGAGACCGACGGCATCGAAGAGTCCTTCGACCGGCAGCTGCACCAGCTGCTGGGCAGCGCCCGCGACCTGGGCCACTCGTTCTCCCGAGGCCTGTGGGCGCTGCGCCAGATCCACCACAATCACCAGGTCGCCAAGCAGTACCGCGAACAGGCCCGCAGGCGCTATGAGGCCAAATGGGAACGCGAGCACGAGCTGCTCGCCGTGGTCGAAGACGAGCAGTGGTGGGAGCAGGAGGCCACACCCGCCAAGGTCGCCGAGGCATACCAGATCGCCCTGTCCTGGCGCGACCACGAAGACGAGGCGGACCGCCTGGACGATGTGATCTACGAGGAGGTGCGCGAGCGCTACGGCGTGGACCTGCGCACCCCCACCCGCGAGGAGGTCCAGGACAAGCTGGAGCAGGCCGTCGGCGAGCACGACCGCGACCAGCCCGAGCCCGCCCCCGAGGCCGAGCAACAGGAGGAACAGGAGCGCGCGGCCGACACCGAGGAGGAACGCCCCGCCTACGACTCCGCCGAGCGGCGCGAGCAGTTCGCCGAGCAGATGCGCGGGGCCGGAGTGGACGAGGCTCTGATCGCGGGGCGGCTGAGCGCCGATGCGATGAACGCCCGGCCCCCACAAGAGGCGGTGCACGCCTCCAGGCGCCTCACGGCCAGCGGGATGCGGGCGCGTGGGCGCGGCCTCCAGGCCGAGGCCGCCATGGGCCGCTGAAGCGCCCCGGCACATGCCGCCGGGGCGCCGATCACCCGACGCCGAACCCCTGGCCGCGGCCGCGCTCGGCGGCCCGCGGTACATGTCGGTCCTGCTCGGCGCGCCCGTGCTGGGGCCTGACCTGCTGCATGTAGGTCGCGCCCAGGCGCTCGGCGTGCGCGGCGGAATAGACCTTGAGGTGCTCCAGGGCGCCGGCGTCGGCCTCCAGCCGCAGGTTCACTTGTCCGGCCGCCCGGGCCAGCTCCCGGTAGCGCTGCGCGGCCTCGATGGTGCCCTCCTCCAGGCCCGCCATCGGGTGGCGGGGGGCCTGCCTGCAGGCCTTTTCCAGGCGTGCGGCGTCCTCCCCTTTGGAGAAGGACCCGGCCATCTGCGCGGCACTCGTGCTGGCCTCCCACCGGCCCAGCACCGCGGCGATGCTGTGCTGGGCCGCCCGCGCCTCCCGCAGATCCGTGTACGGGGCGGCGGCCATGTCCTGGTCCACCATCGCGGGGTCCTCGCCCTGCTCGACGGCCGCGCGCAGCGCCGCGGTTGCCAGCAGGCGCTCGGAGTGCTCCTGGGCCATCGAGGCGACCATGCCCAGATCCAGCCGGTCGGTGCCGATGCGCCGCGCGAGCGCCTCGGAGGCACCGGCCACCTGCCCGTAGCCGTCGGCGGTGTGCAGCAGGCTCGCCTGGGCCCCTTCCTCGCGCACGCGTTTGAGGGCGTCGGCGAGTTCGATGGCGTCGTCGGCGAGCAGTTCCCGCGGATCGGCCAACTCGGCGGCCGTGGCCGTCTGCTCCCAGGCGCCGATGCCCTTCTCCGCGATCCACCATGCGGCCTTGCTGGCGGCCTGGTGGCTGTCGTAGGCCTGTGCGCCGCTCAGGTCGATGGTGGCCGAAGCCGACGGCGCCGGGGTGGCGGGGGGCGGGACTTCGGTGCGCTCGTGCTCCTGGCCCCCTTGGGGGTGTGTCGTGTGTTCAGAAGCGGGTTGGGGCGAGGGGGCATCGGGTGCGGGTGAAGGGGCGGACCCGCTCCCGGCGGCCGTCTCGGCCGGGGAGGCCTCCGCCGGCCCCGGACCGGCCGGTGCCGCCGCCTCCCCGACCCCGGAGGCGGCCTCCTCGGCCAAGGCCCGCCGCTCGGAGGGGCGGGGGACCTCGGCGCCGTGGAGCACCAGGTTGGCCAGCATCCGGTTCAGGCGCTCCTGGTCCAGATCCTCCGGGGGAGCGGCGACCTCCAGTTCCTCGTACAGGGCCATGGCGGCCTGGGGCCGTTCCTCCTTGAGGGCTTGGGCCAGGCGAATGCTGATGTCGTGCGTGGTCTGGCGGGCCGTCTCCAGCAGTTCGGCCCGCTGGGCCGCCCACCGCGGCCCAAGGCCGTGCTCGGCCAGCTCGGCGTGGGCCGAATCGATCCGCTCAAGGGCGCTGCGGAAGGCGCCCTGGCGTTCGGCGCGGCGCACCGCATCGGCCACACCGGGCTCCAAACCTGCGGCCAGGGCTCGGGCCCGGGCGGCGTCCTGTTCGCGCGCCTGCTCGCCGAACTCGCGGTGCAACTGCTCGGAGATGCGGTCGCGCCCCAGGTGGTCCAGGAACGCGCTCAGCCGGGACACGCGGGTCCTGCGGTCCAGGGCGGTGGTCTTCTTGCGCAGCCGCCAGGTGTCCCTGGACTTCCACGAGCGGCGGAACCCCAGCTTCTTCAGCTCGGCGCGCACCTCGGCGTCCTTGGAGTCGACCCCCCGGACGAAGGTCTCCTTGGGGCCGTGGTCGATGCGCACCACCGGGCCCTCCAGCGCCCGCCGCGCCGAAGCGCCGTCCCGCCACATCAGCCGCCCCCGGTCGGCCTCGCGCTGCCAGGTCATCTCGGGGTCGGCGGCGTTGGCGGCGTTGACCAGGTCCAAGGCCCGGTCGGGCAGGCCGCTGTCGATGAGCCGCCGGACGTGGTCCTCGACCGCCCGGCGGGCGGTGGCGACCTCGCTCGCCGTCGGCCGCGCCCTGCCCCGCAGGACCTCCAAGGCCTCGTGTTCAGGGGGGAGGGGTTCGCTCACTTCAGCTTTCTCCACCAGCCGGGCTGCTCGAAGTGCCGGTGGTCCTCGTCCGGCAGGATCATCTCCTCAAGGACCTGCTGGCGCGCGTCCAGGCGGGCCTGGGCGTAGCGGCGGCGCCGCTGCTCGGGGTCCTCGCCTCCCGCGTCGGGTCCGGCCATGGTCAGCGTCAGCGCCTCGATCTGCAGCTCGGCGCGGCGCCCCAGGTCAGCGAAGAACTCCTTGCGCTCGCCCTCGGGGATCTCGGCGTAGCTGAACGGGCGCACCGTCCGCCAGTGGTCCTCGGCCATCCAGGCCAGCTCGTCGCTCATGTGGACCGCTACCTCCTCGTCGTGCAGCCCCCTGGAGGCCAGCATTCCGGCCCGTTCTTCGAGGGGACTCCAGATCCGCTTGTCTTTCGGCTGTCACCATGGTGGGCAATGTGACCCGCTAAGTCGCCGAGAACGCCCAGACCCCCGCCGGTGGAGTCCGCCCCACCAGGCCTGTGGCCGTGCTCCTGCGAACGGCCGGTTGGCCATGGGGCGGAGATCGGGGGCGATACCACCTTCCCCCGCCTTGCCCCTCAAGGTCAGCGTTCGGGACCGCGTTCACTCCCGCGTCGTGGGTGATCACGACGCGGCGTATGGGGAACAGCCCGGGCCTGGCGGCCGGGCCCGGCCAACCCTTGTTGCGCAAGGCGTACGGCTTGGCCGGCTTCGGTAATGACATCTTCAGATTTCAGAGCCTGGCGATGCATATCCTGCCGTCCCCTGGGTCTCTCTAGGGCCTCCAATGTCGGCCCCGCTGATACTGGAAGAACGCGCGACGCTTGTGCGGGCAATAGCCTGCCTGTCTCACCTTGTTTTGCGTGGCCTTCGTCGAGTTCGCGTGTTGCTTCTACGATGGCGTTTGCCATGTGAAGATTAGTATATCGCCCCGCCAGATACTGGTCGCGAAGTACGGTTCCCTGAGATAGACGTTCAGGGTAATTATCGATCATGTCCGCCATTGCTTCTGCCCATAGGGCGGACCGTGGCGTGTCGGGGGGTGGCGCTTCACCGAGCTCGCCGCGGCAGTGGGCTTCATCGTGGACAATGAAGCCCTGAGTCAGATCCTGCGGGAACCGGTCCTCATCGGTGAAGAAGAGAGTCGCCCCGGCTCCTTCCGGAGCGAGCAGCGGGACCCCCTCGCCGAGTGCTTCTGTGGCCACCAGGCCAAAGTGCTCGCGGATGGAGGGCATGAGGACCACGTCGGCGCGGTCGCGCTCCCGCTGGACCTCTTGGGTGCTGGAGGCGTACGGCTTGCACTCAACCACCCCCGGGCCGAGTCTCCTGTCCATTTGGGCCTGATAGCGGGGTATTTCCTCGCCTGGCACGCCAAGCAGCGTCAGGTGTGCGTTCCCGTAGCCTCCCTTTCTGAGGCGCTTTACCCCGTCGACTGCAACCTCCGTCCCCTTATTTGGATCATCGAGGCGACCATAAAGAAGGAATCGGATAGGTTGCCCCGCCTCCCGGCGGCGTTCTTCGAGGCGCTGGCGCCTCTGGGCATCCCCTCGGGACGAAGCCGCAATCGGGGGGGACGCTTCGAGTGCCGTATTCTGGGGAGCCATCCTTAGAAGGTCCGAAGTCAGTAGCGGCCCGACGCCTATCCCCATATCCGTTGAGGCCAGAGTTCTGCTGAATCCTCGCTGGAAGGCGGGAACGGCCCATGTGTCGTCTATGGGAGGGTGCTCTGTGTAGTAGGAGAGGTTATGGACAATTTGTGCAAGACGCGCCTCGGGAAAGAGGTCGCGTATGCGTGGGCCGACGTCTCTGAATTTCCCATTGACGAGGATTGTCGTTGGCGACCATCCTTCGTTTGCCCGCAGCGTCTCATCGAGGGTTTGCACGACGTGTGAAAGGGCGAACCCCTCCCATTTGGCGAGCCCGCTGAGGCCGTCTGGCGGCCGGGGGAGTTCGATGTTCGCAGCGCCTTCGAGGCCGACGGACGGCGGTGTGGTCAGGATCTTCACCTCGTGGCCGCCCTCTACGAGCCCTCGCACCAGTTCGGTGTTGAACCGCCCCACGCCGTCCATCAGCGTGGTGGGGCCGTAGATGAGGAATCGTTCCGGCTGCGCGGGCCTCGACGTTTCAGGTGTCACGGTGGGGGCTTCTCCGTTCTCAGAGGCGCTGGAATCGCTCGTCGAAGCGGCGCAGGAACGCGCACAGGGGGTAGCTGTCGAACAGCAGCGGTCCAATGTGCTGGCCGGGGGTGACCCGGGCGGCGTACTCGTCGAGGAGTTCGGCCGTCACCAGGGCGGTCGCGGGCGGCATCAGGATCAGGCGTGTCGTGCCGGCGGGCTCGGCCGGGGTCTCGAAATCCTCCAGGACCTCGTCGGGGTGGGGTGGGCGGGGAGAGGGGAGGCGGTCGATCACTCCGCGCAGGCTCTGGGCCTCCCACGCCATGGTCGCTGTGCTCACCCCCTCGCTGACGAGGTGGTGGGCCGGGTCGGCCCCTTCGGTCGGTTCCTGCCAGGCTGGGGAGTTCTCGCCGTCGAGGACGGCCAGCAGGCGCTGGGCTGCCTCTACCGCGGGGCCAGCGACAGAGAAGTCGCGCTCGGCCCGGAGTTGGGCGCGGGAGGGCAGGCTCTGGGCCGCGGCCCGGGCCCGTGGGCCCAGCTGCTCCAAGTCGGCCTCAAAGCCTGTGCCCTCGGCCGGTTCCGGGCTTGGGGGGACAGGCACGGCGGCGGTCCGGACGGGAGCGGGGTTCTGCCCGTTCAGCGGGGCGCGTAGCCGGGCTGCCAGTTCGTGTAGCAGGTCCGCGAGCTGTTGGGCCTGAGGGCCGATGGTCACGTCCGGCCTGCCCGGCGCCAGCCGGGCGTCCATCTCCTTGAAGAGTGCGCCGTGGACCTGGGAGACCCACGAGGTGGACAGGACGACCGCCCCGTCGGGCGCGATGCCGTCGTAGCCGTTCTGCCTGGGGGCGGTGGTGATCCCCGCATTCTTCGCAAGGCGGCGGTGCCAGTCGTCGGCGGCCTGGGCCAGGGTGATGGGGCCGCCTTCGGGTGTACGCCGCGAGATCAGGTGGTGGGCGGGGTCGAAGCCGTCGAGGCCGGCCACGGTCCTTTGGCTAATGCGGGCCAGTTCCTCTTCCAGCGCCGTCCATGCCGCTCGTCTTTCGTCAGGCCAGGAGTCTCCCCTCCACACGTACGTGCCGTACTGCAGCCACATCATTTGCGCGGCCGCAGTGTAGACGCGCCTGTAGTGATCCGTCCGTTCCTGGGAATCGCCCATCTGGACACCTCTCAGTCGTCGATGCGCTCGGGAGCGCCAGTAGGGAGTGTGCCACCAGGCGCTGACGATCCGCAGGGGCCCAGAGGAGCCCAGCGGCCCTGACCTAAGGTGAGCAGGCACTCCTTATCCTGTGCGCCTCCGCGGTGCGTCCGACCCCTGAGGCCCTGGCGTCGCTCCACTCAGAGGGGGGAGCGGCCGACGAATTGGGCGTGGCGGTTCAACCGTTCCAGAGCAGAGAGCGTGGTGAATCCGCCACCCCTGATGGGGGTCAGAGAGGTTCGGGATGGTGCTGCCCATAACGGACCCGCAGTCGCTGACAGCCGTCGGCCCGCTGGAGCCGGCCCTGACTCTTGAGTGGGAATGGCGCCGTACTCCTGAGGAGTCGCTGGGAGTACGCGCGTCGCACGTTCGCCGACGTCTGCTCCGCGGTGACGTCGGGGAGCGGGAACGCGAAAGGGGGCGCCCTGGGGCGCCCCCTTGTGTCCGCTCTCGATCCGCCCGGTAGCCCGGTGGCCCCTTGACACCAGGGGCGCGGGTGTGGGCCTCGGCTTACAGGCTCGCTCCGGGCTTGAGGGCGCGGGCGACGCGGACGACGCGCTCGGCCTGCACCTGGGCGGCCTTGCGGGAGGTGTCGTCGACCGGGTTGTTGCCCTGGGCGTCCACGTGGGAGGTGCCGTAGGGGTTGCCGTCGACGAACTTGGAGCCGTCGGTGTAGCCGGGCGGAACGATGATGCCGCCGAAGTGGTAGAAGGTGTTCGACAGCGCCAGCAGGGTGCTCTCCTGGCCGCCGTGCTGCGTGGCCGACGAGGCGAAGCCGCTGTAGACCTTGTCCGCGAGCTGCCCCTGCGCCCACTGCGGGCCCAGCGTGTCGATGAACTGCTTGAGCTGCGAGGCGATGTTGCCGTAGCGGGTCGGCGACCCGAAGATCACCGCGTCGGCCCAGACGACGTCATCGGCGGTCGCCTCGGCGATGTCCTTGGTCGCCTCGACGTTGGCCGCCCAGGCCTCGTTGCTGTCGATGGCGGCCTGCGGCGCCAGCTCGGCGGCCTTGCGCAGCCGGACCTCGGCGCCGGCCTTCTCCGCCGCCTCGGCGATCTCCTTGGCCAGCGCGCTGATGGTGCCGGTCGAGGAGTAGTAGATGACGCTCAGCTTCACGTCGCTCATGGTCATGCCCCCACGGATTCGGGTCGCTTGCCGTATGACTGCTTGCTAGAAAGAGTATGCAAGTACATTTATTCCCTGGCAAGAGGTAGACCGGGGGCTGTGATTGGCCGCACACCGTGGCCACGGGTGCCCTGGGGGCCAGGGGGACCCGGGAGGCCGGTGCGCCGGGGCCCCGCCCGGGGGCCCAGAGGTGCGCGAAGGGCGGAGAGGGGAGGGACAGGCGGTGACGCCCGGGGTACCCTTTGCGCCGTGTACACGGTGCTGAAGCGAGGATGGAGGGCGCGCCCCGGGTGGGTGCTCGCCCTGGCCATCGTTCTCGCACTGCACTACGTGTGCATCGTCTGCATGGCCGCGGCCGCGTCCGCCGAGGCCCACCAGGTGCGCACCGACGCCCTCGCGGGGAAGGCGATCGTCGCCGAGGCCGCCGCGGAGCCGGCGGCCGACGCAGCGGCGTCCGCCGGAGCCTCGGAGGCCGCGGAGGTCCCCCCGGAGGAGCTGATCAAGGCGGGCGTCCTCCCGGTCCTCGCGGACGGGGACGGCGGGGTCGGCGGCGCCTCCGCCCTGGCCCCCGACAGCGCGCACGACTACGAGTGCGACGCCCCCATCATCAACACGTCCGCCTTCTTCGGCGCGGACACCGACGACTCCGGGGTCAAGTCGCCGGCCGACCACCGGACGGCGTCGACGGCCCTGCTGGTGATGCTGCTGCTCAGCGTCGCCCTCGCGGTCGCCCTGCGCCTGCCCCCGCTGTGGCGTGGGCCGGTGCGCACCGCCGTGGCCCCGGCGGTCTGGCGCCCGAGCGGCATCCGGCTGCTCACCACCCTGTGCATCCAGCGGGTTTAGAGCCCCGCGCGCCGTCTCATCCCCCGGCGGCGCGCCTTCACCGGACCCCCCGACCTTTCCCGGCGTCCGCCCCCACCAGGGGCCGCGCCCCGAAACGATCCTGGTGAGGACATGTCTAGAAATCTCAGCATCACCTTCGGCCTCCTGCTCGTCCTGGCGCTCGCGTTCGGCGTCTTCGCCATCGTGCGCTCGGTGAACGGCTCAGGCCCGGCCGAGGCCGAGCGGGTCTCGGCAGAGACGCTCGTCAACGACGACAGCCACTACCTCGACGAGGTGGAGGGCGCCGACGTCACCGTCGTGGAGTTCCTCGACTTCGAGTGCCCGGCGTGCGGGCAGATGTACCCCGTGATGGAGGACGTGCGGGAGAAGTACGAGGGCGACGTCAACTTCGTGGTGCGGTACTTCCCGCTGCCCGGCCACGTGAACGCCGAGGCGTCCGCCGCCGCGGCCGAGGCCGCCGCCCGGCAGGACTCGTTCGAGGAGATGTACCAGAAGCTCTTCGAGACCCAGGAGGAGTGGAGCGGCGCCTCCGAGCCGACTCCGGAGGTGTTCGTGGACTACGCCGAGGAGATCGGCCTGGACCGCGACCAGTTCGTGGAGGACATGAACGACCCGGCGATCCTGGAGCGGATCAACGCCGACCTCCCGGACGGCCAGGAGGCGGGCGTGCAGGGCACCCCGACCATCTTCGTGAACGGCCGGCTGATGTCGTCCATGCCGTCGGAGAAGCAGCTCAGCAGCGTCATCGACGAGGAGCTGGAGGCCGCGCAGGAGAAGGCGGCCGAGGAAGGCGAGGGCGAGCAGTGAGCGCACAGAAGGCCGCCGCCGGGTCGGCGGCCCCGTCCCCCGCGCCCTCCCCTGAGCCCCCGGGCGCCGAGGTCCCGATCATGGGCAGGGCGCTGCCGTGGATCCTGGCGGTCGGCGGCGGGATCGGGCTGCTGGCGGCGTTCGCGCTGGCGGTCGAGAAGGTCAACTCGCTGGCGAACCCGGACTACGTGCCCACGTGCAGCGTGAACCCGGTGATCAGCTGCGGCACGGTGATGGACACCCCGACGGCGGAGGTGTTCGGGTTCCCGAACCCGCTGCTGGGCATCGCGTGCTTCGCCATCGTGACGGCGATCGGCATGGCGATGCTGTCCGGGGCGTCGTTCCGGCCGTGGTTCTGGTGGGGGTTGCAGGGCGGCGTGATCTTCGGGATCGGGTTCGTGCACTTCCTGATCTTCCAGAGCCTGTACAAGATCAGCGCGCTGTGCCCGTACTGCATGGTGGTGTGGGCGGTGATGATCCCGATCTTCAGCTATGTGACGCTGGACAACGTGCGGACGGGCCGGATCCCGCTCCCGGCGGGCGCGAGGTCGGCGGCCGGGGTGCTGATCCGGAACCACACGGTGGTGGTGACGGTGTGGTACCTGCTGATCATCGCCGCCATCGCCCAGGCCTTCTGGTCCTTCTGGACCGGGCAGATCTAGGGCCGACCGACTGACGACAGAGACGGCCCCGACCACGCGCACCGCGCGGTCGGGGCCGTGCTGCGTCCGGGGATCAGAGCCGTTCGGCGACGGCGCCGGCGAGGAAGGCCGACCACTCGGGGCCGGAGAAGGTGAGATGCCCGGCGTCGGGGTACTTGGAGTCCCGGACAGCGGCACCGACGGGGAGGTCGGCCACTTCGACGCAGTCCTGCCCTGCTCCGCCGCTGTACGACGATTTACGCCAGACCAGGTATTCCATGATCACTGTTCTCTCTCTAGAGACGCCAAGAGGTCACGCAGGAAGTCACGGCTCTGCGCAGGGGTGAGCGCGGCGTTCACTACCTCGTACCACATGGCGTTGTACCGCTGGATCTCGGCTTCATCCTCCACGAACAGGGTATCCGTGGGCGTCTCGGAGAAGCCGATCGATGGATCCAGCGGATCGGGGAAGTCCATGATCACGAAGCTTCCGAGCGTGGCCGCGTGGAGACCGGCGGCGAACGGGAGCACATAGAGCTGAATGTTGGACCGAGTGGCCATGTGATCAAGGTGCGTGACCTGCTCCCGCATGATGGCGGGATCGGAGGGCTGTCGTCGGAGTGCGGCTTCGTCGACGACCGCCGAGTAGTCCGGCGGATAGAACCGCGTGAGGATCTGCTGCCGCTCCATGCGGGCGTCCACGCGTCGCCTGATCTCGTCGTCTGCGAACGCGCCGGTTCCGCGGACAAGGGCATCGGCGTACTCCGGAATCTGGAGTAGCCCTGGGACGACCTGGCACGTGAAGGTCCGGATGGCTGCGGCCTCGGCCTCGAAGTCGGGCAGCGCACGGGTGCCGAAGACGTCGCGGTACCTGCTCCACCACCCCCGTTCTCCCGCGTCTCGGGCGAGGCCGTGCATGGCCTCGCGGGTACCGGTCTCGGTCACCTCATAGAGGTCGAGCAGGGCATCGAGGTCCGCCGTCTTCACCGTCTTCAGGTCGCTCGTCTCGATCCGGCCGAGCCGGCTGCGGGCGATGCCCGACTTCTTGGCGGCCTCTTCCAGCGTGTAGCCGCTCGCGTCGCGCAGGCGCCGCAGCTCCGAGGAGAGGCGGCGCCGTTGCACGGTCGGGCTATGGGTTCGGGGAGTCCGAGACATGGCAGCAGTGTAGATCTAGGTACTCATTTTTTGGGATTCCTATTGACGCTCAGGATTCCCAAGACATCATGGATGTAGCTGCGAAGCTCTGATGACAGTCAGTAGCGATTGGGCATCCTGATGAAGCGACCATACATACGGGGTACCGCCGTGCGGAGCGGAATCCCGCAACCTCCGACCGGGGTCCTCCCCTCGCCGGTCCGCCTCGGACGGCTCCGGCCTCCGCCCGAGGGGGAACGGTGCTGATCGACCGCCACCCCTGCCCGTCGTTGCGCGACGACTACTCCGGGCGCGGGTGGCTCTTCTTCCGAAGCGGACGGGGTGCCGAGATCCCCGTCATCAACGCCGTCTTCTGCGCCCCGCTCCCGACGCGCTGCGCGATCGCCATCAACGTCACCGAGTACTTCTGCGCTCCGCTCCACGAGGTACGCCCCGAGGTCGAGAGCCGCGCCTGGGCCATCGAGAAGCACGCCCGCACCTGCACCCGCTGCGCCAACGTCCTCGCCGCCGCCATCGAGCACGCCAGACTCGCCGCGCGCTGAACCACCACCGATGCGCACGGCTCCCCCGGCGGGCGCCGCACCGGGAGGGGGCGGCGCCCGCCCTCGACTTCCTCCGCTTCCGCACTCCCACACGAGGTGAGACCCATGGCGACCATCGCCGCCTCCGCCCCTGCCCCTGCCCCCGTCCGCGACGACGAGCAGAACGCCGAACTCGCCCGCCTGATCCGGCGCCTCGCCGCAGTGCGCCCCGAGATCGTCAACTCCGTCCCCGGGACGCCCAGCACGACCGCCGTCCCGGCGCCTCGCCGCCCGGCGCCCGAACCCCCACCGCTCTTCCCGCCCCACCTCACCGCCGAGGACTTCCCGCGTCCCAAGGAGGAGCGCGACCGCATCGCCCACCTGCGCGCCATCTGCCTCGGCCGCATGCGCCCGGGCGACCACTGGCCCGCCCACGCCGACGACCGCTTCCGCGTCAAGATGCGCCGCCCGCTTCTCCGCCACCGCATCGGCGACGCCCTCCACCGCGCGGCCCGCCCGGCACGCATGGTCCTCAGCGCCGCGAACGCCGCGGCCGGTGCGTCCCTCCTCTACTGGGCAGGCGCCACCGGGATCCTTCCCCTCTGACCCCGACGATCAGAAGCCAGTGGCGATCCACAGGCCGAGGGCGAGGGACGCCGTCCCGAAGAGGGCGCCGATCCACACCACGGGACGTTCCGTCAGGTCCGGCAGTACGAACCGGGAGGGATGGGCAGGGTGGTAGTGCACGGCGAGGGACTGCCCCTTCTGCACGGGGCGGTAGGTGTCGGAGGGGTACCGGCGGTGCACCACCCGCCCGTCCGGCGCCGCGAACCGGACGACAATGGTGGCGACGTTCTTGGGGTCGGCGATCCCGACCGTCCGCCACCACACCGTGGTGACCTTCCCCTGCGTGCGCCCGCGCCACCGAGCGGAGCGCGCCATCGGGTGAAGCCCCAGCCACAGGTAGTAGACCCCCAACGCCATGACCACCATCCCGCCGTACCGGGCGAGGGGCTCCCCGACTCCCGGCAGCGGGAGCACCGGCTCCAGCACATCCACGGCGAACAGCGCGACGGTGACGGCGAGGCCGACCGTCCGCCCGAGGAGGGGAGGACCCGCGGCGTGCCGGGCGACCGGGCGGGAGCCGCCCCCGGTGACCACCGCCTCCGGCAGGAACCGAGGCGGGTCGCCAGGGGCCAGGCGGCCTTCCAGCCGGTCGCCGCTCCGCAGGAGGTAGCCGTCCATCCCGGAGGTGTCCTCGACGGTGACGGCCGGTCCGTCGGCCGGGGTGACCTTGAGGGTGACGGCGTGCCCGTCGGCGTCGTTGACCTCCCGGCTCAGCGGGTGCACCCGGGTGACGACGGCCCGCGCCGGCGCGCTGTTCCGGAGGAAGCGGCGGTGCCGCCGGCGTTCCACCATCCGCGCGAGCACCAGGTACAGCGCGATGACCACCGCCGGGGCGGTGAGCACCAGCAGCAGGCCGTACCCGCCGGCGAACCAGGGCAGGGTCAACGCCGCCCCCAGCCCCGCCACCGCCGCCACGAGCACGGCAAGCACGACGACGTATAGCACCACGGAACTCTAACCGGTCGGGCTGTGGGCGGTTCCGGCCGGTCAGACGGCGCAGCACGACCACCGCAGTGCCGACCGGACCCGTTGGACCCCGCCGGAGGCGCCGCAGCCGACGACACCGCTCCCCGCCAAGGGACCGAAGGCCGGTCCAAGACCCCTTAGGGTCGGGATCCTCCCTCATTGATCACGATGCAGAGAAGCGTCGGGCGGGGGCCTCCCGTAAACGACGAAGGCCCCGCATACAGCGGGGCCCTCTTCAGCCGGCGTCCAGAGTTCCCGGCTTAGTTCATCGGCTTGCCGACTCCCGAACAGGTGCTCCGCCCACCTGGGGCCTGGTGCATGGGGGTGGGCTGACCCGGATCCCCGCTGGCGTAACTCCCGCAGTCCGGGCAGCTTCCTTCGACGACACCCATTCGGCGGATTCGTCCCCGCTTCACGGCGGCTCCCTCTTAGACGGCCTCCAGGACCTTGAACGCGTTCCCCGCGCTCGGCTGGTCGCCCGAGCGGAGGGTGTGCACGAACAACAGGCTGATCGCCGCCTTGGAGTGGAAGAAAACCTTGACCCCGAACCTCTGGGGGTCCGAGTATGCCTTCGTCGTCCGCTCGGAGAACCGCTCCACGCCGCTGACCTCTCGTGACCCTGCGTTGGTGACGAGCGCAGCAAGGTAGCCCTCCACGTCGGCTGACCGGATCTGGCCGCCTCCGCCGATCGGGTGTGCGGCCACTGCGGCGGGCGGCTCACCCTCCACGATGGGCTCCTCGTCCAACTTGTCCGAGCCGTCTCCAGCCGACCCGCGCACTACCTGGAGGTAGACCTGCCCCCCGGAGGTCAACGACAGGACGATCCCGAAGGGCCGATCGGTGTAACCCGACTGCTCGAACGTCGCCGCCTGCGTGATGGCGGGGTCCCCGTCCTGGTTGATCAGGCCGAGGAGCCAGTCCTGGAAGCGGTGGGCGCGCACGGGGTCCCCCTGGTGTCGTCTCGGGTCGGTAATGGTCAGGCTATCGCTGCTGTGCTGCCACGGTGCGCTGCTCTAGCAGCACGCTCAGGGGGACGTGAATGGCGGTGCTGAGGGGCGATTCTGGGCAGAACGACATCGCTCATGCCAGCGTGTTTCCGCCGTCACCAATGCCCGACAAGCCCTCCCTCAGCACGGGTACGGTCCCAACTCCGACCCAGCCGACCGTGCCGCCGCGCCGTGGCCGCGCGCTGGGAATGCGGCGCCGAGACGGCGGCCACGGCGGTGATGAAGTCCCGTCGATCCACGTCGGTCCTCCCCAAAACAGCCAGGTCGCGGGCAGGGTCCCCAGTAGGCTCGGGGAGCACGCCGCCGTCGCATGAGCCTAGGTCCATCTCGGTGACGGTCACCAGTCGGCCGAGCTTCCGAGAGAGCGCCTCGGCGAGGTAGGCGGCGGTGACGGGCTTGGGGCGGGTTCCACGCACCCAGTGGGCTACAGCGGCGGAGTTGGTGCGCACCTCGGTGCCGTTCTCTGCGGCGACACGCCGCACATGCAAGGCCAGGGCCGCGTACGAGAGACCCGATTCGGCGATGGCGGCCGCGAGGCGGGGGTTGCCCTCAGCGTCCATACCCCCTTGCGTGCCCATCGGTTAAGCGCGTTAAGCGCTTGAAAGGCGCCCGTCCGCTTGGCGGCGCGCCCCTGGCGGCGTTGACTCGGAGGAACTGAGAGCCGTCGTCGTGTGGAGGAGGACGCGATGACACCGCCGCTCGACCAGCATGGGGTGGGCGGCGGGCGGACTGCCCACCAGCGCAGGAGTGGACCATCGATGCCGTTCGCCACGCACCACAAGTCCGACCCCCGATACCTTGACCTGGCCGCCAACGCCCACGGGGCAGAGAAGGCGAAGATGATGTACCGCGCCGTCCAGCGCTGCCCTGAGGGGCCACTGAGGATGGTGGAGATCGGCCCTGGCGGAGGCGCTGCTGTCGCCCACCTTGCTGACCTCCTGGCCGAGGAGGAGCCCCGCGACGCGGTGGAGCTGACGCTGATCGAGGCTCCCGGCGTCGAGTCGGAGAGCCTGGCGCACGCGATGAAGACCTTCGGCCGGGTCGGGACCTGCCGACTCAAGCAAGGCCATGCACAGGACCTGTGCGACCTGATCCCCGAGCCCGCGCACGTCGTGTCCGCCTCGGCGCTGTTGCATGAGCTGTACTCCTACGGCGGCGGGTACGGCGGCATCCATACGATGATGCGAAACCTGCCCCGGGCGCTGGCGCCCGGCGGGTTCTTCGCCTACCGCGACGTGTACGCGGTCGATGCGCCGTCCCTGCACGAGCACGCCGTCCAAGTCTACGAACACCGGTCCTGGATCCAGTTCATCCGCATGTTCGTGCCCGGGTACCTGGCCGAGGGGACCCACCCCTACCACCACGCCAGCGACGACGTGGTGGTCCGGCAGGACTCGCGCATCGTCCCCGCCGAGCGCCTGGACCCCCGCAAGGCCGCGATCGTCTCCGCGCCGATCGGGGTGATCCGGGAGATCCAGCGGCACTACATCACCGCCCGCGACCACGTATGGCGTCGCGGAGCGCTCGGCTTTGTCCCCGCCCTGGAGGGGCTGTCGGCGGGCGACTGGATCGACGCGGCCTCCGGCCACAAGCGCGTTCACTACCGGCTCTTCGAGGACGGAAGCCTCACTCGACAGCACTACGCCATGCTGCTGGCGGTCAGCGAGCCCTACGGCGACCATTTCACCGTGGACGGCGACATCTTCGACGACTGCACGGACGCGGCGCTGACGGAGTTCCTGACGCTGGTCGAGCAAGGCGGCGAACAGGCCGAGGTGTGGCAGGAGTGGAGTGTCCGAGAAGGGCGCGAAACCTATGCCTACATGACCGTGGACGAGCTTGTGGCCGACATGGCGGTGAAGTCGGCGGATCAGGGCGCCGACGCGGTGATACTCCCTCGCGACGCCGACGACGTGGTACGTGAGCCGCGCCGCTACTACAACCGGTACTTGCGCAAGCGCCTGTCGGCGCCGCTGACCGACGCCAAGCAGCTCATTCTGTTCTCACGTGTGGATCTTGGCGACGCCGTCGGCCTTACCGAGGCGATGGGCGCTCTGCGGAGGGTGTGCAGCAAGAACAGCATTGCCCGGGTCCATTCAGTGATCAGTGACCGCATATGAAGAGGAACCCCCTATGGACATGGTGGAAGTGGAGCGCAAGCGCGTTCTGAGGGGCGGAGCCGATCGGGTCAGGTCCCGGCTTGCACAGGTGGGCTGGACGGCGTCGGCCACCTCGCGGGAGACCGACGACTACTACTCGCGCCCCGATGTGGACTTCATGGAGACGGTGGAGTGCCTGCGGGTGCGCAGGCGCGGCGGCTTCGCCGAGATCACCTACAAGCCCGCTTCCGACGCCTCCACCACCGTGGAAGGGGTGATCACCAAGCCGGAGACGAACGTGGCGCTGGGGCCGGGGCAGGAGGAGGCGGCCCTCCGGCTCATGGACGCGCTGGGGATGGTCCACCTCGCGCGCGTGGACAAGTCCCGCACCGTCTATCGGCGTCCTGGGGAGGAGGGGTTGTCGGTGGTGCTGGACGAGATCGCCGGTGTGGGGTGGTTCGCCGAGGTCGAAGTGGTCGCCGCCGACGCGGAGGGGGCGTCCGAACGCCTGGAGCGGATCGAGGAGGAGCTGGATCTGGTGGGCTATCCGGTCGCGTCCCTTCCGTATCGCGACATGGTCATGCAGGCGGCGCCTCTGGGATAGCGGCGTCGACGAGAGGCGGAGCTTAGGGCAAGCGGTGTCTTGATGACCGTGACCCGGCACCACCGCGCGCGTTGGGGTGGGGCGGGCCCGCCAAGCAGCGGTGACCACCCACTTACGGACGGTGGGGATGGAAGGGGAGGAACAGGGCCCCGATAGGGGCCGCTGTTGCGTATCGGGTTGAGAGGACTGTCGCGAGGCGTCCTTCCTGCGGTCGGGCGGTGCCGTCTCTGTGACCGGAGGGCAGAGGTGCAAAGCCGCAGGGACCAAAGGCCGGTCCAAGGCCCCTTAGCGGCTCTCCAACGGATTCTTATACTCCCGGCATGTTCGACACCCGCCATCTGCGGACCTTCCACGCCGTCGTGGAGCTCGGGTCCTTCTCCGCGGCGGCGCGTGAGCTGGGCTACACCCAGCCCGCCGTCAGCCAGCAGATGCGCGCCCTCGAACGCTCCGCCGGGACGCCCCTGTTCACCCGGGTCGGCCGCCGTCTGCGCCCCACCGATGCCGGGCGCATGCTCTTCCGCCACGCCTCCGGCATCCTCCGCGACCTCTCCGCCGCCGAAGAGCAGATCGCCGCCGTCCGCCGCCTGCGCTCGGGCCGCGTCCGCCTCTGCACCTTCCCCAGCGCGGGCGCCACCCTCGTCCCCTCCGCCGTCACCCGCCTCGCCGAGGAGCACCCCGGCATCCGCGTCGAACTCGTCGAGACCGAGCCCCCGGGCTCGCTGTGCGCCCTCCAGGCCGGGGAGTGCGACGTGACCATCGCCTTCGGCTACGGCGGCACCGTCGCCCTCCCCGACGGCGTCGCCGAGGAGGACACGCTCGCGGTCCCGCTCCTGGACGACCCGGTCGTCATCGTCCTGCCCCGCGACCACCCGCTGACCCGCAAGCGCGGCGTCCACCTGTCCGACCTCGCCGACGAGCGCTGGATCGCCGGGTGCCCCCGCTGCCGCGGCAACTTCGTCACCGCCTGCGCCGCCGCGGGCTTCGAACCCGACATCGCCTTCACCACCGACGACAACCTCGCCGTCCAGAGCCTCGTCGCCGCCGGGGCCGGGATCGCCTGCATGCCCGGCCTCGTCCTGTCCTGCCTGCGCCACCCCGGCGTCGTCGGCCGCCGGGTGGAGCCGCCCGCCCACCGCACCGTCGCCGCCTACACCCTGCGCGAGTACGCCCGCATCCCCGCGACGCGCCTCCTCCTGGAGGTCCTGGAGGACACCGCACGGCGGATCGGGGCGGGCACGGTCGGGGTCACGGGCGACGGCCCGATGGCCGGTTGACGACGGCGCCCGCGATCGCCTCCTATAAGCGGCGCCTTGGGACCGGCTGAACAAGTCGCCGTCGATTTTCGGTCCCCACAGGGCGAGGCTCGGGGCAGCGCGAACACGGCACGACGGCCTCCCGGCGACCCCGGAAGACCGCCGTCGTGGACGCCCGCGCATCCGATCGCCACCGCATTGGAGCAGCCGTGTCCACCGCTTCCAGAACCGCGACCACGCCCCGCCTCGACGCGCTCGTCGGCGCCGTCCGCGCCGCAGTGAACCGGCGGGAATCCCCCGGCCGCACCGCCGAGCTGGTCGCCGACGCACTGCCCCCGTTCCTCACCGATCCCGACCTGCTCCCCGCCTCCGCCCTAAAGGCCGACCCGGACGCCTACACCCAGCACGTCCTGCACGTCGAGCCCGGCGGCGCCTTCTCCGTCGTCGCCCTGGTCTGGCTCCCCGGCCAGTGCACCCCCGTGCACGACCACGTCGCCTGGTGCGTCACCGGCGTCCACATCGGCGCCGAGGACGAGACCCGCTACGCCCTCGCCGGGCCCGAGGGCGACCGCCACCTGGTCCCCGTCGGCGCCACCGTGAACGGCGCGGGGAGCACCTGCGGCTTCGCCCCGCCCGGCGACATCCACCGGGTGGCCAACGCGGGCGACGGCCCGGCCGTGTCGATCCACGTGTACGGCGCCGACATCGGCCGCCTCGGCTCCAGTGTCCGGCGGGTCTACGACCTGGCGATCCGCGACGCCTGAGTGCCCCACGGCCCTCCCCGTTGATCTCGGGAGAATCGACGCTAAAACCGTGCTGGTAGGGGCGCTTTTCCCGAGATCAACGGGGAGGGGGCGCGGCCTCACACGAGCGCGTCGAGTGCCTGCGGTAGAGCCGTCACCCCGTCGTCGGCCAGGAAGTGGCCTGCGCCCGGAACGATGAGCGCCGTCGTTCCCAAGAGGTCGGCCAAACGGTCGGTGTGCCCGGCGGGAACGTACGGATCGTCGTCGGACCGCAGCACAGTGAGCGAGCCGACCTTTTCCCCCACCCCTGCCGGATCCACCCCGTCACCGATGAAGCCGTCTAGGCCGGGCAGCGCCGGCAGGGTGTCCACGAACCCCGCCACGAGCACGAGCCTCCCCAGGCGCCACGGCCCGGTGAGCGAGGCGAGGTACCGCAGCACGGCCAGGCACCCGAGGCTGTGCGCCACGACCACCGACCCCTCGTCGGGCACTCCGACCGCCTCCGCCACGGCGGCGGCCCAGGCGTCCGGGGCCGGGGACGCGGACTCCGGCAGGGCGGGGACCTCGGTCTGGATGCCGACTCGTTCCATCTGCTCGGCGAGCCACCCGAACCAGTGGTCCTGGGGCGTCGCGCCGTACCCGTGGAAGATGGATGCACGTCGTTCGGTTGCCTTAGGTGCCATGCCCCCGGACGGTAGGGGTTCACGTCAGCGTGAAGGTCAAGTCGAAGGAGCGCCGGTGCTGATCAGCGAACTCGCCGCGCGGACCGGAGTCTCAGCGCGCGCGTTGCGCCACTACGAGGAGCGCGGGGTCCTCGTCCCCGGGCGCGACCCCAACGGCTACCGGGTCTACGCCGAATCCGACGTCGTCCGGGTCCTCCAGATCAAGACCATGATCGACGCCGGGCTCCCCACGAGCACCGTCCGCCGCTACATCGACTGCGCGAGGAGCGGCGACCACGGCGTGACCCTGGAGATGTGCCCGGCGCTGCGCGCCGAGGTCGACGGCATCGCCGCCCGCCTCGATGAGCAGCGGGCCGCCCTGGAGGACAAGCGCGACCGCCTCGGCGCCCTCGCGGCCGGGGGCTGACGCCCCCCCGCGCCCCCCGCTCCCGCCGGGCGCCATTCCGGAAGTCGAGCACGGAAAGGCCGCCCACCGCCGTACAGCGGTGAGCGGCCTTCCTTTCAGTCACGGCCCGCACCACAGGCCGAGACGCATGTTCCCCTATCGGGGAAGGACTCAGCAGTCCAGGGTGATGGAAATCGTGATCCCGCAGGGGACGGTGGTCGGAGCGTCGACGCTCTCGTCCATGGCGACGGTCACGTCGGCCGCCTCGGCACCGGCGGCGGCGAGCAGGTCCAGGTCACCGAAAAGCTGGTCCATGTCGGACTCCTTAAGTAGTGGGGCCGGGCACCGGGGTGAATTTCCCCTGTGCCGGGTTATCTCTTTTTGTCCGGACATGAACAGCATCACGGGTCGCGGGGACGAATCCAAGCGAATGCGGGAGATTGGCACGTTGGTGCCACGTGACGTGTCCCGGGCCGCCCTCGGCGGCCGTTCTCCCAGGTCTCCGGCCTGCGAACGGTGACCTCAGGGTATTCGGAGGGCGTCGGAGAGTGACGGGTGCGGCACCGCCGTCACCCCCGGGGATGACGGCGCGGCGCGGGCGGGATGACCGCCACGCGGTGGGGCGGCCGCACAGCCGCACAGCCGCACTGCCGCGCGGCCCGAACGGCGCCGAGGGGCCCTCCGTCAGATCCAGTCCTGCTCGCGCGCCAGCTCCGCGGCCTCGTACCGGGAGCGCACGTTGAGCTTGTCGAGGATCGCCGACAGGTAGTTGCGCACCGTCCCGTTGGCCAGGTGCAGGTTCCGCGCGATGTCCGCCGTCGTGGACGTCTGGCTGACCTGCGCGAGTATCGCCAGCTCCCGCTCGTTCAGCGGGCACGACGGCTCGGCCAGCGCGTCGGCCGCCAGGTAGGGGTCGACGTACCGGTGGCCGTCCACCACCCGCCGCAGCACGTTCGACAGCAGCTTCGCCGAACTGTTCTTGGCGATGAACCCGTCCGCTCCCGCCTTGAGCGAGCGGCGCAGCGCCCCCGGGCTGGCGTGCCGGGTGAGGATCACGCACCGGGTGTCCGGGAGGTGCTTCTTCACCTTCTCCAGCAGGGCGAGCCCGCCCTCCGGCATCTCCACGTCGAGCATCACGATGTCCGGCGTGTGCTCCAGTGCGGCGGCCAGCGCCGCCGACCCGTCCTCCGTCTGGGCGACCACGGTGATGTCGGGCTCCAGGTCGAGGAGGGCGGCGATCGCCTCACGGGTCATGGCCTCGTCCTCGGCCAGCAGTACGCGAATCAGAGCCGTTTCCCCCTCACTTCTCGCCCGACCGTGCCGCGCGGGGATCGCCCGCACGACAATTCCCGGGAACGGAGAACCCGCCGATACGCCATGGTACTCCAGCCCCTGTTCACGGATCGGTCGTCGGGAGGGCGGGCGGCTTCCGCACTGCGGATCGGACAGAATGGAATGTCCCGGGGCGCGCGCCGGAGACGAATACCGCTCGCATCCGGGACGGCCGCGCGAATGCCGGAATTCCCCCCCGGCTCCCACCGGCGCCGCCGCTCTACCATCGCCCTGTAAACGCCCACTCGTGGAACGGGTCCCATGCGTGTTCACCAGCCCGCCGCCGGTCCCCCCACCCCGGACCGCGTCGTCCTGCGCTACATCAAGCGGCACCAGTACCTCAATTCGGCGTTCGCGCTGATCCTCCCCGGAATCGCCCTGGTCACCGCGGACGCCGAGCCCGTCCCCATCGCCGTGCTCGTGGTCCTGCTGCTGGGGTTCTCCATCCTGCGGTCCATGGTGATCGGCCTGGGCGGCCCACCGCCCGTCGGCCTCCACCGCACCGTCCTGCTGTGGACCCTGGTCGCCATCGCCATCGCCGCCATGACGCTCGCCACGGCCAAGACCCAGGCGCCCTGGTTCTGGCTGCTGCTGCCCGGCATCGCCGCCGCCGACGTGGTCACCATGCGCCCCCGCCACTGGCTCGCCGCGCACATCGTCCCCATCGCCCTGGCCACCGGCGTGTGCGTGTACGCGGTGGTGGCGCCCGGATCGAGCACCGAGGAGGCCCTCCGCTACTCGGTGACCAGCGTCCTGGCGGTCGGCTTCCTCGCCTACTGGGAGTCCACCGGCCCGGTGCTGTGGCAGCGCACCGTCGACGCCAACGAGTCGACGCTGCGGCTGGCCGTCGCCGAGGAGCGCCTGCGCATCTCCGAGGACCTGCACGACATCCTCGGCCGGGCACTGGAGGTCGTGGCGTTCAAGAGCGAGCTCGCCTCCCGGCTGGTGCGGGACGCCCCCGAGCGCGCCGAGCGGGAGCTGGGCGAGGTCCAGGAGGTGGCCCGCGGCGCCGTCCGGGACGTCCGCAACCTTGTGCGCGCCAACCAGACCACCGAGATCGCGCACGAGGTGGACACCGCCCGCCGCCTGCTGGAGTCGGCGTCGATCCGCTGCGAGGCCGAGGGCCCCTTCGCCGACATGCCCGAGGAGCTGTCCCACACGCTCGGCAGGGTCGTCCGGGAGGCGGTCACCAACATCCTCCGGCACGCCCGCGCCACCGTGTGCGAGATCCGCCTGAAGCGGGACGGCGACGACGTGGTGCTGGTCGTCCGCAACGACGGGGCGGCCGAGGGGCCGGCGCGCCCCTACCCTCTGGACGAGCCGCCGACCGGCCTGGAGAGTCTGCGGCGGCACATCCGTGAGCACCGGGGCGAGCTCAGCGCCGAGGCGCGCGGATCCCACTTCACCCTCACGGCCCGCCTGCCCGCGCCCGCCGCCCCGCCCTCACTGTGAGCGGCGGTCCGACGGGCGACCGGCGCCGGTCCCAGCGGCGGTACCGGTGCCGGCCCCCCAGCCGTCACGGCTTCGGCGGCGGCTCCGGCAGGCCCAGCGCGCGGGAAAGGAAGGCGAACTCGTCGCCCGCCTGCGCCTTGCGGGCCGCCGCCGCGCCTGTGGTGTGGCCCAGACTCGGGCGGAGCGCGTAAAGGGCGCCCGGGTCCTCCGGTCCGTCCTGCTCCCCCGGGCGTCCGGCGGGGCCCTTCCGAGCGGAGTGCGCGGCCGCCTGGAGGGCGGCGCAGAACTTCCTGGCGTGCGCCGGGTCCACGCGCAGGTCCAGCTCGAAAGCGGTCAGCAGCATCGGCGGGTAGGCCGTCCCGTCCCGGACGTTGTGCAGCGGCGAGTACCGCAGCAGCGCCGCCAGGTCCTCCGGGTCGTCCGGGTCCCCGTACTCCGGGATCCACGCCCGCCCCGCCGCCCAGCGCGGGAAGCGCGCCATGTCCAGCGGCGCGGCCGTGCACACCGCCGCCGCATAGCCCGACGGCCGGTCCACCGCTGCCGCCGCCGCCAGCATCCCGCCGTGCGAGGAGCCGAGCAGCGCTATCCGCCCGCGCTCGGCGACGCCCTCCGCGACCAGGTGGTCGGCCGTGGCGTGCAGGTCGCCCACCGATCGGTGCTTGTCGCGGCCCCGCGCGGCCTCCCGCCACGCGCTCCCCTCCTCGCCGCCGCCGCGCACCGCCGCCATCGCCCAGCGGCCCCCGGCGGCCGCCCACGCAAGCGCGGCGGCGGAGAACGAGGGGGTGAGCGTCAGCCCGAACCCGCCGTAGACGGTGAGCAGGGTCGGCGCCGGCCCCGCGTCCTCCGGGGGGCCGATGACGAACACGCCGATCCGGGCCCCGTCCGGGGCGGTGGCGCGGAGCCGTTCGCACCGGACCGTCCCCGGCCGGGCGGCCCCCGGTGCGGTGAGGGCGGTGCGTACGGCTCCGCCCTTCCAGGAGCCCCCGTCCCCGGATCCCCCGTCCGGCCGGAGGAGCAGGAGCGAGGGCGGCGTGGTGAAGTCGGTCCACTCGATCAGCGCTTCCCGACCGTCTGGGCCGGGGGCGACGGCGGCCACCGTCCCGATCCCGGGCAGGGGGACCTCCCGTCCGGGGCCGTCCTCCCCGTCCCCGCCGTGCAGCCGGATCCGGGAGGAGCCGTCCTCGCGCCAGACCGTGAGCAGGGGCGCCTCCGGCGTCCCGCCGAGCGCCACCGCGTCCACCAGGTGCGCGTCCGGGCGTTCGGCGACCGCCTCCTCCCACCGGTGCTCCTCGCCGAGCCGGGCGCTGAGCAGCCGCCCGCGCGGGGCCCTGTGCTCGGTGAGCACGTCGAGCACCCCCGCCCGCCGGAACCGGGCGCTGCACGCGGGTGCGGCGTGCACCGCCGCCATTCCGGGCGCCCGGCGCGCGCCGTCCGGCAGTCCGCCGACCCACACCGCGGTGCCCTTGGCGCCGCGCGTCTGCACCAGCAGCCACCGCCCGGACGGGTCGACCTGCGTCCGCTGCGCCGTCCAGTCCGCCGCCCCCGCCGCGACGTCCGCGTCCTGCTCCTGAGGCGCGCCCAGCCGGTGCAGGGCCGCCCAGCGGCGCAGCCGGCCGCCGTCGCGCGCCTCCCTGATGTAGGCGAAGCCGGATCCGTCCGGCAGCCACGACGGCGCTGCGGGGTGGCAGCCGGTCAGCGGGGGGCCGAGCGGGTCGCCCCCGCCCGGCGGCAGCACGAGGACGCGGCCGTCTCCCCCGGCGGCCGACACGAGGGTCACCGCGACGGGACCGCCGCCGGGCGCGGCCGACCAGCCCGTCAGGACGGTGTCCCCGGACGGGTCCCACACGGCGGGGTCGAAGACGGTGCGGGCCGACGCGTCCTCCTGCGGCCCCGCGGCCTCGGCGCTGGCGAGCACCGGCAGGTCGCGGTCGGGCGCGTGGCGGAGGTAGAGGACCCGGCCGCCGTGCCAGCCCGCGGCCGTGTACCCGCCGACCTCCAGGTACGGCGCGAGGGCGCGGCGCACCGAGTCCCGCAGGCCGTCGCGGCCCAGCGACCGGTCCAGCAGGGCGGCCTGCCCGGCCTCCCACGCGCCGACGGCCGGGTCGGCGCCGTCCTCCAGCCAGCGGTGGGGGTCGGGCGGCGGGACGACGGGGGAGGCGGCCTGCGGCGCTCCGGTCATGCGGCCCTGCCTTCCTGAGTGCGCCCCGGCCGTTCGCGGCGATGGGGCCGCGCGGGCGGGGCGGGGACGGATGCGGCTGCCAACGGTGGCCCAGGAGGCCCATCGCCCTGGCCCGGCGGCGGGACGACGTGCTGTTCGCGCCCCTGCGCGGCCGCGGACCCGATGGACCCGATGAGGACCGGCCCGCGCTCCGCCTCGCGGCTCGGCACCGGCATCAGGCGGCCCCCTCGGCGGTCTCGGCGGCGGCGTGCGGCTCCGGCTCCGCGCCGCCCGCGTGAACGGCGCCGGATTCGGCGATCGTCCGCAGGACGGTGAAGATGGACGGCATCGCCCCGAGGTCGTCGGCTCCGGTGTGCGCGGAGGTCCCCGTCTCCGTGGGCAGCACGTGGTACCCGTCCTCCTCCAGTGCCGCCAGGTTGCGCTGCACGGCCTTGGCACGGAGCCGCGGCCCGCCGAGGGACGGCACGATGAACACGGGGGCCTCGGTGAACCCGACGGTGGCCAGGGCGAGGCTGTCGGTGATGCCCGCCGCGCACTTGGCGATGAAGGCGCCGGTCGCCGGGATGACGATCACCAGGTCGGCCCACTCGGCCGCCTCACGGTGCTCGACCGTGCCGCCGGCCGGGCGCCACTCCGGGCCGAGCACGGGGCGGCCGGAGATCGCGGCCAAGGCGTCGGACGCCACCAGGCCGGTCGCCGAACGGGTGAGGCACACCCGCACCTGCCAGCCGTAGAGCTGGCGCAGGTACAGCACCCAGCCGGGGAGCAGGGCGACGGGCAGCGCGCCCGCGCCGACGAGCAGGACGTTTCCGCGGGGCAGGGTGATCTTCGGGGGATTCATGCGCAAGGCTTCCTTCTCTTCGTCCTCGTCGTCGCGCGTCGGGTCGGGCCGCATCCGCCGCCGGGGGCGCGGGTCAGGCGGGTGCGGCCGGGGACGCCGTCGAGTGGGCCGGGGCGGGCGCCGTCAGCAGGGCGACGACCACCGCCATCTCCAGCGCCGCGGTCCGCGCGTCCAGCCCTGCCTGGGCCGCCAGCCTGCGCGCGTGGTCCACCATCAGGACGGCCGTCCCCCGCCGCAGCAGATCGGCCGGGAACGGCCCCTCCCGGGAGACGAGCGCCTCGAACGCGCGGAGCAGGCGCGCCAGCGAGGGCGCGCTCGCCTTGCCCGCGGCGGTGAACAGCTGCGCGGTGAGGGCGAGTTCGCCGAGCACCCTGCACGTGTCGAGGAGGAGGGGCGCGGGGGCGGACGGCAGGAGCACGTCGACGCCGTCGTACCGGGGCCGCCCGTCCTGCTCGGCGACGACGAGGCGCCCGAGCCCCAGCGCCCGGTGCACCCCGTGCGCCGAGAACACCGGATCCGGCGGCGCGTCCCCGAGGTGGGCGCGGACCGAGGCCGCCTGCCGGACGCCCGCGTCCTCGCACTCGTCCAGGAAGTCCTGGACCGCCGTCCACAGGCTGGGGATATCCGCGGGGTCGTCCCCGGACGGGGACAAGGGGCGGCGCGGCCGTTCCATGATGCCCCGGAACACGGCTTCGGGGAGGCCGGTCAAGGCCTCGGGCGGGAGCGGGTCGGGGACACGGAGCGCGTCGGCGACCGAGCCGTGCCCGCGCACACCGCTGAAGACCTCGGTGCCTGTGGGGGAGGGGGCGGAACCGGGGTGCCCGGCGGGAGGCTCGTACGACGGCGCGATGAACCGCACCGGCCCTTCGGGGCATTCGGGTCCTTCGCCCGCCGGGGCCGGGAGGGCCGACCCGGGAGGCGTAGGTGCGGGGATCCGCCACGTCCAGCCGCCCGCCGACGGCTCGACGGTGCGGACCGGCGGGCGGGCGGTGCTCGGTGCTTCAGGGGACACGGACCTCGCTCCTCTCCTCGGGGCGCTCCGACTCGGGAAGCCCCGCCTCGGCTGCCGGAGCCTCCGGGGCGGGGTGGAGCGCCGCGCCGATGCGCTCCTCCAGGCCGTCGGTACCGTGCTCGACCAGGGTCCGGGCGAACAGGTCGGCCAGCCGGACGCCGAAGCTGCCCCCGGGAAGGCCCGGCGGGTGCACGGCCAGGCCCACCCCCTGCGCGATGCGGAGGGCGAAGCCCGGGACGGGGTCGGCCAGCACCTCGGGCAGGCCCGAGGAGGCCAGCTCTGCCGCGACGCGGCCGGCGTCGGCGGCGCGGAGGTAGACCACGAAGGAGTCGGGGCGGGGGGCTCCGGCCCCGCGCGTCGCCGCCTTGGCCTGCCAGGGGGCCTCCAGCCGCTCCAGTGCCTCCAGCAGCGGCCCGATGACGCCGCGGTCGGCCAGCGAAGGCGGATGCAGGTACAGGCGCGCCTTGGGGCGGACGGGTGGGCCGACCGGGCCCGTATAGCCGAACCAGCCGAACAGGGCGCCCGGCCGGGCGCGGGGCAGTAGGACCTCTGCGGTGCCGCCGTCGGCGCCCACGTGCAGCTCCTCGGGGGCGGCGCGCAGGCGCACGCCGTTCTTGGACACCACCGCGTCCGGTGCCGTCCCGGGGCCGCCGTCTCCGGGCGCCTCGCCCTCGACGGTCCACCCGGGGTCGCGCCACGTGCCCGTGGCGAGCTCGGCGAACAGGGCCGCGGCGGCCGCGTCGGCGTCGGGCGTGGCGGTCTCGGAGTGCAGTCCGGCCAGGTGGACGTCGCGGTACAGCCAACTGCGCAGGGTGGGCACGCCGCGCGGGTGGGCGGCCGGTTCGCTCACATCCCCGGTCGCGGCGCGCAGCCACCGGCCCGCAGGGGCGGCGGCGGACTCGGGCGCGACCACGGCGCGAACCCGGTCGCACCAGGTGCGCAGGGTGGCGGGGTCGGGGAAGGCGGCGCCGGCCGGGGCGGGGACGGGGGAGGCGGTCATCGTGCGCCCCCCTCGTCCAGGGCCGCCCGGAGCCCGGCGACCGCCCGGGGCAGGTCGCCGAGCATGGCGGCGAGCGCGCGGAGCAGCACCGTGGGGACGGTGCCCACCTGGCTGCCGACGGTCGCGAGGGCTTGGGCCCGGCACAGCAGCCGCCCGCCCGTCAGCAGGAGCAGCCGCTCCGGGTCGGGCGACCAGGGCCGGACCGCGCGGTAGCCGTCCAGCATCGCGGAGAGGAGGCCGAAGGACTGGCCCGCCGCCCCCTCGATGGCCGCGCGGACGTCGGCCGCCCGGTCCTGGTGGACCTGGTGCACACGGGCCTGGAGGGACGCCGAGAGCGCCCCGGCCAGGAAAGCCGCCAGGTCCTCGTGCGGGTCGCCGCGGCCGGCCAGCTCCCAGTCGATGACCGTGATCCCGTCCGTGCCGCCGGTGTCGGTGCCGGTGCTGACCAGGATGTTGTCCGGCTTGAAGTCGCCGTGCACGAACACCGACCCGGCGCCGGGGGCGTGGCGCTCGGAGACCGACGCCAGCGCGTCCCGCGCCGCCGGGTGCCGGTCGAGCTGCTTGAGCAGCGCGATGACCTGGTCCGAGGTGGTCGCGTACTCGGCCACCCGGAGCGGGAACAGCCGCGGCCGCTCCGGTACGGCCGGCGGCAGGCCGCGCCCGTCGTCTCCGTGCAGCGCGGCCGCGGCGGCACCGCACCGGCGCGCCTCCTCGGCCCCGCGCCCCTCGGCGACGAGGTCCTGCAGCGTGGTGCGCCCCTCCGGGGCGGCGAAGACCAGACGATCGGGGTCGTGCCAGACGGGGGGCGTGCACAGGGCGGCGCCGTCGGGCAGGCGCAGCGCCGCCGCCCGCTCCCCCGCCTCGCGCTCGTGCCGAAGGGCGTCCCGCCCGCCGCCCGCGCGGCGCGCATGCTTCACGACGAACATCCGGCCCCGGTGCTCGGCCCGGGCGACGCGCGGGTGGAGCGGGACGGGTTCGGCGCGGTCGAGTACGGACCGCAGGTCGGCGTCGGACAGCGGCCCGGAGCCGGGCGACGCGAGGGTGGTCGTCACAGCAGTCCTCTCTTGGTGAGGCGCACCGCGGTCTGGAACCGGTTCTTCGCGTTGACCATCTCCTTGATCTCCGCGACGTGCCGGCGCACGGTCCGCAGCGAGGTGCCCAGCTCCCGGGCGGCGTCCTCGTCGTTGAGGCCTTCGCTCAGGAGCAGGATGAGCTGCCGGGTCATCGCGTTGGAGAGCGCCTCCGGCTCGGGCCCGGGGGCCTCGGGGACCTCGTCCGCGGGCGTCGCCGACGCCCAGACGAGGTCGAACAGGGTGGAGAGCCCGGAGAGCATGGTCCGCTCCCGGACGAGGGTGGCCCACTGCGGCTCGCCCGCGCCCTGGGAGGCGAGCACCGCCATGGTCCGGTCGAGCAGGACGAGGCAGTGCGGGACCGAGTCCGCCGTGCGGATCCTGGCGCCGGCGCGGCACTGCGTCCGGAACGCCCGGGGCAGCCCGGGTTCGGCCCCGGAACGGCGCTCGACCACCATGCGGACCTGCGAACCGGAGGACAGCGCCCGCCGGGTCACCGCGGAGAGCAGGGTGGCCGCCCCGGCGGAGGCGGGGTGGAAGATGCGGATCTCCCGGGGGCGGTTCTTCCGTAGAGAGTCGAGGAGCACGTCCATTCGGATATGCAGAGCGGGGGCCTGCAGCTGTTCAGGCGGTCGGTCAATCGATATCCCTTGAGAAGTCATCGATACCCCCGACGGCAGAGCACTATCGTCACCAACCGATACCAAGTCGTCCACAGTGTGAAGGGATTCCGGCCGCGTCGGCACCGACGTTCGGGGTGGGGAGGGGGGAAATCATCGGTTCGATTCGACGTGGCGGCGGTGACCCCGGCGGCGCCCAAGCTAACCCACCCCACGGCGGTGCTCAAGTGGTGTTTTCGGGCCCGGAGGAATTGCCCTTCCCCCGTGCGGCCGGGGCGATTACCGTGTCAGGAATTGCGGGCGGAGGGCGCCGTCCGGTGGGCGGCCGTGCCCCGGTGGCCGGTCGGGGCGGGCGGGGCTCGGGTCGCCGCCGGTGTCGGCGTGGCCGGAGACCTGGAGGCATCACGCCAGGTGAACGGGCCGTCGCAGAGGTCCTCGGTGGGGGTGTCGGGTGCGAGGGGCGTCCGTGTGACCGGTTCGGGACCTGTGGTCAGGGGTGCGGGGAATGGAAATGCGGGGGCGGGTGGATGCCGCGGGAAGAAGTTCGGGGACTCGTGCGGGATAAAGCCGCCATCCGGGAACGGGGGGCGTGGCCGGGTGGCGGTGCGAGGCCGTCTCGTGGACGGGCGACGGTGCCGTCACCGCAGGTCAGTCGGGGGTGTGCCGCGATTTCGATGCGGATGGGCGATCCCGGCGACGGCTTGTGCGCGGTGTTCCGGCGGCGGCCCCGGATGGGCGGAGCGCCCTGGGCGGATTCGGTTTCGCGGTGACCGTAATAAGGGGTGTCACGGAACAAACGCACATGATTACGGTAGGTGTCATGTTACACGGTAATTTGTTTCCGTGACACGGGGTCCCTGTTTCGCCGATGATCGACTGTGCTACAACAGGGCTCCGTGCGCCGCTCCCCGAGGGGCGGCGGGCGGAAGAATGCGAGGGGTTCATCATATACACTCGCGTTCCCCGATCGTCCAATCCGAAAGTACCGGGGCGGACGGCATCGGCCCACACCCCATCCCGGTGCGGGTCGCGGGATCGGGGGCCTCGGCATTCCGGTGCGCGGCATTACCGGAGCGGCGAAGGACTGCGAAAGGGCCTTCCGGCGGTGCAATCGGGCCGCATCCGGCCGCCTCCGTCAGTGGAAAAGCGCTCTGCCTCCGTGCGGCCCGTTCGGCGTGTGCGGCCCGTGCGGCCTGTGCGGCCTGTGCGGCCTGTGCGGCCTGTGCGGCCTGTCGGGGGTGGCGCCGCAGGGCACCGGACGCGCCCGTGACACGACGACGGCCCCGCCGGTCATCCGGCAGGGCCGTTTCCCGCGCTGCGGCGGGCGTGCGCTTCGCTCCGGAGTCGGAGGGCCGTGCTCCGGCCCCGCCCGGGACGACGGCGGCCCGCGGCGCGGGGAGGGTGCGCCACGGGCCGCCGTCCGGGACCGCCCGGGGTCGGGGGGCGGGCGGTGGGCTCCTGGCGGGGCCGGGTCAGGGACCCCGGGGAGCCCGGCCGTGCGCGCAGGACGGAGGCACGCCCGGCGGCGGGTTCAGGAACCGGTGGTCTGGCGGTGGCCGCGCCGGACGAACGCGACCGCGGCCAGCCGGCCCACCGCGTAGAGGACCAGGGCCGCGTAGATCGCGATCTGCACCATGGGGCGGTCCGAGGCCAGCAGGAACACGACGCCGCCGATGACGGCGACCGTGATCACCTGGACGAGGAGTTCCTGGCCGAGGGTGGCACTGAGCTTGACACCGGAGAGGGCGTAGAAGAAGTCCATGCGGAATCACCTTTCGGTCCGGGCCGGACGCGGGTCCGGCCCACGGTCTGCGGTCGGGGCGGGCGCCGGGCGCCGCGCGCGGGTCAGGAGCGCGGCTCCCAGCGCCAGGTCCGCCGCGTGACCAGCAGGGCCACCGCGGTCCAGGCCACGAGCAGGAGCAGGTCGGCGACCACCGGGTCCACCGGCACCGGGAGGTCCGCCGCCCCGACCCCGGTGCCGCCGAACCCCTTGGCGATCAGGTCGGCGGCCGGGACCATCGGGACGAGCATCGCCGCCCAGGCGACCGCCTGCACCGGGTAGTCGATGAGCTGGGCGCCGATCACGGCCAGGATGAGCAGCGGCATCATGGTGAACATGACGCGCTCGTGGCTGCCGGTCACGGCGACGATGAACGCCGCCAGCACCAGCGCCAGCACCAGCCCGAGCAGCGCCCCCACGACCACCAGCGCGGGGTTCTGCGGCAGCGGTGCCCCGGTGAGGGTGAACACGCCGAACATCAGCGCCATCTGGACCGCGCTCAGCACCGCGATCGCCAGCATGCTCCCCGCGATCAGCTCGGCGCCGTCGAGCTCGGTGGTGCGCAGCCGCTTGTAGACCAGGGTGTCGCGGCGGGCGGAGAGCTGGGTGGTCGTGCTCATGTACGGCGTCATCATCAGCGCGTACATGAAGTAGACGCCGAGGGTGGCCCCCCACTGGGCCGGGCCCTCCGGGCGGGAGCCCAGGTAGGAGATGCCCACCAGCATCAGGGGTAGGAACAGGGCCACGGCCAGCACGCCCTTGCGGCGCATCAGCAGTCTCAGCTCCGCCCGGGTGAGGGCGAGCATCAGCGCCGCGCGTCCGGGGCCGCGGTCCCGGTCGGCGGCGGTCCCGGATGCCGCGGTGGCCTGCGATGCGGTCGCGGTCATCGCGCCGACACCCCTTCCACGTCGTTCTCGGCGCCGTGCCCGGCGCCCTGTCGGCCGTCTCCGCCGTCTTCGCTGCCGTCTCCGCCGCCGTCGCCGCTTCGGGCGCCGTCTCCGTCGGTGCCGTGGGCGCCCTGGGTGTCCTGTGCGCCCTGGTCCGCCGCCTCCATGGCCTCCGCCGTCAGCCGCTCGCTCCGCGTCCGGATGGTGTGGAACAGGCTCTCCAGGGTGGCGGGCTGGGCGTGCAGGCCCGAGAGCGGGACCCCGCGCCGGTCGGCCCACTCCAGGAGCACCGTCAGGTCCGCCTGTAGGGCGGAGGTCTCGACCCGCAGCGCGCGCGTGTCGGAGTCGTCGGCGCCGCCCGGGGCGGCCACGGTGGTGCTCCCCGAGAGCGCGGGCAGGTCGTCCGCCAGGGAGGAGGGGAGCCGCGCGCTGATGGTGGCCGGGTGCGCCTCGAGGACCTCACGGAGCGTCCCGGAGACCGCGACCCTCCCCTCGTGCATGATGGCGAGGCGGTCGGCCAGCGCCTCGGCCTCCTCCAGGTAGTGCGTGGTGAGGATGATCGTGGTCCCGGCGGCGCGCAGGTCGTCGACCAGCGACCACAGGCGCCGGCGCGACTCGGGGTCGAGCCCGGTCGTGGGCTCGTCGAGGACCACCAGCTCGGGGCCGCCCCACACCGCCAGCGCGATGTCCAGTCGGCGCTTCTCGCCGCCGGACAGCTGGTCGAGGCGGACATCGGCGCGGCCGGCGAGGTCGACGCGGTCCATGACCCGGTCCACGCTGTCGCGGCGCCCCGAGATCGAGTCCCACAGCTCGATCGTCTCCCGCACCGTCATCTCCGTGAGGAACCCGGCCTCCTGGAGCATGAACCCGGTTCTGCGGCGGAGGCTCCGGCGCTGCCGGAAGGGGTCGAGCCCCAGGACGCGGATGTGGCCGGCGTCGGGGCGGCGGTACCCCTGGATCAGCTCCAGGGACGTCGTCTTGCCTGCCCCGTTCGTTCCGAGCAGCGCGAAGACCTCGCCGCGAAGGGCCTTCAGGGAGACGTCCTTGACGGCCTGGTAGCGCCCGTAGGCGAAGTTCAGGCCGTCGACGTCCACGGCGGCGTCGCGGTTGGGCGGAATAGGCATGACCCCACTGTGGCGACGCCGCTCTCACGGACGTAAGTAACAAGCTGTCACCGAATCGGGGTGACAACGCGGACGGTCCTGTCACGCCCGCCGGGGCCGCCCGTAGGCGAACCGGCGCAGGACCCGTTCGGCGGGACCGGGCATGCCGCGGCGCTCCATCAGCGCGGCGGCGGCGACCGTGGCCAGCCACACCCCGACCGCCGAGGCGAGCGCGGTGGCCGCCGGGTTCGGGGCGGCGCCGAGGTCGAGGGCGAACGGGGCGAACAGCACCAGCCACGCCACCGACTGGACCAGGTACCCGCTCAGCGACCGCCGCCCGAGCGCGGCGACCGCGCCGACGGCGGCGCGCACGGGTGCCGCCGGGCGCCGGTTCTCATGGGCGAGCGAGGCCAGGGCGAAGAGGCAGACGAAGCCGGCGCCCGCGAACAGGCCGGACGACTCGTGCAGCAGCTTGAGCCACATGGCCGCGGACGCGTCGGCGTGCAGCCACCCGGCGCTGAACAGGCCCATGGGCAGGCCTCCGCCGAATCCGACGGTCAGACCGGCGGCGGCCCCGGCCGTGAGCAGTCGGCGGTGGCGTGCGGGCTCCTCCAGGATCCGGCGCCGTGCGGCCCACGCGCCCAGCCAGGCGGGGAGGAGCATGGCGGACAGCATGAGCGTGGTCATGGGCCACTCGCCGAGGCGCTCCACAACGGCGGCGCCGTACGTGGCCGCCTGGCCGGAGGAGTACGCACTGACGGGCACCTCCGCCCGCTCGCCCGAGCCGTCGGCGAGGGTCCATGCGGCCATGGCGGCGACCACGGCCGTGTAGACGGCGGCGACCCCCAGGTACCAGAGCCCGACGCGGTGGAGGCGCTCGCCGCGCCCGACGAGCACCAGGGTGAGCACGGCGCCGATGATCCCGTAGGCGCCGAGGATGTCGCCGGAGAAGAGCAGGACGCCGTGCGCCAGGCCGAGGGCGAACAGGAAGGCGCTGCGGCGCAGCAGGACGGCCCGGGCCGCACGCGGCCCGGCGGACCGGCGGCGGAGGGCGAGCTGCACGACCCCGTAGCCGAACATGATCGCGAACAGGGGCAGGGCGCGTGCGTGCACGACGGTGAACATGAAGACGTCGTAGGCGCGTTCGAGGCCCTGCGGGTCGGGCGCGAACGCGGGCACCGTGGCGAAGAGCGCCATCCCGGTGTGGGCCAGGGCGATGAAGAGCAGCATGCCGCCCCGGGCCAGGTCGGGGGCGAGGGAGCGCTCGGAGCGCGGGACGGGGCCGAGGCGGGCTGCGGCCCCGGTGGTCGGACCGGTGCCGGGTGCGGTGGTCATGGGTCCCCTCCCGGGGGTCGTCGGCGGACGTCATTAATATACGAGAGAAACTATATGAAGTAAACGAATGAGGGGCGGGCGGGCTCGTGCGGGCCGCGCCCGGTCCCTGTCCCCGTCCTTGTCCCCCGTCCTCGGCCCGACGGGAGGTAGGTTCCAGGCATGGACGAGGTGCCCGCCCTGCTGAGGCGGTTGTGGAGGCTGCCGTCGGCCGGCGGCAGACTGGGGCGGCGGCCCGAGCTCGACGTGGAGCGCGTCGTGCGCACGGCGGTGGGCCTGGCCGACCGCGACGGGTTGGCGGGCGTCACCCTCGCCAAGGTCGCCAAGGAGCTGGGCGTCACGGCGATGTCGCTCTACCGCCACGTGGGGTCCAAGGACGACCTGGTCGTCCTGATGGAGGACGCGGCGGACGGGGCCCCGCCCGACCTCGACCTTCCCGAGGACGACTGGCGTGTGGGCCTGCGCGCGTGGGCGAACGCGCTGCGGGACGTGCACCGGCGCCACCCCTGGCTCGCCGACGTGCCCTTCACCGGGCCGCCGAGCGGCCCGAACGCGATCGCGTGGATGGACGCTGGGCTGCGCGCCCTGCGCGGCACCGGGCTGGACGAAGGGGACAAGGTGGGCGTCCAGATGGTGCTCGCCGGGTATGTGCGGCGCACGAGCGCGGCCGAGCGGCAGATGGCCGAGAGGCTGAGCGGTGCCGGGACGGACCAGGCCGGCGTCGAGCGCGACTTCGGCAGGGCGCTGGCGCGGTTCGTCGACCCCGACCGGTTCCCCGACGCGGCACGGCTGTTCGCGTCCGGGGTGTTCGAGCACCCCCCGGAGGGGGCGCCGGAGGACCCCGCCGACCATGACTTCGCGTTCGGCCTGGAACTGATCCTCGACGGCACCGCGGCAGCGGTGGAGGCGGCGGCCGCCCGGCGTTGACGCTCGATCGCCAGGTCATTGGTGGGGGCTGCGGGGAGGCGGGGGCGGGGAGTCGGGGCTTCGGCCACCGGGTTCCCCGGGATCACCGAGGAAGCGGCGGTGCGGGGGCGTGCTGGTGTTCGCCTCGGGGAATTCGCCCCTATCGGGACGGTCTCATGTGTCGGGTCTTCGCGGTGCGGGCGGGCGGCCGAGCAGGTACCCCGCTTCCGGGCTCCGGCCGGGCGGCGGGTCGCCGGGGTGTCGGGTGGATGGCGGCGACGAGGAGAGGTCGGCGGCCTACACCGCAGCGCTGTCGGTGCGGCGCGTGTGCGTGGTCACCGGGGAGGGCGGCGACGGGGTGAGCGGGGCGGTTTCCCGGCCCTGCTTGCCGTCCGTCGGGCCGCGGGCGGTCCGGGTGGGCGGCGCGGTGGGCGGGGTGCGCGGTCGCCCGCGGTCGTGGC
>NZ_JAQFWQ010000053.1 GCF_027706725.1 Nocardiopsis endophytica
GGCCGGAGCGGCACCGCCCCGAAGGGCACCTCCCGGAGCGGCGCCGCCCGCCCCGTCTCTCTCCCCGCCCGCCCGCCCGTCCCCGCCCCGGTCCAGGTCCCGGTAGGGTCGATGCGGCCCGGGGCGAGGCGGTCCCGCGGCGCGAGCGTTTGTCGAGGGGGAGCACGATGAAGCAGGTCGAGCCCGAGGTCCACCTGGTCGCCAAGCCGCAGCTGGACTACGGCGAGGTGGCGGCCTACCTCGCCGACGTCGGCGGGGAGAAGTGGCTGGAGCGCTTCGACCGGGGAGAGCTCGACGCCCACCTCAACGACCCGCAGAACCTGGCCGAGTTCGCCGGGCGCCTGTGCTACCGCTCCTGGGAGCCGGGCCTGAACCCGAACGTGACCCGGGTGCGCACCGATCAGGACGCCTACCTGGCCAACATCCTGCGCAGCCTGCACGGGTCGGTGCTGGAGCACGTGAGCTTCAGCTTCGTGCTGCACAACGTGAGCCGCGTACTGACGCACGAGCTGATCCGGCACCGGCCGGGCGTGGCGGTCTCCCAGGAGTCGCTGCGCTTCGTGCGCCTGACGGATCTGCCGTTCTGGTTCCCCGAGTGGGCCCAGGACGACCCGGAGCTGATGGAGCGCGCCACCGACATGCTGCGGCGCATGGAGGAGTTCCAGCTCTGGATGGCCGACCACTTCGCGCTCGACGAAGAGGGCAAGAAGTTCGCGGACAAGAAGCACAAGACGTCGTTCATGCGCCGCTTCGCCCCGGAGGGCGTGGCGACCGGCCTGGTCTGGACGGCGAACGTGCGCACCCTGCGCCACGCCATCGAGGCCCGCACGGCCCCGGGCGCCGAGGAGGAGATCCGCCTCCTGTTCGGCAAGATCGCCGAGACGGTCCGCGAAGAGGCCCCGTCCCTGTTCGGCGACTACACCGTCGACGAGGACGGCACGTGGATTCCAGAATGGCGCAAGGTCTGACCCCCGCCTGAACAACGACCAGCGCGGGAGGCCCACGCCTCCCGCCTTGGTCTGCGGCCGGTTCGGCGGCGGGGCCTCTTGGAAGCGACGGGAGCAGGTCGTGGACGCGTTCGCCGCTGAATTCCTCCTGCCCAGTGCCAAAGCGCGTGAAGCCGTCGGTGCGATGGCGATGGACGATGGGAGGACGGCGGACCGCGAGAGGGAGGCGGTCCGGCGGCGACTCGTCGCGCTGTCCGCGGCATATGGCGTTTCGTGGAATCTGACTCTCGACCAGATTCAGGACATCAGGCTCCTTGGGGAGGACGTCCTGCGTTGGCTGCGTGAGCGCACGCCCACGAATGCGGAGTTCAAGGAGGCATTGGGGCGGCGTCCCCAGCCCGACCTGGCATCGATGCGGGTTTCGCCGCGCTTTGCGACGGCGGTGATGGCGGCCCACCGGGAACACATGATCACGCGTCACCGTGCGTTGGAAATGATGCGAGGCCAGATCACCGACGGCGATCTGGGTGAGGGATGGAGAGAGGCATAGAGAGTTGTCATGCCCTCGAACGACTTCTCTTCGACACATCTCTACTGCTGCAATCGGCCTTGGCGGACCGGATAGATGTGCTGGCGAGCCTTGTCGCCGACTCGAGATGCATGATGACCAACGCCGTCGTCCATGAGACGCCCGAAAGGGTTTCATCTCCTCTGTTCGTCCGGTGGATTCGCAATCTGGTGTTGCCGGAAAGGGCTCCTCGAGTAGTGGGCGGCCGCGGAGGGGCCGCCCGGCGGGAAGGCGGTCTTCCTCGTGGCGAACGGCCCTCTCGGGGCGGATGAGTCCTCCCGGCCGGATCCGGACGTGGCGGGGTCGCTCCAGGCTCCGCACGATCAGTGGGCGCGACTGCCACATCCGGCCACCCGTGGGGGAAACGGCGGGGCGGGGCGGGTGGGCTTGCTAGCGTTTGGCTTCTCCGGTGGGCGCCGTCGTGGTCACCGGGGTCGTGGACGCCAGAGCAAGGACCCGACGCGGACGCCGAAAGAGAACATGCCCCCCACAGCCACTCCTCCAGGTGCGCCCCATGACCGGACGTGACCTCGTCGTCGTCGCCCTCGCGGGGGTGCAGCGCTACATCGAGGAGTCCCGCACCACCACCGACCTGCGGTCGGGGAGCCAGATCATCGCCGGGCTCGCCGCCGCCGGTGTCGAGTGCCTGGCCGGGGACGAGCGCCTGGACGCCCGCATCGTCTTCCCCGTCGAGGGCCGCGCCCGCGGGGCCGAGGACGGGATGCCCAACCGCATCGTCGCCCTCGTCGCCGCCGGGGCGGGACCGCAGGCCGCCGAGCAGGTGCGCGACCACCTCGACGGGGTGTGGGCCCACTGGGTCGGCCAGGTCTTCGGAGAGGACGACGGCAGGCGCGCCGGAGGAGAGCTGGACACACCCGGCTGGCCCGTCGTCCAGTGGGTGAGCGTCCCTGCCGAGGCCGGCGGGTACGCCGCCCAGTGGCACCAGGCGCAGCGGGTGCTCGCCGGACGCAAGAACATCCGCGACTTCGCCCAGCCCCTCGATGCCGCCCGGCCGCTGTGCACGCTCTCGCCCCGCTGGCGGTCGGTCCCGCCCCCTCGGCGCGCCCCCGAGCACATGAGGAGCGAGGACCTCTCCGTCCCGAGCTGGGTCAAGCGCCTGTGGCACCGGCGCGGCGACAAGCAGAAGGGCTTCCCCTCCACCAAGGGGATCGCCTCGGCCCACTACCGCGCCGAGGTCCTGCGTCGGTGGGACGAGGAGGGGATCGCGGAGGCGGTCGCGGAGCTCAAGGACTGCGTCGACCAGGTCGACAGGGACGACATCTCCGAAGCGGCCCTGCCCGGTCTGCCCGACGACGTCAAGAAGGCCGGATCCGGCGACCCGGTCGCCGACTGGTTCCGGGGGCGGGGCGCGCAGTGGGTCTACCCGGGCGTGTGGCACCTCGACTCGCTCGCGCACCGGTTCGGCGTCACGGACGATGACGGCGGCTTCGAGACGGCGGTAGGGCTGGGGGCGATGGCCTCCAAGGAGCTGGCGCGCGCGGGCGAACGGGCCGGTCTGGCACCCCCCTCCCCGCACCTCGCCGTGCTCGTCCAGGACCTCGACTCCATGGGGAACTTCCTGTCAGGCAGGGGCCGAGGCCAGGACGGCAAATTCTTGGAGGTCACGGCGGAGGAGCACGGCCGGATCTCCCGCATGCTGTCCGAGGTCGCCGCCGAGCAGCGCTCCGCCGTCGAGAAGGCCCTCGGCACGGTCGTCTACGCCGGCGGCGACGACCTCCTGGCGCTCGTCCCCGCCTCCCACGCCCTCGACGTGGCGCGCGCCTGCCACGACACCGTCCGTGCCCCGCTGCCCACCGCCAGCACCGGGCTGCTCTTCTTCCACCACGACTCCTCGCTCCGCGAGGCCTTGCACCGCGCACATGAACTCCTCGAGGAGGCCAAGCGGCGCAAGGCCGAAGCGGGCAAGGAGGGCAAGCACGGCCTGGGCATCGGCTACATCCGCAACAGCGGCGCGCACGCCGACTGCGTCGTCGGCTGGGCGGACGGCGCCCCGCCCGAGGACGCCCTGCGGGTCTTCACGCCCCAGGGCGACCGCGCCCGCATCCGCCTCTCGCCCCGGCTCCTGGCCGACCTCATCGCCGAGCGGGCCCAGCTGGACGGAAGCGCCGACGGCACCGGGGAAGACCACCATCCACTGCCGCGCGAAATCGCCCAAGCCGAGATGTGCCGCCTGGTCGAGCGCCACACGACCATCGCCCCGCCGCCCGGCGGCAGCGCCGACCCGCAGGCCGACAAGAAGCTGAAGCAGGCCTTCGCGCGCGACGCCGTGGCCGCCCTCGCGCGCTTGGCCCCCGGGACGCGTCTGCTCGACGAGGACGCCGTGCGCGTGGCCGTCTTCCTCCGCCAGGAGGTGCTGTGAACGCACATCCATCCCGCCCGCCCGTGACCGACCGCTGGCTGGTCGTGCAGCCCCACGACACCGTGCAGGTGCGGGACGGGCGCTCCTTCGACGCCGGAACCGGCGGCATCGCCCACAGCGTGCGCCCATGGCCCTCCACCATCGCCGGGGCCCTGACCGCCGCCCTGGGCGGCGAGGATCCGCAGAGCGTGCGCGGCCCCGTCCTCGTACGGGAGACGGGCGACGGGTGGCGGCCCTACTTCCCCGCCCCCATGGACCTGCACACCGACCCCGAGCGCACAAAGGTCTGGCGCATGTTCCTGCCGGGCGGTCCGGACGCGGAGCCCGGCGCGGGCCCCGGAACGGCCCTCGGAACGGCCCCCGGCGGGGGCGGAGCGGCACCGGTGACCGACCTCCACCGCACCGCGGAGGCGGACGGCATCGCCGGCCTGCGCCTGCCCGCCCTCCCGGACGATGCGGAGGACGAGGACCGGAGAACCGAGTCCTGCGACGCGCTCCTCCCCGGACGGACCCTCCAGGACTACCTCCACGGGACCCTGGTCGCCCCAGGGAGCGCCACGTCCTACGACGAGCTCGACGCGGTCGACGACCCGGTCGTCCCCGAGCCGCGCACCGGCATCGGCCTGGACCCGCGCACGCGCACCGTCCGCAACGGGATGCTCTACCGCACCACGCACATGCGCCTGCAGCAGGGGTGGGCCTTCGCCGCGCACGTGACGCCCCGGCCCGAGCAGCAGCGCCAGGTCGACATCGGCCCGCCCGACCCGGTGCAGTTCGGCGGGCTGGCCCGCATGGCCGACGTCGACCCGGCCCCGGGCGCCGACTGGCCCCGGGCCCCCGCGCGCTTCCCCGGCGGTCGTGTCCTCCTCTACGTCGCCACCCCGGCCCTGTGGCCCCGGGGGTGGCACCCCGAGCCGCCCCCAGGAGCCGAACTCGTCTCGGCCGTGGTGGGCGACCCCGTGGCGGTCGCCTCCGCCTCGCCCAAGCGCGGCCCCGAGGGCTTCTGGAACACGCGGGTGCTCGCCTGGGCCGTCCCGCCCGGGTCGGTCTACCTGCTGCGCTTCCCCGGCGAGGACGAGGCCGCCGCCTGGGCCGCCGAGCACCACGCCCGCGCGCTCGGCCCGCCCGCACGGGAGCGCATGGACACCGCGGGCTTCGGAGTCGTCCTGACCGGAGTGTGGTCGTGAGAACGTATCTGCTCTACCTGTACACCGAATCGCCCCTGCACGCCGGGGGAGCCGAGGCCGACGGCTCGGTCGACCTGCCCATCCAGCGCGAGGCGGCGACCGGCTACCCCCTCGTGTGGGGCCAGAGCCTCAAGGGCGCGCTCCGGCAGGCCGCCTACGACGCGGGCTGGGGGGACAGGCGGGAGGGCGCCCCCGGCGGCGGAACCCTCCTGGACGAGCTCTTCGGCCGCGCCACCTCCGGCGACGACGACGGCCCCGGCGTCAACGCCAACGCGGGCCGCCTGGTGGTGGGCGACGCCCAGCTCCTCGCCGTCCCCGTGCCCACCCTCAAGGAGACCTTCGCCTGGGCCACCTCGGCACTGGCGCTCAGCCGCCTGGCCCGCAAGCACGCCCGCGTCCGCGACGACCGCGGCACCCGCCCCTTCCCCGCCGTGCCCGACGGCGGCGGCGTCTGCGCCAAGGACAAGTGGGAGGACGCCCGGCAGGTGCTCGGCCCGTGCGTGCTGCCGGTGCGCGGCGCCGAGAAGGGCGGGCCCGACCCGGTGGCCGAGTGGGCCGACCTCATCGCCCGCGAGGGCATCGGCGACGAACCGTTCTTCGCCCCCTTCGCGAGCAAGCTGCGCGAGGACCTCATCGTGGTCGACGAGACGGTCATGGGCCAGCTCCTCAGGGAGTGCATCGAGCATTCGGTCCGGGTGCAGCTCGACCCCAAGCGCAAGACCGTTGCGCATGGCCCCTTCACCAGTGAGTACCTGCCTGCAGAGACGCTCCTGGTCTCGGTGCTGACCCTGCGCGACGACGGCGCGGCCTCCGGCGGGCTGCCCGACCGGGTCGACGAGCTCCTCGACGGCCGGGTCCTGCAGGTCGGCGGCGACGAGACCCTGGGCAAGGGCCTGGTGTGGACCCGGCTGGTCAAGGAGGAGGGGGACGCCAGGTGAGCGGCGCCGTGCGCATCGACCAGGAGCTGGCCTCCATCGCCTACGAGATCCTCCCGGAGAGGGTGACCAAGGAGGTCCGCACCCGCATGCGGCAGCTCCCCTCGCGCCTCAGAGGCGGGGGACTGGCCGCGACCTACGCGTTCATCTGCGCCCGCGCCAACGACTCCAAGGCCGAGCTGGGGCAGGCCTACGGTCTCCTCGCCGACAAGATCGCCCAGCGCCTCGCGGACCAGCGCATCCTCGGCAAGGCGGGCGACACCATGACCCGTCAGCAGTGCCTGAGGCACCTGGCCGAGGCGACCCCGATCGAGTACGCGCGCGCCTCCGCGGAGATCGACGCCCTGGCCATCTGGCTCTCCCGCCTCTCCGACGCGCTGTCGGACCGCTCCGAGGACGGAGGCGCCGATGCCCAGGGATAGGCGCACCCCCGGCGCGGGCGCGCGCGGCGGCGCGGTCGAGGAGAAGGTCCACCGTTTCCCCGCCTACGGCCCGCTGGGCGCACGCGTGCGGGTCGAACGCCGCACCCCGGTCGACGACAAGGGCAAGGAGGGCCGCCCCTATCCGCTCCTCAGGGACGGCGAGGGCGACGTCGACAGGACCGCCAACGCCCTCGTCCTCCTGCAGCGGCTGGCGTTCGAGAAGGAGGACGACGACCAGAAGCTCAAGGTCGCCGAGGCGCGGGGGCTGCTCAACGCGTGGGCGGCCGCCTCATGGCTCGGGCAGGGCAATGCCGGGCTCCTCAAGGGGGCGCTGGCGCGTCGGCACGCCTTCGTCGAGCACTGGAGGGCGCGGGAGGAGCCCCGGAGGTACGCCGAACGGCTGGAACTGGTGCCCGAGTGGCGCATCGTCACCGGCGTGGGCCTGCAGTACGGCGAGCTGGAGAGCGGCCTGGCGATGCACGGCACCTACGGGTGGCCGGTGATCCCCGCCTCGACCCTCAAGGGCGTGGCGGGCGAGGGCGCCCGCATCGCGGAGCGGGAGTTGGAGGCGGAGCTGGAGGCGCGGGACGCGGAGGCGGAGGAGAGGGCGGACCGGATCTCCGCCTTCCGCGAGGAGGTCCGCCGGATCCTCGGCGACCCCCGCCCGGGCGCGGCCCCCGCGGCCGACGGCGAAGGCCCCCAAGGCAGGGGAAGCGTCCGCTTCCTGGACGCCCTGCCCGGCGAGAAGGGGGTGAAGGTGTACGACGACGTCATCACCCCCCACCAGCAGCCCTATTACACCGACACCATGCCCGGCGACGGCGGCCCCGCCGCACCGCGCCCGCCCGCCGAGCACCACAACCCGGTGCCCGTGCCCTTCCTGTCGGTCAGCGGCACGTTCCACGTGGACCTGCTCGGCGACGACGAGGGGGACCTGCGCACCGCCGCCGAGTGGCTGGAGCGCGCCGGGGACGAGAGCGGCATCGGCGGCCGGACCACCGCCGGGTACGGGTATTTCACGTGCCGACCGGCCCCCGGCCCCGCCGCAGGAGGATCCGCCGGGGGAGGAGCCGCAGGAGGGGGAGAGGACGAGCGGCCGCGGAGGAAGAAGGGGAAGCGGAAGTGACCGGCACCGGGACCGTGCACATCTTCAGCGTCGGCCTCAGCCTGTTCGGCAACCTCAGGGCGGAACCGGCCGCGATGGCCGAGCGGCACCGGCTCGCCCCCGAGGTCGCCGAGAGCGTCCACGCCCAGAGGGGACGCCTGCGGGCCGATGAGCACTCCGGCGACCGCGACCGGCAGGCCGAGTCGCTGTCCCGGGCCGTGGCGGAGGGCGATGAGGCCCACGCCGAATTCGCCGCGCTGCTCCGCGAGGTGCGCGTGGAGGAGTGGAAGCCGGGCCTGAGCGCCGAACTGTCCGCGCTGGCCGCCTACCTGGGGCGCGCGGACGACGGGCAGGGCAAGGGCATGTGCGCCCTTCCCGCCGAGGACACGGCGGTGCTCATCGCCAGCGACACCGGCCCCGGGCTGCGGGCCGCCCTGGTCAACGCCGCCGCCATGGCCGCCGGCGACCTCGGGCGCGTCCACTACCTACACGACCCGTCCGACGCCGTGGACTCCCTGGACGGCGAGGTCGTCATCGTCCGCGTCCCGGGGCTCGACGCCGGGGACACGGCGGGCTTCATCGAGGCCATGCGCAACCTCGGCGGGGTGGGACGGGGCGTGCGGCGCCTGGTCGAACGCGCCGAGGCCCGCGGCGCCGGTGAGCGGGTGGTCCGCTTCCACACCTCGGGCGGGTTCAAGGGGGCGCTGCCGTTCGTGCTCGGGATGGCCGAGGCGCTGCGCAGCATCCTCGGTCCCCGCATGGTGAAGGCGTACGCCGTGCACGAGCTCAGCTCCGGCAGCGCGGTCGAACTGCCGCTGCGGTCGTTCCACAGGGAGTTCCTGGCGCGCCAGTTCAAGGGCGTCGAACGGGGGGAGGGGGTCTTCAGGACGGAGCCGCCCGACGGGAAGCCCCTGCAGGGCTTCGCCTACGACTTCGACGGCGACCGGCAGGAGTGGCGTCTGACCCCGTTCGGGTACGCGCTGAACGAGATGATCCCCGAGGCTACGAAAGTGCCATGAACGAGACCCCCTCCGGGAGCGAGGACACAGGCCGCGCAGTGCCCGAGCCTCCGCTGCCGTCGATGCTCGTCGCCCTTTCGGAGCGCCTCACCTCGGGCCTGGGGGCCGTGGCCGACGCCGGGCGCGACGGCGCCGGCCAGGGGGGCGTGGCCTCCGGCAACGACGCCGCCGCCCTGGGAGGGGAGGACCTGCGGGAGGCCGTGCTCCACGTCCGCAGGGCGCAGCAGGACGCGGAGACCGGCTACCGGCAGGCCTGCGAGGGCCTCTTCCGGCTCTGGGAGGAGCAGCCGCACACCGCCCGCGTCCTCGTCCACCGGCCGGAGGCGTTCATCGCGTGGCTGCCGCGCGTCCTCCGTGTCCGGCCGGACCTCACGGAGGAGGAGGTCGAGGCGCAGGGGCCGTCCGTGTGGTGCGTCCTGGCGGGCACCGTGGACGCCCTCTGGGAGTACGCCCAGGGGGACACGGCGGGGGCGCACCGGATCCGCCGCTGGGAGCCGCTCATCGCCCGTATGCGCTTCCTCGTCCTGGCCGAACCGTTCCGGGACCTCGGCCTGTGGGAGCCGTCCTGGGCGTCGACGACCGCCCTGGGCCGGGTGTTCGGCTACGACTCCGGGGTCGAGCTGATCCGGCGCGCGCGTGAGGCGCGTGAGGTGTGGCGCGCTCACCTGGGCGGGTACCAATCGGTGCCGCTGTTCGACCATGCGCCGCCCTTCTCGGCCGAGGAGGACGTGCGCGCGCTGGCGTTCGTGTCGGGGTTCAGCGGGCGTCCGCTCGTCCTGGCCGACCTCGCCCCGGGCGCGCGCGGTGACACGGCCGGAGGCGCCGGCGCGCCCGGGGCGGGGCGTGGTCCCACCGGGCTCCCGGCCGACCGGGCCGTCACCGAGGACGTCGTCGAGCACCACCTGCTGCCCCGGTTCGCCGTCGTGGAGGCCTGGGCCGCGGTCGCGGGCAGGCCCGGTGCCTGGCGCGCACCGCGGCAGGCCGGGTGGTTCGGCGCCGTCGCCGGCGCGGCCCTGCTGGCACTGGTATCGGCCGCCGTCGCGGCGGCCGCGTCCGGCGCACTGGGCACCTGGTACGTCGCCGCCGCGTTCGCCGGGGCCGCCTACGCGGCGATCGGGGCGGGGACGCTCGCCCACGGACGGCGGTGGGCGATGCCCCTGATGCTGCGCTTCCCCGCGGCCGCGGTGGTCGGGCTGATCGTGCTGGTCGCCTTCCACCCCGACTGGTGGACGGACCTGTCCGCCGGGTGGGCGAGCGCCGGGACGGCCCTGCTCATCGCCGCCGCGCCGTTCGGCTACCTGCTCACCCAGGTCCGCAACCACAACTCCGGCCAGGTGCCCGAAGGCGGCGGTCGGACGCCGGTCCGCAGGCGGGTCGTCGTCCGCGCGGCCCTGGCCACGGGGACGGGGATCGCCCACGCCTTCCTCGTGGCCCTGCTGGGGATGGTCCTCGTCGCCCCGGTCTTCTCCGAGGACGGGGACCGGCTGCGCACCGCGTGGTCCGGGGGCGGTGCCGCCTCCTCCCCGGAGGCCCCGGCGGCGGCCCCGGGAGAGGCTCCGGCGGAGGCCTCCCCGGCGGCGGAGCCGCCCAGGCGGCCGGGCAGTCCCGCCGCGATCCTCGTGCTGGCCACCTCGGTCTGCCTGGCGGCCGGGGTCTTCTCGCAGATCCTCTGGGACGACAAGCCGGTCACCGCGCCCCTGTCCCATCAGCGCTGGCGCTCGGAACGGTGAGCAGGGACACCGGAGACGAGGCGCCCGAGAACAAGGAAGGCGGACCACCGATGGCGTGGACGACGTTCGGACTGAAGGCCACGACGCCCCTGTTCAACCACGACGACACCGAGACGGGCCTCCGGGTGGCGTCGGTCAAGGGCCCGATGCGGTACTGGTTCCGCGCGCTGGCCGGGACGCGGTTCGGCGACGACGTCAAAGGGCTGGCACGCCTCGAACAGGAGGTCTTCGGGAGCACCGAGCGCAAGTGCCCCGTGCGGCTCCGGCTGAGCGGGCAGCCGAGGGACACCTTCCGGGGCGCCGCCGGGGCGCTGCCGCTCTCCGACGACGACGGGAAGTGGATCGCCTACCTGCTCGGGCAGGGCCACGTCGCCTACAACCGCGAGACGAAGAAGTTCTCCAACACCCGCCCCTTCGTCAAGCCCGGCGGCACGTTCACGCTCAAGGTGGGCTTCTCCGGAGACGAGCGCGCCGACGCGCTGACGATGGCGAGCCTGTGGCTGGCGTGCACCTACGGCGGGTTCGGCGCCCGCACGCGCAAGGGGTTCGGGGGCGTGCGCCTGACCCACCAGGAAGGCCCCCTGCCGGAGATCTGGCAACGGCATTCCGCCGACACCCCGGGGATCGACCACTACCGCGCCCTTGGGCACCTGCCCGTGTCGGGTGCCGTGGCCGAGTGCGCCGACACGTTCCTGCCGAAGCCGAACGGGCGCACCGGAGGAACCCCGTCCTACCCCGTGCTCGGCGAGGGCGCGACCATCGCCGCGCTCGGCGACCCGAGCGGCGGCACCTGGCGCGAGGCGGCGGCCGAGGCGGGGGAGATGTACCGCCGCTTCCGGGCGCCGCGCCCCAACCGCTCCCCGAACGCCGACTACGACCCCTGCATCAAGACCCCCGAGTACGAGGACGTCGTCTACGGCGATGAGACCCGCTTCCCCCTCGGGGCGCTCGGGCTTCCGATCGTGTTCAAGAAGGGGATCGCCGCCAACGCCAACGACGGCGGCGAGGACCTGCGCCGTGCCTCACCGCTGTGGTTCCGGTTCGTCGAGGACCCGGAGCACAGGGAGTGGCGGCTCTTCTCCTTCGCGTTCCACAGCGCGTTCCTCCCGGGCGGGCGCGGGCCGGAGGTCCGCCTGCTGGGCGGCAAGCAGCGGAGGAAGACGGTGACGGTGACCGACGCCGACGTGCGCGAGCGGACGCAGGCCTGGATGGACGCCTCCGCCTCACGCGACTGAGAAGGCGCGCGGACAGGCGGGTGTGCTCGGCGTTGATCTCGGGAGGAACGACGCTTCCGGGCCGCTTTTAGGGGCGCTTTTCCCGAGATCAACGACGTAGGCGGGTGCGTCAGTCGACGAGGTAGCCCTGGAGCGTGGGGCCGAGCCGGGCGACGAGGTCGTCGGCGTCCATGGTGTCCACCGGGGGCAGGCGCAGGACGTACCGGCACAGGGCGACGCCGAGCATCTGGGAGGCGACCATGGCGGCCCGGGTCGGCGCGTCGGAGGACGCGGAAGGGGCGGGGCCGTCCGTCCCCGCCGCCCTCAGCTCGGCGATGGGCGGGGTGATCTGTTCGGCGAGGACCGTCCGGATGCGTTCGGTGACCGCCTCGTCGGTGACGGCGGTGCGCAGGAGGATCCGCAGTTGGCCGCTGTCCTCCTCCCAGCGCCGGAAGAAGTGCGCCGCCAGCGCCTCTCCCACGCGCTCGCGGGGCGCACGGGACAGGTCCGGTATGGCGAGGTCGAAGTCGGCGGCGGTCGCGAACAGCGCCTCCTTGCTGCCGAAGTAGCGCATGACCATGGACGGGTCGATTCCGGCGTCGGCGGCGATGGCCCGGACCGTGGCCCGGTCGTAGCCCTGGGCCGCGAACCGCTCCCGCGCGGCGGCCAGGATGGACCGCTTGGTCTCCTCGGCGGATCTCCTCATGCCAACGAGTGTAGGCCAACAACCGTTGACTCGTGTGGGCGCGGGGCCTACCGTAAAGTCAACACTCGTTGGCCAACGCTTGTTGGCATGACTCGGGGAGGGCCCGTGCACGCGATGATCCGCCGCTACCGGATGGGCGCCGGGACGATCGAGGAGCTGATGCGCACGGTCGACCGGCGCTTCGCCGACCGCGCCCAGGCCGCCCTCGGCATCCTCGGCTACCAGGCGATCGCCCTGGACGAACGCACCGTCATGACCATCACGCTCTTCGCCACCGAAGAGCACCTGCGCGCCGCCGAGCCGGCGGCCGAGAGGATCCGCGAGGGCCTGGCCGACTTCCGGGTCGAGGCCCTCGACGCGGACAGCGGCCCGGTCATGGTCGCCCGCGGGTCGGCGGAGCTGGCCGACCCCGTCCGCCCCGCGCCGTGACCGCCGACCGGACCACCCCCTGCCGGAGACGTACCGAGGAGAGGAGGCGGCCATGGTCGAACTGCCGAGCCGCCCTCTGGCCGACATCGACCCCGAGTTCGAACGCATGGCCCTGGAGACCGGGGACCTGACCTACGGGCTGAGCGGCACCACCGTCCGCGAGAAGCTGCTGCAGAACCTGGCCAACGACATCTGCCGCCTGCAGACGGGACTGGCGTTCCGGCTCCACGTGCAGGCCGCGGTGATGCACGGCGTGGCCTATGCCGACCTGCTCGCGCTGGTGCGCTTCACCGCCCCGTACGCGGGGTACCCGGCCGCGGCGGACGCCCTCGCGCGGCTCGCCGGGATCGCCGCCGAGCTCGGGCTGGACACCGCCCCCGCCGATCCCGGACGCGGTGACCGGCGGGATGTCCCGATGGCCGGGGGAGGCGACCCGTGGATGGCCGAATTCCTGGCCGACCGCGCGGCCCGCGCCTGGACCGAGCACCGGCTCACCGAGCGCGAGCGCGCGTTCATCGCCCTGACGACGGATGTCTGCCACCAGGCCCTCGGTGATTCGTTCCGGCTGCACGTGCGGATGGCACTGGAGGCCGGGGCGGCCCCCGGCGACGTGCGCGACGCGGTCCGGTTCTGCGCCGAACTGGGGGTGGCGAGGGCCGCCGCGGCATTGGACGCGCTCGACACCGTGCTGGCCGTATCACCGGACGGCTCCTCATGAGTGCACGGGGCCTGCCCGATGGTCTCCGCTGAGCGGTGCCGGTCTCGTCGGGCGCGACCGCATTCGAACGACGGCCGGAGGTCGCCTCGCCGAAGGGGGTCGCCGAAGGGTGGGTGGGGGTCGGCTTGCCGTCCGGCCGGGCTGTGAGAGGCCCTGTGCTCGGTGGGCGGGGTTCGGGGATCGCTCGGATGCTGTCTCAGCGGGCGCGGATCCGCGGCGGCGCGCCCCTGTTCCGTCAAGGCTGAAGGGCGGGTGGGGACCGGCTTGCCGCCCGGCCGGGCCGCGAGAGGCCCTGTGCCCGGCGGGCGGGGTCCGGGGATCGCCCGGATGCTGCCTTGGAGGGCGCGGATCCGTGGCGGCGTGGCCCTGTTCCGTCAAGGGTGAAGGGCGGGTGGGGTCGGCTTGCCGTCCGGCCGGGCCGCGAGAGGCCCTGTGCTCGGCAGGCAGGGCCCGGGGATCGCCCCGGATGCTGTCTCAGCGGGCGCGGATCCGCGGCAGCACGACCCTATTCCGTCAAATGGGTTTGATATATCCTGGGTGGCATGGATCCCGCGGTCCCGGACCCGCCGGTGTTCGTCGAGCTGGCCGCCCACCCGCTGCGGTGGCGGCTGCTCGCCGCGCTGGCCGGGGGCGACCGGCGGGTGCGCGAGCTGGCGGAGGGCGTCGGCGAACCGCAGAACCTGGTCTCCTACCACCTGCGCCGCCTGCGCGCCGGGGGCCTGGTGGCCGCGCGGCGCAGCGGCCATGACGGCCGCGACACCTACTACCGCCTGGACCTGGAGCGCTGTGCCGGGGAGCTGGCCGCCGTCGGCGGCGCCCTGCACCCGGCCCTGCGCCTGACGCCTCCGGTGCCGCCCGGCCCGGCGGCGGTCCCGGAGCTCGCCGACCCGCCGCGCGTGCTGTTCGCCTGTACGGGCAACAGCGCCCGGTCGCCGATCGCGGCGGCGCTGATGCGCCACGGCACCGGCGGGCGGGTCGTGACGGCCGACGCCGGGTCGGCGCCGAAGGAGCGCGTCCACCCGGCAGCCGTGCGCGTCCTGCGCGAGCGCTACGGCATCGACATCGCCGACCGGCGGCCCCGGCACCTGGACACCCTGGCCGACCGCCGGTTCGACTACGTGGTGACCCTGTGCGACCGCGTGCGCGAGGTCTGCCCGGAGTTCCCCGGGCGGCCGCGGCGGATCCACTGGAGCGTCCCCGACCCCGCGTCGGCCGGCGGCGGATCCGCAGGCCGGCCCGCGGGCGGGGACGCGGACCGGAGCGCGGACGGCGGCTTCGCCCGGACGGCGGCCGAGATCGAGGCCCGCGTCCGGCACCTGCTGCCCGTGCTTATCGACCAGCCCCACCCGGAGGTGCGGTCATGACCGCTCACACCGACCACGCGAGCGTCCGCTACATCGTCGACGACGTCCAGGCCGCCGTCACCTTCTACACCACCCACCTCGGCTTCGACCTGGGCATGAGCGCGGCGCCCGCCTTCGCCGAGGTCACCCGGGGACGACTGCGGCTGCTGCTGTCCGGCCCGGCCAGCTCCGGCGCCCGCGCCACGCCCGAGGACGCCGCCGCCACCGGCGGGCGCAACCGCATCCACATCATCGTCGACGACCTGTCCGCCGAGATCGGCCGCCTTGCGGCCGAGGGCCTGTCCTTCCGCAGCGAGGAGGTGTCGGGGCCGGGCGGGCGCCAGATCCTGCTGGCCGACCCCGCGGGCAATCTGGTCGAGCTGTTCGAGCCCGCCAGGCGGACCGCGTCCGCGACCGCCTGACCCCGCTCGGCGGAGTGGGCCTCCATGAACGTCGGGGCCCACCGGAGAAGGCGCCTTATCACCGGGTCGCCGCCGGACGACCCACGGGCCCGTCCGGCGGCGACCTTTGTGCGGGGTCCCCCGATCACCGGTGCCCGGTACCGCAACGACAGGTCTCCGTTGCCGACTCCGTGCCCTGCGGAGTCGAAGTGGAAGTAGGGAAGTAGGACCGGAGGCGGCACAGCCGGAAGCAGGGGCTCGACCTGGGCGGGCCTGCGGTCAAGCCGCCTCTGCACCCGCCGTTGCAGTACTGAGTAGGTCCTGTCTGGACTCCCCTCTCACCCGGCACCTCAGGCGTTGATCTCGACGAAGGTGCTGTCATTCCGGCGGATTTGGCAGCACCTTCGTCGAGATCAACGACGAGGGGGCGCCCGCTCGGCGGGGCGCCGCCGAACTCCGGACAGGACCTAGTGGTCCCAGACGATGAACCCGTCCCCGTCGCCGAGGTCCACCGATACGACGTGGTGGTCAGGGTGCTCGCCGTAGCCCACGGTGCCGGACCAGTAATCGGTGACGGCCGAGTCCTCGCCCTCGGCCACGGTCGCCTCGGCCAGGATCATGCCCTTGCCCGCCTCCCGGAGCTCGATCGTGTCGCCGGGGGAGAGGTGCTCCCCTCCGGCGCGGACCGCGTACGGGTCGCAGACCTCGATCCACAGCTCGGCGCCCGTGGAGTCCTTGGCGGCGGCGGCCGTCGCGCATTCGCGTTCGGCCGCCTGGGCCGGCTGGACCGCCGCTTGCGCCGGTGCCGCCGCGAGGACGGCGGCGCCCGCCGTCGCGCCCGCACGCAGGAGCATCCCCATGTCGACTACCCTCCGAAGTCGGAGCATTGCTGGACGCAATCAGGGTGCCCCCGCCGCGACCAGCGAAAACCCGCGGTACGGGGCGAGGGGGAAGGGGAGCGGTGGGAAGGGCGACGCAGTGCAGGGGCGGGCGGGGCCCCGCGGCCTCAGCCGCCCGTGCCCCGGCGGGCCTCCAGGGCGGCGACGCCCGCCTTGCATGCCTTCACCAGCTCGCGGTGGTTGCGCAGGCGCTCGAACACCCCGAACGGCGCCACCTCGCCCACCGGGTCGCCCTCGGCCTCCTCCACGGACAGCCGGTCGCCGGTCACCGTCCCGGCCCGGTGCCACCGCTCCCACCGCTCGAAGTCGGGGCTGTGCCGGTGCCCGAACAGGAACGCCCGCTCCCCGCGGCCGTCCGGCGGGGAGCCGTCCGCGAGGCGGAGCCGCACCGGATCCGCCCCGTCCCCGGGCCACGCGTCCGCGGTCACCACGTCCACCCGGGGGTCCTCGGCGGTCCCGGCGCCCGCGCCGGGGGAGGGGGCCGTGCCCTGCGCCGGGCGGACCAGCACCGCGTCCTCGGGGGCCGACCGCACCGGAAGCTCCCGCTCGGCCTCCACCCGGGACAGCACGACCACCACGCGCGGCAGCCACCACCAGTTCTCCCGCTGGGCCATCAGGCTGTCGGCGCGCAGCCGCGTCGGCGGGTGCTTGACGAGCTCCTGGGCCAGCAGGTGTTCGGTGAACAGGCTCCCGTCGGCGTCGGCCACCACCTCCACCGGGCCGGAGGCCGCCATCCCGGGGCCACCGTGCCGCTCGGAGGTCAGCGCGAACGCCGCCCGCCCCGAGGTCAGGGTGTCGGCCTCGGCCAGGAGCGCCGCCGGGAGCGCGGCGCACGGGCGCCCGTCCAGGACCAGCGGCACCACGGGGATCCCGGCCGGCCCCGACGGGCCGGTCCAGCACAGCTCCCCGGTGACCGCCCGCCGCCAGGCGCCGGAGATGTCATCTGGAGCCGTCATGCAGGTCACGCCTTTGTAGTGATCGGGATCTCATGCTAACTTCTGGTGACTTTAGTCGATCTTGACACGATTCGTGACAAATCGGCTCCTCCGCTCCCAGCCACCCCCTTGCGGCGCACCCCGATGGGCCGTCGAATCAAGGGGAACGAACCGCGGACAGTAAGGATCCCTACAATGCCGGCAGTCGTCGTGCTGGTCGCCGCACTGGCGATCTTCGCGCTGGGCTACAGGTACTACTCGGCCTACCTCTCCAAGCGCGTATTCGCGCTGGACCCGGCGTTCACCACCCCCGCCCACGCCTACAAGGACGGCGTGGACTTCGTCCCGACCAACAAGCACATCGTCTTCAGCCACCACTTCATCTCCGTCGCCGGCGCCGCCCCCATCGTCGGCCCGGCCGTCGCGGTGTTCTGGGGGTGGGGCCCGGCCCTGGCGTGGGTGGTCCTGGGCACCGTCTTCGCCGCCGGCGTGCACGACTTCGGCGCCCTGGCCGTCTCCGTGCGCCACAAGGCCAAGAGCATCGGCACCCTGGCCAGCGAGGTCATCGGACCCCGCTCGCGCTCGCTCTTCCTGGTCATCATCTTCTTCCTGCTGACCCTGGTGAACGCGGTCTTCTCGGTGGTCATCACCAACCTGTTCATGGGCACCCCCGAGGCGGTGCTGCCGGTTCTGGTGACCATCCCGCTGGCCATCGCCGTGGGGCAGTGGGTCTACCGCCGCCGCACCGCCGCGCTGCTGCCGTCGATCGTGGCGCTGGTGATCATCTACGCCTGCATCCCGCTGGGCCAGTCGTTCCCGATCACCGTCGACCCGCTGGCCGGGCTGCTGGGCGTCGAGCCGCGCATGGTCTGGATCGTGCTGATCTTCGCCTACGCCTTCCTCGCCTCCCGCCTGCCGGTGTGGCTGCTGCTGCAGCCGCGCGACTACGTCAACCAGCAGCAGATGCTGGTCGCCCTGCTGCTGATCCTGCTCGGCGTCGCGGTCGGGATGAACACCATTGCCGCCCCGGTCGTCCACGACGTGCCCGAGGGCTCGCCCAACTGGTTCCCGCTGCTGTTCATCACCGTGGCCTGCGGCGCCATCTCCGGCTTCCACAGCCTGGTCTCCTCGGGCACCACCTCCAAGCAGCTCGACAAGGAGACCGACGCCCGCTACGTCGGCTACATGGGCGCCGTCGGCGAGGGCAGCCTGGCCCTGTGCTCCATCCTGGCCTGCACGGCCGGCGTGGTCATCGTCTCCGACCAGGACTGGTCGGCGCTCTACGCCGACTGGGAGACCGCATCGGCCGGGGCCACCGGCAACTTCGTCAACGGCGTCGCCGGGTTCGCCACCAACCTGGGCATCCCCGCGGCCACCGCCACCGTGTTCGCCGCCGTGGTGGTGATCAGCTTCGCCGCCACCACCATGGACACCGGCGTGCGCCTGCAGCGCTACATCGTGCAGGAGATCGGCGAGATCGTGAAGGTCCGCCCGCTGGCGCGCAACCTGACCCTGGCCACCGTGGTGGCCACCCTGGTGCCGCTGGCGCTGGCGATGATCCCCGGCGACTTCGCCTTCGGCACCCTGTGGCAGCTCTTCGGCACCACCAACCAGCTCACCGCCGGGCTGGCGCTGGCCGTCGTGGCCGTGTGGGTCACCAAGAAGTCCCGCAACCCGGTCGCGGTGCTCATCCCGCTGGTCTTCCTGATGGTGATGACCTCCTGGGCGCTGATCACCAACCTCCTGAAGTTCGCCACCTCCGACCAGCTCATCGACCGGGTGCTGCTGGCCCCGCTGGACGCGGTCATCTTCGTCGTCGCGCTCTGGCTGATCGTCGAGGCCGGAATCGCCCTGTGGAAGGCCTGGTCCGCGCGCCGCCCCGGCGGGGCCCCGGAGGGCGGCACGGCCGAGGCCCGGGCAGGCGGTGAGGACGAGTCCGCCGGTACCGGGGCCTGAGGAACACGGGAGATCCGAACGATGGGTGCGCGCCTCGAACGGCTGCGTGCGGCCTGGCACAAGGTGGAGGAGTTCCACACCGCCTGGTTCGACACGCGGTGGCGCCACGTCATGCGCCGCGAGGCGCGCACCCAGCAGGACACGCTGCGGGCCCTGATGCTCCTGGAGACCCTGGGGGTGGAGGGGCCGGTGGCCTATGAGACGCTCGACCTGATCCCCTACATGGTCGCCGACCTCCACGAATGGCACCAGCGCATGGGGCGTGAGGAGTTCGGCGACCCGGGGGTGTGCTGTTGAGCAGGGGCGGGGGCCCAGACAACGGGGGCGCGCCCGGAAGGCGCGAGCCGCCCATCGTCTTCTTCGGCGGCAAGGGCGGCGTCGGCAAGACCACCATGGCCGCCGCCTACGCCCTCAAGTGCGCCGACGCCGGACTGCGCACGCTCGTCGTCTCCACCGACCCCGCCCACTCGCTCGGCGACGCCTTCGAGACCCGCCTGGGCGACAAGCCCGTGAAGGTCGCCGACGCCCTCTGGGCGCGCGAGCCCGATGCCGACGCCGCGGTCGAGCGCCGCATCGGCGAGGTGACCGACGACGCCTACCGCGCGCTGCCCCGCGACATCATGCCCGCGGTCTCCCGCCACCTGCAGCACGCCGCCTCCAGCCCCGGCATGGCCGAGTCGGCCCTGGCCGACCTCCTCATGGACACCATGGAGGAGGTCCCCCGCGCCTGGGACCGGCTCGTCGTGGACAGCGCCCCCACCGGGCACCTGCTCCGGCTGCTCGCCCTCCCCGAACTCCTCACCCCGTGGGTGCGCGGCCTCGCACGCCAGCGCGAACGCGTCCTGGACGCCGACCGCCTCGCCGCCGGAATCGTCGGCGGCCCCGCCGAGGCGCCCGAGGACCCCCTCCTGGAGAAGCTGCACGCGCGCAGGCACAAGCTGGAGCGCGCCGCCGAGCGCCTCCGGGGCGACGCCTGGGTGCGCCTGGTGATGATCCCCAGGCGCATGGTCCTGGCCGAGACCGAGCGCGCGGCCGAACAGCTCGCCAAGGCCGGCTTCCGACTGGGACCCGCCGTCATCAACCAGGTCCCCGAGGACGCCGACCCCGAGCCGCTCGAAGCGGCGCGCCGGCGCTTCGCCCGGACCGGCGCCGTCGAACTCCCCCTCGCCCAATCGGAGCCGACCGGCCTGCCCGCGCTGCGCGCGCTGGCCGCCCGCGTGTGACGGGCGCCCCTCCGCGCCCTCCGCGCCCTCCGCGCCCTCCGCGCCCTCCGCTTCCTCCAGCGCACGATCCCGCCGCGCCCCCGGGGCCGACGCGCCCCGAAATGGGCCGGTCGGCCCCGCCCCACACGGGGAAGGACCCCTATAAAGGGTTTCGGACGCTGAGAATCCGCCAGAGGTGGGACCGGTAGGCTCGGAACGGGGAACTCTGGAGGTGGGGTGGCGAACCGTACGAACGCGCCGGGCGACCGCGTGTGGACGATTCCGAACATGCTCAGCATGCTGAGGCTGCTCGGTGTGCCGCTGTTCCTGTGGCTCGTCCTGGTCCCCGAGGCCAACTGGTGGGCCTTGGGCGTCCTGGCGTTCGCCGGGCTGTCGGACTGGCTCGACGGCAAGATCGCGCGCGCGTGGAACCAGACCAGCCGGCTCGGCGCCGTGCTCGACCCGATGGCCGACCGGCTCTACATCTTCGCCGCGGTGCTCGGCCTGGTCGTCCGCGGCGTCGTGCCCTGGTGGCTGATGGCCGTTCTGGTGCTGCGCGACGTGCTGATGATCGTGTCGCTGCCGGTGCTGCGGCACCACGGGTACGGGACGCTGCCGGTCAACTTCGCGGGCAAGGCGGCCACGCTGTGCCTGCTCTACTCCTTCCCGTTGCTGTTCGTCGCCGGATACGGCGGAATCGTCGGCGATGTCGCCCGCGTCACGGGTTGGGCGTTCGCCCTATGGGGAACTGCTATCTACTGGTGGGCCGGACTGCTGTACGCGGTCCAGGGCCAGAGCCTCATCAGGCAGGCCCGGCGGGCCGACCGCGCGATCGCCCAGGGGCACGACCCCGGCGCCGGCGCGGCGGCCACGTGCGGCGCACCCGGGGCCCACGAGGGCGGGGAGCCGACGGCCGCGGGGCCGGAGGCCCCCTCCTCCGGTGACCCCGGGCCACCCCGCAGTGACAGGAAGGGAGCGACTTCCTCGCCATGAGAGCACGCCCGAGGGCGTACCAGCGACCGACCGGGGGCAGGACCAGCGACGAGCGACACAGACCGGGCGCGGGCAGGCGCACCGCCCCGGCGGACCGGAGGTGCCCCAGATGAAGGCCGTCGTCATGGCGGGCGGTGAGGGGACCCGCCTGCGCCCCATGACCGCGAACCAGCCCAAGCCGCTGCTGCCCGTGGTCAACAAGCCGATCATGGAGCACGTGCTCCGGCTGCTCAGGCGGCACGGCTTCGACGAGACCGTGGTGACCGTGCAGTTCCTGGCCACCCTCATCCGCAACTACTTCGGCGACGGCGAAGAGCTGGGGATGAAGCTGCACTACGTGGCCGAGGAGGTGCCGCTGGGCACCGCCGGCAGCGTCAAGAACGCCGAGGAGCACCTGCGCGGCGAACCGTTCATCGTCATCTCCGGTGACGCGCTCACCGACATCGACCTGAGCGACATGCTGCGCTTCCACCGCGAGAACGGGGCCATGGTCACCATCGGCCTCAAGCGCGTGGCCAACCCCCTGGAGTTCGGCATCATCATCGTCGACGACGAGGGGCGCGTACAGCGGTTCCTGGAGAAGCCCACCTGGGGGCAGGTCTTCTCGGACACCGTCAACACCGGCATCTACATCATGGAGCCCGAGGTCCTGGAGCGGGTCGCCGCCGGAGAGGTGGTGGACTGGTCCGGCGACGTCTTCCCCGAGCTGCTCAAGGAGGGCGAACCGCTCTACGGCTACATCGCCGACGGCTACTGGGAGGACGTGGGCACCCACGAGTCCTACCTCAGCGCCCAGGCCGACGTCCTCAAGGGGCTCGTGGACGTCGAGATCGACGGGTTCGAGGTCTCGCCGGGGGTGTGGGTCGGCGAGGGCGCCGAGGTCGACCCGGAGGCCGTCCTCAAGGGCCCCCTCTACGTCGGCGACTACGCCAAGGTCGAGGCCGGGGCGGAGCTGCGCGAGTACACCGTGCTGGGCAGCAACGCCGTGGTGCGCTCGGAGGCCTTCCTGCACCGCACCGTCGTGCACGACAACGTGTACGTGGGCGCCTCGACCAACCTGCGCGGATGCGTCGTCGGCAAGAACACCGACGTGATGTCCGGGGCCCGCATCGAAGAGGGCGCCATCATCGGCGAGGAATGCGTCATCGAGTCCGAGGCGTACCTCTCCAACGACATCAAGGTCTACCCCTTCAAGACCATCGAGGCCGGGGCGGTCGTCAACACCAACGTCATCTGGGAGTCGCGCGGCCAGCGCTCCCTGTTCGGGCCCCGGGGCGTGTCCGGCCTGATCAACGTCGAGATCACCCCCGAGCTCGCCGTCCGCCTGGCCAGCGCGTACGCCACCACCCTGAAGAAGGGGTCGGTCGTCACCACCTCCCGGGACGCCTCCCGCGGCGCGCGCACCCTCAAGCGCGCGGTCGTCAGCGCCCTGACGGCGGGCGCGATCGACGTGCGGGACCTGGAGGCCGTCCCGATGCCGGTGGCCCGCTACAACACCTCGCACAGCGGCGTCAGCGGCGGCATCGCCATCCGCACCACTCCCGGCGACCCCCAGTCGGTGGACCTGGTCTTCCTGGACTCCAGCGGGGCCGACCTGTCCCCGGCGGCCCAGCGGAAGCTGGAGCGGGTCTACTCGCGCGCCGAGTTCCGCCGCGCCTTCCCCGGCGAGATCGCGGAGCTGTCCTTCCCCTCGCGCGGCGTCGAGGGGTACACCCAGGAGCTGCTGCGGCGCATCGACACCTCCGGCATCGACGAGGCGGAGATGAAGGTCGTCGTCGACTGCGCCGGGGGGACCGGGGCGCTGGTGCTGCCGTCGCTGCTGGGCAAGGTCGGCGCCGACGTGATGACGCTGAACAACCGGCTGGACGAGGCCTCGCCCACCGACACCCTCGCCAAGCAGATGCGCGACCTGCAGCACCTGGGGGAGCTGGTCAGGTCCTCCAAGGCCGACTTCGGGGTGCGCTTCGACCCGGTGGGGGAGCGGCTGTCCATCGTCGACGAGAACGGCGAGCTCGTCGACAACGAGCGCGCGCTGCTGGTCGTGCTGGACCTGGTGGCCGCCGAGCGCGGCGGGGGACGCGTGGCGCTGCCGGTGACCACCACCCGCGTCGCCGAGAGGGTGGCCCGTTTCCACGGCGTCGAGGTGCAGTGGACCCCCACCGCCACCGACGAGCTCACCAAGGCCGCCAAGGCCGACGACATCGTCTTCGCCGGGGACGGGCGCGGCGGGTACATCCTGCCGGAGTTCTCCCGCACCTCCGACGGCATCGCGGCGTTCGTGCGGCTGCTCGGCCTGGTGGCGCGCACGCGGCTGTCGCTCGGCCAGATCGACCGGCGCATCCCGCAGGCGCACCAGCTGCGCCGCTCGGTGCCCACCCCCTGGGCGGTCAAGGGCAGCGTGATGCGGGCGGTGGTGGAGGCCGCGGGCGACCGCGAGGTCGACACCACCGACGGCGTGCGGGTGGTCGAGCCGAACGGCGACTGGGCCCTGGTGCTGCCCGACACCGCCGAGGCGGTCACCCGGATATGGGCCGAAGGGTCCGATTCGGACGCGGCCCAGCGCCTTCTGGACGAATGGGGCGCGGTCGTGGAGCGCGCCGAGGGGTAGACCGGGATCGGTCCCGGTGGCGGGGGTGGGGACGGCTTGCGGGCCGTCCCCACCCCGCGGCCGGAGTCGGCCGAAATCCGTTGCGGCTCAGGGCCCACGGGCGCTCCGGCGGGGGCTGGATATGGTTTAGAGTCGAGTGTTCCCGCAACACTGGCGACGCGGGCGGGGCCACCGGACGGACGCCTCGGGGAAGGAGGAGGACGCCGAGGGCGATCCGGGAACACCGGCGAGCACCTTCTTCGTTGCCAGGGAGGGAGAGCCTGGGAGGTGAGCGGCTCCGGCCGCCAGGCAGACCAGACCAGCAGCCGATACGAATCTGAGCACCGCCCCCGTGCGGTAGGAGGCCGAGCCGACCTATGTCGAGCGTTAACTGCACGCAGTGCGGTCACGCCGTTGCGGATGATGCCCGTTTCTGCTCCAACTGTGGGACCCCCCTGCGCAGGGGCGGACAAGAGCCCGCCCGGGCCGGTGAGCGCCGCGACTCCGTCGGCGAGACCACGTCCACCATCTCCATCGCCGGCATCCAGGCCCTCGAAGCCGAGACGGACGCCGCCGAGGAGGCCCCCGCGGACACGGGCAACGTGGACGCGCTGCCGCCCGGGACCGCGCTGCTCGTGGTCAAGCGGGGGCCGAACGCGGGCAGCCGCTTCCTGCTCGACTCCGACGTCACCACCGCCGGGCGCCACCCCAACAGCGACATCTTCCTCGACGACGTCACGGTGTCCCGCCGCCACGTGGAGTTCTTCCGCCGCGGCGACGGCTTCGGGGTGCGCGACGTGGGCAGCCTGAACGGCACCTACGTCAACCGCGAGCGCATCGACGAGGCCGAGCTGGGCGGCGGCGACGAGGTCCAGATCGGCAAGTTCCGGCTGGTTCTGCTCACCAAGCCGAGGCGCTGACCGGCCCCTCCGGCGGGGCGCCCCGCTCGGGCCGAAGGGGGCGGGCGACGCAGGTTTGCGCCCGCCCCCGACCGGACAGCCTTGTAAACGAAGACCGTCGGCAGCGGCGCGGAGCGGCCCCCGGCCCCAGGGCGCCCGACCGGGGGCGGCGGCCTCGCCCGTAGGGACGGAAACGACAGCACAGCCGGGCCGGTGCCCATATCCGGTACACCAGTCGTGGGGACGGAGCCGCAGTGAAGCACATGGAGGTCGTCGGCGTCCGGGTCGAGATGCCCTCGAACCAGCCGATCGTCTTGCTGAAGGAGACCGGCGGCGAACGCTACCTGCCCATCTGGATCGGGGCCGTGGAGGCGACCGCGATCGCGCTGGCCCAGCAGGGGGTCACCCCCGCGCGCCCGCTGACCCACGACCTCTTCCGCGACGTCCTCGAGGCCCTGGACGCCACGCTGGACACCGTCAACATCACCGCCCTGGACGACGGCATCTTCTATGCCGAGCTGGTCTTCTCCAACGGCGTCGAGGTGAGCGCGCGCCCCTCGGACTCCATCGCCCTGGCGCTGCGCACCGGAGCGACGATCTACGCCAAGGAAGAGGTCATCGACGAGGCGGGCGTCCCCATCCCGGACGAGCAGGAGGACGAGGTGGAGAAGTTCCGGGAGTTCCTGGACACCATCTCCCCGGAGGACTTCGGCCGCACCACCTGAGGGGCTTTCGGCGGGCCGTTCCGCCGTCTGTGCCCCGGCCGTCCCGGGGCCGCCCCGTCGTTCGATCTGAGGCACACTGGGGGCAGAGGTCCCTTCACCTTCCCCCGTCCCTTCCCCCCTCGCACCGCCCAGTGTCCGGAGAAGAACGTGCCTGAGCGCAATTCGTGGCCCGTCGTCCTAGGGCTGACCATCAGCGCCAAACGCGAATTGCGTCTGCGGGACCCCGAGGACAGCGACGACGAGACGCTTCCCCGGGTCAAGCTCTCCCCGGAGGAGCTCGAGGCACTCGAGCGGGAGCACGGTGGGCCGTTCCCGCAGGACTTCCGTGACTTCCTGCTGCACGCAGACGGATGGCCGGGCGTCTATTACGACCTCGACCTCTTCGGGAGCCCCGAGCTCCAGGGGGCGGGCCGGTGGCCGGTCGCCGAGCAGCTCCTCGCGGTCTACACCGGAGAGGGCGTCATGGCGCGGATCGGACTCGACCCCGAGGGCGTCATCCCGGTCGCGGCCGGGGACGGCAACGACCTGGTGCTCCTGATCCGCCCCGGCCGGAAGGACGAGGGCCAGGTGTCCTGGATCCTCGGCGGCGAGGAGTACGTCCGCGCCGAGGACTACAAGGCGTTCGTCGAGTTCATCATGACCCTGCTGCGGAGCTGACCGCGGGTTCCGGCCCCTGCCCGACCGCCGTGCCCGGGGCCGGTCCGGTCGGTGCGGTCGGCACGGGAGACCGCGGTTCCTCCCGGGCCGGGGGAGGCGTGGATTGGGTCCCCCAGGCGGGCCGGGAGCCCACGCCCCGGTGGGGAGCAGTCCGCTCCGGCGTTCTCGCAGTTCATCGTCGCGGGCATGATCATCGGCAATGAGATTTCCAGTTTCCATTTCGCCGAGAAATTGACCGGTGAGCAGTTCGAACGCAATTCGATAGCCGAAATGATCTTCGGTGTGCGGTGCGGATGAACAGGGGAACCAATGTCCCCGAATACCCCTTGACACGGCAGATCACTCAGGGTTGTATGGCTGCCGCAAGGGGGCGGAAGGCCGATCCCGACGTGCGGGGGCGCCGGATCCTCCCTGGGTGTGGTGTCCTGTCCGCGTGCCGCCGTAGAAACGTTCCGGTCGTCATGCTCAATTCGAGGGCGATGCCATGATGAAATCCACGTCCCCGTCGCCGGATCCTGCCGCCGCCGTTCCATTCGCATTCGGAAACAATTTCGTGCGCGTTCGCGGGGCCCGGAATTGAGCGCCGCCTCGCTCGAGGTCTCGGCTGCGCCGGCCGCGCAGCAGCCCCGCTGGGAGGACGCCGGACAGGTCGAACGGGTCCGCGAGGCGCTGGCGGCCCTCCCGCCGCTCATCGATCCCGCCTCGCCGAACGCGCTCCGCGCGGCCCTCGCCGAGGTCGCCTCCGGCCGGGCGCAGGTCGTGCAGGCCGGCGACTGCGCCGAGGACCCCGCGGAATGCACCGCGCGCGACGTGGACCGCAAGGCGGGCCTCCTCCACCTGCTCGCCGGGACCATGGAGGCGGTCACCGGCCGGCCGGTGGTCCGGGCGGGGCGCATCGCCGGACAGTACGCCAAGCCGCGGTCGGCGCACACCGAGACGGTCGGCGGCGTCGAGCTCCCCGTCTACCGGGGACACCTGGTCAACGGCCCCGAGCCGGACCCTGAGGCGCGCAGGCCCGACCCCCGGCGCCTGCTGGCGGGGTACAGGGCGGCGAACCGGGTCATGGCCAACCTCGCCACGGCCCCGGAGGTCCACACCGCGCCGCCGGTGTGGACCAGCCACGAGGCCCTCCTGCTCGACTACGAGCTCCCGATGGTGCGCAGGGACCGGCACGGGAACCGCGTCCTCACCTCCACGCACTGGCCGTGGATCGGCGACCGCACGGCCCGGCCCGACGGGGCCCACGTCGCCCTGCTGGCGGACGTGGCCAACCCCGTCGCCTGCAAGGTCGGCCCGCGCATGACCACCGCCGCCCTGCTCGCCCTGTGCGCGCGGCTCGACCCCGGGCGGACGCCCGGGCGGCTCACCCTCATCGCCCGGATGGGCGCCGACACGGTGGCCGAAGCGCTCCCGCCGCTGGCGGAGGCCGTGTGCGCCGCCGGGCACCCCGTCGTCTGGCTGGTCGACCCCATGCACGGCAACACCCACACCACCGCCGATGGCCGCAAGACACGGCTCGTCGAGACCATCGTCCGGGAGGTGCGGGCCTTCCAGGAGGCCGTCCGCGCCGTCGGCGCGACACCGGGCGGAGTGCACCTGGAGACCACCCCCGACGCCGTGGCCGAGTGCGTCGACGCCGACGGCCCCCGCCCCGGCGAGGACGGCTCCACCACCCTGTGCGACCCGAGGCTCAACCCCCGCCAGGCCGCCTCTGTGGTCGCGGCCTGGCAGGCACCGACCCTGACGGACCGCGTCGAAGGAGACACGTGCCGGGCATAGCGCCGATCCCCGCCTACCCCCTGCCCACGGCCGACGACCTCCCCGCCGGCACCGTGCACTGGACCGTCGACCCGGACCGGGCGGTGCTCCTCGTGCACGACATGCAGCGCTACTTCCTCGCACCGTTCCCCGCGCCGGTGCGCGACCCCCTGGTGCGCAACTGCGCACGGCTGCGCGAGCGGTGCGCCGCCCAGGGGGTGCCGGTCTTCTACACCGCCCAACCCGGCGGGATGACGGACGAGGAACGCGGCCTGCTCAAGGACTTCTGGGGGCCGGGGATGCGGAGCGACCCCGGCGACCGGGAGATCGTCGAGGAGCTGGCGCCCCGGCCCGGGGACCAGGTGCTCACCAAGTGGCGCTACAGCGCCTTCTTCCGCTCGGGCCTGCTGGCGCGGATGCGCGGCACGGGCCGGGACCAGATCATCGTCTGCGGCGTGTACGCGCACGTGGGGGTCCTGGCCACCGCCCTCGAGGCGTTCACCAACGACATCGAGGCGTTCCTGGTCGCCGACGCCCTCGGCGACTTCTCCGCCGACTACCACCGCCTGGCCCTGGACTACGCGGCCCTGCGCTGCTCGGTGGTCACGACGACCGAGGAGGTCCTGCGGTGAACGCCGAGCGGTTCTTCGAGCACGTGCTGGGCCCCGGACCGGGACCCTTCGCACTCCTGCACCGCCCCGAGGCGGTGGGCCCGGACCGGGTCGAGATCCTGCGCGGCAGGGTCGGAACGCCCGCCCGGCTCGCCGACATCCCCCTCGGCGCCCCGCCCGACGACGGCCCCGATCCCGGCGGGCCGCGCCACGACGTGCTCGTCCTGGTGCCCCACCGCCAGATCGCCGAGCGCGGGTTCGCCGCCCCCGACGACGGGGCGCCGCTGATCGCCATGTCGGTCACGGACCAGGGGGCGGTCTCCCTCCCCGAGGCGATGAAGGCCCTGCCCGACGACCCGATCGCCCTGGACGGCGGCGGCTTCGACATCGGGGACGACGACTACGCCGACATCGTCCGAACGGTGCTCGATGAGGAGATCGGCGCAGGGGAGGGCTCGAACTTCGTCATCAAGCGCTCCTACACCACGACGATCTCCGGATACTCCGCGCGCAGCGCACTGAGCCTGTTCCGCCGCCTCCTCTCCCGGGAGACCGGCGCCTACTGGACCTTCCTCGTGCACACCGGCACGCGCACCTTCGTCGGCGCCACACCGGAGCGCCACGTCAGCCTGCGCGGCGGCGTCGCGGCGATGACCCCGATCAGCGGCACCTACCGCTACCCCCCGACCGGGCCGGTCCTGTCGGAGGTCATGGACTTCCTCGACGACGGCAAGGAGACCGACGAGCTGTCCATGGTCCTGGACGAGGAACTGAAGATGATGGCCCGGGTCTGCGAGGGCGGCGGCCGCGTGGCCGGCCCCTTCCTGCGGGAGATGGCCTGGCTCGCCCACACCGAGTACACCATCGAAGGGCGCAGCCGGCTCGACCCCAGGGACATCCTGCGGGAGACGATGTTCGCCCCCACGGTGACCGGCAGCCCGCTGGAGAACGCCTGCCGGGTGATCGCCCGCCACGAGCCGCAGGGCCGCGGGTACTACTCCGGCGTCGCCGCCCTCATCGGCCGCGACGCGGCCGGGCGGCGCGCCATGGACTCCGCCATCCTCATCCGCACGGCCGACATCCACGCGGACGGCCCCCGCGCCGGGCGCGTCGAGATCGGCGTGGGCGCGACCCTGGTCCGCCACTCCGACCCCGTCGCCGAGGTGGCCGAGACCCGCACCAAGGCCGCGGGGCTGCTCTCGGCCCTGGACGCCGACGAGCGGCTCGACGGCCACCCGCAGGTCAGAGACGCGCTTGAGCGGCGCACCCGGGCCCTCGCGCGCTTCTGGCTCGACGACACCGAGCGCCGGGAACGCCCGCGGCCCGCCCTGGACGGGCGCCGCGTGCTCGTCATCGACGCCGAGGACACCTTCAGCTCCATGCTCGTCCACCAGCTGCGCGCCGTCGGCCCGGCGGTGCGGCTCGCCCGCTTCGACGAGCCCTACGACCTCGACGACCACGACATCGTCGTCCTGGGCCCGGGCCCAGGCGACCCGCGCGAGACCGGCCACCCCCGGATGGCCCGCCTCGCCTCGGCCATCGGGCACCTGATGTCCCGGCGCACCCCCTTCCTGGCCGTCTGCCTGAGCCACCAGCTGCTCTGCCGCCACCTCGGGCTCCCCCTGCGGCGCCGGGACGTGCCGAACCAGGGCGCCCAACGGGAGATCGACCTGTTCGGCTCACGGGAACGGGTGGGGTTCTACAACTCCTTCGTCGCCGTCGCGGGGGCCGGGCGCGTGGAGTGCCCCGGCATCGGGGAGGTGGAGGTCGGCCTGGACCCCGGCACCGGCGAGGTCCATGCCCTGCGCGGGCCGTTCTTCGGGTCGGTGCAGTTCCACCTCGAATCGGTGCTCACCCGCGACGGCGAGCGCATCCTGGGTGAACTGCTGGAACGGCTCGCCACGACCCGGGAGGCACTGAGCGAATGAGGGCGACCGTCGCCTGGTGGGACCTTTCACGGTCCGACCAGACCATCGCGTCCCTGCGGGAGTGCCTGCGGGAGGAGGGCGTCGAGCAGTGGGAGCGGGTCCCCGGGCTGCGCCTGAAGTTCTGGATCTCGGACGTGCGCACCGACCGCTGGGGCGCGGTGATGCTGTGGGACTCCACGGCCGACCCGGCCGCACCGCTGCCGCCCAACCGGGCGAGCGAGCTCATCGGATACCCGCCGACGCACCGCATGGCGTTCGACGTGGAGGCCGCCGTCGAAGGCCTCTGCTCGGGCCCTCTCGAACGAGGACCGGCCTTCACCGCAGAGGGGAGGCCGTGACGGCTCCGGATGGCGTTCGGTCCGGCTCCGGCCGTGGCGCCTGATGACAGCACCGAGGAAGGTACGGCCGATGACGGCCCCGTGCCGTCGAAGAGGAAAGGAGACGGGATGTCCGAGACCGATGCGCGGCCCGGGGGGTTCGGCGCCGACGAAGAACTCCGCCGCCGCCACCGCGAGGTCGTCGCCGACTACATGAGCCGGAAGGGCGAGAACCGCCTGACGCGCTACCTGCTGTTCACCGAGGACGGCAGCGCCGGGCTGTACACCACCGACACCGGGCAGCCGATCGTGTCCGAGGGGCACGAGAAGCTCAAGGCGCACGGCGAGTGGTCGCTGAAGATGTTCCCGGATTGGGAATGGATCAACGTCGAGATCTACGAGACGCAGGACCCCAACAGATTCTGGGTCGAATGCGACGGGGAAGGGCAGATCCGCTACCCCGACTACCCGCCCGGCCACTACCGGAACCACTTCATCCACGCCTTCCTGCTCGACAACGGCAGGATCAAGCAGAACCGCGAATTCATGAACCCGTTCCAGCAGCTGCGCGCGCTGGGGATCGAGGTGCCGAAGATCAAGCGCGGCGGCATTCCCACGTAGGACCCCCGAACCCGTGCCGCGGATCCGGGGCCGCGCGCCTCCTGAGGGCGCCCGGCCCCGTGGTCCCGGCCGGGTGTCGGAGTACGGCGTGAGAACGGAACGGGGAGGCGAGCATGGCGGCCGACGTCGAGGCCACACGGGACGTGATCGACATCATCACCGGCGGTTGGCGGGCGCAGGCCCTCTACACCGCGGTCAGACTCGGGATACCGGACCACGTCGAGGCCGGGTGCGACACCCCTGCGCAACTCGCACGGGCGACCGGGGCCGACGAGGGAGGGGTGCGCCGCCTGATGCGCCTCCTCACCGCCATGGGCGTGTTCGAGGGTGAGGGGGCGTCCGGCTACCGGGGCACCCGCGTGAGCAGGGCCCTGCTCGACGGGCCGCACTCCCTGCGCGACATGTGCCTGCTCCACGGTGAGGACTACTACACGGCCTGGGGGCACGCCCACCACGCGATCAGCACGGCGAGCTCGGGCTTCGAGGCGGCCTTCGGCCGCCCGTTCTACGACCACCTCGGCCGGGACCCGGTGGCCGCCCGGCGCTTCCAGAACACCCTGAACGCCGGGAACATGTTCTTCCCGCAGGTCCCCGACGTGTTCGACTTCTCCGGCCGCACGGTCGTGGACGTGGGCGGAGGGGGCGGGGACCTGCTCGCCGTGATCCTCGGCGCCGCGCCGAAGGCCGAGGGCGTCTACTTCGACCGCGACCACATGCTGCCCGCGGCCCGCGAGCACCTGGAGGCCGCCGTCGGGCCGGACCGCGTCCGGCTGGTCGGGGGCGACATGTTCGAAGGGGTGCCGCAGGGCGGCGACGCCTACATCCTGTGCCGGATGCTGGCCCGCTGGGACGACGACGCGGTCGCCGCCCTCTTCGAGGGGTGCCGCGGCGCCATGGCGGACGCGGACTCGCGCCTGCTCGTCCTGGACCGCTTCGTCGAGGACGAGGACCCCACCGTGCTGCCCTCCCTGTGGGACCTGCACCTGCTGATGACGACCGGCGGCGCCCACCGCACGCTCGCCGGGCTCACCGCGCTGCTGGAGCGGGCGGGACTGCGCGTCGAACGGGTCGCGGACCTGCCCATGGAGACGACCGCCGTGATCGCCGCGCCGCGGACGCCGGAGCCCGCGGGCGAGGGGTGAGGGGCGTCCGGCACCGGCCCGTTCGAGGAATCCATCCATCGGAGTGAGGGGCGCCTGTGGGCAGGTACGAGTACGCGGTGGCCGACGTGTTCACCGGTGTTCCGCTGGAGGGCAACCCGACCGCGGTCTTCGTGGACTCCGCCGGTCTCGACCCCGGGCGCATGCAGCGGATCGCGCAGGAGATGCACCTGTCGGAGACGGTCTTCGTCCTCCCGGCCGAGGGCGACGGCGACGTGCGGGTCCGGATCTTCACCCCGGTGAACGAGCTGCCGTTCGCCGGGCACCCCACCCTGGGCACCGCGATCGTGCTCGGGGAGAGGACCGAGGCGCCGGGCATCCGGATGGAGACGGCCATGGGCACCGTGGGCTTCGAACTGGAGCGCGGTGCGGACGGCGGGGTCGAGGCGGCCTGCATGGGGCAGCCCGTCCCGACCTGGGGGCCGTACGAGCGGGAGGCCGAGCTGCTCACCGGCCTCGGCCTGGCGCCGTCCGACCCCGTCCTGCCGGTCGAGGTGTACCGCAACGGCCCCCGGCACGTGTTCGTCGGCCTGCACGGCGTGGACGCCCTCTCCGCGCTGGAACCGGACCTGAGGGTGCTGGCCAGGCTGCCCGATGTCGCGGCGAACTGCTTCGCGGGGTCGGGGAGCCGGTGGAGGCTGCGGATGTTCTCGCCGGCCTACGGCGTGGCCGAGGACGCGGCCACGGGGTCGGCCGCCGGTGCGCTCGCGGTGCACCTGGTCCGGCACGGCCTGATCGGCCACGGGGAGTGGATCGAGATCCGCCAAGGGGTCGAGATCGGCCGCCCGTCGACGATGCGCGCGCGGGTCCTGGGCGCGCCGGGAAGGATCGACGCGGTCCAGGTCGCGGGGTCCGCGGTCGTCGTCGCCCGCGGGACGCTGTTCGTGTAGCCGTGCCGCCCCCGGAGCCGGAGCCCGGGCCGGGGAGCGGCACGGCTCGGCCGCTCCGGGATCAGTCGGTCCGGAAATCGGCGACGTGGATCGGGGACGGCGTGGTGCCCGTGCTCGGCTCCTGGTACAGCACCGAGAACCGGCCCGTCTCGCGGACCTCGTCGTCGTCGACCAGCACCTCGCCGAACGCGCCGAGGCCGTCGTGCACCTTGGTCCAGTCGGTCCAGCCGCTCTCGGCGCTCGCCGCCATGATCCTGCCGCCGGGCATGACCACGTAGGCGTCGTCGTCGCCGTCCAGGACCAGCTTGGAGCGCCCGAAGGCGTTGAGCGGCTCGGGGATCTCGGTCTTGTGCCACTCTCCGGCGCCGTCGCGGAACAGGTGGAAGGCGTACCCGTGCTCCCGCCGGTCCTCGGTGAAGTCGGTGACGCACTGGGTGAACCGCCCCGGCACGTAGCTGATCACCACATGCGGGTTCCCGGCCGCGTCCACGTTCTGCGCCTCCTGGTTGAGCAGCGCGTGGTCGGCCGAGAGCGGGTCCACCACGTGCCCCGGCGTGTCCACCGACAGCATCCGGTCGCCCCCGGTGACGGCGGCGGTTGCGCCGTCGTCGGTGTGCCAGGTGCGCCCCTCGTCGTCGCTGTAGACGTATCCGGTGTCGTGGTTGGTGACGTTGCCGGGCCCACAGGCGATGTCGCCCGACTGCTCGCGCCAGGTGAAGGAGGCGTGCAGGCGCCCGCCGGCGTCGTAGTCGATGCCGTGGAGGTACAGGTTGCGCCGTTCGCTCGTGCCGCCGTGGTCCCGGTAGGTGCCGGTGGCCGACGTCCAAGGCCCGAGCCTGGTCCATGCGCCGTCGCGGTACTCGGCCAGCTCCATGGTGCCGTTGCCCGAGATCCCGTTCCGGAAGCTGAGCTGCAGCGCCCCCGACGGGCTCTGGACGAAGCGGGGGTAGGTGAACGTGCCGACGTCCACGCCCTCCAGGTCGCGCTGGACCCCGCCGAATGCCTCGGCCGTCCACTCCGAGGCGGGGGCGTCGGCGAGCCCGGCCTCGGAGCGGAAGTAGTACACGGTGCTGGAGTGGGTGTCCAGGGCGGCGTGGATGCGGCCGTCCTCGGGGGAGACGCCCAGGGAGATGGTGTTGTGCGAGTCGTCGACCGACAGGGAGTGGGGCAGGACGACGCTCTCCCAGTCGCCGGTTCCGCCGCCTCCTGAGGCGGTGCGCCGGGCGATGACCGGCGACCGGTCCTCGGTGTACCAGGCCGCGTACTGGTACCCGCCGTAGGTGAGGATCGCGTCCTGCTGGTACGAGGAGTTGTTGACCAGGCCGTCGTAGGAGACGAAGTAGAGCGCCCGGTCGTCCAGGACGGTGTCGCCGGCGGGGGTCAGGCCGGGCGTGTCCTGGGCGTGCGCGGGGGCCTGCAGGAGGGCGGCGGCGACGGGGGCCGCGGCGGCCAGGGCCAGGGCGCGGCGGCGGGCGGACGTGCGGGGAGGGGCCACGTCGGTCTCCTTGTGGGTGCGGGGATGGCGGGGAGACGTGAATCTTGAATCGATTCAGAATGTGGCGGGAACCATATGGTGCACGTCATACCGGTGTCAAGGTGTCGCCCGACGTGCACTTTCATGGTGCCGGTCCGCGGTGCCGCAGGTGCGGGGCGTGCATGCGGCTGACCCGGGCGGATCCCGTTCCGCCTGTGGGGGGCTGGGGTGGCGGGAGCGTGGGGCGGCCGGGCGCTCGGAGGTGCACCGCCACCCCCTCGACTCATGTCGACCCGTGTTTTCGCAGGTACGGAGTGTCGTCGCCCGGCGGGGTCCCTGCGTGCCGCGATCGTGTGAATTCACGTGAAGGGGTTGACGTCGCGTGTGATGCGTGCGAATGTAGCGCCCGTCACTTTGAATCGTTTCAGAGACGTTCAGGTCAGAGGCGTTCAGGGTGATCGCCCGTCCCGTTCGCACGGCACCCCTGCGTCCACCGGCGGCGGCCCCCTTCCGGCGGGGAGCGAGGCGACGGCCGCTCGATCCCCGCCGACGACGATATGGAGAACAGCGCAGATGAAGGCTGCGACGACGTCAGCGTCGAAATGGAAGGCCACCACCGCCGTGGCCATGTCCAACTACATCGAGGCCGGGTCGATCATCGCGATCGCCACCAGCCTCAGCCTGTGGCAGACCGAGTTCGGCCTGGACAGCCTGGCGGTGGGCCTGCTGAGCGCCCTGAGCGCCAACGCCTTCGGCGCGGCGATCGGCGCCGCGATCGGCGGACCGCTGTGCGACCGGTTCGGCCGCAAGTTCATCTACACCTACGACCTGCTGCTCTACATGCTGGGCACGCTCTTCGCGGTGTTCGCGCTGAACTTCGGCATGCTGCTCACCGGGTTCGTGCTCACCGGCATCGCGGTGGGCGCCGGGGTGACGGCCGCCTGGACCTACATCGCCGAGGAGGCCCCGGACGAGCGCCGCGCCGGGCACGTCGGCGTGGCCCAGCTCGCCTGGTCCATCGGCCCGGCCGTCGGGTTCCTGCTCGCCGTGATCGTCGAACCCCTCGGCCTGCTCGGCGCCCGGCTGGTCTTCGCCCACCTGTTCGTCGTCGCCGCGATCACCTGGTGGGTGCGGCGCGGCCTGGACGAGTCGAAGCGCTGGAAGGAGAAGAACGCCAACCCCGACCGCGTCAGCACCTACAAGGGCTTCCTCCAGCTGCTCACCGAGAAGAGGAACCTGACCGCGCTGCTGTTCCTGGTCGGCGTGTACGGCCTGTGGAACACCGTCGCCGGGCAGGCGGGCATCTTCCAGCCGCGCATCTACGAGGCCACCGGCCTGACCGACGCCTCCTCCCAGTACCTCCTCCAGGTCCTGGTGTGGACCCTGACCTCGGCGGCCACGTTCTGGGGCTTCATGCGCCACGGCGACAGCTTCTCCCGCCGCTGGCTCTACTTCATCGGCGCCGCCCTGGGCGTGGCCGCCTGGGCGGTCCTCATCTACGGCCCCGCCGGCTGGTTCTCGCTGCTGTTCTTCGCCATCGGCTGGGGCGTGTCGGCCGGCATCGGCGCCCAGGCCTTCTACGGACTGTGGGCCGCCGAGCTGTTCGCCACCCGCTACCGGGCCTCCGCCCAGGGCGTGATGTTCATGCTCGTCCGCGTCATGGTCGGCGTGCTCAGCCTCTGGTTCCCGCTGATGCTCGAGCAGGTCGGCCTGCACGGGGTGGGCGTGCTCATCCTCGGCCTGCTGGTCGCCGCCCTGGCCATCGGCACCATCTGGGCGCCCAGGACCCAGGGCAAGAGCCTCGAGCAGATCGAGACCGAGCGCTACGGCCGGGTGCTCGACCCCGCCGGGGACGCACCCGCCAAGGCCGGCGCCGGGCAGTGACCCCGCGACCCACGAGACGCACGACACGAGGAGGGAGGCACCGGTGGAGCGCGTGTGCTTCCGCATGCAGGTGCGGCCCGACCGGCTCGACGAGTACATCGAACGGCACCGGGCCGTGTGGCCGGAGATGCTCCAGGCCCTGCACGAGGCCGGATGGACGAACTACTCCCTGTTCGCCCAGGACGACGGCACCGTCATCGGCTACCTGGAGACCGACGACTACGCGGCCGCCCGGGCCCGGATGGAGCCCACCGAGATCAACGCGCGGTGGCAGGCCTCCATGCGGCCCTTCTTCGCCGAGGGCGGCTCCTTCGAGGTGGGCCCCGTCCGCCTGCGCGAGGTCTTCAACCTCGAGGACCAGCTCGCGGCACCGGCCGCAGGCGCCCCGGCCCCCGACACCACCACGGAAGGGAACACGCAGTGACCGCCTTCGAGGAGATCACCGACGACCTCGCCGCCCAGGCGATCGAACTGCCGTCGTGGGCGTTCGGCAACTCCGGGACCCGCTTCAAGGTGTTCGGCACCCCGGGGACCCCGCGCGACCCCTTCGAGAAGATCGCCGACGCCGCCCAGGTGCACCGGCACACCGGCCTGGCCCCCACCGTCGCCCTGCACATCCCCTGGGACCGGTGCGACTTCGCCGCCCTGCGCGCGCACGCCGAGGAGAACGGGGTGCGCCTGGGCACCGTCAACTCCAACACCTTCCAGGACGACGACTACAAGTTCGGCGCCCTCACCCACGAGGACCCGGCCGTCCGCAAGAAGGCGATCGACCACCACTTCGAGTGCATCGACATCATGCACCAGACGGGGTCGCGCGACCTGAAGATCTGGCTGGCCGAGGGGTCCAACTACCCCGGCCAGGCCGACATGCGGGGCCGCCAGGACCGCCTGCACGAGTCGCTGCGGACCGTCTACGAGCGCCTCGGCGACGACCAGCGCCTCGTGCTGGAGTACAAGTTCTTCGAGCCGGCCTTCTACCACACCGACGTGCCGGACTGGGGGACCAGCTACGCCCAGGTGGCCGCCCTGGGCGACAAGGCGGTGGTGTGCCTGGACACCGGCCACCACGCGCCGGGCACCAACATCGAGTTCATCGTCATGCAGCTGCTTCGGCTGGGCAAGCTCGGCTCGTTCGACTTCAACTCGCGCTTCTACGCCGACGACGACCTCATCGTCGGCGCGGCCGACCCCTTCCAGCTCTTCCGCATCCTCGTCGAGGTGGTCCGCGGCGGCGGGCTCAACAGCCCGGACGTGGCCTTCATGCTCGACCAGTGCCACAACGTGGAGAAGAAGATCCCCGGCCAGATCCGCTCGGTGCTCAACGTGCAGGAGATGACCGCGCGGGCGCTGCTCCTGGACACCGGGGCACTGCGCGCCGCCCAGGTCGCCGGGGACGTGCTGGAGGCCAACGCGGTGTTCATGGACGCCTTCCAGACCGACGTGCGCCCCATGCTCGCCGAGTGGCGCGCCGGCCGCGGGCTCCCGGCCGACCCGATGCGGGCCTACCTCGACTCCGGCTACCAGGAGGCGATCGAGGCCGAACGCGTCGGGGGCGTCCAGGCCGGATGGGGCGCCTGAGCCCGCCGGGCGCCCCCGGTCCCGCCCCCGCCACACCCCACCCGCCGCACGTGCACCCTGAACGGAGAGAACGGAAAAGCGATGCCTGAACTCCACCCGACCGTGGCCGAGCTCATCGCGCGGTCGAACGCGCTGGGCTCCGACCCCCGCAACACCAACTTCGCCGGCGGCAACACCTCGGCCAAGGGCACCGGGACCGACCCGGTGACGGGGGAGGACGTCGAGCTGCTCTGGGTCAAGGGCTCCGGCGGCGACCTGGGCACCCTCAAGCCGGAAGGCCTTGCCGTGCTGCGGCTGGACCGGATGCGCGCCCTCACCGGCGTCTACCCGGGCGTCGAGCGCGAGGACGAGATGGTCGCCGCGTTCGACTACTGCCTGCACGGCAAGGGCGGCGCCGCCCCCTCGATCGACACCGCCATGCACGGGCTCGTCGACGCCGCGCACGTGGACCACCTGCACCCCGACTCCGGCATCGCCATCGCCACCGCCGCCGACGGCGAGAAGCTCACCGCCGAGATCTTCGGCGGCAAGGTGGTGTGGGTGCCCTGGCGCCGCCCCGGCTTCCAGCTCGGCCTGGACATCGCCGAGGTCAAGCGGGCCAACCCGCAGGCCGTGGGCACCGTCCTCGGCGGGCACGGCATCACCGCCTGGGGGGACACCTCCGAGGAGGCCGAGGCCAACTCGCGGTGGATCATCGAGACCGCCGCCCGGTACATCGAGGAGAACGGCGCGCCCGAGCCGTTCGGCGCCGTCCGCCCCGGCCGCGCCCCGCTGCCCGAGGCCGAGCGCCGCGCCAAGGCCGCCGCGCTGGCCCCGCACCTGCGCGGCATCGCCTCCGCGGACCGGCCCGTGGTCGGCCACTTCGACGACAGCGACGCCGTGCTCGACTTCCTGTCCCGGGAGAGGATGCCCGCGCTGGCCGAGCTGGGCACCAGCTGCCCCGACCACTTCCTGCGCACCAAGGTCAAGCCGCTGGTCGTCGACCTGCCCGCGGACGCGCCCGTCGAGGAGGTCCTCGAAGCGCTGCCCGCGCTGCACGAGGCCTACCGGGCCGACTACCGCGCCTACTACGAGCGCTACGCCACCGCGGACTCCCCGGCCATCCGCGGCGCCGACCCGGCCGTCGTGCTCGTCCCCGGCGTCGGCATGTTCACCTACGGTGCCGACAAGCAGACCGCCCGGGTGGCGGGCGAGTTCTACATCAACGCGATCAACGTGATGCGCGGCGCCGAGGCGCTGTCCTCCTACCGGCCGATCGGGGAGGAGGAGAAGTTCCGCATCGAGTACTGGGCGCTGGAGGAGGCCAAGCTCAAGCGCCGCCCGGCGCCCAAGCCGCTGGCCACCCGGGTCGCTTTCGTGACCGGTGCGGCCTCCGGGATCGGCAAGGCCGTCGCCGGGCGCCTGGCCGCCGAGGGCGCCTGCGTCGTCGTGGCCGACCTCGACCTGGACAAGGCCCGCGCCGCCGCCGAGGAGCTGGGCGGACCCGACACCGCGGTCGGCGTGGCCGCGGACGTCTCGGACGAGGCCGCCGTGCGGGCCGCCCTGGACGAGGCCGTCCTCGCCTTCGGCGGCGTCGACCTGGTCGTCAACAACGCCGGGCTGTCGCTGTCCAAGCCGCTGCTGGAGACCACCGAGAAGGACTGGGACCTGCAGCACGACGTGATGGCCAAGGGCTCCTTCCTGGTGTCCAAGAACGCCGCGCGCATCCTCACCGCCCAGGGCATCGGCGGCGACATCGTCTACATCGCCTCCAAGAACTCGGTGTTCGCGGGCCCGAACAACGTGGCCTACTCGGCGGCCAAGGCCGACCAGGCCCACCAGGTGCGCCTGCTCGCCGCCGAGCTCGGCGCGCACGGCGTCCGGGTCAACGGCGTCAACCCCGACGGCGTCGTGCGCGGCTCGGGCATCTTCGCCGGCGGGTGGGGCGCCCAGCGGGCCAAGACCTACGGCATCGAGGAGGAGGACCTGGGCGCGTTCTACGCCCAGCGCACCATCCTCAAGCGCGAGGTGCTGCCCGAGCACGTGGCCAACGCGGTCTTCGCGCTGTGCACGGACGACTTCTCGCACACGACGGGCCTGCACGTCCCGGTCGACGCCGGGGTCGCGGCGGCCTTCCTGCGGTGATGCCGGTGACCGAGCAGCGCACCGGCGGCGGTCCGGCCCTGGCCGCCGTCGACCTGGGCGCGACGAGCGGGCGGGTGGTCGTCGGCCGCCTGGAGTCCGGGCGGCTGACCATGGAGCAGGTCGCCCGGTTCCCCAACACGCCTGTCCAGTTCACTGAGAGGCGCAGTACTGAGAGGCGCAGCACCGAGGGACACGGCACCGAGGGAGAGGGCACCGAAGGGCTGCACTGGAACATCCAGGCGCTCTACGGCGCGGTCGAGGAGGGGCTGGGCGCCGCCCTGCGCTCGGCCCCCGGGCTGTGCAGCGTGGGCATCGACTCCTGGGCGGTGGACTACGCGCTGCTGCGCGGCGGCCGCATGCTCGGGGTGCCCTACCACTACCGCGACGCGCGGTCGGCGCGCGGCGTGGAGCTGGTGCACGCCGTGGCCGACGGGGCCGAGCTGTTCGCCCGCAACGGCCTGCAGCACCTCGACTTCAACACGGTGTTCCAGCTGGCCGCCGAGCGCGAGTCCGGGTTCCTGGACCTGGCCGACCGGCTGCTGCTCCTCCCGGACCTGCTGGCCTACTGGCTCACCGGGTGGGCCCGCACCGAGGCCACCAACGCCTCGACCACCGGGCTGCTGTCGGTGGCCGACCGCACCTGGGACACGGAGCTGATGGAGCGGCTGGGGTACCCGCCCGGCCTCTTCGCCGACCTGGTCGACCCGGGCGAGCGGATCGGCCCGCTCACCGCCGGGGTCGCCGGGCGGATCGGGGCCGACCGGGACCGGGTACAGGTGACGGCCGTCGGGTCGCACGACACGGCCTCGGCCGTGGCCGCCGTGCCGTTCGAGACGCCCGACGCGGCCTACATCTCCTCGGGGACCTGGTCGCTGGTGGGCCTGGAGCTCGACGCGCCGGTGCTGACGGCCCAGGCGCGCGCGGCCAACTTCACCAACGAGGGGGGCGTGGACGGGCGGGTCCGGTTCCTGCGCAACGTGTCGGGGCTGTGGCTGCTCAGCGAGTCGGTCCGCACCTGGCGCGACGCCGACCGGCGCCCCGGCACGGACGGGGGCGGCGCCGACCTGCAGGAACTCCTCGACGAGGCGGAGAAGGTGGAGCGGGAGGTCCCCGTCTTCGACGCGGCGGACGAGCGGTTCGTCCCACCGGGGGACATGCCCGCGCGCATCCGCGACTGGTGCGAGGAGCGGGGGGTGCGCCCGCCGGGGTCGCGGGCCGAGGTGGTCCGGAGCATCCTGGAGTCGCTGGCGGCGGCCTACGCCCGCACGATCGACACGGCCGAGGAGCTGTCCGGCCGGAAGGCGCGGACGGTGCACGTGGTCGGCGGCGGGTCGCAGAACGCGCTGCTGTGCCGGTTGACCGCGCGCCGCACGGGGCGCCGGGTGGTGGCCGGCCCGGTGGAGGCGACCGCCATCGGCAACCTACTGGTGCAGGCCCGGGCCGCCGGGCTGGTGTCCCCCGAGGCGACGTTGGAGGACCTGCGCACCATCGTCCGCGCGTCGTTCCCGGTGACCGTCTACGAGCCCTGACCCTTGACCCCTGACCGTCAGGGGGCCGCCGACCGGCTGCGGTCGGCGGCCCCCGCAGGTCAGTGGGACTCGATCCTCATGGCGCCCGCGGTCACCGCGCGGATGTGGTCGCTGGCGAGCATGTCGTGCGGGTAGCCGGGGTCGATCGCGCTGACCTCGTCGAGACGGGCCACCTGGTCGGCGGTGAGGTCGACCTCCAGGGCGTCCAGGTTCCCCTTCAGCTGCTCGGGGGTGCGCGCGCCGACGACGGGCGCCGTCACGCCGGGGGCCTGGAGCGTCCAGGCCAGCGCGACCTGGGCGGGTGTGCGCCCCAGCTCCGCGGCGACCTCCCGCACGGCGTCGGCGATGGCGAGGGTGCGTTCGGTGACCATGCCGAGGCCGGCGTTGAAGCGCTTGCGGCCGCTCTCCTCGGGGCCGGCCCCCTCCGCGGCCAGGTCGGCGCGGCCGTACTTGCCGGTGAGCACGCCCCCGCCCAGTGGTGAGTAGGGCGTCACCCCCAGGCCCATCGCCCGCGCCATCGGGATCAGGTCGCGCTCTGCGCCACGGTTGATCAGGCTGTACTCGATCTGCAGAGCGACCAGCGGCGACCATCCGCGCAGGTCGGCGATCGCCTGCATGCGCGAGACCTGCCAGGCCGGGACGTTGGACATCGCCACGTACAGGACCTTGCCCTGCCGGACCAGGTCGTCCAGGCCGCGCAGGACCTCCTCGACCGGGGTCAGGAAGTCCCACACGTGCAGGAAGAGCAGGTCGATGTGGTCGGTGCCCAGCCGCCGCAGGCTGTCCTCCACCGATCCGAACATGCTCTTGCGGTGGGCGCCCCCCGAGTTGGGGTCGCCGGGGCGGCGCAGCGTCGAGTACTTCGTCGCGATCACCAGCTCCTCGCGGCGGTCGCGGATGAACCCGCCCAGCATGCGCTCGGAGCTGCCCTCGGTATAGGTGCCGGCGGTGTCGATGAGATTGCCGCCCCGTTCGACGTAGGCGTCGAACAGCTTGTGCGCGTCGTCCCGCCCGGCGCCCCAGCCCCATTCGGTGCCGAAGGTCGCCGTGCCCAGGGCCAGGGGCGAGACCCGCAGTCCGGAGCGGCCCAGCGTCCGGTAGGTGTCGAGGGTGAGCGGCATCCTGTCCTCCTGTGCTCGTGCCGTTCCCGTGAACGACATCGGGCACCAGCCTGCGGCCGCCGCGGGCCGGGGGTAAGGGAAGGGGCTTCCTGGGAAGACCGGTCCCACCCTCGGCTGTTGGACCGACCATGACCACCGGAACCCTGGACGGGACGAGAACCGGAACCGTGGACGCGACGAAGGAGCTGGCCGCGTTCCTGCGGACCCGGCGCGAACGGCTGGATCCGCGGGAGGCCGGCCTGCCGCGGCGCCGGCGGTCCCGGCGGACCCCGGGGCTGCGCCGCGAAGAGGTCGCCGAGCTCGCCGGGATCAGCGTCGACTACGTCGTGCGGCTGGAACAGGCCCGCGGGCTGCGGCCCTCGGCGGACGTGGTGGAGGCGCTGGCGCGGGCGCTGCGGCTGGACCCCGGCGAACGCGCCTACCTCTACGGCCTGGCCCGGCAGCGCCCCCGCACCGCCGGCGGACCCGCCACCGCCGCGTCGCCGCCACTGGACCGGCTGGTCGCCGACCTCGCGCCGCTTCCGGCCATGCTGATGAACCGCCGCTACGACATCCTGGCCCGGAACCGGGAGATGGCGGTGCTGCTCCCGGACTTCGACACCCTGCCGCCTTCGCGGCGCAACGCCATGTGGCTGTGCCTGGTGCACCCGGGGATGCGCGAGGTCTATGTCGACCGCGAAGCCGTCGTGCGCGACGGGGTCGCCCACCTGCGCGCGGCCTGGGCCGCGCACCCTGAGGATGCGGCGCTGTCCGGCCTCATCACCGAGTGCATCGCTCACGACGACGAATTCGCGCGCCTGTGGGACGAGGGCGACGTCAAGGCCGACGGCCGCGGATCCAAGGAGATGCGGCACCCCGATGCCGGAGTGATCGCCGTGCATTTCGAGACGCTCAGACCGCTCCACGACCCGGACCAGCTGCTGGTCGTCTACCGCCCCGCCGACGATGACAGCCGGTCGGCGCTGGAGCGTCTGTCCGCACGGTGACGCCGGACCGCCCGTTCGTACCGCCCCCGCCTCCCACCCGGCGGTGGTGCGCGAAGCGCCGCCCGCCCCCCCCTGCGCCAGCCCCTCAGCGCTCCGGGGCCATCTTGCGTGGTGATATCGACGCCTGATCGGCCTGAAAGCGTCGATTCCACGACACAGGAGGACCGGACCCCTCTCCGGCTGTCAGATATGCCCCCTTCGCGATGATCTCGGGGAAGTCGGGGTTATCGTGTCCGGTTCAACCCCGACTTCCCCGAGATCAACACCAGCGCGCCCCCGCACCGCCGTTCCCTTGTTGAACTCGGGGGAATGGACGCTAAAACCGGCCCGGTAGCGTCGTTTTCCCCGAGATCATCGCCGGGCAGGGGGCACCGGCCCGGCGGCCGCCACGAACGCGGGCGGCCATGCGCCCACCCGGTCGCGCCGCCTCCCCGCACCGCGAGGGGCCCGCCGCCCGGCAGGCAGGGCCGGGGAACCGCCCGGCTTGTTCCGTCGCCGCCATCGACGGCGACCACGCACACGCGCCGCGGCCGACAGCGCTACCCGATGGGCCGCCGACCTTCGTCGTCGCCGGCAGCCGGCCGCCCGGCCACCGGTCAGCCCGGCCGCCCCGGCCGCCGGCCACACGGCCGCCGCTCACCCCTGTCCGCCTCCCAGGAACAGCTGTTCCGGGTGCGGGTGCGACAGGAAGTCGTGGTGCGAGATCTCCCAGCCGTAGGCGCCCGCGTGGCTGAACACCAGGACGTCGCCCGCCCGGACGCGGGGTACCCGCACCTCCCGGGCCAGGACGTCCTTCGGGGTGCACAGCTCGCCCACCACCGTCACCGGCTCCCCGGACACCTCCGGCCGGGGGAGACCCGGTTCCCACTCCTCCACCGGGAAGACCGTGAACGGGTGGCTGTGCTGCCACGACGCGGGCAGCCGGAACTGGTGCGTCCCGCCCCGCACCAGCGCGTACCACGTCCCGTGGTTGCGCTTCACGTCCAGCACCTCCACCGCGTACCGGCCGCATTCGGCGGTCAGGAACCGGCCGCACTCGAAGTCGATCTCCCGCACGTGGTCCGGGAACGTCTCCACCAGGTCGGCCAGCCCGCGCGTGAACCCCTCCCAGTCGAACCGCGCGTCGAGGTCGACGTAGTCGACCCCGATGCCGCCGCCGACGTTGAGCACCTCGCACCGCACGCCGAACTCCCGTTCCCACGCCGCCGCCTTGTCCCGGTACATGCGCATCACGTCCAGGTGCGCCTCGGCGGAGAGGTTGTTGGAGATCGAGTGCAGGTGGAACCCGGCGAGCCGGACGCCCGGGAGCGCCACGGCGGCGGCCACCGCGTCCAGCAGGTCCGCCTCGTCGATGCCGAACTGGGTGGGGCGCCCCGCCATCGCCAGCGTCGCCGACGGGAACGGCCCGGCGAGGTTCACCCGCAGCAGCACCTCCGCCTCGGTACCGGCCGCCACCGCCGCCCGAGAGATGCGGTGCAGCTCCAGCACACTCTCGGCGTGCAGCCGGGTGACGCCCTGCCGCAGGGCGTCGGCGATCTCCTCCGGGGTCTTCGCCGGTCCGCCGAAGATCACCGGGATGTCGGGGTCCACCTCCCGCGCCTTGGCCACCTCGCCGCCGGAGGCCACCTCGAACCCGGCCACGACGGGGGCCAGGGCCCGCAGCACCGGGGCGGCGCTGTTGGCCTTCATCGCGTAGAACATCCGGCACCGCTCGGGCAGCGGGGCCACCACCCGCTCGGCATGGCGGGCGAGGGCGTCCAGGTCGTAGGCGAACAGGCAGACCGGGTCGGGCCCCGCGGCGCGGTCGGCGATCACCTCGGCGAGCGCGCCGCCGGACCCTGAGGGGACGGAGGGGACAGCGGGGGCGGAGGAGGGAGAAGGCGTCACGGCGGTCATCGTGCCCCACCGTCCTTCCCGGCCGACCCGGCTACCCCGGCCGACCCGGCTACCCCGGCCGACCCGGCTACCCCGGCCGACCCGGCTACC
>NZ_JAQFWQ010000054.1 GCF_027706725.1 Nocardiopsis endophytica
GAAGGTGCTGTCATTCCGGCGGTTTTGACAGCACTCCTGTCGAGATCATCGCCAGGAAGGGGGCACGGGGGCGGCGGCCGCCACGAACGCGGACGACCGCGCACCCTGCCCACCGCGCCGCCCACCTGGACCGCGAGGGACCGGACGGACGGCAGGCAGGGCCGGGGAACCACCCCGCTCACTCCGTCGCCGCCATCCACGGCGACCACGCACACGCCGCACGGCCGACAGCGCTACCGCAGGGGCCGCCCACTTCCGTCGTCGCCGCCCCCACCTCACGCCCCGGCGGCCCGCCGCCCGGCCGGGGCCCTCAAGCGGGGGGCCTGTCCAGCCGCCCCGGAGCGAGAGAAGCCGGGAAGGCGGCAAGCAGGGCCCGGGGAACCACCCCGCTCACTCCGTCGCCGCCAATCACGGCGACCACGCACACGCCGCACGGCCGACAGCGCTGCCGTACGGGCCGCCGACCTGGTTTCGATCGCCCGCTCCGGAGGCCTCACCTCTCCCCTGGCTACTCGTCCTCTAGCAGTCTCAAGGCGATCCACAGCTCGGTCCTGTAGTCCGGGTCCGACAGGTCTCCCGGGAGCAGCTTCCGGATGCGGTTGATCCGGTACCGCAGTGTGTGGCGGTGGATCCCCAACCGCTCCGCCGCCGCGTCCCACCGCCCCGATGCGGCCAGGTACCCGCGCAGGGAGGCGACCAAATCCTCGGCCGACCGCTGCTCCAACAGCGGCGCCAGCACCTCGCCCGCCATGCGCCTTCCCGCCCGGCCCCCGAGCAGCCCCAGGAACCCTCCCGGAAGCTCGGACGCCCTGACCATCCCCTTGCCCTCGGCCGCCGCCGCCTCCAGCGCGCGCTCCGCCTCGGCGCGGGCCGCCGGCAGGCCCTCCAGGTCCGTCGGACGGCTCACGCCGACGCTCCCTCGCACGGCCTCGGCCAGCGCCTCCCCCGGGGCGGCCGACACCGGCCCCACCAGCACGGCCCTGTCCCCGATCCGCCCCGCCAAGCATCCGCGCGGCGTGTGCAGGTGCGGCACGGCCGATCCGGCCTCGTCGCCCGAGGACCCCGCCGAGGCCCCCGCCGACGCCCCCGCCTCGGCCACGGCGACCTCCAGCGGCGGCTCGGGCAGCGCCTTGCGCAGCCGCTCGGCCCGTCCTCCCGCCAGGTCCAGCTCTCCGTCGAGCAGCGCCTCCAGCACCCCGGCGGCCAGCTCCCCCTCCTCAGGGGCGCGGTGCTCCAGTTCCAACGACATCAGCGACGCCGCGGCGCTCACCAGCGTGCGCTCATCGGCCCCGAGCCCGTGCGATGCCCCCACCGCCAGGAACCCGCGCACGCGCCCGCCCACGCCCAACGGCTGTAGCGAGACGCTCTCCCCTTCCGACGACACCGACGCCCCCGAGGGGCGGCGGGCCGCGCGCAGACGGGCCACCTCCCCCTCCAGATCCCCCGCGCGCGCTGCGGCGGCCTCGGGGGTCGCGTGCCGCGCGCGCCCGTCCCGGTCGAGCAGCAGCACCCACCACCGGGACGGCTCGCCACCCCCCGCACGGCCCGGCACCGCCCGGGCCGGGGACGCCCCCTTCGCCAGTTCCGCGCCCAGCCGCTCCACGACCGCGCGGTCTCCGCGCAGCGCCGCCTGGGTGAGCCTGCGCTGCGCCGCGAAGGCCCGCGTCAGCCCCTCGTACTCCTCCTGGGCGAGCAGGCGGGAGACCTCCTTGCCCACCGCGATGAACGGCGTCGGCCGGGGCACCTCGATCAACGGGAGCCCCGCCTCCTCGGCCGCCTCCACCAGCGACGGGGGCACCCGCTCGTGCGCCACTCCGCTGCCGAACCCCAGCCCGGCGGCGCCGCTGTCGGCCAGCCGCCGCGTGTAGGCGGCGAGGGCGTCCGCCCCGCCCCCGCCCTCGGGCCACCGGATGCCGGTGGTCAGGACCAGCTCCCCGCCTTCGAGGTAGGGGGTGGGGTCGGTGAGCTCGCTGATGGCGACCCAGCGCACCGGCCGGGACTCGGCGTCCGGACCGCCGGCGCGCAGCCGCAGGCCGAGGCGGGGGGTGCGCAGGACGGCGCCCAGTGTGGGAGGCACGGCGCCCCCTCTCCGAACTCTCACCGGAGAGCACGCTCTCCAGAATGGCCAACCGGGTGCCGCGATTTTATCCGGATGGGAGAGGGCTGGGCCCACGGCGCGGCCGTAGGGTCGGGGCGTCGCGCCGGTCCCCCCGACCGGCGCCCCACCGTCCGGCGCGCGGGGGCGCGCCGCCGAGCAGAGAGGGAGGACGGCACCCATGGCCAGCACCGAGGTCGCCCAGGCCCGGCGGATCGTCACCGAGATCCCCGGCCCCAAGTCCCAGGCGCTCCAGGAGCGCAGGAAGAAGGCGGTCGCCCAGGGCGTCGGGAGCGTCCTTCCGGTCTACGTCCAGCGCGCGGGCGGGGGCATCGTCGAGGACATCGACGGCAACTCCCTCATCGACTTCGGTTCCGGCATCGCCGTCACGAACGTCGGCAACGCCGACCCGCGGGTCGCCGAGCGCGCGGGCGAGCAGCTCTCGCGCTTCACCCACACCTGCTTCATGGTCAACCCCTACGAGGGGTACGTGGAGGTCGCCGAGGCCCTCAACCGGCTCACCCCCGGGGACCACGAGAAGCGCTCGGTGCTGCTCAACAGCGGCGCCGAGGCGGTGGAGAACGCGGTCAAGATCGCCCGCAGTGCGACCGGCCGCCAGGCCGTCGTGGTGTTCGACCACGCCTACCACGGGCGCACCAACCTCACCATGGCGCTGACCGCGAAGAACATGCCCTACAAGCACGGCTTCGGCCCGTTCGCCGGCGAGGTGTACCGGATCCCGATGGCCTACCCGTTCCGCTGGCCCACCGGCCCGGAGCAGTGCGGGCGCGAGGCCGCCGCCCAGGCGATCGACCAGGTCACCAAGCAGGTCGGCGCGGAGAACGTGGCCGCCGTGCTGATCGAGCCGATCCAGGGTGAAGGCGGGTTCATCGTCCCGGGCGAGGGCTTCCTCCCGGCGCTGGCCGACTTCTGCCGCGACAACGGCATCGTGTTCGTCGCCGACGAGGTGCAGACGGGCTTCGCCCGCACCGGCCGGATGTTCGCCTGCGAGCACGAGGGCGTCGTGCCGGACCTGATCACCACCGCCAAGGGCATCGCCGGGGGCCTGCCGCTGGCCGCGGTGACCGGGCGGGCCGACCTGATGGACGCCGTGCACGGCGGCGGCCTGGGCGGCACCTACGGCGGCAACCCGGCCGCCTGCGCGGCCGCCCTCGCCTCGATCGAGGCCATCGAGTCCGACGGGCTGGTGGAGCGCGCCGAGGCGATCGGCGAGCGGATGCTCTCCCGCCTGCGCGCGCTGGCGGAGAGGCACGGCATCATCGGCGACGTGCGCGGGCGCGGCGCGATGGTCGCCATCGAGCTGGTCCAGGGGCCGGACGACAAGACGCCCAACGGCGAGGCGCTGGGCAAGGTGGTCTCCTACTGCCACCAGCAGGGCCTGGTACTGCTGACCGCCGGGACCTACGGCAACGTCATCCGGATGCTGCCCCCGCTGGTGATCGGCGACGACCTGCTCGACGAGGGCCTGTCCATCATCGAGGAGGCCTTCGCCCGCCTGTAGCGGCCGCCGCCCGAGACGGCCCCTCCCCGCCTGAAGGGCCCACGCCCCCGTCCATGGGGGCGTGGGCCCTTCGCGATAGAAAGGGGATGCGGGAGGGTCCCCCGTTCCTGAGGAGGCGGCATGGTGGATGTGGCCATCGGGCAGTACGCGCCCGGCGAGGACAAGCGGCGCAACCTGGACACGGCGCGCGCGATGGTCGGCGAGGGCGTGGCGCGCGGCGCGCGGGTGGTGCTGCTGCCCGAGTACGCGATGTTCACCGCGCCGCGCACCGACCACCGGTTCGTCGAGTCCGCCGAGCCGTTGGACGGCCCCTTCCCGTCGGGGATCGCCGCGCTCGCCGCCGAGCACGGCGTCCACGTGGTGGCCGGCCTGAACGAGGCCCTGCCGTCGGCGCCCGGCCGGTTCTCCAACACCCTCGCGGCCTTCGGCCCGGACGGCTCCGTCGTCGCGCGCTACCGCAAGCTCCACCTGTACGACGCGTTCGGCGCCCGCGAGTCGGAGGTGGTCGAGCCCGGCCCGATCACCGACCCGGAGACCTTCACCTGCGACGGCGTCGTCTTCGGCCTGCAGACCTGCTACGACCTGCGCTTCCCGGAGGTGACGCGGCGGATCGCGGACGCGGGGGCCCAAGCCCTGCTGCTGGCCGCCGAGTGGGTGCCCGGCCCGCTGAAGGAGGACCACTGGACGACGCTGCTGCGCGCCCGCGCGATCGAGAACACCCTGTACGTCGCCGCGGCGGGGCAGAACGCGCCGACGGGGGCGGGCAACAGCGCGATCGTCGACCCGATGGGGACGCGGATCGTCGCAATGGGTGAGCAGACGGGGGTAGCGGTCGGCCGTATCGACCCCGGGAGGGTGGCCGAGGTCCGGGAGAAGAACCCCGCTCTGCGACTGCGCCGGTTCACGGTGGTGCCCCGGAAGGCGGATCCCACCCCGTAAAAATCGGACAAACGGAAATATTCACCCGGAAGCCTTGGCCAAGTCTTCCCGATTCGACTACCAAGAGTTAAGCTTCATGGGCTTAGAGTCACAGAAAACGGCCTGAGCCATTCCGGTCGCAGACCGTTTCTGGTTCAATAAGAGCCGATCTCTATAGGTCCGCCAGACTGTCCTAAACCACGGGGGGAGATGGGACGTTGAGCGGTCTGAGCATTGTGCCCCGACTGGGGGCCGCTGCCGACACAACCGACATCTACACGTTCGAGCCGGAAGTGCTGAGTACGGCGCAGTGCATGGGGGACGCCTGCGCCATCTGCCACGTCCGCTGGCCGCGGCCGCGCCACGCGTTGGGCGCCCTGCCCGACGGCAGCGAGGTCTACGGCTGCGCCGAGTGCGCGGGCATCGCCGCGGCGCACGACGCGCACGCGGGGGAACCCGAACTCGCGGCCCGCTGACAGGGCACCCGCACGCAGGTGTGGGCCCCTTCTCCTAGGGACGCCGTCCGAACACGCTGCGAGCGCCCACCGGGCCAGGGTCGTCAAGGCCGGGTGCACGCGCCGGAAGAGGGTCGACAGGACGGACGGAGAAGGTGGGTGCTCCGGGGCCAGGGGGAGAGCGGCCCCGGAGCACCCGACGCGCTCGCTTTCCATGGGGGGAGGAGGGGAAATGAGCGCATCTCCCGGAGTGGTCCGCGGTTCCGCCTCGGCGGCGGCGCCGAGCGCACCGCCGGGTGAGGCGAACCTTCCCCCACGATACTCCCTGTAGCGACCGCCCGACCTTGGGTAGGGCGATTCCGCCGGGGAACCTTGAAAAACAGCCGGACCGCATCCCCTGAGCCGAGGCGGGGACGCGGTCCGTAGCCGTGTGCCGATGCGCGCGGCCGCCCTCGGGGCGGCGCCGCGTCAGCCGTTGGTGGGGAAGCCCAGGTTCACCCCGCCGTGCGAGGGGTCGAGCCACCGCGAAGTGACGGCCTTGGTGCGGGTGTAGAAGTGCACGCCCTCCATCCCGTGCGCGTGCGAGTCGCCGAACAGCGACTTCTTCCACCCGCCGAAGGAGTAGTAGGCCATGGGCACCGGGATCGGCACGTTGATGCCGACCATGCCCACCTCCACCTCGTTCTGGAAGCGCCGGGCCGCACCGCCGTCATTGGTGAAGATGGCGGTGCCGTTGCCATAGGGGTTGGCGTTGATCAGCTCCAGCGCGCTCTCGTAGGAGGGCACGCGCAGCATGCTGAGCACCGGCCCGAAGATCTCGTCGGTGTAGCAGGCCATCTCCGGGGTGACGTGGTCCAGGAGCGAGGGGCCCAGCCAGAACCCGTCCCCGCCCCCGCCCAGGACCGGGTGCACGCGCCCGTCGATGGGCAGCGACGCCCCCTCGCGCACGCCCGTCTCCAGGTACGAGGCGACCTTGTCCCGGTGCGCGCGCGTGACCAGGGGCCCCATCTCGCTGCGGTCGTCATCGCCCGGCCCCACCCGCAGCCGCTCGACGCGCGCGCGGATGCGCTCCAGAAGGTCATCGGCGATGGTGTCGATGGCGACCACGGCCGAAATGGCCATGCACCGCTCCCCCGCCGACCCGAAACCCGCCGAGACCGCCGCGTCGGCCGCCAGGTCCAGGTCGGCGTCGGGCAGCACCACCATGTGGTTCTTCGCCCCGCCCAGCGCCTGCACCCGCTTGCCCGAGCGCGCGGCGCCCTCGTAGATGTACTGCGCGATGGGCGTGGAGCCGACGAAGCTCACCGCCTTGACGCCGTCGTGCTCCAGCAGCCCGTCGACGGCCTCCTTGTCGCCGTGCACGACGTTGAACACCCCGTCGGGCAGCCCGGCCTCGGCCCACAGCTCGGCGATGCGCACCGACGCGGAGGGGTCCTTCTCGCTGGGCTTGAGGACGAAGGTGTTACCGCAGGCGATGGCCACCGGGAACATCCACATGGGCACCATGGCCGGGAAGTTGAACGGCGAGATGCCCGCGACCACGCCCAGGGGCTGCAGGATGGAGTAGGCGTCCACCCCGGTGGACACGTTCTCCGAGTAGCCCCCCTTGAGCAGGTGCGGGATGCCGCACGCGAACTCCACGACCTCCAGGCCCCGCTGGACCTCCCCGGCGGCGTCGGAGACGACCTTGCCGTGCTCGGAGCTGATCAGCCCGGCCAGCTCGTCGGCGTTCTCCTTGAGCAGCTCGCGGAAGCGGAAGAGCACCGCGACCCGCTTGGACAGCGAGGTGTCCCGCCAGCCGGGGAAGGCGTCCGCGGCGGCGGCGACGGCCGCGTCCACCTCCGCCCGCCCGGCGAAGTCCACGGTGCCCGCGACCTTTCCGGTGGCCGGGTTGTAGATGTCCCCCCTGCGGCGCGCCCCGCCCGCGGCGGGCCGGCCTCCGATCCAGTGGGTGACGTGCTTGCTCATCGATGTCCTTCCGGTTCCACGTTGCCAGGTGGTTCTGTGCGGGCCGCGGCCCCGCCCGGGTCAGCCGCGGGCGGCGGCGTCCACCGCGCGGACCGCGTCGACGAGGGCGTCCCGGCCCTCGTGCGCCTCGTCCTCGGTGAGGGTGAGCGGCGGGGCCATCCGCAGCACGTTGCCGCGCAGGCCGCCCTTGCCGATGAGCAGCCCCCGCCGCCGGGCCTCCTCCAGCACCCGCGCGGCCAGCGCCGGGGCGGGCGCCCCCGTCTCCGGGTCGACCATGTCGACGGCGAACATCAGCCCCTTGCCGCGCACCCCGCCCACGGTGGGCAGGTCCGACAGCGCGGTCAGGCCGCCCAGCACGGCGCGGCCCAGCCGATCGGCGTTGGCCTGTAGGTCGTGGTCGAGGACGTAGTCCAGGGTGGCGTTGGCCGCGGCCATCGACACCGGGTTGCCGCCGAAGGTGGACAGCCCGTTTGCGGGCAGGGCGTCCATCAGGTCGCCGCGCGCCACGACGCCGCCGACGGCGAAGCCGTTGCCGAGCCCCTTGGCGAAGGTGAGCGCGTCGGGCACGACCCCGTGGTTGCCGATGCCCCAGAAGGAGGAGCCGGTGCGGCCCCACCCCGTCTGCACCTCGTCGGAGATGAACAGCGCCCCGTACTCGTCGAGGACCTCCTTGTAGGCGGCGAGCAGCCCGTCGGGCGCCATGCTGAACCCGCCCACGCCCTGCACCGGCTCGGCGATCAGCGCGGCGGGGCCCCCTGCGGCCACGGCGGTGGCCAGAACCTCGCGCAGGTCCGCCACGCAGGCCTCGGTGTAGGCGGCGTCGTCCATGCCGCGGAAGGCCGGGTGGTCGCGGTCGGTGCCGTGCAGGTAGTGCACGTTGAGCGGGGACAGCGAGGAGTTCTTCCAGGCCGTGTTGCCGGTGACCGCCACGGCGCCGAAGGAGCGGCCGTGGTAGCTGTTGCGCATGGCGAGCACCTGGTCGGTGCCGCGCGCGTAGGTGGCCAGGAGCAGCGCGGTCTCGTTGGCCTCGGTGCCGGAGTTGGTGAAGAAGACCTTGGCGTCGGGGATCCCGGACAGCCGTGCGATCTTCTCGGCCAGTTCGACCTGGCCGCGGATCAGGTACAGGGTGGAGGTGTGCACCACCCCGCGGGCGATCTGCCGTTCGACGGCCTCGCGCACCTCGGCCACGTCGTAGCCGAGCATGTTGGTGAGGATCCCGGCGAAGAAGTCGAGGTAGGTGTTCCCCTCGGCGTCGGTGACGCGGTTCCCCTTGCCGGAGGTGATCTCCATGGGGTCGTCGTAGTAGAGGGCGAGCCACGAGGGCATCACGGCGCGGTGGCGTTCGTGCAGTTCCGACATGACCTCAGTCTCACCCCCGCCCGGCCGTGCGGCCAGCGCCACACTGTCGGTTCCGGGGACGCGGATCTGACAGTCCGTCAGCCCGTTTCCGGCGCGGCGCCTGTCACTCTGTAAAGTCGCGCCGTCATCGCACTTACACACCGCAGGGCCGACCCCGTAGACTCCCCGATGTGCTTCCCACACTCGCCGAAGTCCTGCGCATCCCCGTCGTCGAGCGCGCCCGCCCCCGCGTGGTGGTGGGCGAGGACCTCCTCGGGGTCACCGTGCGCTGGGTGCACATCGCCGAGGTGACCGACCTGGCGCACCTGCTGCGCGGCGGCGAGCTGGTGCTCACCACCGGCATCGCGATGCCCGACTCCCCCGAGGCGCTGCGCCGCTACGTCGAGGACCTGGCGTCGGTCGGGGTGAGCGGAATCGCCGTGGAGCTGGGCCGCAAGTACGGCGCGGAGTCGGAGCTGCCGCGCGCGCTGCTGGAGGCCGCCCGCGAGGCCGGCATCCCGGTCATCGCGCTCGACCGCGAGACCCGCTTCGTCGAGATCACCGAGGCGGTGCACGTCCGGGTCGTCAACGAGCAGCTGGACGAGCTGCGCGAGTCCGAGCGGCTGCACGAGGTCTTCACCCGGCTGTCCGTGGAGGGCGCCCGCCCCGAGCACGTACTGCGCGAGGTCGCGCGCCTGTCCGAGTGCCCCGTGGTGCTGGAGAACCTCAACCACCAGGTGCTCCTGTGCGAGCTCGCCGGGGAGCAGCCCGAGGCCGTCCTGGCGTCCTGGGAGGGGCGCTCGCGCACGGTCCGCGGCGGCGGGCGCACCGTGCACGACAGCACCATGGGGTGGCTGGTGACCATGGTCGGCGCGCGCGGGCAGGACTGGGGGCGCCTGGTCCTGATCTGCGGGGCCTCCCCCTCGCCCCGCCAGTCCATGCTCCTGGAGCGCGCCGCGACCACGCTCGCCCTGGGGCGGCTGCTGGAGCGCCACCAGGAGAGCCTGGAGCGGCAGACGCACCGCACGATCATCGCGGGCATCGTCGACCGCTCCTACTCCGACCCGCAGGAGGCGCTGGTGCGCGCGCGGGCCGTGGGCGTCCCGCTGGACGGGCGCTCGCTCAGCGGGCTGGTGCTGCGGCTCCCCGAAGGCGGGACCGGCCTCGCCGCGCAGGCCCGCCTGTCCGACACCGCCGAGGCCACCGCGCGCGCGTGCCGCGAGGTGCGGCTGCCCGCCCTGGTCGGGTCGCTCGACGACGTGCGCGTGGGCATCCTGCTGGCGCTCCCCCAGGGCCAGGACCCCGAGCCGCGCCTGCAGCGGCTGGCCGAGCGGGTGCGGGAACTCGTCGGCACCGGTCCGGTGCTGGCGGCAGGCTCGCACACCGACGACATCCGGGAGGTGCGCCGGTCCTTCCTGGAGGCCCGGCAGGTGGGCGACGTCGCCCTGCACCGGCCCGAGCGGCGGCCGCTGTACCGCCTGCCCGACCTGCACCTGCGCGGACTGCTCCACCTGTTCCGCGACGACGAGCGGCTGCAGACCTACGTGGAGCGGGAGCTGGGCCCCCTGCTGGCCTACGACGCCCGGCACGGCAGCGACCTGACCGAGATGCTGCGGCACTACCTGGAGGCGGGGCGCAACAAGGCGCTGGCCGCCACGTCGGCGCACCTGTCCCGGCCCGCCTTCTATGAGCGGCTGCGCCGCATCGCCCGGGTGCTCGGCGCCGACCTGGACTCGGTGGAGACCTGCCTGTCCCTGCACGTGGCGCTGCTGTCGCTGGACTCGGTGCGCGACCGCCTCCCCGGCGAGACGCCCTGAGGACCGCCCTCCCCGGCGGTGCGCGGGCCGGAGGGCGGCCCGGCATGCACTACTTTGGATTCCGTCGCCCGGCGGGCGGCTCCCCACCGATTCCCGTGCGGCCGCGCACGGCCACCGACGTTCACGCCAGCGGAGGACCACGTGACCGAGCACGAGGACAGCGCGCCGGGGGCCCGGCGCAACCACGCGGCGCCGGTGCTGGACGAGACGGCCAAGCGCATCATCGAACAGCTCCAGGAGGACGGCCGCCGCTCCTACGCCGCGATCGGCAAGGCGGTGGGGCTGTCCGAGGCGGCCGTGCGCCAGCGGGTGCAGCGGCTGCTGGAGACCGGGGTGGTGCAGGTCGTCGGGGTGACCGACCCGATGATGCTGGGCTTCAGCCGCCAGGCGATGATCGGCGTGCGCTGCAACGGCGACCTGAACCGGGTGGCCGACGAGGTCGCCCGGCTCGACGGGTGCGAGTACGTGGTCATCACCGCCGGATCCTTCGACCTGCTGGTGGAGGTGGTGGCCGAGGACGACGAGCGGCTGCTCGACATCCTCGGCTCGATCCGGGCCGTGCCGGACGTGGTGGGCACCGAGAGCTTCCTCTACCTGAAGCTGCGCAAGCAGACCTACGCCTGGGGCACCCGCTGACCCCCGCCCGTCGGCGCCCCGCCGCTCAGCCCGGCCACAGCCCGTAGAACCACGTCAGCGCGCCCGGGGCGAAGACCACCACGAGGAAGCGCGCGAACCGCGTGGAGGCGGTCACCGCGCAGAACACGTCGACCCGCATGCGCACCGTCCCCGCGAACACGCACACCACCATCAGCGGCGGCACGCTCACCAGTGACGACACGGCCAGCAGGCCCACGGCCCACCAGGGGCGGTCCTCGGCCTTGCGGCGCCAGCCCTCAACCCGTCCGGCCCAGGCGCGCTTGGGGCGCTCGGTGCGGCGCTTGAGCCATGGGATGTCGAGGGCCCCGCGCGCCGCGCCGTAGTGGGCCAGCTTGCCCGCCGTCTGCCCGACCGCGGCGGCCAGCGCCATGGCGACCAGGCCGGTGTCGCCCACCAGCACGGCGGCACCGACCAGGTACACCTCGATGTTGAGCACCGGAAGCAGGGCCGCCACGGCCCCCGCCGCCAGCGCCGTGAGCACCTCCACGGGCGCCTCCGGGGGGGGCGGGGGTCAGTTCTGCGCGGCGAGCTGGCCGCAGGCGCCGTCGATCTCCTGGCCGCGGGTGTCGCGGACGGTGACCGGGACGCCGTGGGCCTCCAGGCGGCGCACGAACTCGCGCTCGTCCTCCGGGCGCGAGGCGGTCCACTTGGAGCCGGGGGTCGGGTTGAGCGGGATCAGGTTGACGTGCGCCAGGTGCCCCTTGAGCAGCCGCCCCAGCAGGTCGGCGCGCCAGGCCTGGTCGTTGATGTCGCGGATGAGGGCGTACTCGATCGAGACCCGGCGCCCGGTGGTGCCGGCGTAGCGCCAGGCGGCGTCGAGCACCTCGTCCACCTTCCAGCGGGTGTTGACCGGGACCAGCTCGTCGCGCAGCTCGTCGTCGGGGGCGTGCAGCGAGATGGCCAGGCGCACCTGCATGCGCTCGGAGATGAGCTTGTCGATCGCCGGGACGAGGCCGACCGTGGAGACCGTCACCCCTCGCTGGGAGATGCCCAGGCCGCCGGGGACCGGGTCGGTGATGCGGCGCACCGCCTCCAGCACGCGCTTGTAGTTGGCCAGCGGCTCGCCCATGCCCATGAAGACGATGTTGGAGATGCGGCCGGGGCCGCCGGCGACGTTGCCGCGCTCCAGGTCCCGGGCGCAGGACACGACCTGGTCGACGATCTCGCCGGTGGACAGGTTGCGGGTCAGGCCCTGCTGGCCGGTGGCGCAGAAGGGGCAGTTCATGCCGCACCCGGCCTGGGAGGAGACGCACAGGGTCGCCCGGTCGGGGTAGCGCATCAGCACCGACTCGAACAGGACCCCGTCGAAGGCCTTCCACAGGGTCTTGCGCGTCATGCCGCCGTCGCAGGAGATGTGCTTGACCGGGGTGAGGAGCTTGGGCAGCAGCGCCTCGCCCAGGCGCTCGCGCGCGTCGGCCGGCAGGTCGGTCATCCCGGAGGTGTCGGACTCCAGGCGCCCGAAGTAGTGCTGGGCCAGCTGCTTGGCGCGGAACGGCTTCTCGCCGAGCTCGGTGACGGCGTCCTTGCGCTCCTGCGGAGTGAGGTCGGCGAGGTGCCGGGGCGGCTTGGCCCGGCGCGGTGCGGCGAAAGTGAGCTCGGCAGGCATGTGCATCCAGTGGGACGGGTGGGAACGGCGGCCGCGCGACCGCCCGCCAACGGGTTGCTACAGGACCGATAACGCTCTGGTCCCCACCTAGTGCGGCATCGGCGGTCGGGGCATTAGGTTCATACTATGCGGCGCCGCGAAGGGCGCGGCACGGCGCGCCTCCGGCGCCCCGGCGGCCGCAGGCGGCGAGGAAGGGAGCTCAGGTGGCCGGAGCCCGCGTTCTGCTCGACGAGTACAGTCCCTACCACAGCCGCCGCATCGTCGTCGAATGCGACTCCCGTACCACCGCCGCCTACCTGATGGACGCGCGCGGGCGGATCCGGGTGCCGGTGTGGCTGGCCAACCACGACGTGGCCCCGGAGACCGGCGACCCGTCGTCGGGGCTGTACCGGGGCGAGGCGCCGCTGATGCCCGCCGCCTACACCCGCCACCCGCAGGGCAGGGCGCCGTTCGCGCCCGGGGCGCTGCGCGCCGTGTGGTTCGAGGAGGGCGACGGGGTGGCGCTGCTGGAGTCGGGGCCGGACGGGGACAGCCTGCTCGCGGTGGTGCCCGGCTGGGCCGAGGCCGACAGCGGCATCCCGGGGTACGCGCGCGAGGCCATCGGGCGCAGCCCCTACGCCTGGGCGCTGGACCCGGTGCGGGCGCAGCTGTGGCCGCGGGTGGTGCACGCCGAGGCCTACTGGAACTGGCGGGAGGCGCCCAACGCCTGGCGGTCGGTGCAGCGGACGGTGTTCAACCACCTGAGCCGCACGGTGGGGCCGCCGGGGCACTACTGGGACGTGTCCGACGGGCACGCGCCGCTGCTCAGGGTGACCGAGCGGCCGCCGACGGAGGAGCGCCCGTACACGGTGCTGAGCACGGTGGGCATGTGCGGGCAGCGGATGCCGACGCTGGACCGCTACATGGCCGACACCTCCGAGTACGCGCGCGTGGAACTGGCGCTGGCCACGACGATGCCCGCGCACGTCGCGGCGCGGATCTTCCGGTGGATCGGGGCGTTCCCGTGGCGGGCGGTGACCTGGTTCGGGCCAGGGCACAGCGTCAAGTGGCTGGACGGCCAGGAGGACCGCAAGATGCGCGGGGACCGGTCGGCGGTGCTGCTGGTGGCCGACCCCTCGCCGCTGGCGGGCGGTGGGCCGTCGGCCCCGGACACCTCGGGGCTGACCTTCCACGGCGACCCCGTGCGGTGGCTGTGGATCGTCCCGATCACCCGGCCGGAGCACCTGTTCGCCAAGGAGCACGACGCCGCCACCCTCATCGAGAAGCTCGCAGCGGAAGGGCGGAGCTGGATCCTGGGCGACCACTGAGCCCCGGACCGCCCCCGCCTCGTTGATCTCGGGAGAACCGCCCCTAAAACCGCGCCGGTAGCGTCGTTTTCCCCGAGATCATCGCCGAGCCCCTCGCCGGCAGTCCGCCATGCCCGGTGTGCACCGCCTGCCGACCTCCTTCGCGATGATCTCGGGGAACTCGGGGTTGAAACGGACACCATAAGCCCGGCTTCCCCGAGATCAACATGAGTGCGCACCTGCACCGCCCCCGCCTCGTCCCCGGCGGCGATGCCGGTGTCCGGCTCCGGGCGACCCCCAAATAACTGTTTGACGGTTGACCGTCCAGCGGCCAGACTGGCCGCATGCCCAATGGACCCGAGCCCCCCGCCCCCTCGCCCGTCACGCTGCGGGCGTTCGCGCACCCGCTGCGGCTGCGGCTGCTCTCCCTGCTCACCGGCACCGCGATGAGCGCGGCCGAGGCCGCCCGCGAGCTCGGCGAGAGCCAGGCCAACGTCAGCTACCACGTGCGCCGCCTCCACGAGGCGGGCCTGCTCACCCTCGCCGAGGAGGTACAGGTGCGCGGCGGGCGCGCCCTGCGCTACCGGCACGACCCGGCCAGCGGCCCGGCGACCGCCCACGGCGGCGCGGAGGACCTGCGGATGCTCGCCGCCGCCCTCGCCGAGGAGCTGCAGCGCCGCTCCCTGCTGCGCGACCCCGAGCCGCCGCGCACCTTCACCGACACCGAGGTGTGGGTCGCCCCCGAGGAGTGGGCCGCCCTGGTCGAGCGGGCCTCGGAGCTCGGCGAGGAGCTGCACCGGGCGGCGCGGGCGCCGCGCTCCCCCGGCGCCATCCCCGTCAGCGCCAGCCTGCTCTTCTTCGCCCTGCGCACCGAGGGCGAGGGCGACGACGACGGCGACGGAGGCGGAGAGGGAGCCGGCGACGGCGGCGACGCGGCGGACCGGCCGTGACCGCCGGGCCCCGCTCCGAGGAGTCCGTCCTCGCCCCGCTGCGCTCCGGTGACTTCCGCGCCCTGGGCGCGGGCCGGGCGCTCATGTACTTCGGCAACGGCCTGGCGCAGGTCGCCCTGGCCTTCGCCGTGCTCGACGCCACCGGGTCGGTGGTGCACCTGGGCCTGGTGATCGGCACCCGCACGCTGGCCAACGTGGTGCTGCTGCTGGCCGGGGGCGTGCTGGCCGACCGGCTGCCGCGTGCCGTGGTGCTGCGCGGCGCGTGCGCGGTCGCCGCCCTCTCCCAGGGGCTGCTGGCCCTCGCCCTGGTGGCCGGAATCGCGTCGATGCCGCTCCTCCTGGCCCTGGCGGCGGTGAACGGGGCGGCGGCCGCGGCGAACCTGCCCGCCGCCGCGTCCCTGGTGCCGCAGACGGTCCCCGCCCACCTGCTGCGCCAGGCCAACGGGCTGATGCGGATCGGCGTGGAGACCGGGCGGCTCGTGGGGATGTCTGCGGGCACGGTGCTCGTCGCCCTGCTCGGCTCCTCCGCCGCGATCGCCGCCGACGCCGGGGCGTTCGCGCTCGCCGGGGTCTGCTTCGCGTTCGTGCGCGTGCCCGCCGCCTCCGAGGCGAACCCTGAGCCCTCGCACCCGCTGCGGGACCTGGCAGACGGATGGTCGGAGTTCGTCCGCCGGAGCTGGGTGTGGGTGGTCGTCGTGCAGTTCCTCGTGATCAACATGGTGCACTCGTCGATGGTGGCGGTGATCGGGCCGGTCATCGCCGACGAATCGTTCGGGCGGACCACGTGGGGACTGCTGCTCACCGTCAACAGCATCGGCCTGTTGGCGGGCGGACTGCTGGCGGCGCGGTGGCAGCCCCGCCGGGCGCTGCTGTTCGGCGTCGGACTCACCGCACTCGAGGCGGCGCCGATCCTGGCGCTGGGCGTGGCCCCGTCCCTCGTCCTGCTCTTCCCCCTGTTCTTCCTGGCGGGGATGGCCATGGAGCAGTTCAACGTCGCGTGGGAGGTGTCGCTGCAGGAGAACATCCCGCAGGAGCGGCTGGCGCGGGTGTACTCCTACGACGCGCTCGGGTCGCTGCTGGCGGTGCCGCTCGGGCAGGCGGTGGCCGGTCCGGTCGCCGAGGCCGCCGGACCCGGGCCCGCGCTGGCCGGGGCCGCGGCGCTGTCCTTGGGCGCGACCGTGCTGGCGCTGTGCGCGCCGCAGGTGCGAACCCTGCGGCGAAGACCCGCCGGCGCCCCCTTGACATCAAGTTAGCTTGAGGTTGTTTCGTGGGTGTCCGACGGCGCCGCCGGACGGCGGCGCCCCCGGCACGCGGATGAGGAGTACCCACGATGATCCTGGTGACCGGCGCGACCGGAACCGTCGGCGGCGCGGTGGCGCGCAGGCTGGCCGAAGCGGGCGAGGACGTGCGCGCCCTGGTCCGCTCGCCGGAGGCGGCGCGCCTTCCGGCGGCGGTGGACCCGGTGCGGGGCGACCTCACCGACCCCGCCTCGGTGGAGGCGGCCATGCACGGCGTCGACGGGGTGTTCCTGGTGTGGCCGCTCCCGGAGGCGGCGCCGGTGGTGCCGGTCCTGGAGGCGGTGCGGCTGCACGCCGAGCGCGTCGCCTACCTGTCGTCGGCCGGGGTGGACCCCGACGCCGAGGAGCAGGGCGACCCGATCACCGCGACGCACGCGGAGGTGGAGCGGGCCCTCGCCGCGTCGGGGCTGACCTGGACGGCGGTGCGCGCGGGCGGGTTCGCCGCCAACGACCTGGCGTGGGCGGAGTCGCTGAGCGGCGGCGGGTCGGTCGTGCGCACGCCGTTCCCCGAGGCGCGGCGGGCGGTGGTGCACGAGGACGACCTGGCCGACGTGGCGATCCGCGCGCTGACGGCGGAGGGGCACGGAGGCCGGGCCTACACGGTGACCGGGCCGGAGATGCTCAGCGAGACCGAGCGCGTGCACGTCCTGGGCGAGGAGATCGGGCGTCCGCTGAAGACGGAGCGGATGGGCCTGGACGAGGCCCGCACCCGGTTGACGGCGGCCGGCCTCCCCGCCGAGGCGGCGGAGGGGATCCTGGAGGCCCACAGGACCTTCTCCGACCCCTCCTACACCGAGGAGCGGCACACAGCGCAGGAGGTCACCGGCGTGCCGCCGCGGACGTACCGCCAGTGGGCGGCCGACCACGCCGACGCCTTCCGCTGAGGCACGGCGGCGACAGCCCACCCCGAACGGCCGGTCCGGGAACCGGCAAGCCCCGGAGAGGCGAGTGGGGACCCGCCTCTCCGGGGCGCTTCCATGCGAGGGGCCGGTAGGTACCGCCCGGCCACCGCACTCCGGAGAAGGCGACCGGCGCTCATCGCAGTGCTGTCGGCCGTCCTGCGTGTGCGTGGCCACCGAGAGGGCGACGACGGCAGGCACGGGCTCTTCCCCGCCCCCACCCTCCGGGCACCGGACCCCTCACGGTCCGAGGAGGCGGCGACTGCCGGTACCCGCCTCACGGCCCCGGGTCGGGCGAAAGCACACCGGGGTCGGGGGGAGGGCGGCGACGACGGAAACCACCGGCCCTCGCGATAGGGCGGTCGACCGGCCTCCACCCCTTGACACCTCTGGCTAACTTAATTAGCTTTTCAGCTATCGACATTAGCCAGGAGGCCGCCATGAGGTACCTGCAGCGCCCCGACGGACGGATCGCCTACGACCTGCACGGCCCCGCGGACGGGCCGCTCGTCGTGTGCGTCCCCGGCATGGGGGACGTCCGTTCCACCTATCGGCACCTGACCGGGCCGCTCACGGAGGCCGGGTACCGCGTCGCCGCCATGGACCTGCGCTCGCACGGCGACAGCGACACCGCGTTCGCCTCGCACACCACCGTCGACACCGCCGAGGACACCGCGGCCCTGATCAAGGAGCTCGGTGGGCCCGCGACCGTGGTCGGCAACTCGCTGGGCGCGACCGCCGCCGCATGGGTCGCCGCCACCCGGCCCGAACTGGTGGACGGCCTCGTGCTCAGCGGCGCCTTCCTCCGCGGCGAAGGCGTCCGCGGCGCCACCGGGCTCGCCCTGAAGGCGATGCTGATGCGCCCCTGGGGGCCGGCGATGGCCGAGCGGTACCTGGGCTCGCTCTTCGCCGGGCGCACGAGCGAGGACCACCCCGCCCACATGGCCGCGATCCGCGCCGCCCTCCGCTCGCGCGACCGGTACCCGGGCATCCTCGCCGTCTTCGCCAACGCCTTCCGCCCGGTGCCCGCCCGGCTGGACGACGTGCGCGCGCCCGCACTGGTCGTCATGGGCGAGCTGGACCGCGACTGGCCGGACCCCGCGGCCGAGGCGGAGTGGATGCGCGACCGGCTCGGGGCCGATCTGCTGATGGTCCCCGAGGCGGGCCACTATCCCCTGGCCCAGCGTCCCGACGTGACGGTCCCGGCCCTGCTCGACTTCCTCGCGGCGACCGCGCGGGAGGCCGGACGTGCCTAGAGCGGGACTGTCGGCGGCCGCCGTCGCGGCGGAGGCCGCGGACCTGGCCGACACCGAAGGACTCGGCGCCCTGTCCCTGAAGGCCGTGGCCCAGCGGCTCGGCGTGGCCTCCCCCAGCCTGTACAAGCACGTCGCGGGGCTGGACGGGCTCCGCCGCGAGGTCGCCGTGCTCGCGGCGCGCGAATTCGGGGAGGCCCTGGGGGCGGCGGCGATGGGGCGCTCGGGCCCGGACGCCCTGAGGTCGGTCGCGGCGGCCTACCGCGAGTTCGCGCGCACCCGGCCCGGCAGGTACGCGGCGCTGAACACGGCTCCTCCCCCGGAGGACACGGAGGCGGCCGCCGCGTTCCGGCGGGCGGCGGAGGTGCTGGCGGCCGTCCTGCGCGGATTCGGCGTCGCGGAGGAGGACCTGGTCGACGAGATCCGCGCCTTGCGAGCGGCCCTGCACGGGTTCGCCGACCTCGAGGCCAGAGGGGGGTTCGGCCTCCCCGACGACGTGGACCGCAGCTTCGACAGGATGGTCGAACGCTCCATCGCCGGGCTCCGGTCGCAGACGACGGCCTCGGACGCCCAGGCCCCGTCCGGACGTCGATGATCTCGACGAAAGTGCTGCCATTACGGCGGTTTCGGCAGCACCATCGTCGAGATCAACGTCCGAGATGCCGGGTGGGGGGACCTCCGGACAGGGCCTGGGCCGCCTCCGCGGGAGCGCGGGAGGTCACAGCAGCAGGCCGAGCACCACCCACGCCACCGGACCCGCGATCAGCAGCGAGTCGACCCGGTCCATCAGGCCGCCGTGGCCCGGCATGAACCGCCCCATGTCCTTGATGCCCAGGTCGCGCTTGATCAGGGACTCGATGAGGTCCCCCACGATCGCGGCCAGCACCACCGCCACGCCCAGGACCAGGCCCACCCACACGGGCCCATCGAGCATCAGCGACACGGTCAGCCCCCCGGCCACCATGCACGCCAGGACCGAGCCGCCGAACCCCTCCCAGGTCTTGTTGGGGCTGATCACCGGCGCCATCTTGTGCCGCCCCAGCAGGATCCCGGCGAAGTAGCCGCCGATGTCGCTGCTGATGGTGACGATGATGAACGCGATCAGCCGGTCCCGCCCGTCGCCCGGGTGGGCCACCAGCAGCTGCCAGGTCCCCAGCAGGAACGGCAGGTAGCACAGGGTGAAGAGGTTGGCGGCCGCGTCGCGCACGTACCCGTCGGCGCCGCCGCGCAGCCGCCAGGCCAGGGCGCAGATCGCGGTCAGCGCCGTGGTGCCGACCAGCCATTCCGCCCCGCCGAAGTGCGCGCCGAACTGCATGGCGACGCCGCCGACGGCCAGCGGCGGCAGCGCCAGCCGCGCCCCGCCGGAGGCCACGGCGCGGTTCAGCTCGCGCAGCCCGATCACCGTGGCGGCGGCCGTGATCAGCGAGAACGCCTGCGGGTAGGGGAACAGCGAGAGCAGGACGAGGGCGCCCAGGGCCACGCCGCTGGCGATGGCCACCGGGAGGTTGCGGCCGGCGCGCACCGGCTCGCCGCCGGGCTTGGTCAACCGGAAGCGCGCGCCGCCGTCGTCGGCGGCCGCACCGCCCGACCCCGACTCGGGCCCGCTCCCTTCGCCTCGTCTCTCCCGCTCGAAGCCCGAATCAGAGTTGGACACCGGGGTGATTTCCTCGAACTCGACCTGGACCGGAACCGGGGCTAGACCTCCAGCAGTTCCGACTCCTTGTGCTTGAGCAGCTCGTCCACCTCGGCGGCGTACTTGTGGGTGGTCTCCTCCAGCTCGGCCTGGGCGCGGTGGCCCTCGTCCTCGCCGATCTCGCCGTCCTTGACCGCCTTGTCCAGGGCGTCCTTGGCGCGGCGGCGGATGTTGCGGATCGAGACCTTGGCGTCCTCGGCCTTGGTGCGCACCACCTTGACGTACTCCTTGCGGCGCTCCTCGGACAGGTCCGGGAAGACCACGCGGATGATGCTGCCGTCGTTGGCCGGGTTCACGCCCAGGTCGCTCTCGCGGATGGCGCGCTCGATCGCCGACAGGGAGCTCTTGTCGAACGGCGAGACGACCACCATGCGCGGCTCGGGCACCGAGAACGAGGCGAGCTGGTTGATGGGCGTCTGCGCACCGTAGTACTCGGCGGTGATCTTGTTGAAGGTCGCGGGGCCGGGGCGGCCGGTGCGCACCGACGCGAAGTCCTCCTTCGCGACCACGACGGCCTTCTCCATCTTCTCCTCGGCCTCGAGAAGTGTCTCTTCGATCATTGCGGCTCCCGTGTGTCGCTGCTCGTGGGGAAGGTTCGGGGTCGGAGGGGTCGGTGGCGGCTCAGGAGTCCGCGGGGCAGACGATGGTGCCGATCTTCTCGCCCCGCACGGCGCGGACGATGTTGCCCGCCCCCATCAGGTCGAAGACCACGATCGGCAGGCCGTTGTCCATGCACAGGCTCACGGCGGTGGCGTCCATGACCTTCAGCCCGCGGGTGAGGACCTCGTTGTACTCGAGCCGGTCGAACTTCACGGCCGAGGCGTTGCGGTGCGGGTCGGAGTCGTACACCCCGTCGACCTGGGTGCCCTTGAGGACCGCCTGGGCGCCGATCTCCAGCGCGCGCTGGGCGGCCGTGGTGTCGGTGGAGAAGAACGGGGCGCCCAGTCCGGCGCCGAAGATGACGACCCGGCCCTTCTCCAGGTGGCGCACGGCGCGCCGGGGGATGTAGGCCTCGGCGACCTGGCTCATGTGGATGGCGGTCTGCACCCGCGTCTCCACGCCCTGGCGCTCCAGGAAGTCCTGCAGCGCGAGGCAGTTGATGACGGTGCCGAGCATCCCCATGTAGTCGGCGCGGCCGCGCTCGACGCCGCTGGCGGACAGCTCCGCCCCGCGCATCATGTTGCCGCCGCCGACCACGACCGCCACCTGCATGCCCTCGCCCACGGCCTGGGCGATGGCCTCGGCGACGTACTGCACGACGCCGGCGTCGATGCCGAGCTGCTCCCCGCCGGCGAAGGCCTCGCCGGACAGTTTCAGTACGACACGCCGCCAGCCGCCGTCGTGCATCTCCGCGATGCCCGCGGCGCTGTGTCCCTCGTTCTCCGGCACGGCGCTCGGCCTCCTTCTGGTTCCCCCGAGTGGTTGGCGTCGCGGGGTCACCTGGGCCGTGTCCCCGCCTTGATCCACCGAAGGTGCCGGGGAACGACTCCCCGGCACCTCCATCATGTCAAAGACTTAGGACTGGCCGACCTTGAAGCGGACGAAGCGCACGACGGAGACGCCGGCCTCGTCCACGACCTTCTGCACGGTCTTCTTGTTCTCCTTGACGAACGGCTGCCCGAGGAGGGTGGCCTCCTTGAAGAAGCCGTTGACGCGGCCCTCGATGATCTTGGGCAGGGCCTGCTCCGGCTTGCCCTCCTCGCGGGCGGTCGCCTCGGCGATGCCGCGCTCCTTCTCGACGACGTCCGCGGGGACCTCGTCCTTGGAGACGTAGCGCGGGGCCAGGGCCGCGATCTGCTGGGCCAGGTCCTTGCCGACCTCGGCGTCGGCCTTGTCCAGCTCGACCAGCACACCCATGGTCGGGGGCAGGTCCGGGTCGGACTTGTGCAGGTAGGAGGCGACGTAGGCGCCCTCGAACCTGGCGAAGTTGCGCAGCTCCAGCTTCTCGCCGATGACCGCGCTGTTCTCCTCGATGACCTGCTGGACGCTCTTGCCCTGGCCCATGTCGGCGGCGGCGAGGGCGGTGGCGTCGGCGAAGTCCCCGGTGGCGGCGAAGGCGGCGATCTCGTCGGCGAGCTTGATGAAGCTCTCGTTCTTGGCGACGAAGTCGGTCTCGCAGTTGAGCTCGACGAGGACGGCGGAGGTGTCGGCGTCCTGCTTGAGCGCGACCAGGCCGTTGGCGGCGGTGCGGTCGGCGCGCTTGCTGACGGACTTGGCGCCCTTGATCCGGAGGAACTCGACGGCCTTGTCGAAGTCGCCGTCGTTCTCCTGCAGGGCCTTCTTGCTGTCCATCATGCCGGCGCCGGTCATGTCGCGCAGCTTCTTGACGTCGGCGGCGGTGAAGTTCGCCATGGCTATTCTCTGTTCCCTAGGACGTGGGTCGACGTGGACGCGGAGAGAGGCAGGAAGGGCGGCCCTCCCGCCGCGGGGGCGGGAGGGCCGGGAGGCTCAGGCCTCCTTCGGGGTCTCCTCGGCGGGGGCCTCGGCGGCCGGAGCCTCCTCGGCGGCGGGGGCCTCGGCCGGGGTCTCGGCGACGGCCTCGGCGGCCGGGGCCTCGGCGGCGGCCGGGGCGGCCTCGCCCTCGCCCTTGCCCTCCAGGAGCTCGCGCTCCCACTCGGCCAGCGGCTCCTCGGCGGCCTTCTGCTCACCGGCGGCGGACCCGCCCGAGCGGACCATCAGGCCCTCGGCGACGGCGTCGGCCACGACCCGGGTCAGCAGGCTGACGCTGCGGATGGCGTCGTCGTTGCCCGGGATCGGGTAGTCGACCTCGTCGGGGTCGCAGTTGGTGTCCAGGATCGCGACGACCGGGATGTTCAGCTTGCGGGCCTCGCTGATCGCGATGTGCTCCTTCTTGGTGTCCACGATCCAGACCGCGCTGGGGACGCGGGACATGTCGCGGATACCGCCGAGCGTGCGCTCCAGCTTCTCCTTCTCGCGGCGCAGGCCGAGGAGCTCCTTCTTGGTGAGCCCGGAGGCGGCCACGTCGTCGAAGTCGATCTCCTCCAGCTCCTTGAGCCGCTGGAGCCGCTTGTGCACGGTGGAGAAGTTGGTCAGCATGCCGCCCAGCCAGCGCTGGTTGACGAAGGGCATGCCGACGCGGCGGGCCTGCTCGTCGATGGCCTCCTGCGCCTGCTTCTTGGTGCCGACGAAGAGGATGGTGCCTCCGTGGGCGACCGTCTCCTTGACGAACTCGTAGGCGCGGTCGATGTAGGCCAGCGACTTCTGCAGGTCGATGATGTAGATGCCGTTGCGCTCGGTGAAGATGAAGCGCTTCATCTTCGGGTTCCAGCGCCGGGTCTGGTGCCCGAAGTGGACCCCGCTCTCGAGCAGCTGACGGATGGTCACGACTGTGGCCATGACTTCCTCCTCGGTGCGGCGGGCGCGGCCCGCCTTGGTTGTTCCTGACGCCCCGGCCGCATCCGCCGCGCCGGCGTGCGGCGCGGACCGTGGACGCGGCCCTCCCCTGCCTCGGAGAGCGCGTGGGCGTGCGTGATGTGGTTCGACCCGTAGTGGGCCGTTGACGATTCTAACCGGACCGGAGTCCGACCGCGGCCCTTAAGGACCTCGTCGGCGCGATGTCAAGCACATCCGCCCGGAATCACATCGGAACCGTTGTCCACAGGGGGTGACGACCTCCTCGTGTCGCGTGGGCTCCGGGGAGATCCTGAGCCCATGCTCTGCGATACCCGCGCTCGCGCCCCGCACTCACCGCGCCCCTCCCCCGCCGTGCGGGTCGCGGCGGCGCTCGCCCTGGTCTGGGCCCTCGCGGCGGGGCCGCCCCCGCCCGCCTCCGCCGACACCGGGCCCTGGCGGTGGCCCCTGGAGGGCGTCCCCGAGGTGCTGCGCCCCTTCGACCCGCCGCCCCGGCCCTGGCTGCCCGGGCACCGCGGCGTGGACCTGGCCGCAGAGGAGGGGGACGAGGTGGTGGCGGCGGGGCCGGGCCGGATCGGCTTCGCCGGCGAGGTCGCGGGGACGGGCGCGGTGACGGTCGTCCACGGGGAGCTGCGCACCACCTACCTGCCGGTGCGCGCGTCGGTGCAGGCCGGGGACACGGTGGCCGCGGGCGACGTGCTGGGGACCCTGGCCGAGGGGGCCGCGCACTGCGGGTCGCGGCCGTGCCTGCACTGGGGCCTGCTCCGCGGGCGGGACTACCTGGACCCGCTCTCCCTGCTCGGGCGCGGCCGGGTGCGGCTGCTGCCGCTGCCGCTCGCCCCGGCGGGGGCGGGCGTCGCCGCCGGGGCGCCGCGCACGCTCACGCGCGCGGGTGGGAGCGCCGGTAGACCTCGGTCAGCCGCTCGATCGAGACGTGGGTGTACACCTGCGTGCTGTCCAGGGACGCATGCCCCAGGTACTCCTGGACGCTGCGCAGGTCGGCGCCGCCGTTCAGCAGGTGGGTGGCGGCGCTGTGCCGCAGGGCGTGCGGCCCGGCGTCGCTGCCGTCGCCGGCGGCGCGCAGCAGCTCGTGCACGTCGCGGCGGGCGCTGCGGGTGCCCAGGCGGCCACCCCGCGCCCCGAGGAACAGGGCGCGCCCGGAGTGTGGGCCCACCAGGGCCGGGCGCCCGGCCTGCAGCCAGGCGTCGACGGCATCGAGGGCGGGCTCGCCGATGGGCACCGCGCGCTCCTTGCCGCCCTTGCCGAGCACACGCAGTGTGCGCCGCTCGCGGTCGATGTCGTCGAGGTCGAGGCCACACAGCTCGGCGACGCGCAGCCCGCCGCCGTAGAGCACCTCCACCACCGCCGTGCGGCGCAGGCCGTCGGGGGTGGAGGCGGCCTCGGCGTCCTCGGCGTGGGCGGTGATGGCGTCGGCCGCCTGGTCCTCGCTGAGCACCCGGGGCAGGGAGCGCCGGCGCACCGGTGTGGCGAGCAGCGGCCCGGGGTCGGTGTCCAGGCGGCCCATACGGTGCAGGTGGGCGGTGAAGGCACGGGCGGCGGCGATGCGCCGGGCGAGGGTGGCGCGGCTCGCCCCGGCCCCGCTCAGCCGGGAGAGCCAGCCGCGGAGCAGCCCGAGGTCGAGGCGGTCGACGGGGGCGCCGACGGCGTCGAGGTGGCCGAGCAGGGAGCGGGCGTCGCCCAGGTAGGCGCGCACGGTGTGCTCGGACCGTCCCAGCTCGGACCGGAGCCGCCGCGCGAAGTCGTCGAGCAGCGCGTCCCGGCCGTCGCCCTGGCGGTCGTCCGGACCGTCGGGCCCGTGCGGGCTCACCCCTCCCCGTCCCGGCGCTCGGGGGCGGGCAGGGCGGCCACGGCCTCGATCTCGACCAGGCAGCGGGAGTCGGCGAGCCCGTTGACCTCCACGAGCGTGGAGGCGGGCCGGGGTTCGTGGACGAGGAACTCGCGCAGCACCTGCCGGACGGACTGGAGGTCGGCGATGTGGCGGAGGTAGTAGGTGAGCTTGACGACGTGCCGCAGGTCGGCCCCGTGCGGGGCGAGGGCGGCCTCGATGTTCCGGAAGACCTGTCGCGTCTGCTCGACGGCGTCCCCCTCGGCGACGCTCCCGTCGGGTGCCTCGGGCAGCTGCCCGGAGACGAACACGAACGGCCCGTCGGCGAGGAGGGAGGCACTGTAGTTCTTCGCCATGCGATCACCCTAACGGCCGGAGGTACAGGAGTCCCGGTGCGCGACAGCGCCTCGGCCGCACCGTGCTCCTTCAGAGCCCCCGGTAAACCTCACGACGGTGAGCCGCGCGCAGGGCGACGACCACGAGTTCGCCGTCGTCGATCATGTAGACGACTCGGAATTCACCAACGCGGATCCGCCAGAGCCGGCCCTGTTGATGGCAGACCTGTCGAGCTTCATCGGCTCCTACCGGCTCCTTGGAGGCACGCCCGTCAAAGAGGACTTCAGACTCCACCTCCTGAGTCAGAGTCCAGCCTCCCGCTTAACCTCTTCCAGGGACATGACCTCAGCAGTACCGGCCCGGACCTCGTCCAGCCGATGCCGGGCGATGCGCCCGTCCTCCTCGTCGAACATCTCCTCACATGCCTCCGCGAGCCCGACCGGGACGATCCCGGCGATCCGTTCACGGCCCTGCCCAGACACCCCGAAGGTGACCCGGCCTTCGACGGCGGACCCGTCGATCACCTGCGAGAAGTGGTCGCGCACCTCGGCGACGGTCAGCTCTGCCGGTTCTCCGTCCATGACGCCATGATCGCGCACACGACCGCGCCCCACACGTGTTTCCGCCTCAGACCCGGTCCTTCGCCATGCCCGTCCCCGGGCGGACGCGCCACCCTGATGCCGCGCGTTCGATGAAACCGCCCGCCGCCAGCAGCCCCAGCCTCCTCAGGGCCTCGTCCATGCCGACGCCCGCCGCCGTCGCGATCTCCGCCGGGCCCACCCCCTTCTTCGCCGGGACCGCCTCCAGCACCGTCCGCGTCGCCGGGTCCAGGCCGTCGACCGCCATCACCGTCCCTCCGCCCTCCCGCAGCTCCTCGCCCACCGCGCCCAGCTGCTCGGCGACGTCCGCCGCGTCCGTCACGCACACCGCGTTCCAGTCCCTCAGCAGCCGGTGGCACCCCGCCGACAGCGCGGACGTCACCGGCCCCGGCACCGCCATCACCGTCCGGCTCAGCTCCTGGGCGTGCCGGGCCGTGTTCAGCGCCCCGCTCCGCAGCCCCGCCTCCACGACGACCGTGCCGGGCGCCAGCGCCGCGATGACCCGGTTGCGCACCAGGAACCCGTGACGTGTGGGCCGCACCCCCGGGCCGTGCTCGGTGGCGATCACCCCGTGCTCCACCACCTCCTCGAAGAGCCGCCCGTTCCCGCCCGGGTACAGCCGGTCCGGCCCACAGGCCAGCACCGCCACGGTCGCCGCCCCGCCCCCGAGGCACCCGCGGTGGGCCGCCGCGTCCACACCGAACGCCCCGCCGGACACCACCGACCAGGAGTCCCGCGCCAGGTCGTGGGCCAGTCCCGAGGCGACGTGCAGGCCGTAGGCGCTCGCCGAGCGCGACCCCACCACCGCCACCGCCCGCAGGCACGCGTTGCGCAGGTCGCCGCGCCCGCGCACCCACAGCGCGTACGGCCGCTCGTCACCGAGCCCGTCCAACCGCCCGGGCCATTCCGGGTCGCCCGGAACGACCAGCCGGGCCCCCGCCTCGGCCGCCCGTTCCATCAGGCGCTCCCCGACGACCGCCCGCGCCCGGCCCGCCCACGCCTCCGGCCGCCGCGTGCGCCGACCCGGCCCGGCCTCGTCGGCGATCGCGCCGTGCCGCACGAGGTCCCACGCCTCCACGGCGCCGCGCGACCGCAGCACCGCCCCCACGAGCGGGTGCCCCGGGTCCACCGCGACGGAGAGCATCGCCCGCGCGAAGGCGTCCTCTTCGTCGCGCCCCGGCCCCTGCCCCGCCCCGCCGGTTTCGGCGCCGCCTCCGTCCTCCTCCGACAGCCCGCTCACCGCGCCTCCTCTCCCGCCGACACCGAGGTGCGCCCCGATGGCCCCGGCCACCGCGAGCAGCCTTCAGGCGCGACCGGCGCGAGGCTCCGGCGGGCGCCGATCCGGGCTCCGAAGCACCGTTCCCCGCACCGCTCCGTTCCGGAAGTCCCGTGGGCTCCCCCTCCCCACACGATCGGCTTCACGGGTACCGCCCCGACCACAGGGCGAACGCCATCGCCGTGTCCTCCGGCTCCGGCGCGCTCCGGCCCGCCAGGTCGGCCAGGGTCCACGCCACCCGCAGCGACCGGTCCACCCCGCGTGCGCTGATCTCACCGCGCTCCATCGCCGCCGCGAGGATCGACCGGGCGGCCTCGGGCACCGGGAACCGCCGGCGCAGCTCGGCCCCCGGAACCTGCGCGTTGGCCCGCCACGGCGTCCCCTCGAACCGCTCGGCCGACCGCTCGCGCGCCCGCGCCACCCGCTCCGCCACCTGTTCCGACGTCTCCGCGAACGGCTGGTCGGCCAGCAGCTCGCCCCGGGTCACCGGCTGCAGCTCGATCTTGAGGTCGACCCGGTCCAGCAGCGGTCCCGACAGCCGCGCCAGGTACCGGCGGCGCTGCGGGGGCGGGCACGTGCACGCCGGCCCGGGCCGCGCGCACGGGCACGGGTTGGCCGCCATGCACAGCTGGAACCGCGCCGGGAAGGTGACCGTCCCCAACGCGCGGTCCACGGTCACCTCGCCCGACTCCAGCGGCTGCCGGAGCGAGTCCAGCACCGACCGCTGGAACTCCGGGGCCTCGTCGAGGAACAGCACCCCGCGATGCGCCCGCGACACGCACCCCGGCCTGATGCTCGTGCTCCCGCCGCCGACCATCGCCACCCGGGTGGCGGTGTGGTGCGGAGCGCTGTACGGCGGCACGGTGATCAACGGCTCCCTGCGCGACAGCGTCCCCGCCACGCTGTGCACCGCCGTCACCTCCACCGCCTCCTGCCGCGACAGCGGCGGCAGCACCGTCGGCAGCCGCTCGGCCAGCAGGCTCTTCCCCGTCCCCGGCGGGCCGATCATCATCAGGTGGTGCCCGCCCGCCGCGGCGATCTCCACCGCCCGCCGCGCCATCGGCTGCCCCAGCACGTCCGCGAGGTCCGGCCGGGGCGCCCGGTGCGCATCGCGCTCGGGGCAGGGCGGCTCGTCCTCGAACAGGTCCTCCTGCGGCGGCGCCTCGCCGCGCAGCCGGGCGAACAGCTCGGTGAGGGAGCGGACGGCGATCACCTCCACGTCCGGCACCAGCCGCGCCTCGGCAGCGTTCTCCCTGGCCACGGCGAAGGTCGTATGCCCGCCCCGGACGGCCGCCAGAACGGCGGGGAGCACCCCCTCCACCGGGCGCGTGCGCCCGTCCAGGCCCAGCTCCGCCATGAAGACGCAGTCGTGGACGCCCTCCAGGGGCACGGCCCCGTCCGCCCCCAGCACCGCAGCGGCGATCGCCAGGTCGAACCCGCTCCCGCGCTTGGGCAGGCTCGCCGGGGACAGGCTGACGGTGATCTGGCAGTCCGGCCAGGTCTCCCCCGAATTGGCGACGGCGGCGCGGATGCGGTCGCGGGCCTCCCTCAGGGCGGTGTCGGGCAGGCCGACGAGGGTGAGGGCCGCCTGCCCCGAGCCCAGGTGCGCCTCGACCTCGACGGGGTGCCCCTCGACGCCGAGCAGGGCCATGGACAGCGTGCGCGCCAGGGCCATTCACGCCACCCCCTGGTCGTGCCGGAGGTAGGCGCGCCCGTCCCGGCGGACGAGGACGCCGACGACGTCGACCCGGGTGCGCGGCGGTGCGTTGTGGGCCTGCGCGCGGTAGCGCCGGGCCAGGCGGCGCAGCCGCCGCAGCTTCGCCGGGCCGACCGCTTCGAGCGGGGTCCCGAAGCGCTGCCCGGTGCGGGTCTTCACCTCGACGACGATGAGCGTGCCGCCCCAGCGGGCGACGATGTCGATCTCACCGTCCGGGCAGCGCCAGTTCCGCGCGAGGATGCGCAGCCCGGTCCGCCGCAGGTGCGCGGCGGCCAGGTCCTCGCCGTACCGCCCGAGTGCGGCCTTGGTCCACCCCGATCCGGCCGTGGCCGATGCCATGGGCCCTCACCTCCGAGCCCGATGGTGAGGGCCGGCGAGGCACCGTGGCGGACGGATCGACGGGCTGTGGACAAGGCGGCGGAACGCGACAGGTATCTCCGCGTGTGCGGAGCGGGGGAGCCCACGACGGGATCGTCGTCCATCTCCGCCTGTGCGGAGCACGATGTCCTGGGAGGACCAGGATCACGACCATTTGCTGCTTCCATCTCCGCGCCCGCGGAGCCCGGGGCGGTCCTCCCGCTGCCGACCGCCTCCGGGCGCTCACCCCAGTGTGCCCGCCCCGGGTCGCCGAGGGCCGCGGCCCCCGCTTCGGCCGCCCCCGCATACGACGGAGGGCGGGGCCGTGCGGCCCCGCCCTCCGCGGGCGTCATCTCCCGAGGGGTCCTGCTACTCCTGGCCGGGGCGGCCTGAGGGGACCTCGAGGTCGGACTTGGTGATCTCCTCGACGTTCACGTCCTTGAACGTCACCACGCGCACGTTGCGGACGAACCTCGCCGGGCGGTACATGTCCCACACCCAGGCGTCCTCCATCGTGACCTCGAAGTACATCTCACCGTTCTCGGTGCTGCGCGGCTGCAGGTCGACGTGGTTCGTCAGGTAGAACCGCCGCTCGGTCTCGACCACGTACGAGAACAGGCCGACGACGTCGCGGTACTCCCGATAGAGCTGCAGCTCCATCTCGGCCTCGTACTTCTCCAGGTCCTCAGAACTCATCTCGCGCTCGCTTTCGTCGTGCACCCCAGGTCCGCCGGCCCGGCCCCCTTCGCCCCGTTCGGCGCCTCTTGGTCCTGCCATGCTCGAAAGCGGATGTCTTCCGCTACAGATCCATCATGCGCCATATGTCAACCGCGCGCTGTCATTCGCCGGAATCCCCGGCGTGTGACTTCCCGGACCCCGGGCGCCGCCGCCACAGGCTCCGGCCCGCCCGGCGCACCGGCACCGCGGCCGCCGCCCCCAGCAGCAGCGGCGCCGCCGGGACCGCCGCGGCCGCCACCGGCCCGGCCGCCCCGCCGCCGTCCGGGGAGCCCGCGGCCTCGCCGCCACCGCCGCCCTCGTTCAGGGAGTCGAACGTCTCCGGGATCGGCAGCGTCCGCATCCGGTCCACCGGCCACATCAGGACGAACGCCCGGCCGACGACCTCGTCCTCGGCGATCGTGCCCTCCCCCGGGTCGTTCTGGTGCAGGCGGGAGTCGTAGGAGATCTGCCGGTGGTCGCCCATCAGCCAGAGCCGCCCCTCGGGCACCTCGACCGGCCCGAACTCGGTGTGCGTGTCCTGGCTGCCCGGGTACAGGTACGGCTCGTCCAGCGGCTCGCCGTTGACCAGGACGCGCCCCTCGGCGTCGCAGCACTCCACCGTGTCGCCGCCGACGCCGATCACGCGCTTGATGTAGTCCTTGCCGGTGGGCTGCACGCCGAGCTGCTGGCCCACCCAGGTGAACAGCCGGTTCACCGCGTTCCCGGACTCGGGGGCCTCCACCCCCGGCTCGTCCCAGGTCCCGGTGCCGTTGAACACCACGATGTCCCCGCGCTCGATGTCGCGCACCTGGTAGACGAGCTTGTTGACCAGCACCCGGTCGTTGATCTGGAGGGTGTCCTCCATGGACCCGGAGGGGATGTAGAACGGCTGCACCACCCAGGTCTTGATGACGAAGGCCAGGACCAGCGCGATGACGATCAGGAGGGGAAGCTCCTTCCAGAAGGAGCCCTTCTTCTCGCCCGTCTCCTCTTTCTTGGCGCCCATCGCGTCCTCCGCACTCCCCCTGGGCCGTCCGGCGTCCGGTCCGGCACCCTCCGCGCCCTCGGCGGCCGACCCGGGGTCGGCGGGCCCACCGGGGCCGGACACACGTCTGGCTCCCCCGCGGTCGTCCGCAGGGGAGCCAGTGGTGTGCGTGCCGGATTCCTCGTTGCTCATCGGGAACGAAGCCTATCCGAGCGGCGCGTCGCGCGCCGATAAAAGTGCGCGCCCGAAAGCGCGCGGCCGGCCGGAGCCTACTTGGCGGCGGGCTCGCGGCGCTCGGGGATGCGGGCGGCCTTGCCCCGCAGGTCCCGCAGGTAGTACAGCTTGGCGCGGCGGACGCGACCGCGGGCGGCGACCTCGATCTTCTCGATGGCCGGGGTGTGCACCGGGAAGGTGCGCTCCACGCCGACCCCGTAGCTGACCTTGCGGACCGTGAAGGTCTCGCGGTTGCCGGCGCCCTGCCGTCGGATCACCGCACCCTTGAAGACCTGGATACGGGACCGGTTCCCCTCGGTCACGCGCACGTGGACGTTGAGCGTGTCGCCCGGGCGGAAGTCGGGGATGTCGGAGCGCAGCTGGGCCTTCTCGAGCTCCTGGATAGCGGTGTGCATCTCAGCGATTCCTCATCGGTTGCGCGCCGCGGCGACGGCCATTGCGGTTCGCGCGGGCGGATTCTGCTGCCGGTGTCGATGTGTGCCCGTGTGGGCGGAGGCGATTCCGCCGCCTAGGCGTCGGCCGACAGCATGCGGACGAACGTCTACGGCAGGGGCAACTCGTCTTAGTCTGCCATAGATTCGGGCCCGGCCTGTAACCGGGCCTCGGCGAGGACCTCCTGGTCGCGGCGGTCGAAGCGGGAGGGGTCGCCCTCCCCGAGCAGCTCCGGCCGCATCCTCGCCGTCTTGCGGAGGGCCTGGTCGCGGCGCCACCGGTCGACCGCGCCGTGGTCACCGGACAGCAGCACGGGCGGCACCTCGCGCCCCCGCCACACCGCGGGCTTGGTGTAGACGGGCCCCTCCAGCAGGTGCTCCATCTCTCCCGGGGCGAAGGAGTCCTGGTCGACCGAGTCGCGGTTGCCGAGCACCCCCGGCAGCAGCCGCGACACCGTCTCGACCATGACCAGGGTGGCCGACTCCCCGCCCGCCAGGACGTAGTCGCCGATGCTCAGCTCCTCGACGGGCATCCGCGCGGCCGCCTCCTCCAGGACCCGGCCGTCGATGCCCTCGTAGCGCCCGCAGGCGAAGACCAGCCACGGCTCGGCGGCCAGCCGGTCGGCGCGGGCCTGGGTGAACGGCGCCCCGCTGGGGGTGGGCACGATCAGCCGGGGGACGGCCCCCTCCCGGCCTTCCGGCCCGGCGGCGGCGACCGCGTCCAGCGCCTCGCCCCACGGCTCGGGCTTCATGACCATCCCCGGCCCGCCCCCGTAGGGCGTGTCGTCGACGGTGTTGTGCCGGTCGTGGGTCCAGGACCGCAGGTCGTGCAGGCGGATGTCGAGGATCCCCGCCTCCCGCGCCTTGCCGATGAGCGACAGCTCCAGCGGCGCGAAGTAGTCGGGGAAGATGGTGACGATGTCGATGCGCACCGGCGCTCACCCCTCCCCTTCGGCGGCCTCGCGCGGGGCGGCGGCCTCCTCGGCGGCGTCCGGGTCGAGCAGCCCGGGCGGGGGGTCCAGGGTGAGCGTGCCCGCGGCGGTGTCCACCTCGGGCACGATCGCGCGGACGAAGGGCACCAGCGCCTCCCGGCCCCCGCCGGTGTCGATCACCAGCAGGTCCTGGGCGTGGTGCAGCACGTCGGCGACCACGCCGACCTCGCCGCCGCCCACGGTGCGGGCGCGCAGCCCGATCAGCTCGTGGTCGCGGAACTCGTCGGGGTCCTCGATCGGCCCCAGGTCCGCCGACTCCACCTGCAGCACGGTGCCGCGCAGCCCTTCGGCGGCGGTGCGGTCGGCCACCCCCTCGAAGCGCACGAGCAGGCGCCCCGAGTGGGTGCGGGACGAGGCCACCACGAGCGGCCCCGCCGACTCGGGGTCGGTGAGCAGGCGCGAGCCGGGCGCGAAGCGCGCCTGCGGCTCGTCCGTGCGCACGTCGACGGCCACGTCGCCACGGATCCCGTGGGCGCGGCCGATCCGGCCGACAACCAGACGCATCGCGGTCTTCCTCGTTCCCTTCCCCGTCCGGTGTGGGCCCCGGCCCCCCGGACACGACACCGGGGGCGCCGACCCGTCGCGGATCGGCGCCCCCGGCGCACGGTTCAGCGCACCTCGTGCAGGTCCAGCAGGTCCACGCGGACGTACTTGCCGCCGGCCAGCGAACCGACCACGGTCCGCAGGGCCTTGGCGGTCCGGCCGTTGCGGCCGATGACCTTGCCGAGGTCGTCGGGATGCACCCGAACTTCGAGCACCTTGCCCTTGCGGAGCCTCTTGGCTCTCACCTGGACATCGTCGGCGTTCACCACGATGCCCTTGACCAGGTGCTCAAGCGCCTCTTCCAGCACGTCAGGCCTCGCCCTCGGGCTTGGGGGTCTCGTCGGTCGCCTCGTCGGCCTTCTCGGCCTTCTTCTTGGCCCTGCCCTTGCCGCCCTTGTCCTCGTTGTCCGGGAGCACGAGCTCCTTCAGGACGGCCTGGAAGGCGGCCTCCTCGGCCTCCTTGTCGCGCGGCTCGGCGACCTGGATCGGCTTCTGGGGCTTGGGCAGGCCCTTGAACTCCTGCCAGTCACCGGTCTTCTTCAGGAGGGTCTTGACCGGGTCGGTCGGCTGGGCCCCCTGCGACAGCCAGTACTGCGCCCGCTCCGAGTTCACCTCGATGAAGCTGGGGTGCTCCTTCGGGTGGTACTTGCCGATCTCCTCGATCGCCTGGCCGTCGCGCTTGGCGCGGGCGTCGGCGACGATGATGCGGTACTGGGGCGTACGGATCTTCCCCATACGCTTGAGCTTGATCTTGACAGCCACGGAGTGGTTCTCCTGAATTGCGTGAGCGAGTGCCCGTTCGGACGCCGCCGCGTGGGGTTGCGGGGGCCGATCGGGCCGGACGTGGGCGCCGGGCAAGTAGAGGGCCGACCCGGGCACCGTGAGTCGCACGATCGATTATGCCAGAGCGTGAGCACCCCCGCGTGCGTCCGCGCGGCCCGGGCGGGTCGCGCGGACGCACGCGGGGGCCGCCGCGCCGTGCGCCCCTACTTCTTCTTGCCGAAGTCGAAATCCGACAGGTCGGGCATCTTCCCGCCGCCGAGCGCGGGGGGCAGCTGCCCGCCGCCCAGCCCGGGCGGCAGGTCGGGCATCTGCTGCGGCGCGGGGCCCTCCTCCCGGCGGCGCTGCCGCTCGGCGGCCTTCTCGGCCTCCTGCTGCTTCGCCTTCATCGGGTTGCCGCTGCGCTGCTTGCCCTTCTTCGCCTTCTTGGCCTGGGCCTTGGCCTTCTTCCTGTTGCCGCCGCCCATGCCGGGCATCCCCGGCATCCCGGGCATGTTGCCGTTCTTCATCTGGCGCATCATCTTCTGCGCCTCGAAGAACCGGGTGACCAGCCCGCTGACCTCGCCCACCTCGGTGCCCGAGCCGTTGGCGATGCGCAGCCGCCGGGAGCCGTTGATGATCTTGGGGTTGTCCCGCTCGGCCGGGGTCATCGACCGGATGATCGCGGTGATCCGGTCCAGGTCCTTGTCGTCGACGCTCGCCAGCTGGTCCTTCATCTGGCCCATGCCCGGCATCATGCCGAGCAGGTTCCCGATGGGGCCGAGCTTGCGGACCATCCCCATCTGCTCGAGGAAGTCGTCGAGGGTGAAGTCGTCGTCGGAGGCCAGCGTCTTGGCCATCCTGTTGACTTCTTCTTCCTCGAAGGTGCGCTGCGCCTTCTCGATCAGGGTGAGCACGTCGCCCATGTCGAGGATGCGCGAGGCCATCCGCTCGGGGTGGAAGAGGTCGAAGTCGTCGAGCTTCTCACCGGTGGAGGCGAACATGATCGGCCGGCCGGTGATGTGCCGGATCGACAGCGCGGCACCGCCGCGGGCGTCGCCGTCGAGCTTGGTCAGCGCCACCGCGTCGTAGCCGACGCCGTCCAGGAACGCCTGGGCGGTGGCCACCGCGTCCTGGCCGATCATCGCGTCGACGACGAACAGGACCTCGTCCGGGGAGACCGCGTCGCGGATGTCGGCGGCCTGGCGCATCATCTCCTCGTCGACGCCCAGGCGGCCGGCGGTGTCGATGATGACCACGTTGTGGTTGTTGCGCTCGGCCTCCTCCAGGGAGCGGCGCGCGACCTCGACCGGGTCGCCCACGCCGTTGCCGGGCTCGGGGGCGAACACCGGGACCTTCGCGCGCTCGCCGACCACCTGGAGCTGGGTGACGGCGTTGGGCCGCTGCAGGTCGGCGGCGACCAGCAGCGGCGTGTTGCGCTGCCCGGCCAGCCACTGGCCGAGCTTGCCCGCCAGGGTGGTCTTGCCGGCGCCCTGGAGGCCGGCGAGCATGATGACGGTCGGCGGGTTCTTGGCGAACCGGATCTCCCGGGTCTCGCCGCCGAGGACCTCGATGAGCTCCTCGTTGACGATCTTGATGACCTGCTGCGCCGGGTTCAGCGCCCGGGAGACCTCCTCGCCCCGCGCGCGCTCCTTGACCTTCGCGATGAAGTCGCGGACGACCGGGAGGGCGACGTCCGCCTCCAGAAGTGCGAGACGGATCTCGCGCGCGGTCGCGTTGATGTCCTCCTCGGACAGCCGGCCCTTGCTGCGCAGCGAGCTGAAGACCGATGTCAGCCGGTCGGAAAGCGTCTCGAACACGAGTCTGGACCCGTCCTTCTCCTCGGGATTGGTCTCCTAGGTTACCCGCCCCCACAAGGCGGGGCGGGCCCAGCCGGACCCGCCCCTGCCCGCAGGAAACGGGCTAGTTGCCGCCGCCCTCGGCGGGGGACTCCTCGGCGGAGGCGTCCTCGCCGCCGGAGCCGCCGCCGGACTCCGACAGCGCCTTCTTCTGCTCCTCCAGCGCGTCGGCGACCTTCCCGGCGGACTTCTTGCTCAGGCCCTGGGTGGAGAGCACGCTCGTGGCGTTGATCTCGTAGTCCTTGGGCTCGGTGCTGGGCTCCAGCGCGTAGTCGACGGAGCAGGACATGTCCACCGTGCTCCCGGCGGCCAGCACCTCGGTGCTGTCGCACTTCTTCTCGCCCAGCTCGTCGTTCTTGAAGGTGGCGTTCATGCGGACGATGACCTTGCCCTCGCCGCCGCCGTCGGAGACGTCCTCGGCGGTGCCGGACACGGTGCACGCGCCGCCGGTCTGGCACTGCAGGTCGATCTGGCCCTGCCAGTTCAGCTCGATGCGGGCATCGCGCGAGGAGGTCAGCTCGTCCTTGGCCGCGGCGATCGCGGTGTCGTAGACGCCCTCGACGTCGGCGGCCTCGGGCTCGCTGAGGTTGAACTGCACGCGCGCGCCGGAGCCGCCCGCGTCGGCGGCGGAGGCGTCGTCGGAGGGGCTCGCCTCGCCCCCTTCCGCGTCCTCGGAGCCCTCGGAGCCGCCCTGGCCGCCGGCCGAGAGGTCCTCGATCTCCATGCGCAGGAGGGTGTAGGGCTCCTCCTCGCTGATCCAGACCCGGTTCTTCTCCCCGCCGCCCAGGTCCACGCGGTAGGCGGGGGTCCCGTCGAGGTCCTCCAGCTGGGCCTCCTCCGAGGCGGCGCCCAGCCCCTCCAGGGTGGCGGCCAGCTCGGCCGGGGCCAGCCGGGCGCCCGGGTCGAGGCCGAGCTGCTCCTTGGCGACGCGCACCCACGCCCCGGCGTACTGGTCGGAGTCGGGGTTGGCGATGTCCTGGTCGAGCCAGAACTCGTCGGGCGCCTTGAGGAACACGCGGCCCTCGGCCTCCAGGACCTCGGCCTCGTTCTCGCCCTCCTGGTAGGTCCCCTGCACGGTCCCCCCGGAGGTGACCGTCAGCGCGGCGTCGTTGACGCCCTCGTCTTCGCCGCCCGCGGCGACCTTGCCCTGGACGGCGATCGCGTCGGCGGCCTCCAGCCGCTTCAGCGCCCCCTCCAGGACCGGAGCCGCCTCGACCGGCGCGGCCTCCTCCTGCGACTGCTCCCCACCACCGGGGCGCAGGTCGCTCAGATCCAGGCTGCACCCGGCCGCGGCGAGCGCGACCGCGGCCGCCGCCGCGGCGTAGCCGAGCGGCCGCCCCGATCGCAGTCTGCTGGACATCACCGGCGCCATCTTGCCTCCAGGCCCATTGCGCTCGGCCCGGTCGCACGACTCGTGCCGGCGGGCGCACGCAGAGATTTCGGGCTGTCGTTCAGTCGGTCACGGGAGCGCGCGGGAGCCCATTCCGGCTCCGGGCGCGTACCGGAGGGCCGCTCTCCTGAGGTCTCGGCGCCGGCCGTCCGCCGGCGGCCGGCCGTCCGGCCCGTCCGTGGGTGCCAGAGTACCGAACCGCGCCATCACTCCTTGCAAACCGCGGCCCAGGATTCGCCCAGAGTCCCCGCGCCGCCCTCGCGCGGGCGGCCGGACCCGGACACACCGCTGGGCCGGCGATGGGGCGTGCCCCGTCGTCGGCCCAGCCTTGACGCGCCTCCCGGCACGGTGCCGCCGTCCGCCCCCTCGGCACTGAGGGGGCGGGTGCGCCGGCTACCGGGAGGCGACCTCCTCGCCCGGAGGCGTCGGCGAGGAGGAACCCGTCGCCTCTGCGCCCTCCAGCTCGTCGTCGAGCTCGTCGAAGGCGTAGGCGGTCTCGGAGTGCAGCTCGTGGTCGAGCCCGTTGGTCTCCACATGGACCGGGATGCGGAAGCCCATGACCAGGTCGATGAGCTTGGCGATCACCCAGGTGAGGACGAAGGAGTAGAGGGCGACGCCGACCACGGCCACCGCCTGCACCGCCAGCAGCCCGAACGAGCCGCCGTAGAGCAGGCCGTCGGCGCCGTTGGCGGCCGCCGAGGCCAGCAGGCCGATGGACAGCGAGCCGATGATGCCGCCGACCATGTGCACGCCGACCACGTCGAGCGCGTCGTCGTACTTGAACTTGTACTTCCAGCTGATGGCGTAGGCGCAGATGCCGCCGGCGAGCACGCCCACGCCGATCGCGCCGACCGGGGTGACGTCGGCCGCGGCCGGGGTGATGGCGACCAGGCCGGCGATGGCGCCGGAGGCGAAGCCCAGCGCGGTGATCTTGCCGTAGCGGATCCGCTCCACCAGCATCCAGGCGCCGGTCGCGGCGGCGGTGGCCACCTGGGTGTTGACCAGGGCCAGGGCGGCGGTGGCGTCGGCGGCGTAGGCCGATCCGGCGTTGAACCCGAACCAGCCGAACCACAGCAGGGCGGCGCCGAGCAGGACGAACGGCAGGTTGTGCGGCTTCATGGACTCCGACCCGAAGCCCTTGCGGCGGCCCAGGACCATGGTGAGGGCGAGCGCGGCGGCGCCGGCGTTGATGTGCACGGCGGTCCCGCCGGCGAAGTCGATCACCTCGGCGCCGCCGATGGTGATGTCGCCGACCCAGCCGCCGCCCCATACCCAGTGCGCGACGGGGAAGTAGACCAGCAGCGACCAGACCGGGACGAACAGCAGCCAGGCGCCGAACTTGGCACGGTCGGCGATGGCGCCGCTGATCAGGGCGACGGTGATGACCGCGAACATCATCTGGAACCCGGCGTCGACCAGGAGCGGGTAGCCGCCCTCCGGGTCGACCTCGCCGATCATGCTGGACAGTCCGGCGTCGCTGAGCCCGCCGATGAAGGGCGTGAGGGGGCCCGAGCCCTCCCCGTAGGCGAGGCTGTGGCCGACCAGCACCCACAGGACGCTGACGATCGCGATGCTGGCGAAGCTCATCAGCATCATGTTCAGCACGCTCTTGGCGCGCGACATGCCTCCGTAGAAGAAGGCCAGTCCCGGCGTCATGAGCATGACGAGGGCCGCACTCACCAGCAGCCAGGCCGTCGTGCCCGTGTCGAGCCCTTCCATGGTCGCCTCCAAGCAGGGGATGGGGGATGTGTACGTACTCCTCGGTGATGCGAGCACGTCGTCGGGCCCGGCGCGTTCACCTCGACCGATACCTTCGGCCCGGGGTGTTTCCCGGTGGATGTGCGGATGTTGCGGGCGCGTAAAGCATCTGGTCGGACGGTTACATCCGCGTGTCACGGCCGGGCGGGGGCGCGTGAGGGCGGGGGCGCGGCCGTTAAGGGGCCGTCAACGGATATGGCGCGCGTTCATCCAGCTCAGCTACGGTGCAAGGTATAGGGAAAGTTCGATATTTTCTGAATATCTTGCGCCTCTGGAGGCGCGCCCGCACCGCGGCGCCCACGGGCGGCCGCGGCGCGGGTCCGGAAAGCGAGCCGTGATGACCGCAGTCGGCCGGGCGGGTGTGGGCCCCTCCCCCGCCATCGAGATCAGCGGGCTGACCAAGAGCTACGGGCGCCACCGCGCACTCGGCGGGGTGGACCTGCGGGTGCGTGAGGGCGAGGTGTTCGGCTTCCTCGGGCCGAACGGCGCCGGGAAGACGACCACGATCCGGGTGCTGCTCGACCACATCCGGCGCGACGCCGGGGAGGTGTCGGTCCTGGGGCGCGACCCGCGCACCGACGGGGTGGCGCTGCGGCGCGAGGTCGGCTACCTGCCCGGGGAGCTGTCCATGACCAGTCGGCGCCCGGCACGGGACATGCTCGCCTTCTATGCGCGGTTGCGCGGGGGCGTCCCCCGCGCGCACATCGACGAGCTGGCCGCGCGGCTCGACCTGGACCTCAAGCGGCCGGTCCGCGGGCTGTCCAAGGGGAACAAGCAGAAGGTGGGGCTGGTGCAGGCGTTCATGCACCGGCCGCGGCTGCTCATCCTGGACGAGCCCACCAGCGGCCTCGACCCGCTGCTCCAGCAGGAGTTCCTGGCGATGGTCCGCGAAGCGCGCGAGGCGGGCACCACCGTGTTCATGTCGTCGCACGTGCTGAGCGAGGTGCACGACGCCGCCGACCGGGCGGCGATCATCCGCGACGGGCGGATCGTGGCGACCGAGGACATGGACGCCCTGCGCGCGCGGGCGGTGCACGAGTTCTCCATCCGGTTCGCCGAACCGCTGGGCCCCGGGGACGCGGCCGAGTTCTCGGCGCTGGACAACGTCCGCGAAGTGCGGGCCGACGGCGACCAGCTCACCTGCAGGGTCGAGGGGAGCCCGGACGCGCTGGTCAAACTGGCCGCCCGCAGGACGGTGCTGCTGCTGTCGGCCGTCGAGCCCGACCTGGAGGAGCTGTTCTTCACCCACTACAACAACGGGGCGCAGGACGCCGGGACGCGGGACGCTTCGGGCGGGGAGGGCTGAGCGATGGCGGGAGAGGTCTTCCGGCGCTTCCTGGGCGACCACCGGCGCGGGCTCGTCGGCTGGTCGGTCGCCGTGGCGGCGGTCACGGCGATGTACAGCTCCTTCTGGCCGACGATGGCCGACACCACGGACCTCATGGAGCAGTACGTGGACGCGATGCCGGGGTTCGCCGAGGCCATGGGGTGGTCGGACATGACCACCCCGGAGGGCTACATCGACGGGACGGTGCTGCTGCTGGTGCCGATCCTGATGATGGTGGCGGCCGTGGGGATCGGGGCGCGGGCCGTCGCGGGCGACGAGGAGGAGGGCGCCCTCGAACTCGTCATGGCCTACCCGGTGGGCCGCACCTCGCTGCTGCTGCAGCGGTTCGCCGCGACGGCCGTCTACACCGGCGTCCTCGGCACGGTGATGTTCCTCGTCCTGCTGGGGCTGTCCCCCGTGCTCGACCTGGACATCGGCGCGGGGCACCTGGCGGCGGCGTGCCTGGCGACCGCGCTGAACGCGCTCTGCTACGGGACGGCGGCGTTCGCCATCGGCGCGGCGACGGGGCGGAGGTCCCTCGCCATCGCGGGCGGGGCGGCGCTCGCCGTGATCGGCTATCTGGGCAACACCTTCGCGCTGACCATCGAGGACCTGGAGTGGATGCGGTTCGGGTCCGCGTTCTACTACGCGCTCGACCCCGATCCGCTGGTGAACGGGGTGGACCCCGGGTACACGGCGGTGCTGGTCGCCGCGCCGGCGGTGCTCGTCGCGCTGGGCGCCGCGGTCTTCGGCCGCCGGGACGTCCTGGTGTGAACGGAGAGGGCCGCCCCGCCCGGGAGGACCCGGGCGGGGCGGCCCCGTGTCTGGGCGACGGCGGCGCCGGGGCCGCTACGCCTCCTCCAGGAGGGCGTCGACGAACTCCTCCGGGTCGAACGGCGCCAGGTCGTCGGGCCCCTCGCCCAGGCCCACCAGCTTGACCGGGACGCCCAGCTCGCGCTGGACCTGGATGATGATGCCGCCCTTGGCGGTGCCGTCCAGCTTGGTCAGGACGATGCCGGACACGGCCACGGCCTCGGCGAACACCCGCGCCTGGCGCAGGCCGTTCTGCCCTGTGGTGGCGTCCAGCACCAGGAGCACGTCGTCCACCTGGGACTTCTTCTCCACCACGCGCTTGACCTTGCCGAGCTCGTCCATCAGCCCGGTCTTGGTGTGCAGGCGGCCCGCGGTGTCGACGATCACCGAGTCGGCGCCCTCGTCGACGCCGCGGGAGACGGCGTCGAAGGCGACGCTGGCCGGGTCGGCCCCCTCGTCCTTGCGGACCACCGGCGCGCCGACCCGCGAGCCCCAGGTCTCCAGCTGGTCGGCGGCGGCGGCGCGGAAGGTGTCGGCCGCGCCCAGGACCACCGACTTGCCGTCGCCCACCAGGACGCGGGCGAGCTTGCCGGTGGTGGTGGTCTTGCCGGTCCCGTTGACCCCCACGACCATGACGACGCCGGGCCGCCCCTGGTGCGGGCCGGTGTGCACGGTGCGGTCCATGTCCGGGCCGATCTGGGCGAGCAGCTCCTCGCGGAGCATCGCGCGCACCTCGTCGGGGCTGCGGGTGCCCAGCACCTTCACCTTGGTGCGTAGGCCCTCGACGATCTGCGAGGCCGACGTCACGCCGACGTCGGCGGTGATGAGGGTGTCCTCGATCTCCTCCCAGGCGTCGTCGTCGAGGGTGTCCGAGGCCAGGATGTTCAGCAGGCCCTGGCCCAGCGCCGACTGCGAGCGGGCCAGGCGGGCGCGCAGCCGCACCAGGCGGCCCGCCGACGGCGGCGGGGTCTCGATTTCCGGCGCGGCCGGGGGCGCGGGCGCCTCCGCGGGCGGCGCCTGCGGCTCGGCCCCGGCGGCGCCCGAGCGCTCGCCCTCCTCTTCGGCGGCCGGGGCGGTCGCGGTGGCGCCGGACCCCTCGGCGGGCGGGGCCTGCCTGCCCGCGCCGGGGCGGCGCGGCCGGATGAGCACGACGCCGCCGAACACGAGCAGGGCGACGACGAATACGGCAACAGCGAAGATCGTGTAGTCCATCAGTCTCCTAGCGAGGTCCCCCGACCCGCGGGCGAGAGGCGGCCCGTCTCCGGTGGCCGCCTCCCCGGCGCCGGCCGCACGGTGGTGGTCGTGATCGGCGGGGGCGCCGTCCAGTCTTCCAGACGCAGGGGCGCGATCCGGTCACGCCCGCGCCCCGTTCCGGTCGCGCGCGGCGCCGGGGACGGCGAACCGGGCGGGCGCCGCCGGGCGGTCACGCGCTCCGGTCCCGGGTGGCGCGCAGGATCATCACGAAGAACGGCGCGCCGAGGAAGGCCGTCACCACGCCCAGCGGCAGCTCGGCGGGGGCGATCACGGTGCGCGCGACCACGTCGACCAGGACCAGGAACGCGGCGCCGCACAGCAGCGACATGGGCAGGACCAGCCGGTACCCGGTGCCGACGAGGCGGCGCACCATGTGCGGCACCACGATCCCGACGAACCCGATCAGGCCGCTGACCGACACCGCGGCCGCGGTGGCCAGGGAGGCGGCGGCGATCACGGCGAGCCGCACGGCGGCGGTGTTCAGGCCCAGGCTCACCGCCTTCTCCTCGCCGAGGGCGAGGAGGTCGAGCAGCGGGGCGCAGGCCAGCATGCAGGCCGCGGCCAGCACCGCGTACGGGAGTACGGTGGCGGCCTGGTCCCAGTCGCTGCGGACCAGACCGCCCAGCACCCAGGAGAAGATCCGCTGGAGCTCCTCCGTGCGCAGCTGCTGGACCAGGGTCTGGGCCGCGGACAGGAACGAGGAGACCGCCACCCCGGCAAGGATCAGGGCGGCGGTGCCGCCCCGCCCGGCCGAGTGGCCCAGGGCGTAGGCGGCGGCCACGCCCAGCAGGGCGCCGATGAACGCCGCCGCGGGGACCACGGCGCGGGGCGCGTCGAACCACTCCGCGCCGTAGGCGATGACGACGGTGGCGCCGAGCCCGGCCCCGCCGGCCGCCCCCAGCAGGTAGGGGTCGGCCAGCGGGTTGCGGAACACCCCCTGGTAGGAGGCGCCCGCCGCGGCAAGGAGGGCGCCGACCAGGGCGCCCAGCACCACGCGCGGGAGCCGGAGCTGGACGAGCACGGCCAGCTGGCGGTCGTTGAGGGGGGACTCCACGCCGGGCAGGACCCGCGCCGCGAGGGCGTGGACGATCTGCCCGGGGGTGATGGAGGCCGCGCCCGCGGCGACGCCGACCAGCACCGCGGCGGCCAGTGCCGCCGCGGCGCCGGCCAGCCACGGCCAGGCCGTGCGCCCGCGTCCCACCGGCTCAGTCCTCCTGGGCGGCGGTCACCGCGTCGGAGACGCTCTGGACGAGGTCGACCACGCGTGGGCCCCAGCGGGAGGAGATGTCCTCGTCGAGCTGGACGACGTCGCCGTTCTCCACGGCGGTGACGGTGTCGAAGGCGGGGCGGCCCTCCAGGTCGTCCACGGCGTCGCCGCCGGGGTAGGCGAGGAAGACCAGGTCGGGGTCCTCCTCGACGACGAACTCGGAGGACAGCTGCGGGTAGCCGCCGGCCTCGGCGGCGCCGTCGGCCCCGTCGGCGATGTTGTCCAGGCCCAGCTCGGCGTAGACCTGGCCGATGAAGGTGTCGGAGGTGGCCGAGTACATCGCGTCGTCCACCTCGTGGTAGACGCTGAGCTCGGTGTCGCCGACGGCCTCGCGGGTGTCGGCGACGATGTCCTCGATCTCGCCCTGGACGCGCTCGGCCTCGGCGTCTCCCTCCTCGGCGTGGCCGGTGGCCTCGCCGAGCAGGCGCAGCTGGTCGTAGGTGTCCTGGAAGCCGGTGGCGGCCTCCAGCACCAGGACGTCGATGCCGACCTTCTCCAGCTGGTCGGCGGAGTCCTCGGCGTCGCGGGCCAGGACGACCAGGTCGGGGTCCTCCTCGGTTACGGCCTCGACATTGGGGGTGAACCCGGACAGGTCCGTGGTGGGGGCCTCCTCCGGGTAGTCCGAGTACTCGTCGGCGGCGACGACCTGGTCGCCGGCGCCCACGGCGAAGAGCATCTCGGTGGCCGTCGGGGAGAGCGAGACGATGCGCTCGGGCCGGGCGTCGAGGGTGACGTCCCCGCGCGCGTCGGCGACGGTGACGGGGAAGGCGCCCCCGGAGGAGGCGTCGGTCTCATCGGAGCCGCCGGACTCCGGGCCGCCGCAGGCGGCGAGGGCGAGCGCGGCGGGCAGGACGGCCGCCGCGGTGAAGCGTGCGATGCGCACGGGTCTCCTTCTTCGGGCAGGGGAAGCACCGAGCCCGCCGAGGCGGACTGCCCTTCCCACGAGGACAGTTGACGCCGGCACCGCACGAGGCGACCTGGCTCGTCCCGCCGGGGGGCGGGCGTCACAGTTGCGGGGCAGCGCCGGATCCGGGACGGCCGCGGCCGCCCACCCGGACTTCGCTCGCACAGTGCCGCTGACCTGGACCGCCACCGAAGACGGCCGACCAGGTCAACGTGTCCACTTTAGACGCTCCCGCCCGACCATCGGCGTCGGCACCCACGCCCCCGCCGAGAGGACCCCCGGTTCCAGCCACCACCGAGGGGGGAGAGCCCACCGGAGTGCAAGGCCGCAAGGGCGACGACGAGGAGAGGCCGGCGGCCCGTGCGGCAGCGTTGTCGGGTTCCGGGCGTGTGCATGGTCACCGCGATGGGCGACGACAGAGGTCAGCGGCCCTCAGCGCAGCGCCGTCAGGCGCAGCGCGTGTGCACGGTCACCGTGAATGGCAGCAACGGCGACAGCCGGGCGGTTCCCGGGCCCCGACTGCCGCCCGGCAGGTTCCTCGCGGTGCGGGTAGGTGGGCGGCTGGGCAGGTACCCCGCTCAAGGGCCCCGGCCGGGCGGAAGACCATCGGAGCGCGAGGTCGCAAGGGCAGCGACGACGCAGGTCAGCGACCCTCAGGGCAGCGCTGTCGGGCGCAGAGCGTGTGCGTGGTTGCCGTGATGGGCGGCGACGGCCCGAGCAGGGCGGTTCCCGGGCCTTGCCTGCCGCCCGGCAGGTTCCTCGCGGTCCGGGTGGGCGGACGGCTGAGCAGGTACCCCACTCACGGCCACCAGCCGGGCGGCCGGCCGCCGGAGTGTGAGCGGGATGGCGGCGACGATGAAGGCGGGCGGCCCATACGGCAGCGTTGTCGGGTGCAGCGCGTGTGCGTGGTCGGCGTGGCTAGCGGCAACGGGAAGGAGCCGGGCGGTTCCCGGGCCATGCCTGCCGTCCGGCGGGCCCCGGATGGTCCGGATGAGCGGGGCGGTGGGCGGGGTTCGCGCTCTTCGTCGTCCGGGGCACCTTCCGGGCGCGCACCGCGAACCCC
>NZ_JAQFWQ010000055.1 GCF_027706725.1 Nocardiopsis endophytica
CCCCCCCGCCGGAGGCGCCCCACCCGGGCGGGGCGGCCGCCAAGGAGCCTTCCTCGCAGCGCCCGGCCCCGCCGAGACCTCCCCGCCCCGGAATGCCGCGTGCTAGCGGACACCGCGTCCCCCCGGACCACACCGGCCTATCCGAACGCCCGCTTCCGCCCCGGCATCTGGCCGACCGCCCCGCCCGACAAGCCCCGGCCCCGCCGCCGGCGCCCTCGCCCCGGCCCTCTGCCCAGACCCCGCCCCAGCCGCTGTGGACCCCGCCGGGCACCCCGTCGCTGCGCCCACAGGCCCCTGCCGGGCCCGCGCGCCCCGAGCCCCAGCAGGACGCCCGGAGCGTGTGGCGCGAGGCCATCGCCGAGCACAACCAGTCCCTCTCGCGCACCATCGCGGTGATCAGCCTCAAGGGGGGCGTGGGCAAGACCACCACCGCCGTCGGCCTGGGCACCGCCCTGGCCGTGCGCCACACCGAGCACGTCATCGCCGTGGACGCCAACCACTTCGGCACCCTGGCCTCGCGCATGCCCCAGCAGGCCGAACTGGACGCCGCCGACCTGGCCGCCGCCGGCGGCCGCGTCCAGGGCTGGGCGGGCCTGCGCCGCTTCCTGGCCTCCAACCCCCAGCGCCTGCACGCCCTGGCCGGGGGCGGCGGCGCCGAGGCCTACGAAGCCGCCGCCGCAATGGTGGCCGACCACACCGACACGGTGGTCACCGATTGCCGGACCGACCTGGACGACACCGTCACCAAGGCGGTGCTGGAGCGAGCCACGCAGTGCCTGATCGTGCTGGAGCCCAGCGCCGACGGGCTGGCCGCCGCCCAGGCCACCCTGAGCCACCTGGCCGGTGCGCACCCGGCCCTGGCGCACACCTGCGTGTTCGTCATCTGCCAGCGCAGCCGCCGCGCCCCGCAGCTGCGCCAGGCCGAAAAGGCCTTTGCCGCTCAGGCCCACCCCGTGGTGGCCATCCCCTACGACCGGCACCTAGACCAGGGCGGGGTGATCGTGCGCGACAAGCTTAGGCGCGCCACCCGCGACGCCTACGACCGCCTGGCCAACATCATCACCAGCCTTTAGCGCCTTCTGAGCAAAGGCGGAGAGACGCCGCGCTACCAGCCATCAAGTTCCTTTTCGTCTGTCCCATTACCTTCTAGAACAGTCCCGCAATGGGACCCCGGCCTCCGTGCCCGGCTTGGCTTCTTGCCCCCTGTCGCCCATGATCCGGGGGTGGTGCCACCGGGCGCCGTACGACCGCTGATGGAAGCACGGGCCGCCGCTGAGCAGGCCCCACAAATGTGGATGCTGGCACACGGCGCCCTGGCGAGGCCGGGAGGACACCGATCAGGACAGGAGCGCCCGTGGCCGACACCCCCTATGCCCTAGTCGACCCTCGCACCACTAGCTCTGGGGCGATGGCGACGCGGCGGTGGGGTTCCTCGCCGCCTCCTAGGCGGGTGGCCAGGGTGCGCACGGCCTCGGCGGCCAGCTGTTCCAGTGGCTGGCGCACCGTCGTCAGCGGCGGCTCGGCCAGTTCCGCGAACGGGATGTCGTCGAAGCCGGTCACCATCACCCGGCCCGGCACGTCCACGCCGTTGCGGGCCAGTTCCCGCAGCACCCCCAGGGCTATCGTGTCGTTCCCGCAGACGATCCCCTCCGGCAGCTCGCGGCGGTTCTCCAGCAGGCGCCGTGCCGCCCGGTGCCCCCACTCCAGGCTGAAGTCGCCCAGGAGCACCCGGTCGGTTCCGCCCGGGCACAGCGGCGCCGCGCCCCGGTACCCGTCGAGCCGCGCCTGCGCCGAGGAGTCGGTCGGCTCCGACCCGACGTAGGCCAGCGTCCGCGCCCCCGCGCCCACCAGGTGTTCGACGGCCGACAGGATGCCCGCCTCGCTGTCCACGCCGACCCAGCTCCCGCCTCCCCCGTCCAGGCACAGGTCGAGCTGGACCGTGGGCACCCGCTGCCCCGCCGCCTCGATCGCCGCGCGGCTCCGCTCGCTGTGGCAGGGCACCGCGATCAGCGCGTCGACCCTCCGGTCCAGCAGCGACTTGAGCTGCCCCGCCTCCACCTCCGGGTCGTACCGCGAGGTGGACAGCAGCAGCCCCCGCCCGCCGCGCGCCGCCTCGCGCTCCACCGCCTCGACCAGGGTCGCGAAGAACGGGTTGGAGATGCGCGGCACGACGATGCCCACGCTGTTGGTGGTGCGGCTGCGCAGCGCGGCGGCCACCGCGTTGGGCTCGTACTCCAGCTCCCGGGCGGCGCGCAGCACGCGCTCCCTGTTGGCCGGGCGCACCCCGCGGCCGCCGGACAGCGCGCGCGACGCGGTGGCGACGGACACCCCGGCACGCTCGGCGACCTCCTTGATGGTGACGGACATCACTTCACTCCTCGGAACCGAGCGGGGACGGGGGGTCGAGAAATCGTTTTCTCATGAGCCGGAACCCCTGACAGGACACGCCTCCCGGCTTGCGATCAAGGACTCACCAGCTCATTTACGATGTTCTGTGACAACTCTGAAGGGTTGACAAAAGATGTAACACACTTGCAGTGTGCGACATCACGGTAATCGTTTACATCCCCGGCGGGCTCCCCCGCCGCGACGGCCCGGCGGACCCCCGCGGCCCGGCCCGGTCGCAGATCCACCAAGAAGGGAGGGGGCATGGACGTGCTCAACGTGCTGTGGGGCATCGGCGGGATGCTGGTGATCCTCGCGATCGCGTTCGCCTTCTCGACCAACCGCCGTGCGATCCGTCCGCGCACCGTGCTCGGCGCGCTCGCGGTCCAGGTCGTCTTCGGCGTGCTCGTGCTCTACACGCCCTGGGGCAAGTCGGCGCTGCAGGCCATCGCGCTCGGCTTCCAGTCCCTCATCGACGCCTCCGGCGAGGGCATCGACTTCCTGTTCGGGGCGATCCTGCCGGAGGAGGGCACGGTCTTCGCCTTCCAGGTGCTGCCGGTCGTCATCTTCGTGTCCTCCCTGACGGCGGTGCTCTACTACCTGAACATCCTGCAGTGGGTCGTCCGCATCATCGGCGGCGGCCTGCAGAAGGTGCTCGGCACCGGCAAGGCCGAGTCGATGAACGCCACCGCCAACATCTTCCTCGGCCTGACCGAGGCGCCCCTGGTGATCCGGCCGTACCTGACCCGGCTCACCCGCTCGGAGCTGTTCGCCGTCATGGTGGGCGGCCTGGCCACGGTCGCCGGCAGCGTGCTCGTCGGCTACTACCTGCTCGGCGCGAGCATGGAGTACCTGATCGCCGCCGCCTTCATGGCCGCCCCGGCCGGCCTGATGATGGCCAAGATCATCATCCCGGAGACCGAGAAGGAGGTCTCCGACCTCGCGGTCGAGGGCAAGCTGCCGGTCGCCGAGGTCCCCGGTGACGGCGGTGTCGCCGCCGGCGGCGAGAGCGCCGGCTCGGCCGACGAGGCCGTCGCCGAGGGCCACGCGCACGGCACCGGCACCTCCACCGGCGCGGGCGACGCCGAGCCGGGCGCCACCGGCGCGCTGGAGAGCGAGGAGGACTCCAAGCCGCACAACCTCATCGACGCCGCCGCCCGCGGCGCCACCGAGGGCCTGAAGCTCGCGCTGAACATCGGCGCCATGCTGCTCGCCTTCATCTCCCTGGTGGCCCTGCTCAACATGGGCCTGGGCGCCCTGGGCGGGCTGTTCGGCATGGACGACCTGAGCTTCCAGAAGATCCTCGGCTGGGTCTTCTCCCCGCTGATGTTCGTCATCGGCGTCCCGTGGAGCGAGGCGGTCACCGCCGGCGGCTTCCTCGGCCAGAAGCTCATCCTCAACGAGTTCGTGGCCTTCCTGGACTTCACGCCGCAGATGGCCGAGCTGTCCGACAAGACGGTCGCCATCGTCACCTTCACCATCACCGGCTTCGCCAACGTCGGCTCGCTGGCCGTGCTGCTGGGCGGCCTGGGCAACCTGGCCCCCAACCAGCGCAAGCGCATCGCCAAGCTGGGCGTGCGCGCCATCATCGCGGGCACGCTGGCCAACCTGATGAGCGCCGCCATCGCGGGCATCCTCATCGGCTAGCCGCCGCACCGTGCGGCCCGTCCCCTCGCCGGGGCGGGCCGCACACGTATACGACAGACCCGAACCACGCAACGACCCCGACCCCGGAGGAGTCCCGATGCCCGGTCAGACCGAACGGCCCACCCCCGCCCAGATCCGCCGGGCGCCCAAGGTGCTGCTGCACGACCACCTCGACGGCGGGCTGCGCCCGGCCACGGTGGCCGAGCTGGCGGCGGAGTCCGGCTACGACCGGCTGCCCACGACCGACACGGCCGAGCTGGGCCGCTGGTTCCGCGACGCGGCCGACTCCGGCTCGCTGGAGCGCTACCTGGAGACGTTCTCGCACACGGTCGGCGTGATGCAGACCCGCGAGGCCCTGGTGCGGGTCGCCGCCGAGGCCGCCGAGGACCTGGCCGCCGACGGCGTCGTCTACGCCGAGGTGCGCTACGCCCCCGAGCTGTTCCAGGAGCGCGGGCTCGGCCTGGACGAGATCGTCGAGGCGGTCCAGGAGGGCTTCACCGAGGGGGAGCGCCGCGCCGCCGCGGCGGGGGACCGCATCATCGTGCGCACGCTGCTGTGCGCGATGCGGCAGAACGCCCGCGCCACCGAGATCGCCGAGCTGGCGGTGCGCCACCGCGACGCCGGTGTGGCCGGGTTCGACATCGCCGGGCCCGAGGCCGGGTTCCCGCCCACCCGCAACCTGGACGCCTTCGAGTACCTGCGCCGCCAGAACGCCCACTTCACGATCCACGCGGGCGAGGCCTTCGGCCTCCCGTCGATCTGGGAGGCCATCCAGCACTGCGGCGCCGAGCGGCTCGGGCACGGGGTGCGCATCGTCGACGACATCAAGGTGCACGACGACGGGTCGGCCGAGCTGGGCCGCCTGGCGCAGTACGTGCGGGACCGGCGGATGCCGCTGGAGATGTGCCCGAGCTCGAACGTTCAGACCGGGGCGGCCGAGTCGATCGCCGCGCACCCGATCAGCCTGCTGCGGCGGCTGCGCTTCCGGGTGACGGTCAACACCGACAACCGGCTGATGAGCGGCACGTCGATGTCGGAGGAGTTCGAGAAGCTGTCCGAGGCGTTCGGGTACACCCTGGACGACATGCAGTGGTTCACGCTGAACGCGATGAAGTCGGCGTTCCTGCCGTTCGACGAGCGCATCGTGCTGATCGACGACGTCATCAAGCCGGGGTACGCCGCCCTGCGCTCCGAGCACCTGTTCCGCACCCCCGGCCGCGTCTGAGGCGGCGCCGTCCGGGTCCCGCGCCGACGGGAACCGGTGCCGAGAGCACCGATAGGGGCCGCGCATGGCGCGGCCCCTTCGCCGTGTCCGCCGTATCCCTTCCGGCGGCGGATCACTCCCAGCGGAAGAACACGGCCGCGACGACGGCGGCGGCCACGGCCGTGGCCGCCAGGACCGCCGCGTGGGGACCCGCGACGCCCTCCCCGGCCCAGGCGGAGGAGAGCGCGTCGACCGCCGCGCCGAACGGGAGCCACTCGCCCACGCGCGCGACCCCCTCCGGCAGCGACTCCTTGCCGCCGAACATCCCGCCGAGCGCCCCGAGCCCCAGGTAGGCGACGAGGCCCATCGCGACGGCGGAGTTGGGGGTGGGGGCCACCGCCGCCACCACCATGCCCAGGGCGAACATCACGGCGACGGTCAGCACCAGCGCGCCGAGCGCCGCGGGCACGTCGATCGGGGGCCTTGCTCCGAAGAAGGCGACGGCCACGCCGAACGCGACCGCGATGCCCAGCAGCGACTGGGCCACCCCCACCGCGACCTGGGCGACCAGGACCATCACCGGTGAGGCCGGGGTGGCGCCGAGCCTGCGCAGCACCCCGGTCCTGCGGTAGGCGGACAGGAAGCTCGGCGTGTTCACGATGCCGATCAGTCCGATGACCATCGTGAAGACGAGCGGGATGACGTAGATGTCCAGGGCCGTCCGGCCGCCGGTGACCACCGCCTCCGAGGCGGAGGAGGCGCTCATGACGAGGATGAGGAGCGGCAGGCCGAAGGGGACGATGAGGCCCGCGGTGTCCCGGATGACCATCTTGGCCTCGCACACCGCGAGGAGCAGCCAGGACCGGACTCCGGGGCGGGCGGGGGAACGTACGGGCGTCGCCGCCGTATGCGCGGTCACTGCGCCCTCCTTTCCTCGTTCGCTTCCTCGTTCGCTTCTTCCGGTGCTCCGGGAAGGGGTGCGGGGGCGGGAACGGTCCGCGGGGGCATCAGGCGGCCTCCTCGTCCTCGTCGTCGGGTTCGCCGAGCCGTTCGCCGGTGAGCACGAGGAAGGCCTCGTCGAGGTCGGCGGCCCCGGCTCGGCGAACCAGCTCCGCCGGGGTGCCCAGGGCGGCCACGCGTCCGGCGCGCACCAGGGCGACCCGGTCGCACAACCGCTCGACCTCGTCCATGGCGTGGCTGACCAGCACCACGGTCTCCTCGGTCAGCTGCTCGACCGTGGCCCACATGCGCCGACGCGCCCGCGGATCGAGGCCGGTGGTCAGCTCATCGAGGATCACCACCCGCGGCCGTCCGGCGAGCGCGAGCGCGATCGAGAGCCGCTGCGCCTGCCCGCCGGAGAGCCGGGAGAAGCGGGTGTCCCGCTGCTTGGCCAGCTCCACCAGCTCCAGCAGTTCATCGCGCGGGCGCGGAGAAGGGTAGAAGCTCCGGTAGAGGTCGACGAGTTCGGCGACGGTGAGGGCGTCGTGGAGCTGGGACTCCTGGAGCTGGACCCCGAGGATCCGGCGCACGGCCGCCCGGTCCCGCCACGGGTCGAGCCCCATCACGGTGACGCGGCCGCCGTCCGGCGCGCGGAGTCCGGCGATGAGCTCCACGGTGGTCGTCTTTCCGGCGCCGTTGGTGCCCAGGATGCCCAGCACCTCGCCCTGTTCGACGCGCAGGCTCAGGTCGTCGACGGCGACGGTGTCACCGTAGCGTTTGCGGAGGTTCTCCGCGCGGATGGCAGGTCGGTTCATGGCCCCGACGCTAGATTCGGCCCGGTGGCGGCCGCCTGTGCCGGATGTCAGGGATGGCGGCCATGACTTTCGGCACCCGTGGGCCCCACCCGCCACCCGTACGGTTGTGCCATGCGCCGTGTCCCCCTGGAGGCCTGGTCGGGCTTCGCGATGCTCGCCGTGTGCGTGGCCATCGGCGTCTTCGTGGTGATCGGCTCGGCCGGGCTCCGCGTCCCGACGGCCGCGTGGGTCCTGCTCTTCACCATGACCATCGCGGCGGTGCTCACCACGGCCCTGGTCGAGGACTCCCGGCCCGCCCTGCAGCGCTACACCTACGCCGCCGCCGTCGTGCTCGGCTGGTGCGTCCTGCTGACCGCGCCGGAGGCGGAGTCGCTGGCCATCGTCCTGGTCGTGATCGCGGCCTTCGGGTCCGGTGTCCTGCCGCTCCGGGCGGTCCTCGGCGTCGCCGCCCTGAACACCGCCGTGATCGGCATCGCCTGGAGCGACCGGGGCGGCGACCCGTCGTCCTGGGCGTTCGCCGTCGGGATGTACCTGCTGATCCACGTCTCCGCGGTGCTGAGTGTGACCGCGATCCTCCGGGAACAGCGCATGCGCCGCGAGCTGACCGAGGCGCACGTGGAGCTCCAGGCGGCGGGGGTGCTGCTGGAGGAGTCCGCGCGCACCGCCGAGCGCCTGCGCATCTCCCGCGACCTGCACGACCTGATCGGGCACCAGCTCACCGTGCTCACCCTGGAGCTGGAGGCGGCCCGCCACCGGGAGGGGGAGCGGGCGCGGGAGCACGTCGAACAGGCCGGCCGGGTGGCCCGGGACCTGCTGGCCGACGTGCGGTCCACGGTGGACGCCCTGCGCTCGGACCCGCGCGAGGGGCTGGCCGCGTCCTTGAAACGGATCGGCGCCGACGCGCCCGGGCTCGACGTGGCGGTGGAGGTCGCCGACGGTGTCCGGCCCGACGAGGAGCAGGCGGAGGCGCTGGTGCGGGCGGTGAAGGAGATCGTGACGAACACGCTGCGCCACGCGGACGCCCGCGAACTGTGGATCGATGTGGGCCTGGACGGCGGCACGATCCGGCTGACGGCGGCCGACGACGGCCGCGGGGCCGCCGCGCCGGTGCCCGGCAACGGGCTGACCGGGATGCGCGAGCGGTTCGAGGCGCTCGGGGGCGGTGCCGCCTTCGACGGTGGCGGCGGGAGCGACGGGAACGGCGGGTTCCGGGTGTCGGCGTGGACACCGGTGCGATGACGCGGGTGGTGGTGGTCGACGACCAGACGCTGGTGCGGCACGGCATCCGCGGGCTGCTGGACCTGGCGGGGATCGACGTGGTGGGGGAGGCCGGCGACGGGGCCGCCGCACTGGAGGTGATCGCCGGGGCCGAGCCCGACGTGGTCCTCCTCGACCTGCGGATGCCGCGCCACGACGGGATCTGGGTTCTGAAGCGGCTGCGCGAGGCGGAGTCCCGGGTCCCGGTGCTGGTGCTGACCACGTTCAACGACGACGAGCTGGTGCTGGAGGCGCTCCGGGCGGGTGCGCGCGGGTACCTCCTCAAGGACGTGACGCTGGAGCAGCTCACCCGGGCCGTGCACACCCTCGCGGACGGGGGGACGCTCGTCGCGCCGTCCATCACCGACCGGCTGCTCCGCGCCGTCCAGGAGGGGCCGCCTCCCGCCGCGGAGGGCCCCGTCAGGATCGAGGACCTGACGGGGCGCGAGGTGGAGGTGCTGCGGCTGGTCGCGGAGGGGTACAGCAACCGGGAGATCGCCGGGGTCCTGCACCTGGCCGAGGGGACGGTGAAGAACCACGTCTCCGCGATCCTGCTGAAGCTCGGCGCCCGCGACCGCACGAACGCGGTCCTGCGCGCCCTGCACGAGGGGGTGCTGCCGTAAAGGAGTTGTCCACACCCTGTGGATGAGTCGCGCACTCCCGAGAAGTGCGGGACGGCGGGTGCCCCCTCTCGCGATGATCTCGACAAGAGTGCTGCCAAATCCGCTGGAATGGCAGCACTCTTGTCGAGATCATCGCCGAGGAAGCGTCCCGCGCCCGATACGCCTGGCGTGGCCCGGCGAGCGGGGCACCGGCCGGGCCGTCGACGCTCCGCCGGTCAGCCGAGCCAGGCGCCGTCGCGCATCAGGTGGCGGCCCTCCATCTCGTCGACCTCGCGCCAGGCCTGGATGCGCTCGGGGCGGATGCGGAAGTACTGGTACGGCTCCGCGCTCTCGCGCGGGTCGAAGCCCGTCGCCTCCGCGAACGCGTCGCCCGTCCCCTCCGGGAGTTCGGCGAGGTCCACCGGCTCGGCGTGGCCGTCGATGAGGACCACGTCCCGGGTCGGGCCCAGCGCGAGCCGGACCCGGCCGTCGGCGAGCAGGTTGCGGCCCGTCACCGAGGCGGCGGCCGTCGAGACCAGGAGCGTGCTCCCGTCCCACATGTAGGAGAGCGGGACGAGGTAGGCGCCCTTCGAGGCGCCCGCGCTCGCGACCCACAGGTCGACCTCGCGCTCCAGCACGGCCCGGGTGTCCCGGATCCGCTCCTCAAGCGTGCGCGGCGGGGCGGCGGTCATGCGCGTCTCCTGTCGGTTCCTGAGGACCCGGAGCGGGTGGGTCGCATCGGTCGTCGGAGGGGTCAGGGTACGGACGGCTCACCGCAACGGCCGGAGCCGGGGCCGGTGTCCCGGTGCCCGGCCGGAGCGCGCGCTCCCGGACGCCGCGCTCGCGCGACCGGTGGTCGGCGGCGAGCGCGGCTCCCCATGCGGGGTGGCACATCAGTCGGCCTGCCGGATGCGGACCAGGTTGCCCGCCGGGTCGCGGAAGGCGCAGTCGCGGATGCCGTAGGGCTGGTCGGTCGGCTCCTGGACGACCTCGGCGCCCCGGGCCTCCACCTTCTCGAAGACGGCGTCCACGTCGCGGGAGGCCAGCAGGATCCACCCGTAGGTGCCCTTGGCCATCATCTCGTGGATCATGCGGCGCTCGTCCTCGGTGAGGCCCGGGTCGACCGTCGGCGGCGCCAGCAGGATGTTGGTGCCCGGCTGCTCGGCCGGGCCGACGGTGATCCAGCGCATGTTCCCCTGGCCGACGTCGGTGCGGACCTCGAAGCCGAGGACGTCGCGGTAGAAGGCCAGCGACTCCTCCGGGTCGGTGTGCGGGAGCGGCGTGGTGTGAATCGTGATGTCCATGCAGATCACCCTAGGTACGGCCGGTCGTCGGCGCTTCTCGATTCCTGACCGGGTCGGGCGCGTGTCGCGGGACCCGGGGTGCGGCGTGCTGGGCGCGCCGGCGGCGGCCGTCGTGGCGCCGGCGGTGGTCACTCGGCGGCGGCCGATGCCGTCGCCTCCCATGCGAACCCGTCCGGGTCTGTGAACGCGCCCAGGTCCCCGCTGATCGACAGGCGGTGGGACCCCGTCCCTTCCGGAGCCACGCCCGCGTTCTTGGCCAGGGCGCGCCGCTTGTTCAGCCCGAACTTGATCGGGCTCTGCCCGGTGTCGAACTCGACGTACGCGCCGCCGAAGCTCTTCGCGACGGCGAGCCCGTGCTCGACGTAGAACCGCTTGCTCGCGGGCACGTCGTCCGGCCCCAGCAGCAGGACGATGTCGTCGAACCGCCGGGCCGCCGGGGCCTTGTCCTTCTTGGAGGACGTCGCGATCGTCCAGACGGCCCCGTCCGGCGCCCGGAGGGCGCCGCCGTAGCCCCAGAGCGACTTCGCCGCGGGCTTGATCTCCTCCGCGCCGGCGTCGAGCGCCGCGGCGACGAGGAGGTCCACGTCGCCCGGCTGCGCCGCCGTCAGCGAGAGCGTGTCCCCGCGGACGCCTTCGGTGGGCTCCTGCGACTCCCGGACGCGGACCTGTCCGTCGAGCCCGAAGGCCGTGGAGTAGAACTCTTCGGCGGCCGCGGGGTCCGCCGCACCAAGGGTGATGAAGTCGATGTTCGCCATGCCCACAACGCTAGGCGCGCACCCATGACCTGCGCTTCTCGATTCCTGACCGACTCGCGGGGGGGTGGTGGGGGACGGCGCCCGGGGGACGGCCGCCCGGGGCGCGGCGGCGGACGCCGCACGCGCCGCGGAGGGTGGAAACGCACCCTCCGGGCATCACGAGAAACGGCCGCGGAAATTCACCATCGCCGCGTGAAACACCGTGCACGCTGCACGTTTAGAGCGACGTCGAAGTAGTTGTCCGCCGACACCCCCTTCGCTAGCATCACCGCTGCCCGCTCTGAAAAAGGAGAATGAAAAATGTCCTTCAAGGGGAAATTCGCGTCCGTTTTCATTGGAACGGCCGCGGCCCTCACCCTGCTCACCCCGGCGACGAGCGCCGCCGCCGACGAGGCATCGGCCGCGAGCGGTGACGTGTCGGCCAATGCCGTCTGCAGGGGCGGGTACACGAAGCGGATTCTGGGCGAGGGCTATCTGAAGTACAGCGTCTGCACGAAGACCAACTCATCTGGAACCAAGTTCCAGATGGTCGAGGGCAGACTCGTCGACACCAAGAACAACAACATCTACCTGCGGGCGACCGTGGATTACACCCAGTCCACTGCGGGATACTTCTACTACGTCGGCTCCAAGAGCGGAACCAAAATCTTCAAGAGCCCCTGGCGCGCGGGAAATGTCGTGGTCAGCCTGAGCTCGCACAAGGACTAGAGATGTGACCTCGGGCCCCGACAGGAACATCACTCCCCGCCGTCGAGGCCCAGAAGGCGCGCCGCGTTGTCCTTCATGATCAGGCGGCGCGCCTCGTCCCCGATTTCGAGTTCGGCGAAGGAGTCCCGCCACCGGTCGGGGGTGATGAGCGGGAAGTCCGACCCGAACAGCACCTTGCGCTTCAGGTAGCGCCCCGCCGCGCGCACCAGTGCCGGCGGGAAGTACTTGGGCAGCCACCCCGACAGGTCGATGGACACGTTGGCCTTGTGCGTCGCGATCGCGATCGCCTCGTCCGCCCACGGCACAGACGGGTGGGCCATGATGATCCTCAATTCCGGGAAGGCCGCCGCGACGTCGTCGATGAGCATCGGATCCGACAGCCGCAGGCGGATCCCGCGCCCGCCCGGCAGCCCCGCGCCGATGCCCGTCTGGCCGGTGTGGAACAGCACCACCGCGCCCAGCTCCTGCAAAGCCTCGTACAGCGGGAAGTGCGCGGGGTCGTCCGGGGCGAACCCCTGCAGGCTGGGGTGCAGCTTGATGCCGAGCACCCCGTACTCCTCGACGAGGCGCCGCGCGCGGTCCACGGCCGCCGCCCCCTGCAACGGGTCCACCGACCCGAACGGCAGCAGCACGTCGTTGTTGCGGGCGGCCGCCTCGGCGATCTCCTCGCTCGACAGCGCCGGGTGGCCGGTGGCGGTGGCCGCGTCGACGGTGAACACCACCGCCGCCATCGACCGGGCCCGGTAGTGCTCGGCGATCTGGTCGACGGTGGGCGTGCGCAGGTCGGTCGACTTGAAGTAGGCGGCCGAGGCGTCCATCAGCTCGGGGTCGAGCGAGTGGTGTCCGCAGGTGTCGGCCTCCACATGGGTGTGGACGTCGATGGCCTCGACGGCGTCCAGGTCGATGGCGGGCTCATAGCGTGTGGGCACGGTGGTCCTCCAAGAGATGGTGGGGGCGGAGACGGCGGTTCGGAAGCGGGGGTCAGGGCAGCGATCGGCCCGCGTCGCGCTTGTCCCGCAGCAGGCGCACCAACAGGGCGTCACGCGCGGCGGACAGCTCGTCGGACCCGCGCTCCCCGACCTCCTCGTTCACCCCGTCCACTAGCAGCGACACCAGCTCCGGGGTCAGGCGGGCGTCCCGGAGGTCGTCCATCCACTCCTGGGCGGGCGGCCCCAGGTGCTCCAGGGTGTGCGCCATCCCACCGGGGCCGCCGCCCAGGTGCTGGCCGAGCAGCGGCCCGACCACCGCCCACCTCAGCCCCGGGCCGTACGCCACGGCGGCGTCGACGTCGGCGACCGTGGCCACCCCCCGCTCGACGAGCGAGTACGCCTCCCGCCACAGCGCCGCCTGCAACCGGTTGGCCAGGTGCCCGGGAACCTCCCGCCGCACCCGCACCGGCCGCTTCCCCAGCGACCGGTAGAAGTCGCACGCCTGCTCGGCGGTGTCCTCGGTGGTGTGCGCGTTCCCCACCACCTCGACCAGCGGGACGACCGTCACCGGGTGGAACGGGTGCCCGACGACGACCCGCCCCGGCGCGCGCGTGCACGCGGCGGCCAGAGCGCTCGGCATGGTCCCCGAGGTGCTGGACGCGATCACCACCTCAGGGGGAAGGCGCTCGTCGAGCCACGCGGCCAGCCGCGACTTGAAGCCGGGATCCTCGGGCCCGCTCTCCTGGACCCACACGGCCCCGTCCAGCGCCGCTTCGAGGCCCGCGCCGGTGTCGGTGACGAGGTCCAGGCGCGACTCCCAGCCGCGCAGGTCGCCGCCGAGGCCTTCGACCGCCTGCCGGCCCTGCTCGACCTGCCGCGCGACCTCGTCCGCGCCGACCGCCGGATCGGCCAGGACGACGCGGTGCCCGTGCGCGAGGAGCTGCACCGCCCACCCCTTGCCGATGACCCCGCCGCCGACCAGGAGGACGTGTCCGTTTCGTCCCTGCGCGTTCCCAATGTTTCCCGTGAAACTCACCTGACCGGCCTCCCTTCGCGCCCCGCGCCCTCCTGCCCGGCGTCCCGCGCCATCTCCTCGAAGGGGTCCAGCGCCGACTCGTCCGCCGCCACGCCCGGCGGCGCGGCCTCGGCCCGCGGACGGCCCTGGAGCAGCCGCTTCACCGGGACCTCCAGCTTCTTGCCGGTCCGGTTGCGCGGCACGGCCGGGACCTCCACCACCTCGTCGGGCACGTGGCGCGGGGACAGCGCCGCGCGGACCGCCGTGGTGATCCGCGCGCGCCCTTCCTCGTCCAGCGGCGTGCGCGTGACGACGAACAGGATCAGCCGCCCCATGCCGCTTCCATCGCCCCCGGGGCCGTCCTCCAGGTGCACGACGAGGCTGTCCTCGACCCCGTCCAGCTCCTCCACCACGCCGTAGAACTCGGCCGTCCCCAGCCGGACCCCGCCGCGGTTGAGGGTGGCGTCCGAGCGCCCGGCCACCGTGCACCCGCCGTCGTCGTCGAAGCGGACCCAGTCGCCGTGCCGCCACACGCCGGGGTAGTGCGCGAAGTAGGCGTCCCGGTAGCGGGTGCCGTCGTCGCCCCAGAACCCGACCGGCATCGACGGCATGGGGCGGGTGACCACCAGCTCCCCGAGCTCCCCGGTGACCGGGCGCCCCCGCTCGTCCCAGGCCTCGGCGCGCACGCCCAGGCACGGCCCGGAGATCACCCCCTCCAGCACCGGCTGGGCGGGCCCACCCTGCACCAGCCCGGAGCACACGTCGGTGCCGCCGCTGCCCACGTTGAGCAGCGCGTCCGGGAAGCGGTCGAGCACCCACCGGTACCCCTCGGGCGGCAGCGGGGAGCCCGCCGCCGCGATCTGCCGGACCGACGACAGGTCGTGCGCGGCGGCCGGGTCCAGCCCGTCGGCGCGGCACCGCATCAGGTAGCCGGGGGCGGCCCCGACCACCGTGGCCCGGGTCCGCGCGGCCAGCCGCCACTGCAGCTCGGGGTCGGGGCGCAGCGGGTCGCCGTCGATCAGGACCGCGCCGGCGCGCACCAGCAGCGCCGACACCAGGGCGTTCCACATCATCCAGGCGGTGGTGGTGTACCAGAGCAGCCGGTCGCCCGGGCCCAGGTCCCAGCTCAGCGCGTGGTTCTTCAGGTGCTCGACGAGGATGCCGCCGTGCCCGTGCACGATCGGCTTGGGCGCCCCGGTGGTGCCGGACGAGAACAGGACGAAGAGCGGGTGGTCGAAGGGCACGTCCGCGTATTCGGGGGCCGCCGGGTCCGCGGAGGCGGTGAGTTCCGACCAGTCCGTCCAGCCCGGGTCCGCCGCGCCCTGCCGCGCCTCAGGGGGCCGGTCGAACTCCCCGTAGGGCACGTGCACGGCGGCGCGGAGGCCGGGCAGCCCGGCCGCGATCGCCGCCAGCTCCTCGGAGCGGTCGACCCGCTTGGCCCCGTACCTGTACCCGGTCACGCCGAGGAGCACGGTCGGCTCCAGCTGCCCGAAGCGGTCGAGGACCCCGCGCACGCCGAACTCCGGTGCGCAGGAGGCCCACACCGCCCCCAGGGACGCCGTCGCCAGGAACGCGACGACCGCCTCGGGTATGGAGGGCAGGTAGCCGACGACGCGGTCGCCCTCGCGGACGCCGAGGCGCCGCAGCCCCGCGCGCGCTTGCGCGACCCGCTCCCGCAGCTCGCCGAAGCCGATGCGGATCTCCTCCCGCGTCTGCGAGTAGGCGAACAGCGCGGTGTCCCCGTCCCGCTGCCGCACGGGGTCGGCGTCCTCCAGCAGGTGGCGGGCGTAGTTGATGCGCGCCCCCGGGAACCAGCGGGCGCCGGGCATGGCCTCCTCGGCCAGTGCGGGCCCCGGGTCGGCCGTGCTGCGCACGCCGAAGTGGTCCCAGACCTCCGCCCAGAAGTCCGACGGCCGCTCCACGGACCAGCGCCACAGGTCCGGGTAGGCGTCGACGCGCCACCCGTGGACGTCCTCCACGCGGCGTGCGAACGCCCCGATCCGGGTCGTGGCCTTCCAGTCCTCGCGCGGGGCCCGCAGCATGCGTCCGGTCGCGGTCACGCGTCCCCTCCCTTGCCCTCGTCGCTCCCGTCGGCGTCCCTGTGGGCGTTCCGTTGGACCTTCGCCGCCCGCTTGCGCAGGAAGTCCTCCATCCGCCGCTGCGCCTCGGCGCTGCTCGACGCGGCCGACGCCATCAGCGCCTCGGTCAGGTAGCCCACCTCCGGGGCGGCCTCGGCGATCCTCGGCAGCGCCTCGACGACCGCGAAGTTGGTGAGCGGGGCGTTGGCGGCGGCGGCCCCGGCCAGGGCGACGGCGCGCTCCAGCGCCCCGCCCTCCGGTTCGAGGTACTGGGTCAGCCCGGCCGACGCGCCCTCTTCGGCGTCCAGCACCCGGCCGGTCAGCATCAGGTCGGCCATCCGGTGCGCGCCGATCAGCCGGGGCAGCCGCACCGAGCCCCCACCGCCGACGAACAGGCCCCGCTGTCCCTCGGGCAGCGCGTAGAAGGCGGTGCGGTCGGCCACCCTGATGTGCGCGGCGGCGGCCAGCTCCAGCCCGCCGCCGATCACCGCGCCCTTGAGTGCGGCCACCACCGGCAGGCCGCCGCGCTCCACGGCCGCGAAGGCCCTGTGCCACATGCGCGAGTGCCGCAGGCCGCTCTCGACGTCGCTGCCGCCCAGCTCGGACAGGTCCAGCCCGGCGCAGAAGTGGTCGCCCTCGGCGTCCAGCACCGCAGCGCGCGCCCAGTCGGGCGGCTCGGAGAAGAACCGGCCGATCCCGGTGACGGTGGCGTCGTCCAGCGCGTTGCGCTTGCCCGGGCGGCACAGGCGCAGCACGGCGACCGGGCCGCGGCGCTCGACCTCCAGCGAGCCGGGCAGCGCGGGCGCGGGAGCGGCGGGGGCCGGACCCCCGGACGCCCCACCGCCGTGGGCGCGCAGCCGGTGCCGCAGGACCTTCCCGGAGGCGGTGCGCGGGAGCTCGTCGACGAACACGACCTCCTTGGGCAGCTTGTACCGGGCCAGCCGGGCCTCCAGGTGCTCCCGGATCGGCGCGGGGTCGGCCGCGGCCCCCGGGGCGGCCTCGACGAAGGCGACCCCGGCCTCGCCCCAGCGCTCGTCCGGGCGGCCGACCACCGCCGCCGCGGCCACCTCGGGCAGCTCGTTCAGCACCGCCTCGACCTCGGCGGGGTAGACGTTCTCCCCGCCGGAGATGTACACGTCCTTGACCCGGTCGACCACGTGCAGCAGGCCGTCCCCGGCCCGCACCACGTCGCCCGTGCGGAACCAGTCGCCGGGCCCGCCCGGGGCACCGCCGTCGGTGAGGAAGCCGGCCTCCTCCACAGGCCGACCCCAGTAGCCGGAGAACACGTTCGGCCCGCGGACCAGCAGCTCTCCGGTACCGGAGCCGGCCGGGGCGGGGACCCCGTCCGGCCCGAGGAGGGCGGTGTCGGTGAAGAAGTGGGGGGCGCCCGCGGTCGGGGCGCCGTCGGGGAGCGCGGCCTCCATGGACACCCCGGGGGCCGCCTCGGTCATCCCGTAGCCCTGAAGGACGGGCACGCCGCGCCGCCGCCATTCCGCGGCGACGTGGGCGGGCATCGGGGAGCCGCCGTAGAGGACCAGCCGCAGCGAGGACAGGTCGGCTTCGGACCAGCGGGGGTCCTCGGCCATCATCTGCATCATCGTGGGCACGCAGGAGAAGCACGTGGCCCGGAGCTCCTCGATGAGGGACAGGACGGCCGCGGCGCCGAACCGCGGCACGACTTCGACCGTTCCGCCCTTGAGGAGCAGCGGGAGGGAGATCTGGCCCAGTCCCACGGCATGGAACAGGGGCGCGATGCACAGCCCGAGGTCGGTGCTCGTGAAGTCCAGGTGGACGAGCTGGTTGACGGTGTTCCAGGTCAGGTTTGCGTGGGTGAGCACCGCTGCCTTGGGGCGCCCCGTGGTGCCCGACGTGTAGAGGAACAGCGCGGGGTCGTCCATGGACACCGCATCGTGCGGAACCGCGTCGGACACGGCCCCGGACGCGTCCTGCGAAGGCGTTCTCGCGGCCAGTTCGTCGTACGACAGGTGGTGGCGCACGTCCCGGCGCGGGGAGTCGAGCGCGCGCAGGCGCTCGTCCGGTTCCTCCCCGCCGGGGCCGACGACCAGGACCGAGGCCCCGCTATCGGCGAGCATGTAGTCCAGCTCCGCCGCGGCCAGCCGGTGGTTGAGCGGCACGAAGACCGCTCCCGCGCGCTGGGCGGCGAACATCGTCTCGAAGGTGGCCGTGTCGTTCAGCCCCAGGTAGGCGACGCGGTCGCCGTGCCGCACCCCGAGTCCGGCCAGCGCCGCCGCGAGGCGGTCGGTGCGGTCGGCAAGTTCCCGGTAGGTGAGCGCCCGGCCGCCCTGGCGGAGGGCGACGGAACCGGGCGAGATACGGGCACGGCGCCGGGGCCAGGACCCGATCCCCGCGCCGGGGGTGAGGGGTGGGTGCGTGAGAGGGGGGTCGTTCTCTTCCACAGCAGGAGAATATCAAGCTACCTGATACAAAGGAAGGAGCTGAATGATAAAGAAGCAGCGCTTCCCCGTGAAAGAGAAACAGGGAACCTGCCACGCCTCCCCTTCACCCCCGGGGCAGGCTCATTCCCCGGTCCCGCCGAGCCGGGCGGCCCACGGCGCCGCCAGCCACGCCGACGACACGGGTGGTCCCGTCAGGCCGTCGCGCAGGAACAGGCGAGAGTAGGTCTCGCCCAGCGTCACCTGGAGCCGGGCGTCGTGGTAGAGCCTCTGCGCCTCCACGAAGCCCTCCGCCGCCTCCTCGGGGTCCGTCGTCGCCATCGCGCCCCGCAGGGCCCCGGCGACCTCGGGATCGTCGTGGCCCGACCAGTTGAAGTCGCCGCCCTCCAGGGCGAACATCGGCGCGTAGTACAGCGCGCCGGGCGCCTCCAGGTACCCCGTCGTCGCCACCAGGTCGGTCCCCTCGCGCGCCGCGGGGTCGTAGAAGAACGCCGCGAACTCGGTCGGCTGGAAGCGCTCGATGGAGATGTCCAGCCCGATGTCGGCGCCGGCGGCCTGCACGATCTGGGCGCCCAGCAGGCTCTCCTGGTCCCCCGACGCGATCGCCAGGACCAGCTCGGCGCCCCCGGCCCCGGCCTCCTCGACCAGGGCACGGGCCTGTTCCAGGTCGGGGCCGCCGATCTCGGGAAGCGCGTCATAGCCCTGCCGGTAGATGTCGGCGGCCGGGTCGCCCTCCCACGCCAGGGGCGGCGTGAACGTCTTCATCGGACGCCCCATCCCGCGCAGCACCTGCTCCACGTACAGGTCCTTATCGATCGCCAGGTCCAGGGCCCGGCGCACGCGCGGGTCGGCGGCCGGCCCCTCGTCGGTGGTCGGACCGAAGCTCGCCGACATGGTGCTCGGCCCGGCGTACAGCGTCCCCGCGTCCGAGGAGCGCAGCGTCCGCGAGCCCTCCACCGGCGGCTGGTAGGCGCCGTCCATCTCACCGCTGATCAGCGCGGCGGTGACGGTGGAGGAGTCGTTGACGAAGCGGAACTCCAGCTCGTCCACGAGCGGGGCGCCGTCCCGGTAGGCGTCGTTGGCGGTGATGGTCAGGCCCTCACCGTGCCGCCACTCGCCGAACGCGAAGGGGCCCGTGCACATCAGCCCGCCGTCGGCCCGGCCGAACGCCTCCCCGGCCTCCTCGGCGTACTCCTTCTGGACGACCGCGCCGGCCGCCCCGGCCAGAAGGTTGCGGAACTGGATGTCCGGCCCCTCCATCTCCAGCACCACCCGGAGCGGCCCGTCGGTGCGCACCTCCTCCACCCCGGCGAAGGCGAACGCCGTCACCGCCTGCACCTGCGGGTCCATCTGCCGCTCCAGGCCGTAGGCGACGTCCTCGGCGGTCACCGGGGTGCCGTCCCAGAAGGTCACGCCCTCCTCGATCCCGATGGCGAACGTGTCCTCGTCCTCCCACTCGGCGTACGCGGCGACCCCGGGACCGATGGAGTAGTCGGGGTGCAGCCGCAGCAGCGATTCGCACAGGTTGACGGCCACCGCGGACTCGGAGGGGGAGCCGGCCCGCACCGGGTCCAGCGTCCTCGGCTCCCCCTGCGGGAGCCCCCATACGACGCGGTCGACCGGCTCCGTTCCGGGTTCGGTGGCCTCCACCAGCTCCACCTCGCCGAGGCCGGCCTCCTCCCCCGGTCCGCACCCCGTGGCGGCGAGGACCACCACCAGCGGAAACAGGGCGGGGGCGAAGCGCCGGCCACTCACCGCCGGCCGCCTTCGCCGTGCGCCTCCGGCAGCCGGTTCAGGTGCACGCGCGCCCCGTCGGCGCCGCCGAGCCGCAGGGTCTGGTGGTTCTTCTCCGCCGTCGCTGCCGTCCAGGGGTCCAGTCCGTTCCCGGGCTGGGGCATGAACTCGGGGAAGTCGCTGGAGGCCACGTGCACGCGGAAGCGGTGCCCGGCGCGCAGCCGGTAGCCGATCTGGCCCATGCCGATGTCGACGCGGCGGCCGCCCGCGGTGTCGGGGAGGTGCACCTGGCCGCGCGCCACCAGGTGGGCGGCGCCGTCCGGGGCGATGTCGAGCAGCCGCACGAACACGTCCATCTTCGGGCCGCTGCTGCCGACCTCGCCGGTGAAGCGCACCGGCCCCGCGTGGTCGGTGTCCTCCCCGGCCCGTGGGCCGTCGAAGACCAGCACGTCGGGGCGGTCGGCCCAGGCGCGCTCGTCGGGGTATTCGCGCAGGACCGCGAACGGGTCCGTGACCGGCGAGGGCACGAGGTCGTCCGGGTCGTGGGTCCACTCCACGACGGCGGGGGCCGCCTCCTCAGCGTCCGGCCCCTCCCCGGGCACCAGCCGCCCTTCGGGGGACAGGGCGAGGACGAGCGGCGAGAGGCCCTCGGGCGGCCAGCTCGCGCTCGTCCGGAAGCCCTCGGTGTGCGCGAGGTTCCACCGGACCCTGGGGATGTCCTCGGGCGATCCCTGCCCCTTGACGAAGACGTCGAAGAACTCCAGGGCGGGTTCGAGGTACCCGGGAAGGGACGCGCGGACCTCCTCGGGCGTGTGCTCCGTCCGGCGCCCGGCCTCGGACAGGCCGACGCTGTCGTGGTCGATGGAGTCGATGAACAGGTACTGGTTGTGCGCCCACCCCGGGCGCTCGGCCAGCGCGTACACGTCCTGCCAGTGCCACGGCGCGCAGTTGTCCCACCAGCCCATCTGGTGCAGGACCGGGAGGGGGCGGGCGTCGTAGGGGTGGCCCCAGGGGAAGCGCCGCAGGAACACCGGGTTGTCCGGGTGCCACAGGTCGAACGACATCGACCGGGTGCCCATCTGCGCGAAGAACCGCTCCACGTTGTCGATGTAGGGCCGGTGCGACCAGTCCGGCTCCCACAGGTGGACGTCGTTGTCGTGGAAGAACGTCACCGGGTACATGCGGTGGATGCTCATCTCCACCTCCATCGCGCCGTCCTCACCGGCCGGCTCGGGCAGCGAGCCCAGGCGGGTGCCGGTCACCCGGGGCGCGATCGCCTTGAGCGCGGGATGGCCGGTCGAGGCGGCGGCCCACTGGGTGTAGCCGTAGTAGGAGTCGCCCCACATGGCCACGTCGCCGTCGCACCACGGCTGCTTGGCGACCCAGTCGATGGTGTCGTAGCCGTCCACCGCCTCGTTGACGAAGAGCAGCGTCTCTCCCTCGGAGCGGAACTTGCCGCGCACGTCCTGGGCGACCACGTGGTAGCCGCGCCCGACCATGTAGGCGGCGATGTCCGGGATGGAGACGAAGGGCCCGTCCTTGTCGTAGGGGAGGCGGATGAGGATGACCGGCCCGGGGGAGCCGTCGCCCGTCAGGTAGACGTCGGTGGCCAGGCGCACGCGGTCGCGCATCGGGACCATGTACTGCGTGGCGCCTTCGGGGACGGGGGCCGGTCCGTTGTGCAGGATCTGGATGGGCTCGGTGTCCATGTGTCGTCCTCTCTCTGAGCGGATCTGCGGATGTGCGGCTCTGCGGATGTGTGGATCTGTCGACTCGTCGATGTCGCCGGGCGCCGTCGGCCGACGCGCCCTCGGGGCACGGCGGCCGTGCCCCTCGGAGCACCGCTCAGCGCACCGCGAAGAAGCGGATGCAGATCCGCCCGGTCTCCGCCTCGTCCCGGGCCTCACCGACGAAGACGGTCCGGGTCAGCCAGGCGTGCTCCGCGGCGTCGGTGCGGAACTCGGGGCTGGTGCGGAAGTAGTACTCGCCGGGGTCCACGGGCTCGCGGGCCTCGGCGCGGCGCGCCACCGCGGGGTCGGCGACGAAGTGGCCCCGGTTGGTGATGTCGATCAGCGCGCCGTCGTCGGCGCGGATGAGGTAACGGGCGTTCACGTCGGTCACGCGCTCGTCCCGTTCGACGGCCCAGTCGCCGCCGCCGGGCACGACCGTCCCGTTGAGCAGTGGGCCTTCGACCACGCCTCCGGTGATGGGGACGAACGACAGGGGCCCACGGGAGCCGTCGCCGATCGCCTCCGGGGCGGCGCATTCGACCTTCGCCTCGAATGCGAACTCCAGGGCGGGGGGTCGGGGGGTCATGGCGCCGTCCTTCCGGGGTCGGGGATTCCTGTGGGATGCGGGACGTGTGGGCCGCCGCCGGGTCCGCCGGCCGACGGGTCGGTCGAGGGGGCGGCCGACGGGTCGGCGCGCCCGATCGAGCGGCGCGGGGTCCAGCCGGGCCGGGGCAGGGATTCGATCAGCCGCCGCGTGCACGCGGCGCGCGGCGCGGCCAGCACGTCGTCGGTGGGCCCCTGCTCGGCCACCCGGCCGCCGTCCATCACCAGCACCCGGTCGCACAGGTGCCGCGCGGCGGCCAGGTCGTGGGTGACGAAGAGCAGGGCCAGGCCGGTGTCCGCACGGATGTCGGCGAGCAGGTTGAGCACCTGGGCCTGGATGGAGACGTCCAGCGCGGCGACCGCCTCGTCCAGCACCAGGAGCCGGGGGTCGGCCGCGAGGGCGCGGGCGATGGCCACCCTCTGCCGCTGCCCGCCGGACAGGGCGCCGGGCCGGAGGCCGCCGTGCGCGGGGGCCAGGCCGACCCGGTCGAGGAGCGCATCGGCACGGCGGCGCGCGGCCGGGCGGCCGGACCGGCCGGCTCCGTGGAGCGCCAGCGCCTCCTCCAGGCAGCCGCGCACGCTCTGGCGGCGGTCGAGCGAGGAGTAGGGGTCCTGGAAGACCATCTGCACCACGCTGCCCCGGCGGCGGCGCTCCCGCGCGGTGGGGCGGCGGTGCGACCAGTCCTCTCCCTCGACCCGGACGGTCCCGGATGTGGGCGCCTCCAGGCCGACGACCATGCGCGCGGTGGTCGTCTTGCCCGATCCCGACCCGCCGACGACGGCCAGCGCGCCGCCGCGCTCCAGGCGGAAGGAGACACCGTCCACGGCGACGGCCTCCTCGCGCCCGCGGGCGGCCCGGTTCCGGACCCGGAACACCTTGCGCAGTTCGGACGCCTCCAGCAGCGGGGCGCCGGTCCCCGTTTCAGCCACGGCGGTCCTCCTCTCCGATCTCTCCGGGGGCACCGCCGCCGGCGTCCTCGCCGACGTCCTCGCCGAAGTCCGTGCCGGGCGCGCCCTCATCGGCGAAGTGGCAGGCCACCCGTCCGGCGCCGAGCGGGCGCAGCGGCGGTGCCGCGGCGCACACCTCGGCCGCGCGGGGGCAGCGGTCGCGGAAGGCGCACCCGTCGGGCGCCTCGTAGGCGGGCAGGGGCCGACCGGGCACCGCCTCCAGGCGGCCGCGCGGACCCCGGATGCGGGGGCGGGCGCGCAGCAGTCCGGCGGTGTAGGGGTGCAGCGGGCGGCGCTCCAGCTCCCGCGCGGGGAGCTCCTCCACCACGCGGCCCGCGTACATCACCCCCACGCGGTCGCACACGGCCGCGGCCAGGTCCAGGTCGTGCGTGATGAACAGCAGCGCGGCGCCGCGCTCGCGCCGCAGGTCGCCCAGGATCGCCATCACCTCCTCCTGGGTGGTGGCGTCCAGGGCCGTGGTGGGCTCGTCGGCCAGGATCAGCCGGGGCCGGGCCGCAAGCACGGAGGCGATCATCACCCGCTGCAGCAGGCCCCCGGACAGCTCGTGCGGCCACTGGCGCATCCGGCGGGGCGCGGCGTCCACGCCGACCTCCTCCAGGAGGCCGACCGCCTCGGACTCGGCGCGGCGCCGGGAGGCGCCGCCCACCGTGCGCAGCCCCTCGGTCAGGAAGTCGCCGACGCTGCGCACCGGGTTGATGTGCGCGCGGGGGTCCTGGAAGACCATGCCCACCCCGCCGGACCGGTAGCGGCGCAGTCCGGCGGGGGTGAAGGCGCCTACGTCCGCGCCGTCGAACAGGATCCGGCCGCGCGTGCGCAGGGCGCGCGGGAGCAGCCGCAGCACCGCACGGGCGGTGAGCGACTTGCCCGACCCGGACTCCCCGACCAGGCCGAACGCCTCGCCCGGGGCGACGTCCAGGCCCACGCCCCGGACCAGCGGGCGGCCAGGCGCCTCCACGTGCAGGTCCTCCACGCGCAGCAGGGCGGGTTCCCTCGGTCCGCTCATCAGGCCTCCACCAGTCCGAACCGGTCGGCGAGGCGCTCGCCGAGGACGTTCACCGAGACCACCACCGCGACCACCGCCGCGGCGGGGAACAGGGCCTGCCCGGGGTGGCCGCCGAGCACCGCGGACCGGCCGTCGGCGATCATCAGCCCCCATTCGGCGGCCGGGGGCTGCAGCCCGAGCCCGAGGAAGTTGACCGCGGCCAGGTCGAGCAGCGCGTAGCCGAACCCGACGGTGGACTGCACCAGGATCAGCGGGGCCAGGTTCGGCAGGAGGTGGCGCAGGCAGATGGTGGGCCCGGAGGCGCCCTGCAGGCGCAGCGCCTCCACGTACGGCAGGTGCGCCTCGCGGATCGCGGCGGCGCGCACCACCCGGGCCAGGACGGGGACGTAGGCGATGGACAGCACCACCACGGGCGCGGCGAAGCCGGTGCCGAGCACGGCGGCGGCGATCACCGCGAGCACCAGGCCGGGGAAGGCGAGCACCACCTCCAGGGCGCGGGAGAGCACCGCGTCGGTGCGGCCGCCGAACCAGGCGGCGGCTACCCCCAGCGCGGTGCCGAGCACCCCGGAGACGAGCACGACCAGCGCCGGACCGGCCAGCGTGGGCCGGGCGCCGTGGATGATCCGGGACAGGACGTCGCGGCCCAGGTCGTCGGTGCCGAGCCAGTGGGCGGCCGACGGGGGGCCGAAGACCTCCAGCTGGTCGACGCCGGCGGGGTCGTAGGGGGCGATGAGCGGGGCCGCGACGGCGGCGGCGACGGCCAGGGCCGCCACGCACCCGGCCGCGGCGAGCAGCGGGTCGCGGGCGGCGGCACGGCGGAGCGCGCCGCGGACGGCCGGGACGCGCTCGGCGTGGATCGCGGACACGGTCTCACCTCACCTGGGGGACGCGGGGGTCGAGGAGGGCGGACGCGGCGTCGACCAGCGTGTTGACTGCGGTGAACGCCGTGACGATGAGCATGGACAGGGCCATCACCACCGCCATGTCCTGGCGGGCGGCGCTCTGCACGAGCAGCGAGCCCAGGCCGTTGACCCCGAAGGCCTCCTCGACGATGGCGGTTCCGGCGAAGAGCCCGGCCAGGGTCAGGCCGGAGACGGTCATCACCGGCGCGGCCGCGTTGCGCAGCACGTGCCGCCGGACCACGGCGGCGCGCGGCAGGCCGCGCGCCTCGGCGGTGCCGACGTGGTCGGAGTGCAGCTCGCCGCGGACGGCGGTGCGGGTCACCCGGGCGACATAGGCGGTGAAGGACAGGGCGAGCGCGACGGCGGGCAGGGTCAGGTGCTCCAGCCGCCCGGCGAACCCGCTGCCCGCGCCGTACACCGGCAGCCAGCCCAGCCGTGTGGCGAAGAGCCAGATCAGCAGGGTGGCGACGACGAAGGGCGGCGCGGCCTGGGCGGCGGAGGTGGCCACGGTCAGCGTCCGGCCCACGGCCGGGCCGCCCAGCGCGGCCAGGGTGCCCAGGCCCAGGCCGGCGGCGATGATCAGCGCGCCGGCGTAGGCGACCAGGAAGGCGGTGGTGGCGGCGCGCTCGGCGATGAGCCCGCCGACGCCGGTGCGGTAGACGGCCGAGGTCCCCGGGTCGCCGGTGAGCAGTCCGGCCAGCCAGTGGCCGTACTGGAGGAGGAAGGGGTCGTCGAGGCGGTACTCGGCGCGGATGGCGGCCAGCACCTCGGGGTTGGGCCGCTGCCCTCCGGCGAGCAGCGCGGCGGGGTCACCGGGGGCCGCGTACAGCCCACCGAATATCAGGAAGCTTGCCGCAAAGAGGGTGAGGACCAGTCCGAGCGCACGACGGAGGGCGAACGAGATGACATTCATGTGCCCACCTCCCACCCGCACAGAGCGATCCACCCGCTGGAGAGTGGTCTACGTCTCATGCGGCATGAGTGTAAGCAGAAATCAGTTTTCCTGACAAGGCTTGGAGCGTGATTCTGCTAGACTGCCCCCGTGCCACCTACGGAATCCGCAGCAGTGCCCCCCGCACCGGCCGACCCGGCGGCGGCGCCTCCCTCCTTCACCTACGTCGCCGGCCGTGTGGACCAGGGGATCCGCCGGGAGCTCAACCGGCGGCTGCGCCCGCACGGTCTGAGCGTCCCGGAGCTGACGGTGCTGTCGGTCCTGGCCCGCCGCACGGGCCTGTCCAACGCCCAGCTCGCACGGCGGTCGATGGTGACGCCGCAGTCGATGAACCAGGTGCTGGCCTCCCTGGAGCAGCGCAGCCTGGTGGAGCGCACCTCCGACCCCGACCACGGCCGCGTCCGCCGCACGGTGCTCACCCCCGAGGGCGCCGCGGTGCTCGGCCGGGCCCAGGAGGCGGTGGACGAGCTGGAGGACGAGATCCTCGGAGACCTGTCCCCGGCCCAGCGGGCGCTGGTGCTGGAGAGCCTGGTCCACTGCATGGAGAGGCTGTCCGAGCTCTCCCGCGACCGCTGAGGCGCGGCGCCTCCCCTCCGCCATCCGGCGGTTCGTTCCCCGTGAGCGGGAACCGGACGGGGGTGTCGACCGGTCGATTCACCGACGGATCGATTCGCCACCGTGCGCATCGATCGACCAGAGTGGGACCGCTATGGTGCATTCCCGCGTCGGGTGAGGAGAGGAAACGGTGTCGATGCAGCAGTCTCCGCCGCCCCCGGGACCACCGGGGCCGCCTTTCACTGCTCCGTCTCCCCCGCCTGAGGCGGTGCAGCCGCCCCCGGCCTCGCGGCCGAGCGGCGCGGGCCGGTGGGTCGCCCTGGGGGCGGGCCTGTTCATGCTGGCGCTGGTGGTCGTCACGGGCGTCGTCGTGGTGACGGCGGTCGCCAAGGGGGGCGAGGCGGCCGCCAGTGGCGGGGACGCCGCGGAGGCCGGGAACGAGGCGGGCGCCGGCGCCGGGACGGAGGGCGGGAGCGACGGCGGGCAGGACGGTTCCGCGGGCGGCGCCGCTGACGGCGCCACCGACGGGGACGACGGCTTGGCCTCAGAGCCCGGCGGGCAGTCCGCTTCCGACCCGCACGAAGGCGTCGCCGCCTACACCGGCCCCGACACCCCGACCCAGGTGGCGGTCGGCCCCGGACCCCACCGGCTGCCCGCCGACGCCTGCGCCGCCGTCGGCCCGCAAACGCTCGAAGGCCTGGGGATGGGCGAGGAGCCCACCCGCTCGGAATCCTCCGAGGGGACCGCGCCGAGCAGGAGCTGCATGTGGCAGCAGCTCGCCGACGACGGCTCGTTCCACGTGGTCCGGGTCCGGTACGAGTCCGCGGACACCCCCGAGCTCGCCGCCGCCGTCTACGACGCGGCGGCCGAGGAGCAGACGGGCATCCTCGGCGAGGTGGTGCGGCAGGAGGAGCCCGGCATCGGCGACGAGAGCACGGTGGTCCTCGTCGACAACGGCAAGGGCGCCTACCAGGGGCTGGTCTTCGTCCGCCTGGGGAACACGGTGGTCACCGTCGAACGGGAGATCCAGCCGCAGGCGGGCGGCACGGGCGCGCCCACCCTGGCCTGGGGGCCGACCTCACAACTCATGCCCGAGCTGGGCCGCCAGGCCCTGAACAACCTGGCCTGACCCGTCGGCGCGGCCCTCCTCTCCGGGCCTGCCGCGTCCTGTCCGGCGCCCCTCTCCCGCCGCCGCGCCCCGGCGGCGGGAGGGGGAGGGCGCCGGCCCGGAAATGGGCCCACACGGGCATTGACGCGCCCACGGCGCCGCGGTGAGGATTACTCACCGGTAAGGGTTTTTCGCGGACGTCCCGCTCCGTCCGCTGCGCGCAGCCTCCCCCGTGTCCCCCGACTCCCCCCGCACCCCGCGGCCGGGCTCCCCTGTGCCCGGCCGCCCCGGACACCACGCGAGGTCGCGCCATGTCCCCATCCCCCCGTGCCCGACGACTGTCCCTGGCCGCCGTCCCCTTCGCCGCCGCGGCCCTGGCCGCCCCGCTCCTGGCGACGGCACCGGCCTCGGCGGCCCCCGTTCCCGCCGAGGACGCCGTGGCGAAGTACGCCGCCCTGGGCGACTCCTTCACCTCCGGCGTCGGCATCCCCGACCAGGTCGACGCCGAGTGCGGCCGCTCCGACCGCAACTACCCCACCCTGGTCTCCGCCGACCTCGCCCCCGGCTCCTTCACCGACCTGAGCTGCGGCGGCGCCACCACCGAGCACATGACCGAGCCGCAGGGCTCCAACCCGCCGCAGTTCGACGCCCTGGAGCAGGACACCGACCTGGTCACCCTGCAGGTGGGCGGCAACGACATGGGCTTCGCCGACATCGTCACCCGGTGCGCGGTCCTGGGGGCGTTCGACCCGAACGGGCAGCCCTGCAAGGCCAGCTTCACCTCGGGCGACAGCGACGAGCTGCAGGAGCGGATCGAGGAGACCGCGCCGAAGATCGACGGGGTGCTGGAGGGGATCGCCGAGCGGTCGCCGGACGCGCGCGTGCTGCTCCTCGGCTACCCGGTGATCATGCCCGACGACGGGTCCAACTGCCACGGCACCGTGCCCATCGCCGCCGGGGACGCGCCCTGGCTGCGCGACTCCCAGAAGAGCCTGAACGACATGCTCGCCGAGCGCGCCCAGGCGCACGGCGCGGAGTACGTGGACACCTACACCGGCTCCGTGGGCCACGACCTGTGCCAGCCGGAGGACGTGCGGTGGATGGAGCCGCTGAACGCGGTCGACGCCGCCCCCGTCCACCCGAACGCCGCGGGCCACGAGGCCATGGCGGGCGCGGTGCTCGGCACGGCCTCCGCGGCCCCCGCCGGGCGGCTCTGAGCCGCACCCGAGATCAGCCGGGGAGGCTGTCCGGACCGTCCACGGGCCGCCGCCCCGGCTGGTTCCTCCGGTCCTCCTCCTCGGGCGCCCCTTCCACCATGACCATGCAGAAGGCGCTGGTCCCTTCGGGCACCCGCTCGTTCATGGCCCTCTTCTGCTCCTCCTTGGTGGCAGAGGGCTGCCAGGGGTTGCCGTCCTCGTCGATCCGGGTGGTCCCGTGCAGGTCGCGCGGCCCGGCCAGGGCCATCACCGTGGTGACCAGGAGCCCGACGATGCCGAAGAAGACGAGGAGGGCACCGGGGAACGTGCCCGCGGCCCCGGTGAGGATCAGCAGCGCCTCGGCCGCGGCGACACCGGCCGCGATCAGGCCCCACTTCTTCGCCGATGCCCGGCGCAGGGCCCGCGTCCCCTCCTGGTCGAGGATCCGGTGGCGCTGGGTGCGGCCGCAGTGCCCGCAGCTCACCTCGACGTCGGCATGGCCGCTCGCCGGGCGCGGCACGAGGTACAGCGTCTCCCGGTTCGTGTGGCGGACGAGGTTGATCCCGGCCTTCTCGGTCGAGAGGTTGTGGACGACCTTGAACAGGACGCGGTCGGTGACGGGCGCCATCGAGGGGATCCTCCATCGGAGCGATGTCGGGAACGACCGGAACGTCCCCCGTCCCGGGGCGCTCAAACGGGTCCCCGTTCGGTCCCCTGCCAGGGGCCCGAAGAGGCTTCCGGAAGGCGCGGCGGCCGCGCCCGTCACCGTCCCCTGCGGGCCTCGTGGATCAGCAGCCACACCAGGTAGGCGCCGCCGAAGACCACGGTGACCACGCCCACCGGGATCGTCAGCGGGACCACGTGCTGGGCGATCAGGTCCGAGGCCAGCAGCAGCCCGGCGCCGAAGACGGCCGTCGCCACCAGGGGGATGCCCGGCGCCCCGGCGATCCTCCGGGCGATCTGCGGGGCGGCCAGGGACACGAACGCGATCGGCCCGGCCACCGCCGTCACCACGCTCACCAGGGCGACCGCCACCGCGATCGCCGCGGTGCGGGCCCGTCCGACGCGCACGCCGGTCGCCTGGGCCATGTCGTCGCCCAGGTCCATCTGGCGCAGCGCGGGGGCGGCCGGCGGCAGCACCGCCATCAGCACGGCGACCGCGGCCATGGCCGGATAGGCGGTCTCGGCGGTGACGTTGTTCAGCGTCCCCGCGCCCCACGCGGAGGCGAACAGGGCGGTCTCGACGTCCGCCCGCAGGATCAGCCAGGTGTTCACCGACGCCAGCATGGCCGAGACCCCGATGCCCACCACGATGAAGCGGAAGCCCTTGATCCCGCCCCGGTAGGCCAGGAGGTAGATGGCGACCGCGGCGGCCAGGCCGCCGATGAGCGACCCCGCCGTGATGAGGCTCCAGCCCCCGCCCAGGAGCATCAGCGCCACCAGCATCCCGGTGAACGACCCGTTCGCCAGGCCCACGATGTCCGGGCTGGCCAGCGGGTTGCGCGTGAGCGTCTGGAACACGCCGCCCGCCACGGCGAGCGCGGCGCCGAACACCGCGGCCGCCAGCGCGCGCGGGAGGCGCCACTCGACGACCACGATGCGCTCGAAGCCGTCGGTGCGGCCGGTGAGCACCGCGATCACCTGGGAGGGGCTGAGCGGGTAGTCGCCCAGGGCCAGGGCGAGCAGTCCGAGGACGGCGACCGCTCCGGCGGCGGTCAGCACCACGGCGGCGGTGCGCAGCCGCACCACGGCATTGGCCCCTTCAGGGCCCACGACGACGCGCCTGCGCCCGCCGTCGACGGCGGGCCGGTGCACGAGCCTGCGGTCCGGCGACGCCGCCCGCTCCGGGGATGTCCGCGATGTGCTCACAGGCCGCTCGCCTTCGGTCGGCGCACCAGGGCGATGAGGACCGGCGCGCCCACGAAGGCGGTCACCACGCCGACCGGCATCTCGCTCGGCAGCACGGCGACCCGGCCGAGCACGTCGGACAGCAGCACCAGCACCGGCGAGGCGATCAGCGTGCCGAGCAGGATGCGGCGCTGGTCGGGGCCGACCGTCCAGCGCACCACGTGCGGGATCATCAGCCCCACGAACGCGATGGGCCCGGCGACGGCGGTGGCGCCGCCGGCGAGCAGGGTCACGGCGGCCAGGACGGCGGTGCGCACCCGGCCGACGTTCACCCCCTGCGCCCGGGCCACGTCGCTGCCCAGGGCGATGGCGTTCAGCCCCGGGGCGACGGCGGCGGCGAGCACGAGCCCGACCGCGAGCAGGGGGAGCACCGGAACGAGGACGTCGGAGCCGCGCTCCAGCAGGCTCCCCGCGTTCCAGCCGCGCATCCGGTCGAAGGCGTCGGGGCGGGTGAGCATCAGTCCGGTGGTCAGCCCGGAGAAGACCGCGCCGAGCGCGACCCCGGTCACCGTCAGCCGGACCGGCCCGGCGGCCGGTCCCCCGGCGGCGCCGACGGCGTAGACCACGACGGTGAGCACCAGGGCGCCCGCGCAGGCCAGCCAGACGTAGCCGCCGGGGGTGGTCACCCCGAAGAAGGCGATGCCGATCGCGACGGCGAACGCGGCGCCCGAGTTCACCCCGAGGATGCCGGGGTCGGCGAGCGGGTTGCGGGTGAAGGCCTGGATGAGGGCGCCCGCCGTGCCGAGCGCCGCGCCGACGGCCAGCCCGGCCGCGGTGCGCGGAACCCGCTGCTCCCACACCACGAAGCGGGCCTCGGAGCCCCCGCCGCCCAGCAGCGCGTCCAGCACCGCCGACGGGGGCTGCGGGTTGGCGCCGACCAGCAGGGACAGAAGGACGGCGGCGGCCAATGCCAGAAGGCCGCCGACCACCCACACCGGGGCCCGTGCGCGCATGGGCCGGGCAGGGGAGGGCGCCGCCTTCTCCCCTGCGACCGCTCGTCCTGCCACCCGCGCCCCCGTTCCCGTCCGGTCCCGCCGCGGCGCGCCGGGGGACCGGCGCGCCGCGTGGAGCCTACTCCGAAGCCTTGAAGGCCTCGGACTCGTCCAGGATGCGGTCGAGGTCGTCGAGGACCGTCATGCCGCCCTTGGGGCCGACACCGGCGATCCAGAACGAGTCCTCCACCGTGTGCAGCTCGGGGAACTCGTCCTCGTTGTCGCTGATCGACGGCGGCACGGCGTCGTCGGCGTCCGGGTCGGCGGCGGTGACCAGGACCAGGTCGGCCTTGGCGTCGAGCACCTTCTCGGGGGAGATGTCGACGGAGATGTCCTCCCAGTCGTGCTCGGGGATGGTGAACCCGGCGCACTCCAGGGTGCTCCCGGCGAAGGAGGTGGGGCCGTACAGCGAGAGGACGTCGTCGCGCGGGCGGATGAGCTCGGCGGTCGACCCCTCGGTGCCGTACTTCTCGGCGATCTCGTCGCAGCGCGCCTGGTAGTCGCCGAGCAGCTCCTCGGCCTCGTCCTCCTTGCCGAGGGCGCTGGCGACCAGCTCGACGTTGTCCTGCCACGGGTCGGCCTGGGACTCCATGAAGACCGTGGGCGCGACGTCGGACAGCTTGTCGTAGAGGGCGGAGTGGCGCGACTCGGTCCCGATGATGAGGTCGGGCTCCAGGGCGGCGATCTCCTCGACGTTGGGCTCGGGCACGGTGCCCACGCCCTGCACGTCGGAGGCCTCCTCGCCGAGGTACTCGGGGACCCCGGCGGCCTCGTCGAAGAGGGCGGCGCCGACCGGGACCGTGCCCAGGGCGACCGAGGTGTCGAGCTGGACCGGTTCGAGCACGACGACCTTCTGCGGGTCGGCGGGGACCTCGGTGGTGCCGCGGGCGTGCTCGACGGTGCGGGTCTCGCCGGAGGCGTCCCCGGATCCGCCGGAGCCGCCGGAGTCGGCGCCGCCTCCGCACGCGGACACGGCGAGCACGGCGGCGGCCGGGAGGGCGATGGGGAGCAGGCGCGCGGAGCGGCCGCGGGTGGTCTGGGGCATGGGGGATCCAATCCGCCGGTACGGGAGTGGCCGAGTCCGGCCAATTTAGCGGACCCTAACTTAGCAAAGGCTCACCTCAACCTGTCCAGCCCCCTCCCAGGTCGGATGCGGTGACGAAGGGAACACGCGACGGAACCGCGGTGCGCGGGGCGCCGCCCGCTCCGGTCCTCCGGACGCCGCTTAGGCCCCCGATCCGGAGCCCACTGGTCTAGGCGCCCCCGAATCGACGGCACCCGGCCCGGCGGCCGCGGCCGGGGCGCGCCGCTCGCCGGTACGGCCCCTGGCATTCCAGTAGCCCTGGGCGTGGATGCGGTCGGGGGCGATGCCGGCACCGCGCAGGAGGTCCCGGATCCGTGCGACGCGGGTGCTCTCGGCGGCGGTCCAGGCGTAGAAGCCGGAGCCGAGGGCCGCCGTGCCGGGGGCGTGCTCGCGGGCCCACGCGGCGACCGCGTCGGCGAGCGGGCCGCCGTGGCCGGAGTCGGGCGTGCGGAGCACGACGGTCGCCCCGTGCCGCTCCCCGGCCACTCCGGCCACCGCGTCCACCCCGGCCACCGAGACATCCGCGGGATCCGCCGCCTCGACGACGACGTCGGCGCGGACGGACGGACCGAGGGAGGCGAGAACGGCGCGGATCGCGGGGAAGGCGGCCTCGTCACCGGCGATGAGCACGCGCTTCGCGGGACCCGGCCGCCACTGGATGCCGTGGTCGGGGCGGCCCCGGCGGACGTCCGGCCCGGAGAGCAGCACCCGCTCCCCGCCGAGCGCGGAGGCCGCGAGGGCGCTGGCGGGTCCGGGGGCGGAGTGGAGGTAGAAGTCGATGTCCACCTCCCGGTCGTCCGGGCGGACACCGGCGACGGTGTAACTGCGCAGGAGGGGCCGCTCCCCGACGGGGAGCGAGCGCCAGCGGGACCGCCACTCGGCTTCGGTGAGCAGGCCGTCGCCGTCGGCCGTTGCGTCGAGCACGTCCGGCACCGGCCCCTCGGGAACGAGGATCTTGATCCGCTGGTCGAGCCCGTAGGGCCCGAAGAGGCCGAGGCGCGGGCCGGTGAGCGTGAGCCGCACGAACCCGGGCGAGAGCCGCCGGACGGCGCACACCCGCGTGTCGAAGAGGACATTGGGCGAGGCGGTGAACGACGGCATCGGCGGGCGGCTCCCAACCCCTCGGTGCGACAGTGACGACCGCTCAATGATGCACGAGGGGGCGGAAGCGGCTCAGCGCGACTGGGGGGTTCCCGCGGTGCGGGTGGGCGGCCCATACGGCAGCGCTGCCGGGCGGCGGGCGTGTGCGTGGTCACCGTTGATGGCGGCGACGAGGAGAGGTCGGCGGCCCACACCGCAGCGCTGCCGACCGTGGGGCGTGTGCATGGTCGACGTGGAGGGCAGCGACGGCAGAAGCGGGGCGGTTCCCGGGCCCTGCCTGCCGTCCGGTGGGCCCCTCGCGGTTCGGGTGGGCAGCGCGGTGGGCAGGCTGCGCGGTCACCCGCGCTAGTGGCGGCCGCCGCCCCGCTGCGCCCTTCCTGCCGATGATCTCGACAGGAGTGCTGTCAAAACCGCCGGAATGACAGCACTTCTGTCGAGATCATCACCAGGGGGGCGGGCGAGGGGGCGCGGGGGAATCCTGCGTCGTGAAACCGACGCCTGATCAGCCCAAAAGCGTCGATTTCACGACGCAGGATGCCCGGCCCCCTCTCCCGCTGCCCGCTATGCCCGGTATGCGCCGCCTGGGAGGCCCCCTCCGCGATGATCTCGGCGGGAGTGCTGTCAAGACCGCCGGTATGGCAGCACCTTCGTCGAGATCATCGCCATGGGGGTGCGTGGGCGGGTGCGGGGGTTGATCGGGTGGTGGGATCGACGCCTGAACCGCCTGAAAGCGATTTCACGACGCCCGGCTCCGCCTGCGGGTCGGGCGGCTGCTCGTGGTCCGGGCGGGCACCCCGCCGCCGGTTCACTCCGCGGTGCCGGTGAAGACCTCGGGTACGTGGTTCTCCGTGACCACCTGTTCGAGCAGTGCCGTCAGACCCGTGCGGGCCTCCTCGTCCAGGCCGTCGGTCAGGGCTGCGATCCGGCGGCACGCATCGGCGTAGAACTCGGCCGCGACCTCGGCGCCCTCCTCGGTCAAGGCGATCACCACGGCCCGGCCGTCGTCGGGGGCCGTCTCGCGCCGCACCAGCCCGCGCCGCGCGGTGCGGTCGACCAGTCCGGTCAGGCTCGACTTCGCCAGCCGGAGCATTCCGCCGAGTTCGCCCATCCCGTGCGGTTGCGCCATCAGGACGCACAGCAGGTTCCCCTGCTGCGGCGTGATGCCGTAGTCCCCGCTGGCCTCGGCGTACACGGCGTCCACGAGGAACGAGGTCCGCACCAGCGCAGTGGCGACGTCCATCGGCCCGTCCGTCTGCTTGCCCATCTCCTCATAATACATTCGCAGAACGAACTAAAGGCGGGGTGCGGGGTGTCCGGTCGCGCCCCGCCGCATGTGAACACGCCCGTCGGGCGGCCGCTCCCACCTCTACCGCCGCCGGGGCTCCGTGCCGCTCCGGCCCCGTCCGGTCGGCCGACCTCTCGTCGGGGGTTGCGGTTCGTAGTGCGAACTACTACCGTCATGGTTCGTGGCACGAACTAAAGATGTTCGTGGCGCGAACTCAATCCACGAGGAGCGTTGCATCATGAGTCGAACAGTCGCGATCGTCGGCGGAGGCTACGGCGGCGCAGCGGTCGCCAAGGCGCTGGAGTCCGAGGCGGACGTCGTCCTCATCGACCCGCGGGACGCGTTCGTCAACGCGGCCGGGTCATTGCGGGCGCTGGCCCGCCCCGACTGGGCGCCCAACATGTTCTTCCCCTACGAGTCGCTGCTCACGAAGGGGAGGTGGATCCGCGACCGCGCGGTGTCGGTGGACCCCGGCGGCATCACCCTGGCGTCGGGCGGGCGCGTCGAGGCGGACTACACGGTCCTGGCCACCGGCTCCGGCCACTCCTATCCGGCCAAGCCCGTCTCCGGCGCCCTGGACGACCTGCACCGCACGCACAAGGAACTGCTGCGGGCCGAATCGGTGCTGATCCTCGGGGCCGGCCCGGTCGGCCTGGAACTGGCCGGGGAGATCCGGCAGGTCTGGACGGACAAGCGGATCACCGTCGTCGACCCGGCCCAGGAGCTGCTCCCCGGATTCCGGCCGGAGGTGGTCGAGGACCTGCGCGGCCAGCTCGACGCCCTTGGCATCGACGTGCGGCTGGGGACCCACCTGACGGAGCCGCCGAGCACGGAGGTGGGCCGGGCCGAGGCCTTCACCGCCACCACCTCCCACGGCGACCGGATCTCCGCCGACATCTGGTTCCGCGCCTACGGCACCCGCACCAACAGCGACTACCTCGCCGACGGGCGGCTGACCACCCTCACGCCGGAGGGCCGGGTCCCGGTGACCGAGACCCTCAACGTCCAGGGGTACGACCACGTCTACGCGATCGGCGACATCACCGACGTCGACGAGGCCAAGATGGCCGGCTACGCCATGCAGCACGCCGAGGTCGCCGCCGAGAACATCCTCGCCGGGATCAAGGGCGAGCGGCCCACCGCCACCTACCGGCCCCTGCCGTTCCCCATGATCCTGCTGCCGCTCGGCCCGGTCGGGGGCGTCGGGCAGCTGCCCTCCCCCGACGGCCCGTTCGCCGCCCCGGCCCAGATGGTCGCCGAGTACAAGGGCGCGGACCTGTTCACCGGGCGCTTCACCGAGCAGTTCGGGCCCACGGCCGCCTGAACGGCGGTGGCGGCCGTGGGCGGAACCCGGCTCGTGGGGAGGCCGCCGGGCCTTCCCACGGGCCCCGCTCACTCCCTGCGGGCCGCGTCGTCCAGGGCGCCCGTGCGGACCGCCTCGTGGACCGCGCGCGCCGCGCGGCCGCCCCAGCGGGAGCGGGGGCCGCCGAAGGGGTCCGGGGCCTGGCCCGGGACGTCGGTCGGGCACGCCACGCAGATCGCGTCCGAGGCGGTCCCGGTGCACGCGTACCCGGCCTCCATCACCGCCTGCACCTTTGCTTCGACCGCCGTGGCCAGCAGGTTCACCAGCCCGGAGTCGGACAGCGGCGCCGGGACCGCCACGACGATGTTGATCGTGCCCGGCCGCGGCCCCGCGAGGGGGACGTCCAGCCGCAGCTCGTCCAGGTCCGGGGAGTCCGCCGCCCAGGTCGGACGCCCGATGCCGACGGTGGCCAGCGCCTCGGCCCCGTCGTCGGCGGCGAACCGCGCCCGGGACACGTCGGCGGCGGTCATCAGCCCCACACCGCGTCCGCGCAGGCCCGCGCGGGTCGCGATGCGCCGCAGGTGCGCCGCCGGGTCCAGGCGCCGGTAGTCGCCACAGACCTGGGCGTTCACCACGAAGCTCCGCTCGCCCAGCCCGCCGCCGAGCACCGCGGAGGAGAGCATCCGCCAGCCGGGGCCCACATCCCACGCCAGCGCCCGCATCTCGCGCCCGTCCTCCAGGCGCGTGTGCAGGCGCGGTGCGATGAGCGCGCCGCCGGGTACCGCCGTTGTCCTGTCCCGCCTGTCCACGGCGCGACTTTAGCGGGCCGGGAGCGGCTCCGGGCGGTGGACCGCCGCCGTGGCGCCCGCGCACACCCAGCCCAGGGCCGCCCCCCACAGCAGGCCGGCCACCGCGCCGCCCGCCGCGTAGGCGCCCCAGCCCAGCGGCCCGAGCCCCATCAGGGCCGCGGGCGCCGCTCCCCGCACCGCCCCGGCGAGCGCCGTCCCGAGGGTGAAGGCGCCCCACGCGGACAGCGCGGTACGCGCCCGCCCGGCATGGGGACGGCGCCGGACCGCCCGGGCGGTGAGGGCTCCGGCGGCGACCGCCACCACGGCCACCGCCGCCAGGTCGGCGAGGAACAGGGGCCAGGGGCCGCCGCCGACCGGAACCGCGCGCAGGGGCGGCGGGCCGTAGGGCGCGCCCAGGGCGGAGGGGACGACGAGCCACGCCGCCCTCGCGTTGAACCAGGTGAGGAAGGCCGCGGAGCCGAACAGCAGGGAGGGGAGCAGGGCGGCGGCTGCGGCGGCGGCCGCCGCACGCCGTGCGGGGGAGCCGCCCGGGCTATTGCGAATTTCATTCACGTTTTGCAGGATAGTGACTCAGGTCTCACATCGACAGGGGTCCGACGGGGACTCCCCTCCTCCGCCGGAACCCTGGTGGGGCCGTCCCCCCTGGGCCCCGTCGGGGCCGCCCTGGAAGCGCATCGCCGGGTCGGCCCCGGCGGGGCCCATCCCCCGGAGAGGTGAGCGTGACGCCCATGACGCGAACCCGGCGCCCCGCCCTGCGGACCGCCGCCGTCGCCGCCGTGCTGGTCCTCGCCGCGGCCGGTGTGGCGGCCGCCACCAGGACCGAGCCCGGCCCCGTCCGCTACATCACCGACGAGCAGGGGCGCGCCCTCTTCCTCCACGGCTTCAACACCTCCGGCTCGGCCAAGGACGACCCCGACTCCCTCCCCTGGATCACCGAGGAGGACGTGCAGCACGAGTACGACGCCATGGGCACCAACTTCGTGCGCCTGCTCATCCAGTGGAGCGCCGTCGAACCGGAGCCCGGGGAGTACGACGCCGACTACCTGGACGCCGTGGCCGAACGCGTCGACTGGTACGGCGAACGCGGCTACCACGTCCTCCTCGACATGCACCAGGACCTGTACGGGGCGGCGATCTCCCCCGAGCGGCACTCCGGCAACGGGGCGCCGGACTGGGCCACCCACACCGACGGCCTGCCGGTCGCCGAGCAGGACATGTGGGAGCTGGTGTACCTGGAACCGGGCACCATGCGCGCCTTCGACCACTTCTGGAACACCACCGGCGACCACCCCGAGCTGATGGACCGCTACGCCGACGCCTGGGGCGCGGTCGCCGAGCGGTTCGCCGACGACCCCGCCGTCATCGGGTACGACCTGATGAACGAGCCCTTCGGCGGCAGCCTTCAGGGGGCGGCCTTTGAGAGCGGTCCGCTCGCCGAGCTGTACCGGCGCTCGACCGAGCGCATCCGCCGGACGGACGCCGACACCTGGATCTTCGTCGAGGGCCAGGCCGTGGGCGTGAACTGGGGGGCGCCGTCGGCGCTGCCCCGGCTGGACGACCCGCGCCCGGGCCGGCCGCGCATCGTGTACGCACCGCACGTCTACCCCCTCCCCATGGACCTCGGCCGGGCCTACACCGGCTCGGGGCGCGAGCAGGTGGACGCCGCCATCGCGCTCTGGGAGGAGAACGTCCGGGTGACCGCGGAGCGGCTGGGGGCGCCGGTCGTCCTCGGCGAGTTCGGCCTGGACATGTCCGGTGAGGGCGCGGGCGACTACGTGGAGCGGATGCTCGACGTCACCGACGGGATGGCGACCGGGCGGGCCTACTGGTCGAACGACCACGACGGGTGGGGGCCGTGGGCCGACGAGGAGCTGACGCCCGGCCCCCTCGCCGAGGTGATGGACCGCGCCTACCCGCGCGCGGTGGCGGGGCGGCCGGTGGACATCGCCTACGACCCCGAGGGGCCCGAGCTCACGGTGCGGTTCACGGCGGAGGAGGGCGTCACCGGCCCCACGGAGGTGTACCTGCCGGAAGACGGGTTCCCCGACGGGGGTGAAGCGGTGGTCACGGCGGAAGGCGGCGAGCAGGACGCCGTCGACGCGAACGGGGAGTGGGACGCCGAGCGGCGGATCCTGTCCGCCGGCCTCGCCTCGCCCGAGGCCGGGACGGAGTACACCCTGAGCGTCCGCCCGGCGTGAGAGGCGCGCCCGCGGCGCCCCTTCGCCACGGAGCGCGGGGCGAGAAGGAGACGGGCTGGGGGGAGTATGGATCGATTCCTCGTCCTGGGCCGTGGCCGGGGACGAATCCCTTCCCGCCCCCTTGACCGCGGAGCCCGACAGGGCTCGTCCGACCGGCCCATCCATCCGTGAGGAACATGAGAGCCCGCGCGGATGGGCGGGCGGACCGCAGGGGTCCGGCCCCGCCGCCGAACGCCGAGCACACCCGCCGATCCGTGCGACCTCTCAGTCCTCCGCGACGACAGAACTCCGGGCCGTCTCGGGCGTGGTGGGCCCGGCGGGGGCGTCCGTCCCGCGCCGCGTCCGGGGCAGGACCAGGTAGGTCAGCCCCAGGCCGACCAGGCTCAGCGCGGCCCCGGCCGCCCCCGTCCACCGCAGCGCGTCCGCGGCCACGATGAGCCCCCCGAGGGCGGAGCCGGCGGCGGCGCCCAGGTTGAACGCGCCGACGTTGACGGCGGCCGCGAGCGTCGGGGCCTCCCCGGCGTGGCGCATGATCAGCCCCTGCAGCGGCGCGATGGTGGCGGTGGTGAGCAGGCCGAGGAGGAGGACGGCGAGCACGGCGGAGGGCTGCCAGGCGACGGCGAACGGCAGGGCCGCCAGGACCCCGGTCAGGCCGCCGAACACGCCGCGCACGGTCGCGGACAGCGACCTGTCGGACAGCCGCCCCGCCGCCAGGTTGCCCAGGACGCTGCCGCCGCCGTACGCGAGCAGCAGGGCGGAGACGGCGGCCGGGGAGAACCCGGAGACGCGTGTGAGCAGCGGCGCGATGTAGGTGAACACCACGGTGACGCCGGAGAAGCCGACCGCGGTGGTGGCGATGGCCAGCAGCACCGGCGTGCGGGTGACCACCCTCAGCTCGTCGCGCGGGCGCGTGGACGGGGCCTCCTGCCGGGGCAGCGCCGCCGCCAGCAGCGCGACGGCGACCACGGAGAGCGCGGTGAGCGCCGCGAACGGGGCGCGCCACCCGGCGGCGTTCCCCAGCAGCGAGCCCAACGGCACCCCGAGCAGCATGGCCGCGGTCAGGCCGGAGGCCACGGCGGAGATCGCCGTGCCGCTCCGGTGCTCGGGCACCACGCGGACGGCCATCACCAGCGACAGCGCGAAGAAGGTGGCGTGGCTGAGCGAGGAGACCACGCGGCCGACGAGCAGCATCCCGAAGGTCGGGGCCAGCGCGCTGATGGCGCTTCCCGCGGCGAACAGCAGCATCAGGCCGATCGCCAGGCCCTTGCGGGGGAGGCGCGCGGTCGCGAGGGCGACCACCGGGCCGCCGATCACCACGCCGAGCGCGTAGGCGGTCACCGCCTGCCCGGCGGTGCCCTGCGTCACCCGAAGGTCCGCGCCGAGACCGGGCAGCACGCCCGCGACCAGGTATTCCGATGTTCCGATGACGAAGACGCCCGTGCACAAGGCGGCGAGCGCGGCAATGCTCTTACCCATGCCGGGGACGCTAGAGTTTCACATCGATGTGAGAGTCAAGCGGCGGTGCCGCCGCTCGAGGCGTCCGTGAGGAGCATCACGTGCGGATCGGTGAGCTGTCCCGCAGGACCGGCGTCCACGAACGGCTGCTGCGCTACTACGAGGAGCAGCACCTGCTCCACCCCGAGCGGCGCCCCAGCGGCTACCGGGAATACCGGGAGGCCGACGTGGACACCGTCCGCCGCATCCGCGGCCTGCTCGCCGCGGGCCTGGGCACCGCCACCATCGCCGCGGTCCTGCCGTGTCTGCGCGACGAGGGGGAGCGCCTGGTGCCGACCTGCCCGAACCTCCTCTCCGACCTGTCCCGGGAGCGGGAGCGGATCACCAGGGCCATCGCCGACCTGGAGTTCTCCCGGGCCGCGCTGGACGAGGTCATCGACGCCGCGCCCGCCGACATCGCCGAGCGCGCGGCCGCCGCGGGGGCGGGCACGGTGCCGGAGCGGTGACGGCCGGTCCGTCTCGCGCCGCGGGGCCGGACGTCGAGTTATGGACTACGTGATCCAAAAAGTGTTAGTGTTCCCGCCATGGGACGACCCCGGAAGTTCGACGAGGAGCGCGTCATCGAGGCGGCGAGCCGCGTCTTCTGGCGCAAGGGCTACGAGGCCGCGTCCACCGACGAGCTGTGCGCCGCCACCGGCCTGACGCGCAGCAGCCTGTTCAACGCCTTCACCTCCAAGGAGCACCTGTTCAAGCGGGCGCTCTCGCACTACCTGTCCAGCCGCACCGCCCGCCAGGCGGCCGCGCTCGACGCACCGGGAGCCTCCGGCGCCGAGCGGATCCGCCGTGTGTTCGCCCTGGTCATCGAGGACGAGGCGGCCAACCGCGGGGGGCCGGGCGAGGGCGGCCCCGGCTGCTTCTCGGTCAACACCATCACCTCGATGGCGCACCTGGACCCCGAGGTCGCGCGGCTCGTCGGCGCCGACACGGAGCGGCGGCTGTCGGCGCTGCGCCTGGCCCTGATGGACGGCCGGCTGGACGGGTCGGTCACCTCCGAGCGCGACCCCGCCGACCTGGCCTGGTACCTCAACGCGGTCATCTCCGGTATGCGCATCTCCGGGCAGGCCGGGGCCGACTCCCAGACCCTTGAGGCCGTCGCCGCCACCGGGATGGACGCGCTGACGGCCTGAGGCGCCGCCGTTCCACCGTCCCCCTGCTCGGCCGCCACTCGGCGTGCGCGCGCCGCACCCGGTCGAACCTGTGCCCGTTTTTTGGACTGTGTGATCCATAATGATGAAGGAGACCCCCATGGCCCGTACAGCGTCCGACACCGCGTCCGGCACTGCAGACACCGCGGACGACACCGCGAATGACGCGTCCGCATCGGCGGCCGAGGAGGCGGCCCCGGCGACGGGGACGATGAGACCCCCGGGGGCGGGCGGGCGCCGGCCCGACAAGGTACCGCCGACCGTCCACCTCATCGCCCTCGGCATCTTCACCATGGTCACCAGCGAATTCGCCGTCGGCGGCCTGATGCCGCAGATGGCCGAGGGGCTGGGCGCCGGCGTACCGCGGATCGGCTACCTCATTACCGCGTTCGCCCTGGCGATGGCCTTCGGGGGGCCGGTGGCCGCCACCGCGCTGCACCGCCTCCGGCCGACGACGGCCCTGCTCGTGCTCTTCGCCGTGTTCTTCACCGGGAACGCGCTCGCCGCGGCGGCTCCCGGCTACACCACGATGCTCATCGCACGGATCGTCACCGGCGCCGCGTCCGGCGCCTTCTTCGGTGTCGGTCTGAGCGTGGTCGCCGGGATCACCCGCCCCGAACTGCGCGGCCGGGCCACCGGCATCGCGATGCAGGGGCTGATGGTCGGCACGCTGCTCGGGCTGCCCCTCTCCACGTTCATCGGCGAACTGTGGGGGTGGCGGGCGGCCTTCGCCGCGATCGGCGTGCTCACCCTCCTCGCGGCGGGGGCGAGCGCCGCCGCACTCCCCCGCCTGGAGCGGGAGGAGGGGGCCGGGGGCCTCAGGCAGGAGGCCGCGGTGTTCCGCGACCCCTGGCTCCTGGGCGCCATGCTCTCCTCGACCCTGATCATCGGGGCGACGTTCGCCGCGTTCTCCTACTTCACGCCCATCCTCACCGAGCTCACCGGTTTCTCCCGGGGAACGGTGCCGCTGCTGCTCCTGGTGTACGGGGCGGCCACGGTGGTGGGCAACGCGGTCGTGGCGCGGTTCGCCTCCTCCCGGACCCTCACGGTCATCGGCGCCGGGCTCGCCCTGAACACCCTCTTCCTGGCGGTGTTCGCGCTGGCCGCCGAGCACGCCGTCCCCGCGGTCGCCGCGATGGTCGGGATCGGCCTCGTCGGGGTGACCATGAACCCGGCGATGATCACCCGTGTGCAGCGGGCGGGGAACGCCGGACCGCTGGTGAACACGGTGCACTCGTCGTTCATCACGCTGGGCGTGGTGGTCGGCTCCTGGGGCGGCGGGCTGGCGATCGACGCGTTCGGGCTGCGGGCACCGCTGTGGACCGGGGCCGCCCTGGCCCTCATCGGGCTGGTGACCCTGATCCCGAGCGCGCTGAAGGCCAGGAGGGGCTGACGGCGCCTCCCCTCCGGTCCCTCTCCTCCTGCATCGCGCACATCGCGTCCGTCCCCCTGGGCCCCGGGGGGACGGACGTCAGTCCCACCAGAGGAACCAGTCCCCCGTGGGGGCGACCCGCTCCGCGAGCGCCTCCACGGTGCCGATGCCCTGGAGGACGATGTCCGGGCAGTAGGCGTACATCTCCATTGCGGCGAGGGCGGCCCCTCCGGCGGTGGCCGGCGCCCGGTCGACCGCCAGCTCGATCACGTCGCCGGTCATGCCGACCAGCTCCGCCCCGTACTCCTCGTGGAAGTGCCGGAGCACGGCCATGTGCTCGTGGCCCTCGATGCCGTGGTTGCACGCCCCGTCCCAGCGGAGCAGTGCGGGCACCTCGTACCCGGCGGACGCCCGCACCAGCATCAGCAGGGTCGTGGGCGAAGCGACGGCCCAGGGGGTGGAGGGCTCCGGCTCGAAGAGCACGTCCCGGTCGGACCCGGGCGGGTCGGCGGCCTCGGCGCGGAGGGTGAGGCGCTGCGAGAGGTCGGCGGCGTCGTGCACGAGGCTGGGCACCGGTGCGTCGCCGGGCCCGAGATCGTGGAACGTGCGGACATAGAGGTCCTGGAGGAGGGAGACCGCGTTGTGCTTGTTCCCCAGGGCCAGGGCCGACGGGTCGACGGACCCGTCGAGCATCTCCCAGGGGATGAGGGTGGGCGAGGGGTCGCCGCTGAGGACGGGCCACCAGCCGCTGGAGTCGTGGAGTGCACGGAGGGAGGACCAGAGGGCGAGGACGTCCTTCTCGGGGACGCGGGCGACGTAGACGGGGGAGCCTGCGACGTCCATCGCGACCCGATCCATCTGCGGGAGCGAGCAGCCGCGCTGCGCGCACGCGGTGCGCAGTACGGGGATCGGCATTGGAAGGTGCATGTCGCGACCCTAGGGAAGCGCGAGGACAAGCAGGGCGGGATCCGGCGAAACCGTTGGTGCGCGGGGGCGGGCCGGTGCGGGGAGGGGGCGGTGGAAGGTGAGGGGCGGCGGGAAGCGGGGAGGCGCAGAGCACAGTGAGTGGGCCCGGATCCGGTTTGGCGCAGGGGATTCGAGCGGCTATAGTCGTCCAGGTCGCTCTGAGCGGGACCATGGGGTTCAGGCTCGGGCGGCGGTCTTTCTCGGTCGAAGCGAACACCGGTCGCAGCATCGGTGGGCGTGGCCGCCTCCTTCCGGAATCCGGAACACCTCTGGTCCGAGCACCGGCGAAACCATGGCATACTTGCCGAGGTCTTCACGCCGTTCACGGGCCCGGGGAAAACCGGAACCGAAAGGACGGAATCAGGAAGAAACCGGAACAACCCGCCGATTTGGCGGACCGGGGAACACCTGATAAAGTAAAGACACAACAAAGCGGAAAGCCGCCTCACACGGAAAAGCGACACGGTTCGAAGTAGCCGGGGCTTGTACGGGATGAGCGGTTGTTTCTTGAGAACTCAACAGCGCGTGT
>NZ_JAQFWQ010000056.1 GCF_027706725.1 Nocardiopsis endophytica
GGCGCCACGAGCGCGGGCGAGCACGCGTCCACCTGGTCGCGTTGCCGCCTGGACCACGAGGGGCCCGCCGGACGGCAGGCAGCGCCGGGGAACCGCCTCGCTCACCCCGTCGCCGCCCTCCACGGTGACCATGCACACGCGCCGCGCCCGACAGCGCTACCCAAAGGGCCGCTGACCTCCGTCGTCGCTGCCCTCCGACCCTGCACCCTGTTGGGCCGCCGGCCGGCTGGGGCCCTGAAGCGGGGTACCGGCCGTGCCGCCCGCCCGCCGACCTGCATCGCGCAGAGCCGAAACGTCAGGGGGCCTTCTCGTCGTGGTCGGTGTCGGTGTGCTCGCCGAGATATAAGCAGTGCTTCGGTGAAAGTGAAGGAGAAATAAGTGGTGCTTTCGCTGGTGCAGTGGCAGAGTACGGGGCATGAGCGAGACCACCGCTCCGGACACGGTTCCGGAGACCGCGACCCTGCACGTGCTGAGCGTCTTCCTGGGCGGCGACGAATCCGCCCCGACCGGCGGCAACGCCCTCGGCGTCTTCCTGGACACCCCCGGCCTTCCCGCGCCGCTGCGCCAGCGGATCGCCGCCGATCTGGGATTCTCCGAGACGGTGTTCGTCGAGGACGCCTCCACGGGGCGGCTGCACATCCACACCCCCGCCATCGAGCTGCCGCTGGCCGGGCACCCCCTCGTGGGCACCTCCTGGCTGCTCGGCCGCCGCGGCGCGCGCCCGGCCGCGCTGCTGCCGCCCGCGGGGCCCGTGCCGACCTGGGCCGACGGCGACGTGACCTGGATCCGCGCGGACCCGGGCACGGCGCCCGAGTTCATCGTGCGCCGCTTCGACACGGTGGCCGAGGTGGACGCGCTGGACGGCGGCGAGGACGGGGAGAACACGCGGGTGTGGGCCTGGGAGGACGAGGCGCGCGGCCTGGTGCGCGTCCGTGTCTTCCCGCGCGCGATGGGGATCGAGGAGGACGAGGCCACCGGGGCGGCCGCCCTGCGCCTGGGCGCCGAACTCGGCCGCCCGCTGTCGATCCGCCAGGGCGTCGGGTCGCGCATCGAGGTCCGACCGGCCCCCGACGGGCTGATCGACGTCGGCGGCCGCACGGTCGCACTGGAGGAGCGCGAGTACCGCCTCCCCGCCGTCGGGTAGGCACCCGCTCCTATGGTGCCCACCGGTGCCCGCCGTCCCGTCGGGATCACCGGGGAGCGGGCATCCTCCGTGGTGGAACCGCCACTGGACCGGAAGAGAGGTGGCGGTTCCACCGCGCGGGACGGGGCGGCGAGGGCGGACGTCCGCTCGGCGGAGTCAGTCCACCAATCGGCCGAAGACGATCAGGTTCTCCTCGTAGTGCCCGGTCGTGGGGTCGAAGGCGCCCGCGCAGGTGATCAGGCGGATCTCCGGGTGCGGCGTAGCGCCGTAGACCTGCTCGGCCGGGAACCCGTCCTTGTCCGCCCGCCGCGTGCGCTCGACCTCGAACTCGGGCGCGCTGCCGTCCTCGCGGGCCACGGTGAACCGGTCACCCGGCCGCAGTTCCTCCAAGCGCATGAACACCGACGGGCCGTCGCTGGTGTCCCGGTGGCCGGTGATCACCGCGGGCCCAGCCTCCCCGGGCGTCGGCCCCAGGGCGTACCAGCCCGCCGACCCGGCGTCCTCCAGCGGCGGATCCTCCAGGGATCCGTCGTCGCGCAGGCCCATCTCCAGCAGCCGCGCCCGCACCCCGATCGCGTCGATGGACAGGGTCACCGGTGCGGCACGGGGGAGGGGCTCGGGTGCGGCCCCTTCGTGGTCGGCCGGCCGGGGCTCGGAGCCCCCGGCCGCCCCGGACGCGGGCGGGCGGTCGGGCGGCGGCTCCTGGGCCCCGGAGAGCACCAGGGCCGCCGCCGCTGCGGCGGCCGCCGCCACCAGGGCACCTGCGGTCCGGAGCTCACCCGGCATTGCGGCGCAGGCGGTGGTGGGCCACCGCGCCCAGCAGGGCGAGCGCTGCCAGGACGCCGAGGGCCGCGCCGACCGGACCGCGCGCCGCGTCGGCGGCGCTCATGGCGATACTCCGGTCGGCGGTGCCCCCTCCGCCGGTCTGCGGCGCTCCGGACGGGGTGGGTGCGGGGCCGTCGGTCACCGTGACCGTCCCCTCCACCGTCTCCCTCCCGGTGGCGGATCCCCCGGTGCAGGTCCCCGTCACCGTGTACGAACCGGGCCCGGCGTCCCCCCGAACCGTCGCGGTGGTGCTGCCGAACGTGTTGACCAGGGGGGCCTCCGCCGGTTCGGCGAAGGCGCCGGAGGTGAACTCCAGGCGCTCGGCCGGGCCCTCGCAGGAGGACTTGACGGTCACCCCGTCTCCCGGGGCGGCGGACGCCGGGAACACGACGACCTCCTCCCCGGCCGCGGCCGGGGAGGGCGCCCCCAGGGCCAATGCGCCCGCCGCCAGGAGGGCGGCGGCGGGTCCGGCGGTGGTCAGTGTCTTCATCTCGGTCGACCCCTCGGCAGGCGGTGCGGGACCGCTCCGTGTGCGGGTACTGCGCTCGGGCCGCACGGGGAACGGCAGATAAGTCACTGCATGTATTGACTATGGTTACCGTAAGTAATCAACCTCTGTCCTCTTTTTCCCGGAACGCGGCCGGTGCTTGACCCGCACGCCCCCGTGCCCGCCCGGCCGCGGGTGGGCGCCGCCGCCCCGGAGAACACCGCCATCTGCGTCGGAGGAGGTCACAAGTGCCCTATCGGGATTAGTGGTGCTACGGTCGTGCCCCAAGATCCACTACAGTTCCGGTTCACTGGAAAGAGTTCCCGACATGCCAAAAGCACACCGCGAGCAGTGGGCGACCCGATCAGGGTTCCTGCTGGCGGCGATCGGGTCCGCGGTCGGCCTGGGGAACATCTGGCGCTTCCCCTACGTGGCCTACGAGAGCGGCGGCGGGGCGTTCCTCGTCCCCTATCTGGTCGCCCTGCTCACGGCGGGAATCCCGCTGCTGATCCTCTCGTACTCCATCGGCCACCGCTTCCGGGCCTCGCCCCCCGTGGCCCTGCGCCGCCTGTCCCGCCCGGCCGAGGCGATCGGCTGGTGGCAGGTCCTCATCAGCTTCTTCATCGCCATCTACTACGCCGTCATCATCGCCTGGGCGATCCGCTACGCCGGGTTCTCCATCGGCGAGCAGTGGGGCGACGACCCCGACGGCTTCTTCGGCGGGACCTTCCTCGGCGTCACCGAGGCGGGCGACTTCGGCACCTACAACGTCGGCGTGGCCGTCCCGCTCATCGCGGTGTGGATCATCGTGCTGCTGCTGCTCGGCTTCGGCGTGCGCCGCGGCATCGAGGTCGCCAACAAGATCTTCATGCCGCTGCTCCTGGTGCTCTTCGGCGCGCTCGTGGTGCGTGCGGTGACCCTGGAGGGCGCCGGCGCGGGCCTGAACGCGCTCTTCGCGCCGAACTGGGCCGCGCTGGCCGACGGCTCGGTCTGGGTGGCCGCCTACGGGCAGATCTTCTTCTCGCTGTCCATCGGCTTCGGCATCATGATCACCTACGCCTCCTACCTGCGCCGCAAGGCCGACCTGACCGGCACGGCGCTGGTCGCCGGGTTCGCCAACAGCTCGTTCGAGCTGCTCGCCGGGATCGGCGTGTTCTCCGCCCTGGGCTTCATGGCGGTGCAGCAGGGCGTGGCGGTCGAGGACGTGGCCGCGGGCGGGATCGGGCTGGCCTTCGTCGCCTTCCCGCAGATCATCTCCGAGATGCCCGCAGGGCCGCTGTTCGGCGTGCTGTTCTTCGTCTCGCTGGTCGTCGCCGGGCTCTCGTCGCTCATCAGCATCGTTCAGGTGGTCGTCGGGGCCGTGCAGGACCGCTTCGGGGTCGGCCGGGTGCCCGCCGTGGCCGTCGTCGGCGGCGCCACCGCCGTGGTCTCCATCGCGCTGTTCCCGGCCGGGCAGGGCCTCATCCTGCTCGACACCGTCGACCACTGGATCAACCAGTACGGCATCGCCCTGGCGTCCCTGGTGCTGGTCGTGGCCGTGGCCTGGGCCCTGCGCGCCCTGCCCGCGATGCAGCGCTACACCGACGCCATCTCGTCGGTGCCGCTGCGCGGCTGGTGGGTCGCCGCCCTGGGCGTGATCACCCCGCTCGTGCTGGGCTGGATGATGTACGACAGCCTCAAGGCCGAGTTCAGCGCGCCCTACGAGGACTACCCGCAGTGGTTCCTCAACGCGGCCGGATGGGGCGTGGCGGGCGGCGTCATCGTCGTCGCGGTCCTGCTCACCGCCGTGCTGTGGAAGCGTGACGTCGGAACCGCCGAGGACGACCTCGAACGCGAACGGCAGGAGGCGGCCGCCGGAAAGGCCGCCGGGGAAGGAGACGCCTGATGTCGACCGGAGCCGTCGTCATGCTGGTCGTGGCCATCGTCATCATCTGGGGCGGGCTGGCCGCCTCTGCGCTGTGGCTGCGCGCCCACCCCGACGCCGAGGACGCGGCCCGCCGCCAGGCGGGCTGACGACCCCGCGCGCACACGGAGGCGCCCGGTCCCGGACGGGGCCGGGCGCCCTTGCGTCCGGCCCCCTCCCGCCTTCCGATCGCAAGGCGCGCCCCGGCGTGCCCCGCCTCAGGGCGGTGCCACCGGCCGCCAGGGCACCGGGGTGGACAGCACCATCGTGCTGGACGGCCGCCCGTGCTCGGCCAGGCGGTCGATCAGGTCCTCGAACCGCTCCATCGAGCGCACCGCCACCAGCAGCACGCAGCAGGCGTCCCCGGTGACCCGGTGCAGCTGCAGGATCTCGGGCCAGGCCATGGCCTCCTCGTCGCGCAGCAGGCAGCGCGCCCCGAAGCACTCCATGCGCACCAGCGCGGTCACCGCCAGCCCGGCCGCCGCGGGGTCCACCCGGGCGTGGTACCCGGTGATGATGCCCCGGTCGGTCAGCCGCCGCACCCGCTCGGCCACGGCGGGGGAGGACATCCGCACCCGCCGCGCCAGCTCGTTGTAGGACAGCCGCCCGTCGGCCTGGAGCTCGGCGAGGATCCGCCGGTCGACCCCGTCCAGCATCGCCTTCCCTTCGCCAAGGTGGACGCCGGAAATCCATTATGACCGCAAAGTCGGACACCGTGGTCGATAGGCGCCGTCCATTCTCATTCCGTGTGATCTGCTGCATGCTGAGGGCTCGGGGACGCCCCCGGCGCCGGGCCGGGGCCTGAGCAGCGAAGAGGTGGGCGACGATGCCGATCCCGTCCGCGGCCGAGCGCAGACGCGAGGAGCGGGCCGCACGCACCGGCGGCGAACCGGAACTCGAGATCGCGGGCACCACCCCCTACGCCCGCTACGGCGCCATCGACACCCTGCTCGACCTGCAGCGCCCGCGCACCGACGAGCCGTCCGAGACCTCCTTCATCATCGCCACCCAGGTGATGGAGCTGCTGTTCACCCTGCTCGCCGGGCACTGGGAGCGGGCCCGGGACGCCATGGAGGACGACGACGTGCCCGCCGCCCTGGCCGAACTGCGCCGGGGCGCGCACGTGCAGGACGTGCTGGTCTCCTCCTGGGACCTGCTCGCCGACCTGAGCCCCACCGAGTTCTCCCGCTTCCGCGACGCCCTGGGCGACGCCTCGGGCTTCCAGTCGCACACCTACCGCAGGCTGGAGTTCCTGCTCGGCAACACCTCCGAGCCGATGCTGCGCCCGCACAAGGGCTCCCCGCGCGCCCGCGCCGAGCTGGAGCGCGCGATGTCCGAGCCCGGCCTGTACGACGCGGCGCTGCGCCTGCTCGCCCGGCGCGGCCTCCCCGTGCCCGGCGAGGCGCTGGAGCGCGACCGGACCCGGCCCTACGCCGAGCACGACGGGGTGCGCGCCGCCTGGGCACGCGTCTACGCCGACGACACCCCGGGCAACGACCTGTTCACCCTGGCCGAGGCGCTGCTGGACACCGCCGAGCGGGTCACCCGGTGGCGGCAGCGGCACCTGGCGGCGGTCAAGCGCTCCATGGGCGCCAAGCCCGGGACCGGCGGCTCGAACGGCCTGCGCTGGCTGGCCGACAACGCCGCCCAGGACGTCTTCCCCGAACTGTGGTCGCTGCGCACCGAGCTGTGAGAGCCACCACCGGAACCCGTGAGCGGAAACGAGAAGGGAACCGCCGCATGGCGCCCGTGACCAGAGAAGAGTGCGCGAAGCGCGACGCCGAGGACCCCCTGGCCGCGTTCCGCGGCGAGTTCCGGCTCCCCGAGGGCGTGATCTACCTCGACGGCAACTCGCTGGGGGCGCTGCCCGCCTCCGTGCCCGGACGCGTCGCCGACATGATCGAGCGCGAATGGGGCCGGGGCCTCATCGCGAGCTGGAACGACGCCGGGTGGTGGGACAAGCCGCGCGAGCTGGGCGCCCTGCTGGCCCCGCTGCTCGGCGCCGCCGGGGACGAGGTGGTGGTCGGCGACGGCGTCTCCGCCAACATCTTCAAGACCCTGGTCGCCGGGCTGCGCCTGAACCCCGGGCGCACCGTGCTGCTCGGCGAGGACGGCAACTTCCCCACCGACCTGTACATCACCCAGGGCGCCGCCGAGATCACCGGCGCCGAGGAGCGGCGCGCCCCCGCCCGCCCCGACGCCCTGGAGGAGGCGCTGTCCGGGGGAGACGTGGCGGTCCTGCTGCTCAGCCACGTGGACTACCGGACCGGTGAGCTGCGGGACATGGCGGCGATCACCGAGATCGCGCACCGCCACGGCGCCCTGGTCATATGGGACCTGTGCCACAGTGCGGGCGCGCTCCCGATCGACCTGGACGGCTGCGGGGCCGACTTCGCGGTCGGCTGCACCTACAAGTACCTGAACGCGGGCCCCGGCGCCCCCGGCTTCGTCTATGCCGCCCGGCGCCACCAGCCGCACCTGCGCCAGCCCCTCAGCGGCTGGCACGGGCACGCCCGCCCCTTCGGCTTCGAGCCCGACTACCGGCCCGCGGACGGCGCCTCCCGCCTGCTCAGCGGGTCCCAGCCGCTGGTCGCCGACGCGGCGCTGGAGGCCAGCCTGCAGGTGTGGTCGCGGGTGGACATGGAGCAGGTGCGCGCCAAGAGCCTGGCCCTGACCGACCTGTTCATCTCCATCGCGGCGCCGGGCGGCACCGGCCCGGACGGGCTGCGCCTGGTCACCCCCGCCGAACCGGAGCGGCGCGGCAGCCAGGTGTCGCTGGCGCACCCGGACGGCTACCCGATCGTCCAGGCGCTGATCGCGCGCGGCGTCATCGGCGACTTCCGCGCCCCCGACGTGCTCCGGTTCGGGTTCACCCCGCTTTACCTGGGGTACACCGAGGTGTTCGACGCGGCGACCGCGCTGGTGGAGGTCATCGAGAGCGGCGAGTGGCGCGATCCCCGCCACTCCAGGCGTTCCCAGGTCACCTGACCGGTCAGGGGCGGCCTTCCGGCGGCCCTGCGGAGGGCGCCCGAGACCAGGGCCGCACGATGGTGTGACGAGCACCGCTTTTTTACCCGATCGAGATGCGAGAGCCCCTGCGGCGCGGGCGGTCCCGACGCCGCAGGGGCTTCACTGTGGCCTCGTTGACCTGCGTTTTTACCATCAGCCCCATCGCGTTTTACTTTTTCGTGGGTTACAGTCCTTCGTGACCGGTTCGTGACCTGGGGGTCGCGGACCGGTGCCCGTCCCGGCCGCGCCCCATCGCGGGCCGGGCAGAACGAGGCCCCCGATCTTCTCGGGGACCGGAGTGGCCGGCGTGCGAGCCGGACTCCTCAAGGCGGCGCCGCCCCCGCGGCGCTCGGGGTCCCAACCCCCGCAAAACGCCGGTCCCCACCCACGCGACCGCAACGCGGGCCGCCCGGCCCGTGTCCGGTCCGCATGCCCCGGATCCGCCGCGCCCTTGATCCGCCGTGCCCGGATTCGCCTGTGCCTCGTTCGGTCCTGTCTCCGACCCACAGTGGTTTCACTCAATGAGCTCTGACAGTCCGATCCAGTACGGCAAGGTGAAGGCGTCCTACTTCTGGGACGACGGCTCCGGTATCAACGGAGACACCGGTGCCCCCGCTTCCGGCGAGCCCATGCAGAAGGGCCTCGCGGCCAGCCCGAGCTGGCCGCTGGGCACCGAGGGCTACGTCCTCCACGACGGCAAGAAGGCCGAGTTCTTCATCGGCGACCGCGGTCCCGGCGACCCGGCCGAGGGCTGCAACGTCCTGCTCGACCTCGATGGCAAGACCTTCGCCGAGCTGACCGGCGAGTCCTGGAACGACTCCAGCTACACCGTCTCCGGCGGCAACGGCCACATCGACGTCGAGTACGTCATCACCAAGTGGGGCGACGGCAACGGCACCGAGGGCGCCCCGCGCCCGATGAGCGGGTCCACCGTCTGCGACAGCGCGGTCTCCTCCATCCCCGACGACCTCCGCTCCGATGAGGAGAAGAAGGCCGACGAGCAGAAGAAGAAGGAAGAGGAGGCCAAGAAGAAGGAGGAAGAGGCGCAGAAGAAGAAGGAGGAGCAGAAGAAGCAGGAAGAGGCCCAGAAGAAGGCCGAGGCCGAGGCCGCGAAGAAGAAGGCCGAGCAGACCGACAAGGAGCTCGCCGCCCACAGCCAGGGCGACTCCGGCGGCGGTTCGGCCACGGGCACCGAGGCCCAGACCGCGGCCAACAGCATGAACGGCTTCACCCTGGCCGGCGCCGACCTGCCGCTCGCGGCCGGCGCGCTGACCCTCGCGGTGCTTCCGGCGCTGCTCATCGCGCTCTTCTTCGCCCGCCGCCCCGCGGCCTCCTACGCCTCCGAGGGCAGCGGCCTGCTGTCCCGGGCCGCCTCCCGCCTGCCCGAGTCGTGGGTGGCCAAGGCCACCGACATGGGCACCCGGGTGAAGGAGTCCTCCGCCTACGCCAAGGCCGCCGACCTGGCAGCCAAGGCCGGCACCGCCGCGGGCGCCGCCCGTGACGGAGTCGTGGAGCGCCTGCGCTCAAAGGGCCGCCACGGCGCCTGACGACCCTCCCGCCCCCTCACCGCGGCGGGTTCCTGCTCCATCCCTCCGGAGCGGGAACCCGCCGCTTCCTCGTTCCTCCCTCGCGATGATCTCGACGAAAGTGCTGTCAAAACCGACGAGGTGGCAGCACTTTCGTCGAGATCATCACGGAAGGGGGAGGGCGCTACAGCTCTCCGAGGAGCAGCTCGGGGGACTCCACGCAGTCGGCGACGAAGCGGAGGAAGCCCCCGGCGGTGCCGCCGTCGCACACACGGTGGTCGAAGGCCAGGGTCAGCTCGGTCACCGGGCGCACGGACAGCTCGCCGTCCACCACCCAGGGGCGGTCGATGATGCGCCCCATGCCCAGGATCGCCGCCTCCGGGTGGTTGATGATCGCCGCCGAGCCGTCGACCCCGAACACCCCGTAGTTGTTCACCGTGAAGGTGCCGCCGGCCATGTCCTCCGGGGACAGGCCGCCGTCGCGGGCCGTGCGCGCCGTATCGGCGATCGCCGCCGACACCTCCCGCGCGTTCATCGCCCCCGTGTCCCGGACCACCGGCACCACCAGGCCGCGCGGCGTCTGCGCGGCCACGCCCAGGTTGATCCGGGAGAAGCGGACCAGCTCCCCGCGTTCGGTGTCGACCCGGCTGTTCAGGTCGGGGAAGCGCTGGAGTCCCAGCGTGCAGAAGCGCGCGAGCAGCCCCAGCAGGCTCACCGGCCGGTCGGGGGCGGCCGCGTTCAGCCGGGACCGCAGCCCCACCAGGCCGGAGGCGTCCACGTCGACCCACACCGTGGCCTCGGGGATCTCCCTCCGCGAGCGGGACAGCCGCTCGGCCATGGCCGCACGCGCCCCGCGCATCGGGATCCGCTCCTCGGGGCCGCGCGGCCCCGAGGCGGTGCCGGCCACGCCTGTGGGCCCGCCGTTACCGTGGGCGCCGTCGGCCACGGGCGACCCGGCGGCCGCGTCGGCGGTGCTCGTCGCGCCGGCGGCGGCCGCCACGCCGGCGGTGCCCGCCGCGCCCGACCCGCGCCGGGCGCGGATCGCCGCCTCAACATCGCGCCGCAGGACCAGACCCCCCTCGCCGCTTCCGGCCAGGTGCGCCACGTCCACGCCGTTCTCCCTGGCCAGCCGCCGTACCAGCGGGGAGACCACGGGGGGCACCCGGCCCGCACGCGGTTCCGGGCCGGAGGGCGGCGCGGCGGCCGGGGACGCCGTCGTCCCCTTCCGGCGCCGCCCCCGGCGGGGCCTGCCTGCCCCGGTTCCGTACCCCACGAGGACCGCGCCCGAGCCCTGGCCCTGCTGCGCGGCGCCGTTGCCGTGCGGACCGGTCTCGGGGGAGGTGCGGGCCTCGGGGACGACGGTCCCCGGTTCGGTGAAAGCCTGATGGTCGGAGGGCTCAGCGGCGGAGGAGCGCCCGGAGTCCGCGGTGTCAGCCGCCGCCGGTTCGGCGGTGCCCCCGGCGCCCCCCGCGGCAACGGTGACCAGCGGCGCTCCTACCGGCACGGTCTGCCCCGGCTCGGCGTGCAGCGCGGTCACGGTCCCCGCGAAAGGGCAGGGCACCTCCACCGCGGCCTTGGCGGTCTCCACCTCTGCGACCGGCTGGTCCACCGTGACCGTGTCGCCGACCGCGACCCGCCACTCCACCAGCTCGGCCTCGGTCAGCCCTTCGCCCAGGTCGGGCAGGGCGAAGTCGCGCCCGCTCACCGGTGCGCTCATGCGCCCACCTCCGCCGGGGCGGGCGCGGAGGTCCAGGTGCGCTCCCACTGGAGCCGGTCGAAGGCGTCCAGGATGCGGTCCACCGACGGCAGGTGGTGCTCCTCCAGCACCGGCGGCGGGTAGGGGACGTCGAGCCCGCACACCCGCAGCACCGGCGCCTCCAGGTAGTGGAAGCACTGCTCGGTGAGGCGGGCCGCCACCTCGGCGCCGTACCCGGCGAAACCGGAGGCCTCGTGGACCACCACGGCGCGGCCGGTGCGCCGCACCGAGGCGGCCGCGGTGGCGTCGTCGAACGGGGACAGGCTGCGCAGGTCGACCACCTCCACCGAGGTGCCCTCCTCGGCGGCGGCCGCGGCGGCCTCCATGGCGGTCTCCACCATCGGCCCGTAGGCGAGCAGCGTCACGTCGTCGCCGGACCGGCGCACCACCGCCCGGTCCATGGGGGCGGTGCGCACGGGCAGCACCGCCTCCTCCTTGGTCCAGTAGCGGCGCTTGGGCTCCAGGAACACCACGGGGTCGGGGGAGTCGATCGCCTCGCGCAGCATCGAGTACCCGTCGGAGGGGGTGGCCGGGGTGACCACCCGCAGCCCCGGCGTGTGCGCCCAGTACGCCTCGGAGGAGTCGGCGTGGTGCTCGACCGCGCCGATGCCGCCGCCGTAGGGGATGCGGATCACCATCGGCAGCTCGAGGCGCCCGCGGGTGCGGTTGCGCATCTTCGCCACATGCGAGACGACCTGCTCGAAGGCCGGATAGGAGAACGCGTCGAACTGCATCTCCACGACCGGCCGCAGCCCGTACATGGCCATGCCCACCGCCGTGCCGACGATCCCGGCCTCGGCCAGCGGCGAGTCGAAGCAGCGCTCCTCGCCGAACTCGGCGGTCAGCCCGTCGGTGACGCGGAACACCCCGCCGAGTGGGCCCACGTCCTCGCCGTAGACGACCACCGAGTCGTCGGCGGCCAGTGCATCGCGCAGCGCCCGGTTGAGCGCCTGCCCCAGGGAGACGGTCCCGGCCATCGTTCAGCCCTCCCCGATCTCGGCCAGCAGGTCCCGGCGCTGGCGCTCCAGCTGTGCCGGGATCGAGTGGTACACGTGCGCGAACAGGTCTTCGGGCGCGGTGTCGTCCTCGCCGGAGTAGCGCTCCCGGACGGCGGCGGCCAGGTTCTCGGCCTCCTTCTCGAAGCCGTCCATCGCCGCGTCGTCGAGGGCGTCCTCGGCGCGCAGCAGCGCCTCCAGGCGGGCGAGCGGGTCGCGCTCCTCCCAGCGCGCGCGCTCGGAGTCGTCCCGGTAGCGGCCCGGGTCGTCGGAGTTGGTGTGCGGGTCCAGGCGGTAGGTGCGGGCCTCGATGAGGGTCGGTCCGCCGCCGTCCCGGGCCGATGCCAGCGCCTGGGAGACCGCCGCGTACACGGCGGCGGCGTCGTTGCCGTCGATGTGCACACCGGCCATGCCGTAGCCGACGGCCTTGTGCGCCAGGGTGGGCGCGGCGGACTGCTTCTCCACCGGGACGCTGATCGCCCACTGGTTGTTCTGCACCAGGAACACCACCGGCGCCTTCCACACGGCGGCGAAGTTGAACGCCTCGTGCGCGTCGCCCTCGCTGGTGGCGCCGTCGCCCATCATCACCAGCGCGGCGGCGTCCTCCCCGGCGCGCCGGGCCGCCCAGGCCAGCCCGACCGCGTGCGGGGCGCTGGTCGCCAGCGGCGTGCACTGCGGGGCGCACCGGTGGCGGCGGGGGTCGTAGCCGCTGTGCCAGTCCCCGCGCAGCAGGGTGAGCACCTCGACCGGGTCGACGCCGCGCGCGACCAGGGAGACGCAGTCCCTGTAGGTGGGGAAGAGCCAGTCGCGGTCCGCCAGGGCCAGTGCCCCGCCCACCTGGCAGGCCTCCTGGCCGCGGGAGGAGGGGTACACGGCCAGTCGGCCCTGGCGGGCGAGGGCACCGGCCTGGCGGTCGAAGCGGCGGCCGATGACCATGCCGCGCAGGAGGGCGAGGAGGGTGCCCGGTTCGGGAGTGTCGTAGGCGGCCCCCTCGGTCCTGCGGCCGGTCGGGTCGACCAGCCCGAGGGGCTCCACGGAGGGGAGGGGTGGAGCCGATCCGCGTGCGTCATCGCTGCGCTTCATGTCTTGAATATGTGCTTCGTCACCCCATACTGTCCATATCCGGCGGGCGACCGCGGACGAACGGGCGGCACGGGCGGTGTTCGGCGGCCGGACGTCCAGCCGGTCCACGATACGGACGGTGTGAGGTGAGACACATGGCCGCGGCCCTCGACGACGTGGACCGGAGGATCATCGCCCTGCTGCGCGAGGACGGCAGGATGTCGATGCGCTCGGTGGCCGAGCGTGCGCACATCTCGCGCGCCAACGCCTACGCGCGGCTGGACCGGCTCCGCTCGGAGGGGGTCATCAAGGGGTTCACCGCGGTGGTCGACCCGGAGAAGTGCGGGTACGGGCTGGCGGCCTACGTGTCGGTGGGCATCCGGCAGGAGTCGTGGAAGGCGTTCCGCGACCTGCTGCGCACCATCCCGGAGGTGCACCACGCGGCGCTGGTGTCGGGCGACGTGGACCTGCTGCTGCTGGTGCGGGTGGCCGACGCGGCGGCGCTGCGCACGTTCGTGCTGGAACGGCTGCAGCGGATCCCGGAGGTGGTGAGCACGCGGACGCTGTTCGTGCTCGACGAGATGGACGTGGCCCCGGCGCTGTGAGTCAGCGCTGTGTGACACGGGGCGGGGGCGCCCCTTGGTCAGGGACGCCCCCGTGGCTTGCAGCCGGATGGTGGAACGACGTGGATCAGTGGAAGACCCTGTAGCTCCGAGTGGGGAAGCCGGCCTCGTTGTCGGACTCCAGGAAGAACACGGGGCCGGTGCAGTCGGGGCCGATGTGCAGAGCCACGGTGTCCACGGTCTCGTTTTGGAAGACGGCCGCCGGGGCGGCGTCTCCGGCGGCGATGGTGTAGCAGCCGGGGGCGGGGTTGACGTGGTCGTGCCACTCCGCGCCATTGAACGTCCACCTGAGCTGTCCAGGGGCGGCCGACGCCGGGGCGGCGGCGGAGAGGGCGAGGGCGGCGGACGCGGCGACGGCGGCGGCGACCAAGGGGATGCGCTTCATGGCACTCCGATCCGTGTTCATTCACTGACGGTGCTTTGACCGGAACGGTTCGTGTCCGAGGGTGGTGGCGCGAAAACCCGAGTCACGCAGCGAATTCGTCGACGACGCCGAGATGTGCCGATTGATACGTGTATGGCCTGCGAGTTCGACCATCGAATCGCTCGTGAAAGGCCGGTTCCTCGATCGATAAGTCGAATCCGGCGTGGCCGGTCGACGGTCCGGGGCAGATCCCAAAAGGCGCTCCTTGACTTCGAGTTAACCTGAAGTTCGAGGATGGCGCCATGGCGAACACACACGACGACGTGGTCCTGTTCCACAACACCATGCGCATCCACGACGGGCACCTCGAGGACTACCGGCGCGCGGTCGACCGCGCCGTGGGCTTCGTCCGCGAGCACGGACCACAGCTCATGGTCGAGGTCTTCATCGACGAGGAGCGGATGCTCGGCCACTCCTTCCAGCTGCACACCGGTTCGGAGTCGATCCGGAGGCACATGGCGATGTCCGACCCCTACATCAAGGACGTCATGGAGTACTGCGAGGTCGCCGACTTCCGGGTCTACGGCGACGTCGACGACGACATCGCCGCCCTGCTCCCCGAAGGCGCCACCGTCCTGCCCCGCTTCACCGGATTCACTCGCATGCCGGTCGGCTGACCCCCCGCCACCTGCTCGTTGATCTCGGGAGAAACGACGCTACCGGCGCTGTTTTAGGGGCGTTTCTCCCGAGATCAACGGGGATCCGCCCCGGCGGCACCGCCCGCCGGGGCGGCGATGCTCCCCGGGTCCTCCGGCAGGGCCGCCTCCAGGGCCGGGGCCAGCGACCGGGAGAACGTCGCGGTCATGTGGTCGTCGTCGCCCATCACCAGCACATTGCCCATCACCGACGGGCACCGCCCCTCCGGGCACAGGTGCCCGGTCATGTCGACCGCCGCGACACCGGGCGGCAGGCGCCCGCCCAGCTCCTCGAGCGGGGAGTGCGGCGCCAGCGTCTCCCCCTGGTCCACCCCGCAGGCCGCACGGCCCTCGGTGTCCACGCACTCGGGGGCGTCGAAGTCCAGCCGGGGCGTGTCCCGCACCGCGATCACGCCCACGCCCAGGTCGCCCATCTCCTCCCAGCGCGCCAGGTACCCCTCCGGGACCCGCTCGGCCCCCGGCTCCCCGGGCACGACGCTGCGCGTGCCGTTGGTGAACACCGCGTCCGGCGGCGCGCTCCGCAACTCCTCGTCGACCTGGGCCTTCCACTCCTCGCAGGACCCGGCCGCCTCCCCGCCGCCCGGACGCGGCTCGGTGCTGAACGCGCACCCGTTCTTGGTCATCACCTCCAGGCGCCAGCCCCGCCGCTCGGCCACCTCGAGCAGCGCGGGGAACCACTGCCCGACGTGCGAGTCGCCCACCATCGCCACCGTCCGCCCAGCCGACTCCGGGCCGAATCCGCACACCACCAGCTCCCGGTCGGTCAGCTCGGCGTTGCAGCCGTTGGTGTGCGTCAGCCACGGGTCGACCGGGTCGGTCAGGTCCGGGTAGACCGGCAGCTCCGGCAGGGACGCGGCCAGGCGCGCGTCGTCCACCACCCGGGCGCCCGGGTAGGAGCCGAAGTCCGCCGCCTGCTCCGCCAGGCGCTCCTGCCCGGCCGCCAGCCGCGCCTGCCACACGGGCACCAGCGCCAGCACCGGCACCAGGAACGCCGCCCCCGTGGCCGCGGCGAACCCCGGTCCCGGCCGGGCGGGCAGCCGCCGGAGCACCCCGCCGTCGAGCACGCGCTCGGTGGCCGCTGCCAGCGCGTAGGCCAGCACCAGCACGAGCGCCCCGCCGAGCGGACCGGCCTGGTCGCGCCCGGTCGCGGCCAGGAAGAAGATCAGGACCGGCCAGTGCCACAGGTAGAACGGGTAGGCCAGGGCGCCCAGGCGCCGCAGCGGCGGCAGCTCCAGGAGCGCGCCCGCACCCCGCGGCGGCGCGCCCCCGGCGCCCGCCACGACCACCAGTGCCGCGGCCAGGACCGGCCACAGGGCGATCCAGCCGGGGAACATGCGGCCGGCGTCCAGCACGGCCCCGCAGGCCACCAGCGCCGCCACCCCGGTCCACCCCATCACCGCGCGCAGCCGTGCGGGCGGCCGCACCCACGGCAGCACCGCGGCCAGCAGCGCCCCCAGGGCGAGCTCCCACAGCCGGGCGCCGGTGTCGAAATAGGCCCACCGCTGGTCGGCCGCGGTGGCCTGCACCGAGTAGGCCAGCGACGCGGCGAACACCACCGCGGCCGCGCCCGCCATCAGCGGGCGCGCCCCGATCCGGGCGCCCGCCCGGGTGCGGGCGGCGGCCAGCGCCGCGAGCGCCGCCACCACCGGCCACAGCAGGTAGAACTGGCCCTGGACGGCCAGCGACCAGAAGTGCTGCACCGGGCTCGCCTGCGACACCGACCCCAGGTAGTCGACCGCGTTGGCGGCCAGCTTCCAGTTCTCGAAGTACAGCGCCGAGGCCGCGACCTCCTCGGACACCTGCCTCCAGGCCGGGCGCGGCAGCAGGACAGGCGTCGCCGCCGCCACCGCGAGCAGCACCGCCCCGGCGGCCGGGGACAGCCGCCGCACCAGCCGGGACCAGAACCGCGCGAACGGCACCCGGCCCTCCCGCTCGATCGAGCGCAGGAGCGAGGCGGTGATGAAGAAGCCGGTGAAGAAGAGGAAGACGTCGACGCCGCCGGACACCCGGGTCGACCACACGTGGTAGACGGCGACCAGCAGCGCGGCCAGGCCGCGCAGGCCGTCGAGGTCGGTGCGCCGCTCGGGGGCGGGCGTGCGGGCGTCGGTCATGGCGGGTGCGCGTGGAGAGGGGAAAGGGGCGGAACGGACACGGGCCAGCCTACGTGGCGCGGGACGCGGAGGGCGCCCGGCCCCGGACCGCGCGCCCTTGCCCTCCAGTGCACTCGAGGAATTACCGTCGGTGGCATCCGGCCGCAGACGGCGGCACGACGGACAGGAGGCGGAGCATGGCCATCGAGCTGAACCACACCATCGTCCTCTCCAGCGACAAGGAGCGGTCCTCCCGGTTCCTCACCGAGCTGTTCGACCTGCCCCCGGCGAAGCCGTTCGGCCCGTTCATGGCGGTCGAGGCCGCCAACGCGGTGACGCTCGACTACATGGACACCGCGGAGGCGATCGTGCCGCAGCACTACGCCTTCCTCGTGGGCGAGGACGACTTCGACCGGATCTTCGGGCGCATCCGCGACCGGGGGATGGAGTACTGGGCCGACCCGGGCAAGAGCCGGCCCGGCGAGATCAACCGCAACGACGGCGGGCGCGGGGTGTACTTCGACGACCCCGACGGGCACCGCCTGGAGATCATCACCCGCCCCTACGGCAGCGGCGGCTGACCCGCCCCGCCCGGCGCCTCACCCCACGATCGGGCGCTCCTGCGGGTACTCGAACCGGCGGCTGCGGCGCCGCAGCGCCAGGGCGGTCGCCACGGTGATCGGCCCCAGCCGCCCGGTGAACATCAGCACGATGACGATCACCTCGCCGGACGGCGGCAGGTCGCCGGTGATCCCGGTGGACAGGCCCACCGTGGAGAACGCCGAGATCACCTCGAAGAGGACCTGGTCCAGGGTGAACGGGGTGATCGTCATCAGCGCCATCGTGGCGGTGAAGATCAGGCCGATCGCCAGCAGCACCACGGTGATCGCCTGCTGGATCACGCCCTCGGTCAGCCGCCGCCGGGCGATGTGCACGCTCGACTCGCCCCGCACGTTGGCGTAGATGACGAACGCCAGCAGGGCGAACGTGGTCACCTTGATGCCGCCGGCGGTCCCGGCGCTGCCTCCGCCGACGAACATCAGCATGTCGGTCATGAACAGCGTCTGGGTGTGCATGTCGCCGAACGGCAGCGAGTTGAATCCGGCGGTGCGCGGCATCACCGTCTGGAAGAAGCCGGTGAGGATCTTGCCGCCGACCGACAGCGGCCCCATGGTGTCCGGGTTGCGCCACTCCAGCAGCAGGAACCCGGCCCACCCGGCCGCCAGCAGCACCGCCGTGGTCACCAGGGTGATCTTGGCGTGCAGGGTCCAGTGGTGGGGCTCGTGGCGGCGGCGCGCGTGCCGGTAGAGCTCCACCCACACCGGGAAGCCCAGACCGCCGGCGATCACGGCCAGCGCGATCGGCACGGTGATCCAGGGGTCGGTCGCGAACGACTCCATGCTGTCGCTGTAGAGGGCGAACCCGGCGTTGTTGAACGCCGAGACCGCGTGGAACAGGCCCAGCCGCAGCCCGGGCAGCGGGTGTTCCCCGTAGGCCAGGATCAGCCGCGCCGACAGGACCGCCGTCAGCAGCACCTCGAAGACGACCGTCACCTGCAGGATGCCCAGAAGCAGCTGGCGCACCTCGCCCAGGGTGACGCTCTTGGTCTCCGCGCCCGCGCGCAGCTGCATGCGCAGCCGCACCCGGCGCGTCACCAGCAGGCTCAGCACCGTGGCCAGCGTCATGATCCCGAAGCCGCCGATCTGGATCAGGCCCAGGATCACCCACTGGCCGAACGTCGACCAGTACACCGGCGTGTCCACCACGATCAGGCCCGTCACGCAGACCGCCGAGGTGGAGGTGAACAGCGCGGTCAGCAGCGGCGCCGCGCCCGGCCCGGCGGTGGCCGCGGGCAGGCTCAGCAGGCCGGTCCCCACCAGGATCACCAGGGCGAAACCGCCCACCAGCAGCTGCGGCGGCTTGGCCCAGGTCCGGACCGGCGGCACCGAGGACGGGCGCAGCGGACGCAGCGCGCGCCTCAGGCGTGAACGCAGCCGTGCGGCGGCCCCGACCGGTCGGGGTGCGGGCGGCCACGTGCCGCCGGGAACGGTGCGGGGACTCAACGGGCTCCTCGGATCGCTCGGCATCGGGTCGGCCCGTGTGTCGGGCGGCCGTAGCGATCCTAAGTGTGCCCGCTCCCCGCCCCGACGCCGGAGGCGCAGATCAGCGTGTTGCATTCCGGACACCGCGCGCGGGCGGGCACGGCCGATAGCATCCGCAGACGGGCCGCCCCGGGCCCGCGGACGGTCGGTGACCGGTCCGCCACGGGCCCGCGGCGGACCGGAACCTGCCGGAACCGGCCACGGGAAGAGGGGGCACATCCATGCCGGGACGCTACGGCGGCGACCGCGGATACGGCGGTCGCGGAGGCGGACGCGGGGGAGACCGCGGAGGCGGGCGGGGCAGGCCCCCGGCGCCCCGGATCACCGGCGTGCGCGACGCGGCCCGGCTCGCCGAGGAGCTGGGCCGCATGGACGGCGCCTCCTACGGGCGCTACAAGTCCCTCGTCGGCGAATGGGAGTTCGACGACTTCACCCTGGACGTGGAGAAGGTGCAGGCCGACCCGTTCGCGCCGCCCTCCCGCATCGCGGTGCGCATCCCCGCCGACGTGGCCGGGCTGCCCGAGCACGCCTGGGCCGACCCGGTGCGGCGCCGGGCCACCGCCGACTACCTGCTGCGGGTGGCGCACCACGCCCTCAAGGGCGCCCGGCTGCGCATCGACGCCGGCGGCCAGCAGGTGCTGGACCGCGCCTCGGGCCGCATCCGCGACGGAGAGGTACTGCTGCGCCTGGGGATCGAGATGCCCGGGCACGGCCGCCGCATCGACGGCCGGTCGGCGCGCACCGAGTTCTGCGAGCGGCTGCCGGAGATGGTGGAGGCGCTGCGCTGGGACGCCCTGGACACCGCCGAGGCCACCGCCTTCGCCGACAGCGTGGAGGACTCGGCGGCCCTGCGGGACGCCCTGCCCGGCCTGGGGCTGGTGGCGTTCGTCGCCGACGGGTCGGTGCTGCCGCGGGCCAGCGGGGTGAGCGACCGGCCCATGGAGGGCGACTTCGTGCCGTTCGCCTCGCCGCCGAGCATGCGGGTGTCCGTGCGGCTGCCGCACGCCGGGGAGGTGGCCGGGCTCGGCATCCGCGAGGGCATCACGCTCATCGTCGGCGGCGGCTTCCACGGCAAGTCGACGCTGCTGCACGCCCTGGAGCGGGGGGTCTACGACCACGTGCCGGGCGACGGGCGGGAGCTGGTGGCCACCCGCGCCGACGCGGTCAAGATCCGCGCCGAGGAGGGGAGGCGGGTGGAGCGCACCGACGTGAGCGCGTTCGTGCGCAACCTGCCCACCGGCGCCGACACCTCCGACTTCCGCACCGACAACGCCTCGGGGTCCACCTCGCAGGCCGCCAACATCGCCGAGGCGCTGGAGGCGGGCGCGGGGGCGCTGCTCGTGGACGAGGACACCACCGCCACGAACCTGATGATCCGCGACGCCCGCATGCAGGAGCTGGTGCACGGCGACCGGGAGCCGCTGACCCCCTTCGTCGACCTGGTGCGCCCGCTCCACCGGGACCAGGGCGTGTCCACGGTGCTGGTCATGGGCGGCAGCGGGGACTACTTCGACGTGGCCGACCAGGTGGTGATGCTGGACGGGTACCGGCCCTACGACGTCACCGAGCGGGCGCGGGAGCTGGCGTCCGAGCGGGCCGACGCCGACTTCCCGGCCCCGGCGCCGCGGGTGGTCGACCCGCGGTCGGTGGACGCGACGGCGCGCGGCCGGATGCGCCTGAAGCGGCGCGACATGGACGTTCTGACCTTCGGGGAGAACGAGATCGACGTGCGGGGCCTCACCCAGCTCGTCGACCCCGGCCAGGTGATCGGTGTGGGGCTGGCGATGCGCACCCTGACCGAGCGGGGCCTGGCCGACGGCCGGACGACGGTGGCCGAGGCGCTGGACGCACTGGACGCACTCCTGGCGGAGGCCGACGACGACGGGACCGGGGCGGCGTCGGTGCTGGGCCGGGGGTACCTGGGCGACTTCGCGCTGCCGAGGAGGTTCGAGGTCGCGGCGGCGCTGAACCGCCTGCGGTCCCTGCGCGTCCGCCGGACCGGCTGAGGAGGGGAGGGCCCGGGGGCGGCCCCGGCCGCTCACGGGCCCTCCCCGGGCTGTCCACGGTCCTGTTGCGTGCGTCCCGGGGCCTTGTCGGCGGGCGGCGCGGAACGTGCGGGCCGGTCGGCCGAAGGGACGTCGTGCCCCGGTCGTGTGTCCCGGAGCGGTGTGGTCCCCACCCGCCCAGGCCGGACCGGTCACGTCGGCTCCCGGTCGAACCGACCCGGCTACTCCACCCCTTGACCGGACACCGTTCACGCCCCGCCTCGTGAGTGCTGGAGTTCGGCCGCACACGAAATGCGCGGGCGGGGAAGCGGTGTTGAGGGGAGAGACGGCCGCACCCGGGCGGCGGGCCCTCGGGTCCACCGGCCGGTCCGCGGCGGCCGCCCCGCACCCGCGCGGTGCCGCCTCCGCGGCTCGGCGCACTCGGTGCGGTCCCGCCAGCACCACGCGGGCGTGTCGCCCAGGTCGTCTATCCTGGAGCGCGGACCCGGGCCCGGCCAGAGGGCGCCGGGTGGCCCCATCCCTCGGAACGGAGATCCCCACTGGTGCCCGACCCCGCAGACCTGTACGAGCTCCGCCCCGGCGCCGAGACCGGCGGGGGATCGGTGATGCTCGTCGTCCTCGACGGCTACGTGGACGCCGGTGCCGTGGGCCGGCAGGCGGCCGAGGCGCTGTTCGCCGAGTCCAGCGCCGAAGAGGTCGCGGTGTTCGACGTGGACCGCCTGCTGGACTACCGCTCCCGGCGCCCGGTGATGACGTTCGTGGAGAACGCCTACACCGACTACAACCCGCCCCGGCTGGCGCTGTACCGCATGCACGACGCCGAGGGCACCCCCTTCCTGCTGCTGCACGGCCTGGAGCCGGACCGGGAGTGGGAGGGCTTCGTCGCCGCGGTGCGCGGCCTGGTGGAGCGCCTGGGCGTGGACCTGACCGTCGGCGTGCAGGGCATCCCCATGGCCGTGCCGCACACCCGCCCGGTGACCGTCACCGCGCACGCCACCCGCCCCGAGCTGGTGGCGGCGCACAGCCCGTGGCTGGGACGGGTGCAGGTGCCCGCGGGGGCGGCGTCGCTGCTGGAGTACCGCCTGGGGCAGGCCGGGAAGGACGCCACGGGGTTCGCCGTGCACGTGCCGAGCTACCTGGCCCAGTCGGAGTACCCGAGGGCCGCCATCGCCGCCCTGGACTACATCGCCGGGGCCACCGGCCTGTCGCTGCCGGTGACCCGCCTGGAGGAGTCGGCCCGCGAGACCGACACCGAGATCGCCGCGCAGGTCGAGGAGTCCGACGAGGTGCAGAGCGTGGTGGGGGACCTGGAGCGCCAGTACGACGAGTTCATGTCGGCCCGCGAGGGCCTGGACGCCCAGGAGCTGCTGGACGGGGAGTCGGCCCTGCCGACGGCAGAGGAACTCGGCGACGAGCTGGAACGCTTCCTCGCCGACCGCGAACGCGGGGACGGCTGAGGGGCCGCCCGCCCGGCCGGTGCCGCCCCGGGCCGGGCCCCGCCGCGGGCGGGGCCGAGAGAGACGAGGCCGTCCGCCGGGGCGGCGAGGGGGAGAGACCGTGCTGTACCAGCTGCTGTTCCATGCCGTCCTGCGGCGCACCGACGCCGAGTCGATCCACCGGCTCGCCTCCGTCGGCCTGCGCGGACTGGCCTCGGTGCCCGGGGCGGCCTCCGCCGCCCGCGCCGTCCTGGGGCCGCGCGAGCCCGAGCTGACCGTCACGGCCTTCGGCCGGGAGTTCCCCGGGCCGCTGGGCATGGCCGCCGGGTTCGACAAGGACGCCGAGCTGGCCGAGGGGCTCACGGCGGTCGGCTTCGGGTTCGTCGAGGTCGGCACGGTCACCGCGCACGCCCAGCCGGGCAACCCCGCCCCGCGGCTGTTCCGCCTGGTCCCGGACCGGGCGATCGTCAACCGCATGGGCTTCAACAACCACGGCGCCGCCGCGGCCGCCGGCCGGCTGCGGGAGCTGCGCGAGCGCCACACCGCGAAGGGGCGGCGCGGGCCCGTGGTGGGGGCCAACATCGGCAAGACCAAGGTGGTGCCCGAGGAGGAGGCCGCGGCCGACTACGCGGCCAGTGCGCGGGAGCTGGCGGGTCTGGCCGACTACATGGTGGTCAACGTCAGCTCGCCGAACACCCCGGGGCTGCGAAGCCTGCAGGCGGTGGAGCACCTCCGGCCCATCCTGGAGTCCGTGCGCACGGCCTTGGACGCCGATGGGGCGGGCGACATGCCGCTGCTCGTCAAGATCGCCCCCGACCTGGCAGACGAGGACGTCGACGCCGTCGCCGACCTGGCCCTCGAACTGGGGCTTGACGGGATCATCGCCACGAACACCACCATCTCCCGGGAGGGGCTGGCCACCGACCAGGAGACCGTGGAGGCGGCGGGCGCGGGCGGGCTCTCGGGCGCGCCGCTGAAGGCGCGCGCGCTGGAGGTCCTGCGCCGGCTGCGGGCCCGGACGGGGGACCGCCTGGTGCTCATCGCGGCCGGGGGGATCGAGACGCCGGAGGACGCCTGGGAGCGGATCCGCGCGGGGGCGACCCTGGTGCAGGGGTACACCGGCCTGATCTATGGCGGGCCGATGTGGCCGCGCAGGATCCACCGGGGTCTGGCCCGCCTGGTGCGGCGCTCGGGGCTGCTGTCGGTCCAGGAGGCCGTCGGCATCGACGCGCCACCCGCCAAGAAGGCGACGTCGGCAGGCAGCGCACTGAGCTGAGCGGCCGCAGCGGACGAACGGAGGCGGGCAGCGGTCGCCCGCCTCCGGGCTGTCGGGTGCCGGGCGTGTACGTGGTCACTGTTCTTGGCGGCGACGGAGTGAGCGGGGCGGTTCCCGGGCCCTGGCTGCCGGGCGGTGGGCCCCCTCGCGGTCCGGGTGGTGGGGCGGCAGAGCAGGTCCCCCGCTTGAGGCCGTGGCCGGGCGAGGAGGCTGCCGGAGTGCGGGGTTGATGGCAGCGGCGACAGAGGTCGGCGGTCCTTGCGGCAGCGTTGTCGGGCGCGGCGTGTGCGGGTGGTCGCCGTGTTTGGCGGCGACGGAGTGAGCGGGGCGGTTCCCCGATCCTGCTTGCCGGGCGCGAGGCTTCTCGTGGTCCAGGTGGGCGGCGCGGTGGACAGGGTGCGTGGTCGTCCGCATTCGTGGCGCCCCACTCAGCGGTGCGCCCCTGTCCCGCGATGATCTCGACAAGGGTGCTGCCATTCCGGCGGTTTTGACAGCACTTCCGTCGAGATCATCGCGGGGAGGGCCGCCCGGGTGGCGCATACCGGGCATACCGGACGGCGCGAGAGGGGGTCGGGCATCCTGCGTCGTGAAATCGACGCTTTTTGGCTGATCAGGCGTCGGTTTTACGACCCAAGATGGCCCCGGGGTGCCCGAGGCGCCTGGAAGGCGGGTCGTGCCGCCCCCGACCTGTCCGGGGGACCGCGAGGGGCCTCGCGTCCGGCAGGCAGGGTCCGGGAACCGCCCCGCTGCTGCCGTCGCCGCTCACTACGGCGACCACGCACACGCCGGGCGGCCGACGGCGCTGCGGTGGGGGCCGCCGGCCTTCGTCGTCGTCGCCCTCCACCTCATGCCCCGGCGGGCTTTCGCCCGGCCGGGGGCCTTGAGCGGGGGACTTGCTGGGCCGCTGCTCTTCCCTGTCGTGCCGGGTGTGGGGGTCAGCGGGCGGGGAGCGGCACTCCGGTGTCCAGTTCGGCGCCCAGGAGGGGGCCGTCCAGATGGCTCGGGCGGATCCGTACGCCCGTCACGCGCTCGGCCAGGGCCAGCACCGACGCCGACGGGTCGTCCGGCTCGCCGTTCGACAGGCCCACCGAGCACATCTCCGCGTCCAGGGCGTCCGGGCGGGTCCCCCGGCGCAGCTGGGGCTCGCGGGCGTCGAAGAAGGTGCGCAGCACACCGTCGGCCACCCACCGGAACTCATAGCGCCGGTCCATCAGCACGCGCACCGACACCAGCTCGGTCTGGGCCGACAGCGCCCGGTAGCAGTCCGGGCGGGTCGCCCGGCAGCCGGTCGGCTCCACCACGACCGCCCATCCGTTGAGGGTCAACGCGTGCGCCGTCGGCGGCGGGCCGTCCTCGCAGCACAGGCCGGCCTCCACCGCGTCGGCGATGGGCAGGGAGCGCAGCCGCTCCTGCGGCGCCCCCAGGCGCCGCAGAGACTCGGTCTTGGTCAGACCGCGCACGTAGGAGAGGCAGAACGCCTCGGCCAAGTCGGGCTGGGTCTCCTCAAGCCAGGCGTAGTCGGCTGCGCATGCGCCCATCGACATCTCCCTTCCCCGTGTTCGGGTGGTGCCGTCGCCGAACCCGTTCCCGGTAGGGGAGGGCTCCATAGATGGGACGAGGGGCGCATCGTGCCGAGTTCCCCTGCGGAACACCGGATACCGGGCCATGTCAGGCCTCCGCCGCGGGGGCGCCTTCGGGCGCGCTGATGCGCGCCGACCGGAACTTCTTCACCACGGCGTCCGAGCATACGACCCTGCGGAGAGTGTCGCCGCACGTGGTGGGGGGTCTTGGCCGTCAGGTGCGACACAGTGCCTCCGACGCGGGACTTGCGGCCCGCCTCCGCCCGTGCGGCGCCGGGCGTGGCGCACGCCGAGAGGGCGTGCCGGACTCGTCCGAGGGCATCAGTGGAGCTGAAGACGCGACGGCGCGACGCCCTCGCAGCGCCCCGGGCTGCGACGCCATGCGGGGTGGCCAGGGCGAACGCAGGCGGGCTTATCCCGATCGGTGAGCGGAGCTCACGAAGCCCGAAGGGCGCCGGTCGACTGCGTAACGTCTGGGCATCGACTCGGTCGCCGAACGGGAACCCCCCGAGAGCGAAGGGCCCCGTCCTGTCGTGCAGCCGGTCGGCCGCTGCGGCGGGACGGGGCCCGAACGGGCGCCGGGGCCTCCAATGGGCGCTTCTCGCATGCGAATCCGGGTCCGGCCGGTGGCATTGGCGCTGGCGCCTCAGCGGCGGAAGCGCGGTCACTCCAGTAGGGGATTCCGGGCCGCCAAAGCGGCGTCTGGGGGCGGGCCTCGCCGCCTCGGCCTCACCGTGGCCGCATCCGGACGCCGCCGGAGTGGAAGGGGACCGGGGCTGCGCGGGGTGGGTTGCTCCCACCCGGCCGTTCGCGCCCCCCGGCTCGGCGCGTGTCCCTTGCCCTTCGGGCCGGGCGGGGAGGAGGGGCCGCGGCCGGGGTCGGCCGCGGCCCGCAGGGCTCCTGAGAGCGTGCCCTAGTCCTCGTCCTTCTTGCCCTCGCCCTTGTCCGAGTCCTTGTCGTCCTTCTTCTCGTCCTTCTTGTCGGACTCGTCCTTGCCCTTGTCCTCGTCGTCCTTGGACTCGGACCCCTTGTCGTCCTTGCCGCTCTTCTCGCCCTTGTCGCCCTTGTCTTCCTCGGGCTCGTCCGGTGCCCCGTCGAGGTAGCTCTTCCCCGGCTCGGTCTCGCCCAGGAGCTGGGAGACCGTGACCATCGTGTAGCCCTTCTCGTCCAGGCCCTTCACGATCTCCGGCACGGCGTCGATGGTCGTGCCGTGGATGTCGTGCATCAGGATGATCGCGCCGGGCGCCGCACCCTTCAGCGCGCGGTCGGCCACGACCGACGCGTTGCGGTCCTTCCAGTCGTTGGTGTCGACGTTCCAGATGATCTCGGCCAGCCCGAGGTCCTTGGAGACCGACGCGACGTCGTCGTTGGTCGCCCCGTACGGCGGGCGCATGAGCACCGGGCGCTCCCCGGTCTCCCTGGCCACCAGGCCGTTGACCTCGGTCAGCTCCTTGCGCACCTCGTCCTTGCCCAGCGTGGTCAGGTCCGGGTGCGTCACCGTGTGGTTGGCGACCTCGTGCCCCTCGGCGTACTCCCGGCGCACGGTCCGCAGGTTCTCCCGCACCGGCTCTCCGGTCACGAAGAACGTGGCCTTGGCGTCGTACTCGGCCAGGGTGTCCAGCACCTCGGGCGTGCGTCCCCCGGGGCCGTCGTCGAACGTCAGCGCGATGCACTTGCTCTCGGGGTCCGAGCAGTCCACGTCCCCGGGCGCATCCGGGGCGAGCCGGCCGGGCACCTCGGCCGCGCCGCCGTCCTTGGGCGAGCCGGAATCCTCCAGCTCCAGGTCCGGCGTCACCTGCGTGGCGGTCTCCTGCGCCCGCCGCCCGAAGTCCGACAGCAGCGGCTCGGCGTCCTCGCGGGGCACGACCGCGTGCAGCGCCCCCTCGGAGGCCGGCGCCACCTGCCCCTGGTCGAACTCGACCACGACGTCGCCGTCGGGGTTGAATCCGACCGAGTCGTACAGCCCGGCGATCGGGTAGAGCGCCTCCGGCTCCACCCCGTCCTCCTCCAGCCGCTCCTTGACCAGCTTGTTGAGCTCGTCCAGCCCCTTCTGCCCGTCCAGCAGCTCGGTGGAGTAGGCGGTGTGCGCCGAGGCGGTGTCGTACCAGTAGGTGGAGGAGCCCGAGTGCTCCCCGTCGGAGTTCTTCTCCTTCAGCGCCAGGCGCACCGCGAGGACGTCCGGCCCGGCGGCGCTCAGCGCGCCCTTCACGTCCAGCCCCTCGGCCCCGGACACCGCCGCGCGGTAGTCGTCGGCCTTCTCCTCGGCGATGGAGGCCAGCTCCTCGGCGAACGGCTCGGCGCCGGGGACGGTCGGGTAGGCGATCTCAACGTCGACGCCGCCCTCGTCCTCGGAGCGCTTCTCCTCGCCGAGGTCGGCGACGGTGTCCGGGGCCACCTGTGTGAGGGCGTCCGGCTCGCCCTCGGGCTTGCGGTGGTGCTCCTCACTGCCGTTCGCGTTCTCGCCGTCGCTGGGGCTGCAGGCGCAGAGCAGCGTGGCGAGCGCGACCGGGACGGCGAGCGCGGCACGTGCGGGAAGCGGTCGGGATTCGGCGCGGGAATGGCGGAGCAACGGCCTTCGACTTTCGCTTATATCGGAACAAGCAGGACACGACGGATGGATCATCGCATCCGACGCGGCGAACGGTTCCGGAGTTCGGTCACAGGAGGGGAAAACCTCGGGACGGATCGTCCCAATCGGCTCGGGGCAGCGGGGGAGGGTGGTGCTGCCCCGGACTCGGGGCCGGGGAGGGCCGCCTCCTATACTTCCAAACGCGGTCGGTACGCGCACGGTGAAACGCCGCGCGCGTCGAAAGAGGGAACCCGGTGCGAATCCGGGACTGCCCCGCAGCGGTGAGCGGGAACGAAAGCCGTCATGAGCACTGGACGCGCACGCGTCTGGGAAGCGGCGGCCGGTAGGCCGGCTCCCTCCCCGGCAGGGGAGGGGCCACGCCCGCGAGTCCGAATACCTGCCCTCCGCCCGCGGGCGCGCCGTGCCCGCGGAGGTCCGCGAGCCCCGAGGGAGGGCGGCGACCGGCGGGAGCGGCCCGTGCCCCGGGCGGCCCCGCCGCGCGCTCTGCCTCGCCTCGCGGCCGCACGGCTGATCGACGAGGGAGAGACGACGCCAGTGACGACCACCGTCCACGGATACCCGCGCATCGGACCCGACCGGGAGCTCAAGCGCGCCTGCGAGGCCTACTGGGCCGGGCGCTGCGGCCCCGCCGACCTCGACGCCGTCGGGGCGCGCCTGCGCCGCGCCGCCTGGGAGGCCTACGCCGCGGCCGGGATCGACGAGATGCCGTCCAACACCTTCTCCTACTACGACCACATGCTGGACACGGCGGTGCTGTTCGGCGCCGTCCCCGGCCGCTTCGGCCGCCCCGCCGAGGGCGAGGACCGCGGCGCCGAGCTGGACCGCTACTTCGCCATGGCCCGCGGCGCCCGGGACACCGCGCCGCTGGAGATGACCAAGTGGTTCGACACCAACTACCACTACCTGGTGCCGGAGCTGTCCCCGCACACCGCCTTCCGCCTGGCCGGAGGCAAGCCGCTGGCCGAGTACACCCAGGCCAAGGGGCTGGGATACGAGACCCGGCCGGTGCTGGTCGGCCCGCTGACCTTCCTGCTGCTGTCCAAGCCCGCGGCGGGCGCCCCCGACGGGTGGAGCCCGCTGGAGCTGCTGGAGGGCCTGCTGCCCGCCTACGCCGAGCTGCTGCGGGTGCTGCGCGCCGCCGGGGCCCAGGGGGTCCAGCTCGACGAGCCGGTGCTGGCCACCGACGCCGGCCGCGCCGCGGTCGCCGGGTTCGAGCGCGCCTACCGGGAGCTGGGCGCCTTGGACGACCGCCCGGAGATCACCGTCGCCGCCTACTTCGGGCCGGTCGGCACGCAGGTCCTCGAGGCGTTCAAGCGCACCGGCGCCGAACGCATCGCCCTGGACCTGGTCAGCGGCCCCGAGGCCGCCGACGAGCTGGCCGCCGTGTCCGGCCTGGGCGACAAGGCCCTGGTCGCCGGGGTGGTCGACGGCCGCAACGTGTGGCGCACCGACATGCGCGCCGCGCTGTCCCGTCTGGGCCCCCTGCTGGGCCTGGCCCGGGAGGTCGTCGTGGGCACCTCCTGCTCGCTGCTGCACGTGCCGGTCGACCTGGACGCCGAGACGGACATGGACCCCGCCCTGCGGGCCCGCCTCGCGTTCGCCCGACAGAAGCTGGACGAGGTGGCGCTGCTCGGGCGCGCACTGAGCGACCCCGAGGGCGCCGCCGCCGAACTGGAGCGCGCCCGCACGGCGCCCCCGGAGCCGGAGGGCTTCCGCAACCCCCGGGTGCGCGCCCGGCTGGAGGCCCTCGGGCCTCAGGCGCCCGAGCGCGCCCGCGGCGGCCGCCGGGGCGGCGGGGACGCCCCGCACTACCTGCCGACCACGACCATCGGCTCGTTCCCGCAGACCGAGGACATCCGCAAGGCGCGCGCCGAGCACCGCTCCGGGGCCATCGGCGGCGAGGAGTACGAGCGCCGGATGCGCGCCGAGATCGACAAGGTCATCGCGCTGCAGGAGGACATCGGCCTGGACGTGCTGGTGCACGGCGAGCCCGAGCGCAACGACATGGTGCAGTACTTCGCCGAGCGCCTGGGCGGCTACACCACCACCGCCAAGGGGTGGGTGCAGTCCTACGGGTCCCGGTGCGTGCGCCCGCCGATCCTCTTCGGCGACGTGCACCGGCCCGAGCCGATCACCGTCCGGTGGACCACCTACGCCCAGTCCCGCACCGACAAGCCGGTCAAGGGCATGCTCACCGGCCCGGTCACCATGCTCGCCTGGTCGTTCGTCCGCGACGACCAGCCGCTCGCCGACACCGCCCGCCAGGTCGCCCTGGCGCTGCGCGACGAGGTCGCCGACCTGGAGCGGGAGGGCATCCGGCACATCCAGGTCGACGAGGCGGCCCTGCGCGAGCTGCTCCCGCTGCGCGCGGCCGACCGCCCGGCCTACCTGGACTGGGCGGTGGGCGCGTTCCGCCTGGCCACCTCCGGGGTGGGCGAGCGGACCCGGATCCACACGCACATGTGCTACTCGGAGTTCGGCGACATCGTCGGCGCGATCGAGGCGCTGGACGCCGACGTCGCCAGCGTGGAGGCGGCCCGCTCGCACATGGAGCTGGTCGGGGACCTGGACCGGGCCGGCTACCGGCGCGGCATCGGCCCGGGGGTGTACGACATCCACGCCCCGCGGGTGCCCACCGCCGACGAGATCGAGGCGGCGCTGCGCACCGCCCTGCGGGCGGTCGACCCCGAGCGGCTGTGGGTGAACCCGGACTGCGGGCTGAAGACCCGCGGCTACCCCGAGGTGGAGCCGGCGCTGCGGAACATGGTGGAGGCCGCGCGCCGGGTGCGCGCCGACCTCACCGGCTGACCCGGGGAACGCGGAGCCGAGGGAACCGCGGACCCGAGGGGGAACAACGCGAGGGGGCGCGGGCCGTCAGGCCCGCGCCCCCTTCGTGCGCTCACTCGGTGCGCGCGTCCGCGCCCCGCCCGCTCGGGCTCAGGAGCCGACCAGGCTCAGGGCCTCCTCGCCGATGCCGGGGACGACGTCCTTGACGTCGTCGTACTTGAGCGGCGGCGGGGTGTCCTCGTCGGCCTGGTAGCCGGGCGAGAGCATGTACTCGACGGTGATGTTGATGTTGCCCTGCCGGATCAGCAGCGTGGTGAGCGAGTCCCGGCTCTGCAGCACCTTCTGGGTGCCGAACACCATGGTCGCCTCTTCACCGAGGTCGATGTTCTCGTCGACCTTGTCGACCTTGGTCTCGATGATCTCGCTGCTCTCCTCGGAGGCGCGCTCGACGTTGGACTTGAAGTCCTCCTTGGCGCCCTCGACCGAGTCCGAGCCGCCGTAGGGCACGTCGTAGGTGACCGTCAGGTTGCCGTACTGGTCGCCTTCGCCCTTGACGCTCCACATGCAGTACGAGGAGGTGTCGGTGAGCGACTTGCTGCCGTCGGTGGCGCCGAGGTCGGCCAGGGTCCCCTCGGACACCGAGGAGCAGGGGTCCTCGGGCAGCGCGTAGGGCGGCTCGCCCTGCGGGCCGCCGCCGGCCTGGGTGTCCTCGGTCTCCTCCGGCTCGGTGGGCTCGTCGGTGGTGCTCTGGGCACCGCCGCCGCCCGGCTCGCCGCCGCCGCCCCCGCCGCCGCTGCCGTCGTTGCGCAGCAGCATGAAGATCACGGCGATCACGAGGATCACGATGATGACGCCGCCGCCGATCACGATCCACAGGCCCGCGCTGCTCTTCTTCGGCGGCGGGTATCCCGGGGCGCCGCCGGGGCCGGGGGCGCCGGGGGGCGGCCCACCCGGACCAGGTCCGTACGGGGGCGGGCCGCCTCCGTACATCGGCTGGTCGTGAGGGGCGTACTGCGGCCCGGACCCCCCGTAGGGGGGTTGGTAGCCGGGCTGCTGTCCGTAAGGTCCGTTTTCGCTCATGACTCCCCTCGCCACCTGCGTGACTGAAACGTTTCGTGAGACGCACGACGGCGCCCTCACGGTTCCCCTTCCGGTGGGAAACGTGGAGCCGGGCGCCGATCGCGCCCGTCCACGGGCGTCCCTCCGCGTCTGGTCGGCAGGAGGCGGGCCCCGGGTTCGGCATCCTAGCGGTCGGCCCGGGAACGGGAGGAGGGCGGGAGGGCGGTTGGACCGCATCGTCACGGTTTCGTGGCGGATCCGTGCCTGGCCCGCCTCTGTCGGGCGCCCCGATCGTTGCCGGAATGAGACCCCTCCGCCGCCGTGCGCGGCGTTACCGTGGCCCGGTGACCGACGGTGCAGACAACGGTGCGAACGGCGGCGTGGACGACGTCCCCCCGGACGCCGCGGGGTCCGCCGAGGCGGCCTCCGGCCCGACCGTCCCGCCCCGGAACGGCTTCTGGGCCTGGCTCGTGTTCATCCTGGCCGTGGGGGCGGTGCTGGCCCTGGCCGGCGGCTGCATGGCCTATATGTACGGCCCGCTCTTCACCGGCTGACCCGCACCGGCCGACCCGCTCCCCGGCCGCCGACCGGACCGGACGGACGCGCCCCCGCGCGGCTCAGAACATGCTGATGTGCACGTGGTCGAAGTGGTTCTCGGTGATGGACCCGCGGTCCTCCATGTCCCGCCAGCCCTCGGAGCCGCGGCGCACGTCCCAGATCTGCTGCCGGTAGATGATGTACATGATGCCCAGCCGCTCGGCGTTGTCCTGGGCCCAGTGCGCGATCTCCCAGCCGTGGTCGATCATCTTCTGGGAGGGCATCTGCCCGTCCCCGTTGACCATGAAGTCGCAGGCGCGGCCCTTGGGGTGCTCGCCGACGACGTAGCCGCCGTCGGGCCGGTAGCACCCGTACCCGCCGTGCTTCTTGTTCTCCCCGAACTTCTCCAGCACGATGTCGCGCATCTGCCGGGTCCGCGGGGTGAGGCTGTCCGGCGGCCCCATCTCCTGCACGGGGTGGTCGGCGATGAGCTCTTGGACCTCCTCGCGGCGGCCCTCCAGCTCCTTCAGGTCCTCCTCGACCGCCTCGGCCTTCTCCTCGGCGTTGGCGCTCGCCTTCTCGTCGCGCTCGACCGCCCGCTGCAGCTCGTCGATGCGCGCCTGGTGGTTGCCGGACAGGTGGCCGATGAGCTGGGCCTGGTCGATCAGGAGCTGGGGGTCCTCCTCGACGAAGACGGTCAGCGAGGGGTCCAGGCCCGAGGCGGTGTACCCGGCGATGGCCAGCTGCCGCACCTTGTCCCGGGCCTCCTCGACCTCCTCGCGGGTGGAGTCGGCGCGCTCCTGCGCCTTCTCCGCGTCCTCGAAGACGGCCTCCATGTCGTGCAGCTCGCCGTTGTACTCGTCGCTGAGCTCGTCCGCCCGCTCCTGCAGCTCCTCCAGGCTCTCCGCGGGGCGCGGCACCGGGACGGCCGCGGCGGGGGAGACGGCGGCCGGAAGCGCCAGCACCGCGGCGAGGGCGGCCGCCCCCAGGCGCACGGCCCGGCGGCGGGCGGTGCCGTCGGAGGGGCACGGCGGGTCGGGGGCCCAGAAGTCGGCGTACGGGTCGCCGCCGCCGGTCCTCTCGTCCTCCACGTCCACGGCCTCCTCGGCCCGATAGCTCCGCGGTCCGACGACCGCGCATACGTACGGAGACATTAAAGGGAGATTCGGGCGCACGCCAACGGAACGCCGGTTTGTGGTGAACCTAACGCCCCATTCGTCGGGTTCGTTCTCGTTTTCCGGTTTCTGGTGTGGTTACGTGGGGGGCGTGGACGCAACCGAGCACGCCAGCCCCGCCCTCCGCGCCGAGCCGCGCGGTCGTCGGCTGTGCCCCGCGTGGCACCGCCCGGCAGGCGGCTGTTGCCTGATGCCGGTCTGACACCCCGTCCCGCGACCGGGGCGCCGCGGGGACACGATCCCCGGTGCCCAGCGCGTCGCCGCCTCTTTCCACACCTCCGGTACCCCATGCTCTGACGTGGGCCCATACGCGGGGCCACCGCGGCAGTGCCGGGCCGCCGCCGGTCCGTGCCGCGCCCGCCCCGGAGCCGTCCGCCCTCCCGACCGGAGGGCCGAACGTCGAGGAAACCCGTGATAGAAGCAGTGGACCTGCACAAGGTCTACCCCGTGAACAAGCGCAGGGTCGTCGCCCTGGACGGCGTCGACCTGTCGGTGGAGCAAGGGGAGGTCTACGGCGTCGTCGGGCAGAGCGGCGCCGGCAAGAGCACCCTGCTGCGCTGCGTGAACCTGCTCGAGCGCCCGACCTCGGGCCGGGTGGTGGTCGACGGGCGCGACATGACCGCGCTGGGCGCCGCCGACCTGCGCCGCGCCCGCCGCCGCATCGGCATGGTGCACCAGCACTTCGCGCTGCTGTCCTCGCGCACGGTCGCCGGGAACATCGCCTTCCCGCTGGAGAACGCCGGGGTCCCGCGCCGCCGCCGCGGCGCCCGCGTCGCCGAGCTGCTCGACCTGGTGGGCCTGGGCGACAAGGCCAAGGCCTACCCCGCCCAACTGTCCGGCGGCCAGAAGCAGCGCGTCGGCATCGCCCGCGCCCTGGCCTCCGACCCCGCGGTGCTGCTCAGCGACGAGGCCACCTCCGCGCTGGACCCGGACACCACCGAGTCGATCCTGGAGCTGCTCCGCGACCTCAACCGCGAGCTGGGGCTGACCATCCTGCTGATCACCCACGAGATGGACGTGATCAAGCGGATCTGCGACTCGGCCGCGATCATGGAGTCCGGCACCTTCCTGGAGTCCGGCAAGGTCCTCGACCTCATCGCCACCCCGGGGTCGCGGCTGGCCTCCTCGCTCTTCCCGCTGCCGCCCACCGACGCGCCGGACTCGGTCGCCGTCACCTACCCGCGCGCCTACGACGAGCCGCTGATGTCCGAGCTCACCCGCCGGTTCGGAGTGGACGTCAACATCCTGGCCGGCGCGGTCGAGCAGGTCGCAGGGACCTCCGTCGGCCGGCTGAACGTGCAGATCCAGGGGGAGCGCCGGGACGGCGCGCTGCGCTTCCTCACCGACAAGGGCCTGCTGGTCCAGGAGGCGGGCCGATGATCGACGCCCTGACCGAGTTCGCCGACCGCCTGCCCGGCATGCAGGAGACGCTCTACTACGGCACCCTCGACACCCTGTACATGGTGCTCTGGGCCACCGTGTTCAGCGTGCTGTTCGGCCTGCCGCTCGGCGTGCTGCTGGTGACGACCGAACGCGGCGGCCTGACCCCCGCCCCCTGGCTCAAGCCGGTGCTCGGCGCGGTGGTCAACATCGGCCGATCGCTCCCGTTCATCGTGCTGATGGTGGCGGTGCTGTCGCTGACCCGGCTGCTCACCGGCACCACCCTCGGCCCCACCGCCGCCATCGTCCCGCTGAGCATCGGCGCCGTGCCGTTCTTCGCCCGCCTGGTGGAGACCGCCGTGCGCGAGGTCGACCGGGGCGTGGTGGAGGCCGCGCACGCCATGGGCACGCGCAAGAGCGCCATCGTCGGCAAGGTCCTGCTGCCCGAGGCGCTGCCCGGCCTCGTCGCGGCGCTCGTGATGACCGTCGTCACGCTGGTCTCTTACTCGGCCATGGCCGGGGCCATCGGCGGGGGCGGCCTCGGCGACGTCGCCATCCGCGAGGGCTACCAGCGCTTCGACGACCACTACCTGTGGGCCACGGTGATCCTCCTGGTGGTCATCGTCCAGGCCGCGCAGACCATCGGCGACCTCGTCATCCGCCGGGTCTCCCACCGCTGAGACCGGCCCGCGACCCGTATCACCCGACCGACACCGGCCGTCCGCCGCGCCCGCGGCGGACGGCGACCCGACAGCAAGGAGCACCAAGGTGCGTAGGACTCTGGCGATCATCGGCGCGACGGCCCTGGCGGCGACCGCCGCGGCCTGCGGCGCCCCCAGCGAGCGCGCCGCCGAGGACGGGGGCGGCGACGGGGACGCCACCACCATCACCGTGGGCGCCACTCCGGTGCCGCACGCCGACGTCCTGAACTACATCCAGGAGAACCTGGCGGCGGACGCCGGACTGAACATCGAGGTCACCGAGTTCACCGACTACAACCAGCCCAACACGGCGCTGGTCGAGGGCAGCCTGGACGCCAACTACTTCCAGACCGTGCCCTTCATGGAGGACTTCCTCGAGGGGAACCCGGACGCCGACCTGACCTACGTGGGCGACGTGCACCTGGAGGCCTTCGGGCTGTACTCGCAGAAGGTCGGCGACGTGGAGGAGCTGGAGGACGGCGCGCAGGTGGGCGTCCCCAACGACGCCGCCAACATGGGGCGGGCGCTGAAGCTGCTGGAGGACCAGGGGCTGCTCACCCTCGCCGAGGACTCCGGGGACAACCCGTCCGAGGACGACATCGAGGACAACCCCAAGGACCTGGACATCGTCCCGACCGAGGCGGCGCAGCTCCCGCGGTCGCTGCCGGACCTGGACGCGGCGGCGATCAACGGCAACTACGCCATCGAGGCGAAGGTGGCCGACAGTGCCGAGGCGCTGGCGTTCGAGGAGACCGAGGGCAACCCGTACGCCAACGGGCTGGTGGTGCGCTCGGAGGACGCCGACGACGAGGCGGTGGCCAAGCTCGACGAGCTGCTGCACAGCGACGAGGTGAAGCAGTACATGGAGGAGCAGTGGGACGGGGTCGTCATCCCCGTCGAGGGGGACGGCGGGCAGGGCTGAGCCCTGCGCCGGCCGGGCCCCGAGGGGCCCGGCCCCCCTGGTCACGCTGCGCGGCGGCCCGCACCCCGAACGGGGTGCGGGCCGCCGCGCTTGTAACGCTTGCGTAACCACATACGGCTTGAGGATTGACGGCGGACGGGGCGGCGGCGTCCCCTGTATGGGAGCGCTCCCACGCCGGGGGGAGGGAGCGCCCGTTCCCCGAAGCACCTGCGACGAGCGAGGCCGGACATGACCAGCACCCCGAACCGCGGAGGGCGCGCACGGCGCGCCGTCTCCGGCAGACCCACCTACCGCGCGTCCCTGACGGCGGCGGCCGCAGGCGGCGCGCTGCTGCTGGCCACCGCCTGCGGCGGTGGCGGCGAAGGATCCGACGGAGACGTCACCCTCACCATCGACACCTTCGGCGTGATGGGCTACGACGCCCTCCTCCAGCAGTTCGAGGAGGAGACCGGCATCGCGGTCGAGGAGCGCAACGTCACCGACCTCGCCGACTACACGCCGCAGCTGCAGCAGAACATCGCGGCCGGGTCGGGCGCCGGTGACGTGGTCGCCATCGAGGAGGCCAACATCGCCCAGTTCCTCTCCCAGCCCGACCGCTTCGTCGACCTCGCCGAGTACGGGGCCGAGGACCTGCAGGGCGACTTCCTCGAATGGAAGTGGGAGCAGGGCACCACCCCCGACGGCAAGATCGTCGGCCTGGGCACCGACATCGGCAGCATGGGCATGTGCTACGACACCGTCCTGTTCGAGGAGGCGGGGCTGCCCACCGACCGGGACGAGGTCTCCGAGCTCTGGCCCACCTGGGACGACTTCGTCTCCACCGGCGAGGAGTTCGGCGAAGCCGAGACCGGGGCCTCCTTCGTCTCCACCATCCAGCCCTACTTCCGCGCGGTGATGTCGCAGAACGGCGGCGCGCCCTACCAGGACGAGGAGGGCAACCTCGTCTTGGAGTCCAACCAGGACACCCGTGAGGCCTACGACACCGTCGTGGGCATGTCGGACCTGTCGGCGAACCTGCCCATCTGGTCGGAGGAGTGGAACGCCGGCATCCAGAACAACGCCTTCGCCACCCTGCCCTGCCCGTCCTGGATGCTCGGGCACATCGAGAACACCGCCGGCGACGGCGGCGCGGGCCGCTGGGACGTGGCCGCGGTGCCCGGCGGCGGCGGCAACTGGGGCGGCTCCTTCCTCGCCGTTCCCGAGCAGAGCGAGCACCCCGAGGAGGCCGCGCAGCTCGCCCAGTTCCTGACCAGCGTCGAGGGCCACCTGGGCGCCTGGGAGGAGGCCAACACGCTGCCCTCCACCACCGAGGCGCTGGAGTCCGAGGAGGTCACCGGGTTCACCCGGCCCTACTTCAACGACGCCCCGGTCGGCGAGATCTACGCGACCACCGCCATGGAGCTCGAGCCGGTCTACTACGGGCCCGACACCCAGGCCATCGACGACGCGTTCCGCGCCGCACTGGAGTCGGTCGAGCAGGGCCAGGCCGACGCCGACGAGGGCTGGGACACCGCGGTCTCCGAGGCGGAACGGGCCGCCGGGTGAGACGTCTGACCCGTCTGGGCGCCGCGGCGGACACGAAGGGGGCGCCGTACCTGTTCATCGCCCCCTTCTTCCTCCTCTTCGGCGTCTTCGGACTGTTCCCGCTGCTGTACACCGCCTGGGTGTCGCTGCACGACTGGAGCCTGATCGGCGGCAACGAGGGGTTCGCGGGGCTGGACAACTACGCCCGCCTGCTCTCCGACGAGAAGTTCTGGAACGCCCTGGTCAACACGCTGGGCATCTTCGCGGTCGCGGTGGTGCCCCAGCTGATGCTGGCGCTGCTGCTCGCCGACACCCTCAACCGCGCCATCCGGGGCCGGAGCCTGTTCCGGATGGCGCTCATCATCCCCTACGTCACCTCGATCGCCGCGATGGCGATCGTCTTCTCCACCCTGTTCGGAACCGAATTCGGGCTGATCAACCAGCTCCTCGGCACGGTGGGCATCGAGCCGGTCAACTGGCGCGGCGGCCGCTTCTCCTCGTGGGCGGCCATCGCGGTGATGATCGACTGGCGGTGGATCGGCTACAACACGCTGATCTACCTGGCCGCCATGCAGGCGGTTCCGCGCGACCTGTACGAGGCGGCGGCGCTGGACGGCGCGTCCCGGGTGCGCCAGTTCTTCCAGATCACCATCCCGATGCTGCGCCCGACCATCCTGTTCACCGTCATCGTCTCCACCATCGGCCAGATGCAGCTCTTCACCGAGCCCGCCGTGTTCGACACCGGCGGCGCCATGCAGGGCGGCACGCAGGGCCAGTTCCAGACCGTGATGATGCTCGTCTTCCAGGAGGCGTTCCGCTACGGCGACTACGGCTACGGAGCCGCCATCTCCTGGGTGCTGTTCTGGATCATCGTGGTGCTGGGCGCGGTCAACGCCCTGCTGGCCCGGACCATCAAGGGGGCGCCGTGACCACCCCGTCCGCGACCGCACCGCACGCGCCCCGGCCCACACGGCCCCGCCGGCCCGGGCAGGGGCCGGTCCAGCGGCGCCTGCGCGCGCTGCGCCAGGCGGCGCCGCTGACCTACGCCGGACTGCTGCTGGCGGTGTTCGTGTCGGTCTTCCCGCTGTGGTGGATGTTCGTCATCGCCACGCGCACCACCGACGCGGCGTCCCGCTTCCCCCCGGTGCTGCTGCCGGGGGACCGCTTCGACGACAACCTGACCCGGCTGTTCGGGGAGGCCTCGGCCAACTTCGGGACCGGCCTGCTCAACTCGTTCATCTCCGCGGGCACCGTCGCCGTCTCGGTCGTCCTGTTCTGCTCGATGGCCGGGTTCGCCCTGGCCAAGCTCCGCTTCAAAGGGCGCAACCTCTTCACCGTGGCCGTGGTGCTGACCATGGCCGTCCCGGTGCAGGTGGGCATCGTCCCGCTGCTGGTGCTCATGGAGTGGCTGGGCTGGCGCGGCGAGCTGCAGGCGGTGATCGTGCCGTTCCTGGTCAGCGGCTTCGGCGTGTTCATGATGCGCCAGTACGTCTCCCAGGGCGTGCCCGACGAGCTGCTGGAGGCGGCCCGCATCGACGGCTGCACCACCTTCCGCTCCTACTGGAGCGTGGTGCTGCCCGCGCTGCGCCCGGCGATGACCGTGCTCGGCCTGCTCACCTTCATGACGGTGTGGAACGAGTACGTGTGGGCGATCGCCGTGCTCACCCCCGACAACCCGACCGTCCAGTTCTCCATCAACCAGCTCCAGGAGTCGGCCTACGCCCGCGACTTCGCGCTCATGTTCACCGGCGCGACGCTGGCGACCCTGCCCCTGCTGATCCTGTTCGTCCTGCTCGGCCGCCAGCTCGTCGGCCGCATCATGGAAGGTGCCATCAAGGCGTGACCGCTTCGACGCAGACCCCGCAGACCCCGCACGCCACCGCCGACCCCGCCGGGGCCCAGAACACGGCCCCGGGCGCGATGCCCGACGGCTTCGTCTGGGGGGCCTCCACCTCGGCCTTCCAGATCGAGGGCGCCACCGGCGCCGACGGGCGCGGCTCCAGCATCTGGGACGACTTCTGCGCCCGCCCCGGCGCGGTGCTCGGCGGCGACACCGGGGAGCCCGGGGCCGACCACTACCGCAGGACGGACGAGGACATCGCCCTGATGCGGGAGCTGGGGCTGGGCGCCTACCGGTTCTCCATCTCCTGGCCGCGCGTGCAGCCCGGCGGGAGCGGGGCCGCCAACCGGGCGGGGATCGACTTCTACGACCGGCTCACCGACGGCCTGCTGGAGGCGGGCGTCACCCCCTGGCCCACGCTCTACCACTGGGACCTGCCCTCGGAGCTGGAGGCCGCAGGGGGGTGGCCGGTCCGCGACACCGCCCTGCGCTTCGCCGAGTACGCCGCCCTCATGGGCGAGGCGCTCGGGGACCGGATCGGGCACTGGACCACGCTCAACGAGCCGTGGTGCTCGGCGTTCCTGGGCTACGCCGCCGGGATCCACGCCCCCGGGCGCACCGAGCCCGCCGCGTCGCTGGCCGCCGCCCACCACCTGATGCTCGCGCACGGGCTGGCCGCACGCGAGCTGCGCCGGGCCACCGGGGCACAGGTCGGCATCGTGCTCAACCCCGGTGAGCTGGTGGCGCACCGCCCCGTCCCCGAGGACATCGACGCCGCCCGGCGCGCCGACGGGGTGCGCAACCGGCTGTTCACCGGTCCGCTGCTGAACGGCGCCTACCCCGCCGACGTGCTGGCGGACCTGGCCGGGATCAGCGACTTCGGCTTCGTCGCCGACGGCGACCTGGAGGCGATCGCCCAGCCGCTCGACTTCATCGGGGTGAACTACTACTCGGCCGAGCGGGTCGCGGCGGACCGGGAGGCCGCCGGCGAGGCCGCGGCCGAGCCGGACCCCGCCCTGGTGGGCACCGCGCCGGCGGTGAACCTGCCGAGGGGGGAGGGGCGCACCGGCATGGACTGGGGCATCGACCCGCGCGGCATGTACGGCGTGCTCACCCGGATGGCCGCCGAGGCCCCCGGGGTCGACCTGTACGTCACCGAGAACGGCGCCGCCTACCCCGACGAGGTCGGGGCGGACGGGCGGGTGCGCGACTCCGAGCGGGTGTCCTACCTGCGCGACCACCTGCTGGCGGTGCGCGCGGCGGCGCGCGCGGGAGCGCCGGTCAAGGGGTACTTCGCCTGGTCGCTGTTGGACAACTTCGAGTGGGCCTGGGGATACTCCCAGCGGTTCGGCCTGGTGCACGTGGACTTCGCGACCCAGCGCCGGACCGTCAAGGACAGCGGCCGCTGGTACGCGGCGGCCGCGGCGGCGGGCGCGGTGCCCGGCGCGGGGGCCGCGGAGGGGTGAACCATGGGTGAGGAGCGCAGGCCGACCCTGGAGATGGTGGCGCGACGCGCCGGGGTCGGCCGGGGGACGGTGTCCCGCGTGATCAACGGGTCGAGCCGGGTCAGCCCGGACACCCGGGAGGCGGTGCGCGCCGCCATCGCCGAGCTGGGCTACGTGCCCAACCGGGCCGCCCGGGCACTGGTCACCCGCCGCACCGACACCGTCGCCCTCGTCGTCTCCGAACCCGAGGAGCGCCTGTTCGACCAGCCGTTCTTCTCGGGGATCGTGCGCGGGGTCAGCGCGGTGCTGACCGACCGCGGCCTGCAGCTGCTGCTGGCCACCGCGCGCACCGCCGCCGACCACGAGCGGCTGGGCGACTACCTGAGCGGCGGGCACGTGGACGGGGTGCTGCTGGTGTCGCTGCACACCGACGACCCGCTGCCGGACCGGCTGGCGGGGGCGGGGGTGCCGGTCGTGCTGGGCGGGCGGCCGCTCTACCCGCCCCGGCACCCGGTGCACTACGTGGACATCGACAATGTCGGCGGGGCGGCCTCGGCCACCCGCAGGCTGATCGAGGGCGGCCGGCGGCGCATCGCCACGGTGGCGGGGCCCGCCGACATGGCGGCCGGGCAGGACCGGCTCCGGGGGCACCGGGAGGCGCTCGCGGAGGCGGGGCTGCCGGACGCGCCGGAGCTGACCGTGCACGGCGACTTCAGCCACGACGGCGGGGCCAGGGCCATGCGGGAGCTGCTCGACGCGGCGCCCGACCTGGACGCGGTGTTCGCGGCGTCCGACGACATGGCGCTGGGGGTGCTGCGGACCCTGCGGGAGTCGGGCAGGAGGGTGCCGGAGGACGTGGCGCTGGTCGGGTACGACGACACCGCCGCCGCGGCGCACACCGACCCGCCGTTGACGACGGTGCACCAGCCCACGGAGCGAATGGGGGGCGAGATGGCGCGGCTGCTGGCCGACACGGCCATAGCCGAGGGCCCGGACGCGAAGCCGCAGGCGGTGGTTCTGGACACCCGCCTGGTGGTGCGCGAGTCGGGGTGAGCCCCGCATCGGGGAGGGGCCGGCCGATCGCCCCCGGGGCTGGTGTCCCTCCCCGCCCGCGCCGTCCGCGCGCCGTCCGCGCGCCGTCCGCGCGCCGTCCGCGCGCCGTCCGCGCGCCGCCCGCGCGCCGCCCGCACGCTGCCCGCGCGCCGCCCGCACGCTGCCCGCGCGGCTGCCGAGGTAAGGGGCGTCCCGACGGACCCGGATCGGATCGGCCCCTCTGGACTGGTGGTGAGCCGCTGTGCAACGCTGAACACGCTTCCGCGCAGAGGGCGGGAGAGGCGCGCCGCAGGGCGGGAAGCGGTGCGGCGCGGCCGACGGGATCCTTGCGGGGGGACGGGCTATGGCGGTTGGGCCTGAGCGCTCGCCGGAGTGGCGCCCGCGCTCGCAGTGCGCCATCGAGCGCTGCCGGTGGTGTGCGCGCGAAGGGCCCGCCTGCCGCTTCTGCGCGGGGACGGGGACCTGGTGCGCCGAGCGCCCGGTGGCCGACGGCGGCGTCGTGGAGTGGACCGCCGTACAGGAGCCGTGCCGCATGTGCGCGGGCACGGGCAAGGAGCACAACCCACCGGGCGAGCCGCCGGAGGCACCCCTCCGCCGCCGCGGCACGCCGGGCCGCTGAAGGCCGCTCCCGGAGGGAGCGCCGTCCTGACGCTGTGCGCGTGGGGGACGCTGAGGCGTTACACCCGAGTCCCGACGCCGCGCCCGTGCGGGGCTGAGGCCGTCCCCCGAAGGGAGCGCCGTCCTGACGCTGTGCCCGTGCGGGCCGCTGAGGCGCCCCGGAGAGAGCGCCGTCCCGACGCCGCGCCCGTGCGGGGCTGAGGCCGTCCCCCGAAGGGAGCGCCGTCCTGACGCTGTGCCCGTGCGGGCCGCTGAGGCGCCCCGGAGAGAGCGCCGTCCTGACCCGCGCCCGTGAGGGGCGCGAGGCGTCTCCTGAGGGGGAGCGCCGTCCTAACCCGCGCGTCCGTGAGGTGCGCTGAGGCGTCTCCCAAGGGGGGGAGCGCCGTCCTGCCGCTGTGCCCGTGAGGGACGCGAGGCGTCCCCGAGGGGAGCGCCGTCTTGACGCCACGCCCGTGAAGGGGCGCGAGGCGGGCGCGTCCCCGCCTCGTGGAGCGCTCGCGCGGGCGGCCCTCCTGACCTGCCGCTTGCACAGAGCCAGCACCGCGGGGCGGTGGGGCCGTCCCTCCATGGAGCGATAGGTTCGTCGTGCGGCGCGCCGGGCGCCGCTGCCGCGACGACCACGGGGGACACGTGCGCTGGGTGAGCTACCTTCCGCCGACGGGCGGTTCCGAGCGGGCCGGGGCCATCGACGACGGGTGCGTCTTCGGGCACCCGGGAGGCCGGGAGCTGGCCGGGCTGCTGGACGCCGACACCGAGGCGGTACGGGCTGCGCACCATGAGGCGCTGGAGCACCCCTCCGAGATCATCGTCGAGTTCGAGACCCGGCTGTGCGCCCCGCTGCGGCCGACGGGCCCGGTGCCGATCGCGGTCTCGGGCGCGCCGCAGACCGAGGGCACGGTGGACGCCGCCCTGGTGCGCGGCACCGACGACGGCGCCCCGATGCCCAAGGGGGCGCGGACGCTCACCGCGATGCTCGGCGCTGCCGCGCTCGTGGGGGAGTCCGGACGGCTGCTCGGCTTCACGGCGGCCTGCCTGTGGCGCGCCGACGACGGCCGGACGGCGGCCCTGAGCACCGGCCCGGTCCTGGTCACCCCGGAGGAGCTCGCAGAGGGTGCGTCGGTGCAGATCGAGGCCGAGGTTGACGGCGAACAGGTCACCCGAGCGCAGGTCGCGCTGCCGGACGCGGGGCTGGTGGAACAGCGCCCCGGCCTGGCGGTGAACCTCACATCCGCGACCCGCCCCCTGGAAGAGGGGGAGGAACTCAACGTGGACGCGGGAGAACTCGGCATCTTCGAGATCCGCGTAGGCGCCCAGGCCTAGTAGGCGCCCAGGCCAAGCGCCCACGACGCCGGAGCGTGGCCACCGGCGACGACGGCGAGGCGGGTCGGCGGCCCATGCGGTGGCGCTGTCGTGCGCGGCGCGTGTGCGTGGTCGCCGGGGAGGGGCGGCGACGGCCGGAGCTCGGCGGTTCCCGGGCCCTGCCTGCCGGGTGGCAGGCCTCTGGTGGTGCGGGGGCCGCTGGGCTGGTGCCCCGCTTCCGGGCCTCGGCCGGGCGGCGGGCCGGCGGGGTGTGGCGTGTTGGGCGGCGACGACGGAGGTGGGCGGCCTGTGCGGCAGCGCTGTCGGCTGGCGGGCGTGTGCGTGGTCGCCGCCGATGGCAGCGACGGGGGAGCGGGTCGCTTCCCCGGCCCTGCCTGCCGTCCGTCCGGCCACTCGCGGTCCGGGCGGCGGCGCGGGCGGGTGGGTGCGCGTCGCCTGCGCTCGTGGCGCCCGCACCCCCTCCGCGTTGATCTCGGGAAAAACGCCCCTACCGGGCCGGTTTTAGCGTCGTTTCTCCCGAGATCAACGAGGGG